>LOEZ01000047.1 GCA_001516055.1 Gracilibacter sp. BRH_c7a
TCGGTAATGGAGAATATGGTGACGGCCAATACACTAAGGAGTATTCCGTTGAAGGATATGAGGAAATTGCGGTCCAAGAATGGATTTTTTCCGACCCAAATAACCGCTATAAGATAGACCAACAATGTGGCCAGTACAAGAGGACTAAAGATTTTGGCTATATATGGTGCTATATTTTTAGCAAGTTTAAGGTTCCTTGATACTAGGTATGTAGCCACAATAGCGAGAGCGGCAGCACCAAATAAAACGACATTTTTAAAATAGAATTCTTCTATATCCATGCCGATAAATGCAAATAACTGCATGGTTAATGCTGTTAGCAGCATTCCGCTGATTGCCATGCTGGCGTAGAGTATGCAAAATTCCCCATTAAATTTAAGATAGGCTAATCTTGTGCTGCCTATGCCATATTCATTTCCTGTAAATGCAAGCCCTAATAATACCCATAAGAAAATGGGAAGGTGTAGATAAGCCAGGATAATACTGTCTTTATGCTCTAGTGGCAGCATATTAAGATAAAATCCGGAGATTAGGAATAACGATGCAAGGGTGTAAAGAATATTTTTTTTGGGGGTATTATTGTATACAAAATAGGCAGCAATAAAGGGAAGTATACCAAAAACAAGGTTAATAGGGGCTATTGCTTGCAATTCGGCAAAATGCAAAATTATCCTGGTGCTTATCCCGGCCAGAATTGCTAAAATGCCCATGGATAAGAAATCTTTCTGAAGCAAGGAAGTTTTATCTGTATTTGCCATCTCCTTGAAATGTAATCTTTCATACCAAACCGCAAGAACCTGCGAATCAGGGTTTTGTTCCCAGGCGTAAGAGAATGACCTTTTAAAAGCTTCGGGTTCTTTTCTAAACATTCTCTCCAGCTCATGGGGGTTAGCAATATTTTCAATAATCAGATTGTTAATGTCCATTATTATACCTCCCCTAATAATTGTCATATTAAGCCCTACTTTCCTCCACAATGTTTATTAACCAAGCTTTATTATCCCTGACTGCCTTGGTTACTTTTGTATTCTAAAATATCACCTGGTTGGCACTTCAAAGCTTTGCATATTGCCTCTAAAGTTGAAAATCTAATAGCTTTTGCCTTTCCGTTCTTTAGTATTGAGAGGTTTGCCATCGTTATTCCAACCTTCTCTGTAAGTTCTGTTACACTCATTTTCCTTTTAGCCAGCATCACATCAATATTAATTATAATTGCCATGTTATTCACCTCATATCGTTAAATCATTATCTGATTTTATATCTATGGCATCTTGTAAAAGCTTTTGAAGAATAGCAGCAAAGACTGCGATTACCATTGAAGCAAAGATAGGGACCATTCCGATTATTATGAGACCTGGGGCATCGTCTTTCTCTGCTACGAGATAAACGAATGGCATCATTACCACATACAAGGTACTGATTGTGATTGCACAGTATTTTATATACTTTAAAGCCTTTACAGATAGTTCCGAGAAAGCGATGTTTTTGTCAATATAGCTTAAAAGTCTAAAAGCCTTGTACAATGCAATGTAAAACGGTATCACTGATACATACATACCTGTTAAAATAGGATATAGTATATAGGCATAATCTGGATTTACTGGATTATTAGCTATCCAAGGCAACCCAAATATACACAAAGCAAGAACAGGAAGTCCCATAAGAAAAACAGCAAGCTTTAAAAAGATTGTTTCTCGTTTCATAAAAAGCACCTCACTTAGTTATTATTAATCTGATTTTAGCACAAAATTTATTGTTTAACAATAAATAATTATCGACTTTAATTATATTTTTATTGTCCTAAAGTATAAAAGCGCTAAAGTTTATTTCTGCGTATTAGTGTGGCCTTCTAAACAGAAAGTTCCCCCAAACCATCTGAGGGAACATAAACTACTTCCTTCAATTACACCTAAAATACCTTAACCCCTTACTACCAAGCTATTTCCGCTCTATCAACACCACACACTCAACGTGCGGTATCACATAAGTCTTATACAATTACGTAAAAGATTATTGATGTAGTAACCTTTTATTGAAATCTATCCCCCGGGAGGTAAACTTATGTACTCCCCACTAGCAATCTTCTTTATTTCTATCATGTTTCTGTGCTGCTATTTACAATAAATTATAAGTCGATTATTCGTTTATATCAAACAAAGAAAACATCATATCACCTCGCACATATGACAATGTGCCAAGCGTCCCATCGTATGTATGAAGATACCCATATTCACCCGTGCCAAAGCGGACTGCGTTATGGCTATAATTGCCAAGTATTGTTGAATCAATTACTTCTTCTATGGGAACAAACTGACTTCTAAATGAATCCGCCATTGGCTTATAAATTGTTTCCTGCAAAATATGGCTTGAAACTTTATATACATACATATTTTTACTGCTCATGGGATGTAATTGTACCGTGTTACCGTCCATGCTGACCGAAACATCGCAATAGTTATCTCCTTGCGTTTGATGACAGTTCAGAGGCTTCAAGTCTAGGCTACGTATAATTTTAAGTGAATTAAGATTGTATACAAACAATCCGAAATAGTCGTGAAAAATCACAATATCATCTGAAGCAAAGTCAAGCTCAGCCATATCGACACCTACAATTTGTTCTGGTGACCACTCTGGTGAAGTAGGTTCAAGAGTTACTGTATATACTTTGTATATTGCAACACTTGCATCTCTGTTGCTCTTATATACCCCGACATACGGCTCCTCGACATAATAGCTGCCGCCGTCCGAATATAGACATAGTGTTCTTCTCTCTTTCTCCAGTGTAAGTCTGACGACGAGATAATTATTTTGTGTCGGATAATCGTTTGTAGATATCCTCATCGTCTTTTTAGCTCCCGACAGATTGGACAGCACGATATCTATATCCTCTCTGTCAGTTATGGTGACTATACCAAGGCTTGAGCCTTCATTGAACTGCTCCATTTCAATTGATTGGACCACATCTACATCAGGAAGGGAGATAGATTGAGGGTTTGTCAACAAATACACACTTGCCACGATTACCACGACGACTGCGACACTTACAATCCAAAACGAGGGTTTCTTATAGTTTAACACGTTTTTAATCCTCCCTTTTACATTGCCCTCGCCAAAGGCAAGCGGACTTCCATTCAGGATATGCCTCCCAGTAGCAAGCGTCAATTACGAAGTAGCATAAGGCTTTTTAATATCAACATCCATCTCCTTCAGCACCCGTTCGTCACAGGAAAGTTCCATATCCATACTCATTAACATGAATGTAACAAATTTAATGCTATAACATTGAGGTAATATCCTCACATGTTTGAGTATCTATGCTTTTCCTTATGTTTCAAGCTTACTGTTGTTTGGTATGCTACTATTTTCCCATGATAAAAAGTCTAACTTCATTAAGTGCATATTTGGCGGCTAGATTTTTAATTCTTTTCCGTTCACCTATCAGTCTTACTTCTTTTACTATGGTTCTAAAACCATCTGTCACTCCTATATATACCAATCCCACATTTTCACCCTCTGGACCTGCATATCCTGTAGTGGATACAGCCACATCTGCATCAGAAGCCTTTAAAGCTGCTAAGGCCATTTCCCTGGCACTCCAATCACTTACAGCTCCATACTTAGCAAGTCCTTCATCACTAATACCTAGTATCCTATTTTTTGCTGCATTGGAATATGCTATATAGCCACTATTAAAGGCACAGGATACGCCAGGGTTATCTGTCAGCATGTTAGCAACCATTCCTCCCGTACATGACTCTGCAGTTACTATCTTGATCCCCTTTTGCAACAATATCCTGGAAACTACGATTTCTATATTATCGTCATCTGTTCCATAAATGAATTTACCTAACCGACTCCTTAATTTCCCCTCCGCTTCTGAAATCATGTCCATGCATTTGTCCTTGCTCTCTGACTTGGCAGTAATTCTAAAGGAAACCTCACCATCTCCTGCCAGGGGTGCCACGGTGGGGTTTGATTGTTCAATCAAGATGTCTTTAACTAATTCTTCTGCTGTGCTTTCACCTATGCCAATAAGCCTGAGAACCTTTGAAACTAATGTCCCCTTGTTGTTCTTTTGTAGATATGGAATGGCTTTCGCTTCAAACATGGGCCCTAATTCCCTTGGGGGTCCTGGGAGTAAAATGTATATCTTATCCTCATTCTCAATTATGCAGCCCGGAGCAGTTCCCATATCATTTTGAAGAATTATCGCACCCTCTGGAAATTCTGCTTGCTTACGGTTGCTACTTTGCATTTTACGCCCAACACGATAAAAGTAGTTCTCTATTCTTTCTAGACTTTCCTGATGCAAGCTAAAAGGAAGCTTCAACAGATTTCCAACCGTTTCCTTGGTAATGTCATCCATTGTAGGACCAAGGCCACCGGTAATGATTATAATCTCAGCTCTTCTGGTTGCAGTATTCAAAGCATCGATTAAACGGCTCTCATTATCTCCCACGCAACTAATAAAAAACACATCGATACCCAACTCACCAAGTTTTCTCGAAAGATATTGTGCGTTAGTATTAACTATTTGTCCTAATAATAATTCAGTACCCACCGAAATTATTTCAGCCCTCATTATATTTTCCTCCATATAGTTGAATAGTTCTTCTAATCAAGTATCCTTTTAAAGCATTCACGGATTATATCTATATTACATCATAACTTATATATATACACAACCCATAGTATAACGGACCAAGTGCAAGTACTACCAAGAGTATCCAAATATATACCCGTCTAGATTTTCATATGTTTATAAATCTATTGTACTTGTTGGTACACTATATTACTTCTCGTATAAAATCATCTCATCTGAGTAAATAAGCCAGTTTACCACCAAACAAGTTGCATAGTAAGTAGTTATTAATAAATTATTTTCTGCGGGAACTACTACATAATGGCATGGCAAACCCTCTGGCTTTTTCAGCATTATTTTTTCATGCTTGAGTGGTAAAATATAACACAGGGTTATCTTCTGATCACTTTAGATCCTTAAAAGATCGGATAAACGAAAACAAGGGCTTTTTACTCCAAGAACCAAACCTCATACCCAAGTATTAGGAAGTTAGTAGATTAACCCTGACATTACTATAGCTGCAACGAGACCTGCTACAAGCACCTTAAAAACCAGTCTTTAATATCTATTATTAGAAAATAACAATGAAAAAAATTCACTCTGCGTATTATGTTGAATTATGCTAAAATATGGAATGAAGGGGTGAAATTTTTTATATGTTTTCATTGTTAAAAAACTTTAATTTGTTATTATACTTTATAATTGCATTATTTTTTATGGAGACATCATTAAGATTAGCTACCACCAATAATTTTTTAGCACAAGGCCTCTTTATTTCCTTACTCTCTTCAACTATTTTAGCAATTATCTATTATATAATCTGCAGTTGCTTCCAAAATAAAGTTAATTATATTTTATCTTTTTTCCTCCTTGCACTAACAAGTTTAATCTTCTCTTCTCAGCTGGTCCACTACCAGTTTTTCAGAACCTTCTATAGTTTTTATTCAGCGGGAAATGCTTCTCAGGTTTTTGAGTTTTGGCAGGATATTTGGATATTAACTATGCAAAATTTTGTTTGGATATTATTGTTTTTCCTGCCTACTATACTAATGGTAGGCCTGGGGAAAAGATTATTATCCTTTAATACATTAGATAAGCTTTACAAGATCCTATTAATTCTTTCCATTGTGCTGATCTATGTAATAGGTTTAGCTGCCATTTATGGCAATGGTAAGGAACATAATTCAGCCTATGATTTGTATTATAAAAATTGTGATCCCGTTCTTTCCACTGAGAAACTTGGTATGATTACTACCATGCGGTTAGATCTGCAAAGAGTCTTAACGGGATGGTCACCTGCTTTGGACCCTCCTGACTTTCCGGTTTCTAATCCAGACCATACTGATAAGGATAACAAGATCGATAAAGAAATAGATTATAATATCATGGATATAGATTTTAAGGATTTTATTGTAAAGGAAAATAACAAAGTTATTGAGGAAATGCATAACTATTTTGCAAATGTAGAACCTACATCAAAAAACGAGTCTACTGAAAAATATGAAGGATACAACCTGATACTTATTATCGCTGAAAGTTTTTCTCCTTATGCAGTTCATGAGGATATAACTCCTACCCTATATAAAATGCTCCACAAAGGCTACAATTTTACAAACTTTTATGTTCCTTCTTGGGATGTAAGTACTTCTGATGGTGAATATGTTACATTAACAAGTTTGCTTCCAAAAAGTGGTGTCTGGAGTTTTACTGAATCTGTCAACATTGATCTACCTTTTGTTATGGGGAATCAGTTAAAGAAGCTAGATTATAAAACAGTAGCCTATCATAACCATACTTATACTTACTATAATAGGGATCTTTCCCATCCCAATATGGGTTATAACTATACAGGAGTTGGAAACGGTCTGGAAGTAGAAAATGTATGGCCTGCATCCGACCTTGAAATGATGGAAAAAACCATTCCAGAATACATTGATAATGAACCTTTCCATGCTTATTACCTGACAGTAAGCGGCCATATGCAGTACTCTTTTACTGGAAACAGTATGGCTTTTAAAAACAAAAAGTATGTTGAGAATTTACCCTATTCAGAAGAAGGCCAGGCCTATTTGGCCACCCAAGTTGAGCTTGACAAAGCTCTAGAACATTTACTATATCAACTGGATGAAGCAGATGTTGCAAATAAAACACTAATAGCTTTATGTACTGACCACTACCCCTATGGACTAGATGATAAAACTATAGATGAGCTTGCCGGACACAAAATAGAAAGAAATTTTGGACTTTACAAGAGTTCCTTTATCCTTTATACAAAGGATATGGAGCCTGTTACTATACACAAACCAAGTTCAAATCTTGATATTATACCTACACTTTCTAATCTACTAGGGCTCGAATACGATTCAAGGCTTCTGATGGGAAAAGATATATTTTCTGATTCAGAACCTCTCGTGATATTTAGAAATAAAAGTTTTATAACTGACAAAGGCAAGTACAATTCACTAACTAAAGAGTTTATTCCAAATGAAGATGCAGATATTACAGAAGACTATCTTAAGTGGGTTTTATCTATAGTTGAAAGCAAGTTTTATTATTCTGCCAAAATACTTGAAACTGACTACTACAATAAAATTAAATAATGTAGCTACTCAGCTTTGGCATTTTTCTATGAATAATAAGCAGAATAAGTATGCGTGCCCTGCAACATGCTGGAGATAAGTTTGCTTAGTATTCAAAATGATATAGTTGGCGTTGATGTAAAAGAAGACTTACGTTGAAGTTATTTCTGCTAAAAATAAAAAACTGAGATCGAATTTAATCGACCCCGATGTTTTTGATTTGGCGGAAATAGTGGGACTTGAACCCACACCTCCTGAATGCCAGCCAGGAGCGCTCCCAGTTATGCTAAAAAAAGTATTTCAAATACGTCCCACGTCCTTCAGAAAATATGGAAGGTACGAAATTAAGTCAGTCAATTCGGTAGTGAGTGACTTTGCAAGCTTCTCTTTCCTCAATCACCTGCCAAGCTTTATCCAAATAAATTTGCATACTTCATCTAGTGCCTCTGTAGCTTCGGGAAACATTGGTGCTAATAGTGGGAAACAATGGAACATGCCCTTCCACACACGGCATTGCACTTCTACGCCTGCTTGAACTGCTCTTTCTGCAAAGCGTGTGGAATCATCCCGCAGCGTTTCGTCGTTGCCAACCTGAATGATGATCGGCGGCAAACTGGAAAGCTCACCGAATAATGGTGACGTATAGGGACACTTCGGATCACCATTTCCTACATAATATCCAAGATACGTTTCTGTCATGCCTTTTGGCGTACATGGATCGGCCTTAGCTCTGGTCTTATGTGATTCGCCTGAAATTGTCATGTCAGTACATGGAGAAAATGCAGCACAGACAGCGGGCATTGGCAGACCATCATCCTTGCACTTCAAAAGCGTGGCAAGCTCGATGCCCCCACCTGCGGAATCCCCCGCAAATACAATATTCTTAGGCTGATAGCCCTGTTCGAGCAGCCATGCATAGATGGCGGCAGAATCATTGACTGCCGTAGGCGCAGGATATTCCGGTGCAAGGCTGTAATCGAATACTAGGGCCTTCATCCCCAATCGTTTCATAAAGCCGCCTACGATGTTGCGATGGGATCTTGCATTGCCCATCACGAAGCCACCACCGTGAAAATATAGCACAACCTGATTTGTAGGCGCGTTTTCCGGCTCAACCCACTCGGCATAGCAACCGGAATACTCTGTTGCTGAGTATGTAACTCCTTCTAAAGGCTTACATAGTCTTTCAGCTCTTTCATCACATTCACGACGCAGCGCTTCGATAGAGGTGTTTTGATCAATCACCTCACGGTACAAATGCCCTTTTAACAGATGACGATATTTCATCATGGTATGCATTAACTTTGCTTTGAAGCTCATTGTTCACTATCCCCTTTTTTCGCCTTGTTCCGCCAATACTTACTTCCGTTGGGCAGGCGACACAGATAACAGCTTTCAACAAGTCCGCGCCGCAGCACAAAATAGTCTCCAAAAGTATGCCATGAACCGATGATAGCATTGACCTCCTGCTCGGAATACTCTATGTCAAACTCAAATTTTTTCGCTAAATAAGCATATGCCAAAAGCCTTTTTTGCTGTTTGGCGGGAAACTGCTTTAATTTCCCATCTTCATCTAAAAAACGCATAATACTTTGTCCCATCTTCATTCCTCCTCACCAAAAACCTTGTCTCTCAAGAACATTTTTGCAAGGATGCGATAATCAGGCATCTCGCCTGCATCCTTACGGGTTGAATAATAGATTGCAAGCCCATTTACACTCGTCCAAAACAGTATGGCTAGCATCCTTGGATCGCCTGCAATCACGCTGCCTTCGCGCTGCCCCGCTGCCATGACAGTTGCGATTGCTTCATAGGGGATATCTCTCTTTTCCTCAATAAGCTGTTGTGCATCTTCCGGGATTGCTGTTGAGTTCGTCGCCTGTGCAATCAAGCGGCAAGTGTCGGAAAACTGCTCGCTTGTTTCGATGGTTTTCAAGAGCTCCTGTAGAGCAAAAAGGATCTTTTCGCGCGCCGAAGCTTGCATATCCTTCACATATAAGGAAGCTTTGTTCAACTTATCGAGCGCGTCGTCGATCAAATCCACAAAGATCATATCCTTGGAGGGATAGTAGTGATACAATAACCCCTGCGCCATGCCAACGCCTGCAGCAATATCCGCAATTCGCGTAGCAAACAACCCTTGGGTGGCAAACTGTCTAAGCGCTTCTGCGCGTATCTGTTCCTTGCGTTCTTTACGGATCTTATCGTTTTGCTCTTGATTCCTTGCCATATCAACACCCCGATTATTATTGATTGAATATATATTCAATATATTATGTTTTTAACTGATTGTCAATATGAGACTTAACTGAGTTTCATTATTTGATTAGGAATTTAGTTATTCTTTTTGCACGTATTTACATTCATTCTTTCGACAAGAACGCGTAAAATTCAACATGCCCCTTATGAGGAAACATATCCGCCAGCTTAAGCTCTTCTACATAAAGTGTGCCTATGTGAACTTCTAAAGTAAGCACCAAACAAAAACTGAGACCGAATTAATCGACCTCAGTTGTCTTTAATATGGTGGAGATACTGGGACTTGAACCCATGACCTTCCTGACTGCCAGTCAGGCGCGCTCCCAGCTAAACTGGAAATGCATCCCATACTTCTTGTATAGAAGCTAAAGTAATTAATTCCAACCACTATACAGTAACTATAAATTAAATCACTTTTGATTACCTCTCACCAGCTCTGTTAATTTTTCTATTGTCCTATGTAAAATACTTTCATTAACACACCCAAACCTATTTAATACAATACTTTGCGAAATACTGTAAATTTTGTCTGCCCTAATACAGGAATTAACCTTTAATGTTCCTTCAGTTAAGTCTTCTGCTGAAAACAGAATAGTGTAATCTTTTGTAATAATATTAGATGTGATAGCAGCAACTACTATATCGCTTGTCCTACTATTATATTCGCTATTAGATAGAACTAATACTGGACGCTTTTTGGCAGATGATAAATCACTAAAGGGGATTTGCACTAATAATATATCCCCCTGTTTATACATTATCCCACACCTCATCATCAATTTCATTATCCCAAAAATCCATACTACTTTCACTTGCTATCTCTAGGTCTTTAAATATTTCCCTATCCTTTTTTATCTTTAGAAAGGCAATAAAGTCTATAACTTCTGGAATTTGGCTTTCAGGTATTTGTTGGATTAATTTTAACAATATCTTTTTAGAAGTATTCATATTAGAACCACCCCTTTAGCACTAGTATATCATAAATAGTAAGAAAATGTTAATTGCATGTAGATACGAATTTAAATTTACTATTCAATAATAGGTTTTCCATTGACCTAATTCTGTTTAAATACAAGTACTATGTAGATCGTACCTATCTAGGACAAAATTGGCTTAATCAAATATAATTTTTATGGGAAACTTATAGAAGGAGGTGGTGGCACATGTCAGTTAATGAAGAAGTCTCAACCAAAGAAGTTACAGAACAAGAAGTAGAAGAAGTGAGAAAGAAAGGAATAATCTTATCTACCCTTGATAGACTATTGAATACTGCTCGTTCCCGTTCTTTTTGGCCATTGACTTTTGGTATGGCTTGTTGTGCGATTGAAATGATGGCAACAGGAGGAGCCCGTTATGACCTTGGGCGCTTCGGTTATGAAGTATTCAGACCTTCTCCTAGACAGGCAGATGTTATGATTATTGCTGGAACTATTACCAAAAAGGTAGAACCAATAGTGAAACGTCTTTACGATCAAATGGCTGAACCTAAATGGGTAATAGCTATGGGAAACTGTGCAATTAGTGGAGGACCCTATCAAGATTCATATAATGTGGTACGCGGTTTATCGGAATTTATACCAGTAGATATATATATTCCAGGGTGTCCTCCAAAACCTGAAGCACTAATTGATGGATTACTAAAACTTAAGAATCATGTTGAAAAGGGTAACTACGCTAGAAAATAATAAAAACCATTATTATACTAATGCCCTAAACTAATGCCTCCTAATTCTGTTTTCCACCTTAGGCTTATGGAGTGTAGCCCTTGCAAATTCGGGTTTATTTTCTAATGCGTCCTTGGGACAGCTTTCGACACATAAGTTACAGTGCATACATATTGATGGATCAACTTCATATTTTTTAAGAATTTTCTTCTTATCTAACTTTTCTGCTTCAAGGCTGATTGCTTGGACGGGGCAAGATTTCACGCAAAGTTCACAAGCATTACATTTTTCCTTATCCACATTAATTGGGCCACGAAATCGTGCCGGAAGTATGGGTTCCTGTTCTGGATATAGTTGTGTTACTGGCTTACCAAAAAGATGTTTACCTGTAATCAATAATCCACGCAATAGTCCTTTTCCTCTAACCAACTATAAATACCCCCTCTCTAGACTATGTTTTAATCATAACCTTACTAAAAAATTTATCTATTTTCTTAGAAAGATCTATTCAGTATGGAAGTTAAAGTTATGACTTGTGTAAATGTATGGATAGTCATTTAGCATTCCCTATGGTTACAATAACTGCCTTATTAATAAAGTTTGTAATGACCTTTGTTTTTGCATGGCTTACGTTTGGGTTAATGGATGGTAACCTATTAAGTTGGATATTCTTTGTAACAATAATTTGAACTATCCTAAATTACCTAGCAGGGGATTTAGTTGTACTTCCTAAGTCTGGTAATATTATTTATCTACTGGTGATGGAGTTATGGGGCCTTAGTAGCATATATTATCAGTTTATTTACTCCAACTTTTGTGGTCAGCTTAACAAGTCTATTCATTTTTGCAATTCTTATTGCTGTGGGGGAATTTTTTTCCATCAATTCCTCTTAAACCTCAAAGAAAGTGGCCCCACAGGACACATTTTTTAAAATCATGAAAAAGACCCTCAGATATTAAAAGTCTTTTTGATAAAGAACATTTTGATAAGTAAGGGTCTTTTTGATGTTCAAGCTTGTGTATTTAATACCCATTGTGAGTCCTGAATGGCCTGGGATATTTGCTCTTCAGGGTGATTATATGGTTGGTACCAGCCTTTTTTTATAGCCAATGCCGTTAAACCTTCATGTGCCAGTACGCTTTGGGTCAAATACTCTGAATATAAACGTCGTACTTCTGGTGTACTTGATTCTAGAGTAGCTGCTAGATAGCCTGCTGATAACCCTTTGAGCCCCATTAAAGCATCATTAGCAATTACTTTATCGCTAAGTTTTAACTCATCATTATTCTTAATCTTATCAAAAATGGACACCTTAGTTCACCCCCATAGAAACAATGTCATTTTCATTAATAAATTGCTGCAATCCTTTAATTCTACCTTCTGCCGCTTGAATTCCAGATATAGATAAACTGTTTAATTCATCATCTTCGATTAAGGTACCCATTGCCTTAGCCTTCGCTAACGATATAGTTTCCATCTGTAGTAATTCACGAAACTGCAACATTTCAGCCGTTGTGATTTTTCTCATACAAATTCTCCTTTATAATAGGGTTAATTTAAAACACATTAGTAGTATGTGTTTTCAGCATATTATTAATACATAGTTATTCCATTTTCTGTCTGAATCACTAAGCTTTTCTTTTTAATATTGAAAACAATCCTTGTAATTATGTAGAAAGCCTTTTACTTTTATATTGGAGATATATTCCGCTAGGTTTCTAAAGGTAATTTATATTTGGCAGTATCCTTTGAAATATATGCATATAATATGTCCTACAATTAGATAATATTAATAAAGTTATCATTACAAAAAGGAGTGGTTTTAAAATGGAAAATATAGCGCCAGTAGCAACTAAGCCAACTATGGACATTAACAAAGTAATGACTGACATGACCAATTTTCAGGGACAATTTAACCTTAACAAAACAGGTTTCGATTCTAAAATGCCTGGTCATAATACTGACCATACTATGATTTTACGCCAACAACCAAGGACCGCAAAAAAAGTAGGCTCTGGAATCTCTCTTCCCGTAGAGGTCCGGCAAGAAATGGGTCTTATGTTAGATGATCATCAATGTGCTTTAACAATTGCTCTTCATCAATATAATAAGCATCATTGGCTAACAGAGGGTGCTGAGTCATTTTTAAGCTTACATCATCTCTTAGACGAACATATTGACAAAACCCAAAAGCATATTGATATGGTTGGTGAAAGAGTAGCTAGGCTTGGGGTTGTGCCTACAGCTCATCCAGTTACCCAGCATGAATTGTCATATATTAAGCATGAGGTTGAAGGCCGTTACACTATGCGTGATTTTCTTAGAAACGATCTTGAACAAGAATTGAAACTCCAGCAGATGATGAGACAGACCATATCTCGGGCCCATGAGCTTAAGGATTTCGGTACAGTTCAGGTTCTTGAAGAGGTATTAGTAGACCGTGAAGATCTAGGATACCATTTGTATAGTGTACTTGAAGATGATACATTAGTTAGAGGAATGGAACATTTAATTTCCGCAGAAAATAATTTAGCGGGAGACAGACCTATGGATCCCAATTCAAAATTACAGTAGATTTGCCATTAATAGTCTAATACTGGGATTTCATAATGATATTACCATATACCAAGTAGTCTATATTTTATTGGCTCCTTGGTTTTTTTATATCTAAATCATTGATGCAATAAGTGCAACCCTTCCGACCTATCCAGTTAACTCAGGATAAGGTGCCGTCTAGTGGTAACACAATGGTAGGTGCTCCAGAGAGAGATTAATAGCCCTATAGTATTTTCAATTACTATTCACTATATCCTCAATCAGTTCATCACTAGCGACAAAGGGTATAGTAACATGACCTTTTCCTTCATACATTTTATTAAACTCTATTATTGTTTCAATGGAATTTTCGTTTCTAGCCCAGTTGCGTCTAGCCACTCCACCTATTACGTCCCATAGCATTGCAGATTTTATGGTATTATCTATTCTTTCACTACCATCTAAAACAAGGCCAAATCCACCATTAATTGCTTTACCAATTCCAACACCCCCGCCATTGTGGAGCGCACAAAGACTCATTCCCCTAGCGGCATTTCCGGCAAAACATTGGATGGCCATTTCGGCCATGACGTTACTTCCATCTTTGATATTGGCTGTTTCTCTAAAGGGTGAATCTGTACCACTTACATCATGGTGATCTCTACCTAGCATTACTGGGCCAATTTCCCCGTTTCTCACCATTTCATTAAACTTAAGAGCAATGGTCTTTCTTCCTTCAGCATCTTGATAGAGAATTCTAGCTTGGGTTCCTACTACAAGCTGATTGTCTTCAGCATCTCTTATCCAAATATAGTTATCCCTGTCTTGACCTCTACGGTTTGGATTAATACACTCCATAGCTGCCTTATCTGTTTTAATTAAGTCTTCATGTTT
>LOEZ01000048.1 GCA_001516055.1 Gracilibacter sp. BRH_c7a
AGCGCGATCCTCGATCTTAAAGATAAAAGTATCATCTCTTATGCTATGGGCCGTAATAACAATAACCAGCTCGTATTTGACACCTTTGATCTAGCCGTTTCTAAATACCCGGATGCCCACCCGATATTTCATAGTGATAGAGGTTTTCAATATACAAGTAAGCAATTTAAGACCAGATTGAATAAGGTGGGAATGATACAAAGCATGTCGCGTGTTGGTCGATGTATCGATAACGGCCCTATGGAAGGCTTTTGGGGCATTCTAAAATGTGAAATGTACTACCTTGGAAAGTTCAAGGATTATGATAACCTGGTGGCAGCGATTGAGCAGTACATATATTTCTACAATTACGAGCGTCGGCAAAAGAAACTGAACAAAATCTCTCCGATGACCTACCGCCAGTTAATTGAGAACGCTGCATAAGAAAACTGGACCCCATTATGACAGAGTCCAGTAATACCATTTTTTCTTTTTTGGTTGTCTACTTGACAGGGGGCAGTTCAATAGAGGTTGGACGGCATTTCTACTACTGGGTTATTAGAATAATGTGAACAAGTAGATACCAAGAGCAAAGGTGTTATTGTCTATACTCGTAATCAACTGACTAACTCCCCGTTTTATCCAGATAATACCTCCCATTTGAGATGGTAACTTAGTGATAATAAAGAAAATAATTAAATTGCAGATTATATAGATTATGTCTATGATATATATAGATACAACGTTATAATGTTTGTATCACAAATCATAATAAGGTAGGGATTTCGAATATGAAAATTGTAGCAATAAATGGCAGCGCAAAAGGTAAAGAAAGTAACACAAATATCATGGTTAGCGCTTTTCTAAGGGGAGCAGAAGAGGCAGGAGCAAATTGTATTAATATTTTTCTAGCGGAGAAAGATATTAAGCATTGTAAAGGTTGTCATACATGTTGGACCAGAGGCCCCGGTCAATGTGTGACTAATGATGATATGTTGAGTATTCTTTCTGAAATGAGTGGAGCAAATATAATTGTTTTTGCTACTCCAGTATATTTTGGAAATATTTCAGGGTTGCTAAAGGTTTTTATGGATAGAATGACAATGATAGGCAGTCCTCATTCCCAAAAAGAACTGTCACAGAGTAATAATCAAATTAAGTCAGCAGAATTACAGATTCCCAAATTAATCATGATATCAAACTGTGGTTTGCCTGATAGGAAAGAATTTGATGTGGTGTCTCTTTGGATCAATAGAGTTGCTGAGAAGATGCAAATGGGATTAGTAGGAGAAATATATGCCACTCAAGGGAAGTATTTGACCTCGCCTCCGGAAGAATTTAAGCCTAAAATAAATGAATATATAATTCTTTTACAAGAAGCAGGAAAAGAGATCGTTACTCATTTGTCATTATCAGATGCAATTAACAATGACTTAAATAGGGGTTTTGCTTCGGTATGAGTCTTAGTCACCATTAACTAAAGGAGAACGCCAAATGAATGACAAAGAAATTTTAGGCTCAACGGAAAGCATACGTAATACACTCAACTTTCAATTTGATATTTCATGGCAAATGTTAGAGTACCACCTCAAAGACCTAGAAGATGAAGAAAGTCTGTGGCGACCTGCTTTAAAGGGTCTTAATGTTGTCAATCAATCCGGAATATGGTACGCAGATTGGCCAGATTCTGAAGCTTATGATATTGGGCCGGCCAGTATAGCCTGGATCACCTGGCATATTACATTTTGGTGGTCAATGGTACTCAATTATTCGTTTGGCAACGGAACTCTAAGTCGCGAGAGTGTTCACTGGCCTGGGAATATTACAGAAACGAAGCAGCGAATTATTAAGCTGCAAAATGAATGGAAAAATGCAGTGTCGTGCTTGTCGAATGATGAACTCGTTTGTTGTGAACGTACTAAATGGCCTTTTTCAGACAGACCGTTTTATGACCTAGCTGGGTGGCTAAATCTCGAACTTATGAAGAATGCGGCAGAAATAGGTTACTGTCGTTTCCTGTACGCAGCGCAGAAGCAATAATTTAAAACTTACTTCTAATTATCCTACGATGAGGCAGTCAAAAATATTAACCTGCCCCTGGTAGTTACTTTAAAAGAGTAAAACCACTCTCCTCACTAATTTGTCAACAATACTTAGAATGGAGAGTGATTATGCAATCAAACAAGACTTGTCAATTGGTCGAACAGTATCGCGATTTCTCATTTGTTAATATTGACCTTGTTCGGTCAATATCACTAAACGATATGTATGCCTTTATTACTTATTGCCAAAATGAACTCCATGCTGCCCCTGGTACACGGGCAAGAAAAATTGTATCGATCCGTCAATTCTGGAAATACCTCAAAACTAAGGTCCATCTTATTGAAAACAATATTGCGGAGGAATTAGAAACTCCAAAGCTTCCTAAGAGGATACCAAAATACTTAAGTTTAGAGGAATCCGTCAGGGTTCTTATTCAAAGCCAGAAATCACCAAGAGATCATTGCATTATCACGATCTTCTTGAATTGTGCTTTGCGTTTATCTGAGCTTGCTAGTCTGGGTCTTGATCAGGTTGATAATGAGGTCATTCGCGTCATCGGTATCGGCGTTTTCATCAGTCTTCTGAAAGTACATACTATGGCTGTGCTTGTCTAATGGTTACGTAATCAGGAATTAACGCGAAGCGGCTTCTTGGGCGGCGGCCACTCTTTAATTGTCTTTGTCATGTATTCAATCAGCCGGTTAGCATCTTTTCTTTTTTCTTCTTTCAACTTCGGATCGATATGGGTCAGATTGGTGAGTGCGGTCGTCAGATCGAAGAAGGTATCGGCGATAGTTTTGCAGCAAACGTCGCATTGTTCTACATACTTGATGTGTGCGTCGGGATCACGTTCGGTTTTAAGGTTGTGGGTCGGCAGGGCGGTTTGGCTGGCAGAGGGGGCTATACCGGTAGAGGAGTCCTCTGCTTTGATATTTTCCGGATTCACCGGCCTTGATGGAGCCTTAGCCTGGTCCTTTTTTAATTGGGCGATTGTGCTGTCGATCGTCTCCAGCCCTTTTTTAAGTGCTTGATTCTCCTGAAGCACCTGGTCCTTCGCCTGATTGGCCTGGTCTCTGTCCTTAAGAGCCTGCTGCAGCTCTTGTTTGGTCATACTGCCGACATCATTCTGCGCGATGAATTCCTTCCGTTCCTCTTCCGGTAAACCCAGCAGGAGGAGGGCTTGGGTGTAAGTCAAATTCGACACCAGTGTCGATTTTGACCTGTCGAATCCGTCAAGGAATTTAGGCCCGTATTCTTCGTAGAGCTTTATCAGTCTTTCGGCTGTTTTCTGGGAATAGCTCACAGACTCTTCCAGCCACTTACCCCATTCCCCGTGTTTGACCAGAGCCTTGGCTTCCTGCAAACGACGACCAATTTCAATGGCATTGGTAAGCAGGATTTTTCTGGTTTGGCAGGTTATCATCTTTATTTCAGCCGCAATGACTAGCGGCGTGCGTTCGGTGGTCGGATTATCCATACCGCCTGTCCTTTCATTCTAAGTCTAATTACAGCATATGCTGATGGGCTTCGGATGGTGAGGGCCGCTTATTATCAAAAAAAGCAGAACCCTGGCCAATTGATCTTGAACCGGGTTTCTGCTTCAAGCGATATATTCCTTACACATTACAATATATACTTTGTCCGTAGTAATGTTACAAAGCACCGTTTCCTTTTCGCTGTCGTCCGACAAATAATAGTCAATAGCGTTATCCCAGCAGCTACAAGTAAGTTTCATGAACAATCAATGCCGTCAGAAATAAGTGATGAATGGGGTCGTAATCTTTATTTCTGGCAGAGCTTTTCCTGTTCACAAACAGAGCCGGATATTGTTATAGAGTTAGGGCAAGCAGTTATATTGATTGAGGTTAAGTATAACAGCGATTTGTCCGGCGACGATCAGTTAATTCGTGAGGCCGAGCTGCTTCTTAGAAACTACCACAATAAGATAAAGTTTTTGATATTGCTTGCTCGTGAGGAATCAGCGATTGCTATTTTCAACGAGCACAAAACAAATATTCCAGCGGAAGTGTCGCGTTTGGTTATATGACTTGGCAGGGCTTATTTGACTCTATATGTAAAAATAAGACCGACAGTCTGCTTATATTCGATGATTTATCAGCACTATTAAATGAAAAGGGATTCGGTGGTTTTAGGGGTTCAGTATGATGAACGAAGAAACAATAAAATGAAAACAGTGGCAAATATCTCAATGTTCCGAAAACATTTCCTGTCAATTGGTCTTCAGAGCCAGTATCAACACTTTTATGATAAATTTCAGCAATCATAATACTGCTAATCAGCCTCCTTCGGACAGATTGTTTTTTTGCTTAAACATAACCTTAGCATACAAAAATTCGTCAATAGCAATCAGAATATTCATGTAGGTTTTATCAAGCCAACACACATATCTGTAGTTATTATCTTGAACATCAATCCAATCCATCACAATGAAAGGCTTTTTTATAACTTCTCCCTTATCATCAAAAGCAGACAGTACAGGCTCGAGGACATAGATATGATTAAACGCTCGAGAGCCTATGATGGGCAGGAGGTTGTCATTCATAATGATGAAGTCATCCCAAGATTCGATTTCTTCTGTTGTCATGTTAGGACGAAATGTGTACGATACATATTCCGGTACGCCTTCCCAAGTATCTTTATAGAACCCGGTGGTAAGCTCATAAGTCATATGGCAAATTGCAAGCTTTATTAGGATTCTCGAAATTCTATTGTCGAAATGAATTTCACCGGAACTGATACATTCTTCAAATTTCCTTCGAGCCTCTTTAACCTCTTTTCTTTCTGATAATGACGTTTTCGATTTATATGAGCAATGCTGTTCGTATGCCTCGATAAACACTTTAGTATATAATTCGTCAGAAGAAAATCCGTTATTGCACTTTTCACAGGCAGGGACTACAGGTAAATCGGCAGGGTAAGGTTTTGCAAGAAAAACCTTTGAAGGACAATGCTCTCTTGTGTTGGCTATCTCACCGCAATATACACATTGCATATCCGAACAGCGCTTGAAAACGACTCTTGGTCTATAATCATCAGGCCCCCAATATTTGTTGAAGTTGAAATTATCGGCTTCATCCATTATCAACACCCCGGTTAAGTAATCAATATCTGATGGTACAACTGTTCCAGTCGCTTGTCCCTGAAATCCTTTTTCAGTTCGCATTCCCAGACGATAAGCACACTCCACCCAGCTTTTCTGAGAGCTGAATAGTTTTCTTCATCACGTTTCTGGTTTTTTTCAAGCTTCGGTACCCAATAATCTTTGTTGGACTTTGGAATAACAAAATCGGGACATCCTTCGTGACAATGCCAAAAGCAGCCGTTTATGAATACAACTGCTCTGTACTTTGGCAGTAGAATATCTGGATGACCAGGATACCGCTTATCATTTTTTGTGTATCTCAGTCCTGTGGAAAAAAGGAACTTCCGTACCATGGCTTCCGGTTTAGTGTTCTGGCTTCTGATACGCGACATATTATAGCTTCTGGTTTCTTTGGAATGCGTATCAGCCATATGCCCGCCTCAGAAGTGATTCTACACTAATCAAGCTATTTGCTCCATAATCCAGATAGCCGCACAGATGCTCTGCTATTGCCCTTGCCAGCATTGGCGGAACCGCATTTCCTACCTGCTGATATTGTGAATCCTTAGTCCCGAAGAAGACAAAGCTATCGGGAAATGTCTGCAAGCGGGCTGCTTCCCGTATGCTGAGAGCGCGGTGTTTCACTGGATGAATCCACATGGATTTTCGGACATTAACAACTGTGCCGGAAGGTTCGTCGTATTTTAAGCGCAGGTAAATGGTTTTCTGTGTGCGCTCTGTATCAGAGTAAGTGGTTTTGAGTTCCGGCGGCAAGCTGTGGAAATTACCTCCTTGCTTAATCTTCTTAAACCGTTTCAGTGCTTCCGGGGTTGTTGCAGTAGAAACATGATTGCAGAGATTTTTGGAATCACGCAACAGTTTCCCAAGCTCACTTATGTCTTTGGGAACAGCAGGCAATGATACTTCTTGGTCAGATACTTCAGTCGCCGCCTCAATTTCCTCTAAATCTTCAATCGCATCTTTTACTGTACGATAATTTGCTTCTGAGAACGTACCAATTGGGAGCTTAACATCATAACACATGGACTTTTTGACGCCAATAAGAACAAAACGCATCCGTTTCTGAGGCGCACCAAAGTCTGCAGAAGATAAAATGCCGCTGTTTATAATGTACCCGGTGCTGGAAGCTTCCAAAATTGATTTAACATAGTCAATAACCGCCATAGAAGTGACATGAGCAACAAGGCCATTTTCGGTTAAATATCTATCAACCTTGATGCGATTATCCAATATTTCTTTAGCTTTTGAGAACATACGCTGCAGCATAATTGTCGGCATTATCGCTTTACAGAGTTCTTCGGCGGCTTCATTAGATTCGGCGGCAGCATAATAGCCCTGTATGGCAATTCCTGCGGCATGATTATGTTTCAGAACATGGTCGTTTTCGTTCAAGGATGTTACGAGGTTCTCAGCAAGAATAAGAAGCCTTTTTTTATGTTTTCTGAGCGTAGCACATAGCTTCTTAGGATTGTTACGGGTTTTGAATACCACATTAAGCGATAAATAGTCCTTCTCATTCCAAAGATAATTTGAAATTTGCGTAATGCTTTTTGCAATGTCAGCAATGCCCGGAAACATGATCTCTGCGTCAAGAAGCTGGATCTCTGAGGGGCTTGTTTTAATGCCGTATTTTTTTATGGTTTCCGCATCAGTTTCATCCACATAAAAGCGGTGAATATCTGACTGGAGCATACTCACATTTTCCATTACGAAAGACCTAGGGTTCAGATGAAGAACAGTCTGCACAAACTTTTTTACAAGAGAGTTGTTCTGGCTGATGGCATGATTTTTCTGACGATTTGCATTAGAGAATCCTTGGCAAGGCGGCCCCCCAATGACAACGTCAACTTTACCGAGTTTAGCTTTAATTTCATCACTGAGTGCGTCGCTGACATCATTATAAACTTCAGCATTTCCATGATTGCGCTTATAAGTTTTCTGAGCATTGGGATTGTTTTCAAAGGCAGCCTTTATATAAAATCTGCCTGTTTGAAGAAAACCGTAGCTAAGACCGCCTGCGCCGGCGAACAAATCAACAATACTATACTTTGATTCAGCATTAGAACTCATAATTTAAATCCCTCCTCCTCTAACCGTTCCAGTACAGCAATAAGTCTTTTGCATTGAACTGGGGTCGGCATTTTTTGGGGTATCTGGCATGCTATTCGCATGGCAGTATGTTCATCAGGCGTAATCATCCGCTTGCCCGTAGCGAAATTCAGGGCGTTTTGCCATTGCACCTGAGAAATTTCTATAATCTTTGTCATAATTTCTGTTTCCGAATCTATTCGCTGGCCATACTTAGCTTCTCTTTCAGCGACTTTTAACTCATCCCGTCCGATAAGGCAAGTCTCAATATTAGAAGATAATCTGCACTCAATACTTTGAACGCTTTTCCAGCATCCTTCTTGCTTGCACCACTGGGTTACGTTTTCAACTCCTCTTTTCGGATCGGTCAGTTTGTTATAAACAAGTTCTGATAGTTCGGTTAAAGCTTTGGCAACAGCATCCGGAACGTTTTGACGTGTCCAGATGTTCATTAAATCCAAGTCCTTTCCGGGAAACTGCTTCTGTATAAGCATATGTAAAAGGGCAATGGCATAGGTTACTATATTGGCTCGATAACCTTGGGAATACCATGGCTGATGCGTCACCATTATTTCGCAGTATCTAAATATCAAAACTAAAGCAACGCTTTCTTGAAAATACTTCTCGTTGAAAACAAGGCCGTCATCAGATGCTTCCCATTCGTCACTTGTCGTTTTGGCAAACTCAGCAAAGTTTGTTTGCGCACCTCGGCTCACTGTATGGGGTAGACCCTTCCATGTGTTCTGCACTTTTGCAAGGTCAGTTTTCGTTATAAGCTGATTCTTTGGGTTCTGGAGCAGAAACTTCTTTTTCTCACCAGCAGTCATTCGCATTTGCTTCTGCAGATACTGACCGCGCGCCCGCTCATAAAACCACTTCGTTTCGTGTTGTGAACCGCCTACTGCTCTTGCGTACAGACGCTGTGAGAATCTTTCCATGCGGACATGAAACGGATGAGTTGAGAAGAAATCAGCGTCGCTGACTTTATTCTGACTGTTAGAGGAACGTGATATGTTTTGAACAAGCTCGGTTGCCTCTTCTTCCAGCGTACTTTCAATTACCGTCAGCTTCATTTGTACATAAATAGTGCTTAGGTTGGCTTTATCACGGAACCTCGCATTTGAAAGTGATGCAGTCGTCTGTCCTCCATTGATTATCTGAAAATCTTTCGCCGAAACAAGAAATTGACCCTGCGAAGTAGATTCGATCTTAATATCCATTGCTGTAGCCGAAATGCCGTTATTGTAAGCGAAAAACCTCTCCGGGCATTGCAGAATAGTAGCTCGGATTTTTTTGTTCACAGCCACCTTTGTCGAAAGAAACGACCGTATGTTTCCTTCCAGCAGACCGCTGCCATATTTATCGTAAATATCTGCCAAGAGAACACCGGGGATAATGCAAAGGTAACTTTTAAAGTCCTTTGTTTCCGTGCCGCTTGCCTCCATACACGGAATACCGTGATTGGAATACTCTTTGAAGTCAATTTCGATAATATGTCTTCCTGTGTCTGAACCACAGACTTTGAATAAGCGGTTAATGTCCCATATTTGACACTCTGACGGAACTCCGTCGATATCAGCGGATTCAAGCACGGTTATTGTAGCGCTGATGGATGCAGTCGTAAAAATTAAAAGCTGGTATTTGCGAATTTCCCTGCGCTTTTCCCGTAGTAAATCCACTAAATCAGAGCATGGTCTGCTCATCTCGACTTCGCGGTGAAGAGTGGAGTTCAACACATGGTCTACAAATGTACTTAACCGTTCCTGCAATTGTCCGGCTTGAGTTCTGGCAAGCACCCGCTCGTTTTCAGAAGCATCATAGTCGGCGATTATCAGACTCATGGTTTTGTCAAACTCATCGTAGGCATATCCGTCAACACGCATCTTTCGGTTGCGCTTTCCTGTTCCCTCGAAGTAGGCGGCGGTGAAGTCCATCAAAAATTCTGCTTCCTGCAGATACTGAGCAAAAGCACTCACGAATGACGCACTGGAACCCTCGCCGGTGGCTGCGGCCTCAGCTTTAACTCCTTCTATAAAATCTTTTCGGAATTCCTGTGCGTCCATTTTGTTCACCCTTTCAGCCAGTTTGTCAGTGAGAGCAGACTTAATTCGTAATGCAGAGATTCAATTTGTGTCGGAACATTTTGTCTCGTGAGCCTTGGAAACGTATCATTTACACCGTACCGTTGCGATCCGGAGAAGGAATATTTCTGCTCAGAATATTCCTGCAAATCTATGTAGCCGTATGTACTCAGTTTTGATCGGAATAAGTCCAGCGCACCTGAGGCGTCAGTTAACTTGCTGCTAATCTGTCTTACTGCATCGTTAAGGGATAATGCCCCAGCTTTATCCGGAGCAGCCTTATCAATGCGCATTATCACAAGTTCACCTTCATCAGCGCAGTCAAGCTGTTCAAGTGAAGAAATAGTCACGCTCGCAGCAGAGGCACCGACGCTTTTTACTTCATGCCAGCCATCTTCGTATACAAAGTCTTGGTCAGCGCCACCGGCACCTACCCAGCCCTGCACTGCCATCAATAAGGGCTCGCCTTTTTCAATGAGTTCTTGTAAAAACAGAAGTTCACCCAGCAATCCTTTTAGGATATGTTCATCCATCAAACCGCTCCGCTGTGTTTCCAGTAGTTTGCTCCATTGCTTATAACGATTGATGACCAGTTTAAGAGCTTCTGCTTCATTTGTCGCAAGACGCGAATGTTCGATGACATCGCAGCAAAGTATGGCAAATACACCTTGTTGCTCGTTTCGGAGTAACTCAAAAGAAAGCGTCCAGCGGTTATCAGATTCACGTCTGCGGCGGCTTACAATCATCGATTTTGAGGATTCAATTGTGCCGATTTCCGTATCGCTGACCAGCAATAGTGTCCGTTGGCTAATAGATTGGTAACCTATATGCCACTCCAGCGGATGCTGCGTGTCAATCTGCAGAAAGCCTCCGCTCGTATATTTGATGCTGTTCCACTGCCGTTCGAGGATTTCTGGTGTTATCTTCATTCGTCATCATCCTCCTCGGCATCATAGTAGTTTTTAAGTTCAACCATGTTGACCATGTAATAAGCGATTTTCTCGCTTCCAATTTCCGGGATACCTATTCCCAGTGCATAAAGGTAATCCGGAACTACACAGCCAGCATCGATCTGCGTTCTCCGATTTCCTTTGTCATCGGATTTTATACGGTCAACTGCGATAACATGGAGCATAAGGATTGGGTTACGGTTGATTTTTAGGTATGCGCTGTCAGGAATGTGCTTCTTTCCGTTTTCTCGCATGAATTTATCCTCCGCCTCATTACGTTG
>LOEZ01000049.1 GCA_001516055.1 Gracilibacter sp. BRH_c7a
ACTAAAGAAATGGGAGATGCTGTTGTAGCAGCACTGTCCTAATATTTGTCACCGTAGCTCAGAGAAGAAATCTGTTTATTATTTGATAAACAGATTTCTTTTTGGAAGACCAGAGGAGGATTTATGAAAAAAGTTATTCTATTTCTTTTAATGTTCCTTTTGCTAAGTATGATTTCTTTACCTGTATTCGGTGAAGTTCTGTCAACAGATCAACAGAATATTAATCAAATCAAGAGCTTGACCGAGGAAATTGATTTACTAAAAGAAAAGGATGTTCAGACCTCAGAATTAATGAATTATTATAAGTCTATAACTGACCATGCGATTAATTCTGTACTTTTGGTTGTAACTGCGGCTTCAATATTATTAACTATTTTAACTTTGATTGGTACTATTGCCATACCTCTTATCAGTACAAATAAAATTCAAAAGATCGAAAAAGAAGCAAGTATTGCCAAGGAAGCTTCTGAGGATGCTAAAAACACTGCTATTAAAGCGATTAGAGACTTAGAGAATCGAATCCTTGAAATAGCTACGTCTGCTGACGAAGCTAAAGATTTTTCCAAAATTGCACGATCTGAGACAATTGCCAGTGAAGGACTCGTTTGGTATCTTTCGAAAGAATATGATCGGGCATTAAAAAGTTATAACGAAGCTATAGAGCTTAATTGCCAGGAACCTCGTTTCTATTTTAATAAAGGTAATGTTTATTATGAACAAGGTTACTTTGTGAAAGCAATCGAAGAATATAATCAATCTATAAATCTAAATCAGAAAAACAATGATAAGGCATATTATAATAGAGGTAGAGCATACTGCGAATTAGAACAATATGAGAAAGCCATCGAGGATTATACACTTTCGATTCAGTATAATCCAGTTAATGAAAAGGCATATTTCAATAGGGCTAGAACTTATGAAAAGATAGATAAACAAGATTTAGCGAAAAATGATTTTGATAAATATCAGAGTCTGATAAACGAGAAGAAAATTGATGTTCAGAATAATCCACTTCTATGTCAATGGTAATAATTTTACCTGTTGTTGACAACTATGATTGAAGTTTACTATTATATAATAAACAGATAATAAATAATGAAAAGATAATATGCCTTCGTAATATCCTAAAGTCCATTAATACGAATTATAAAACTAATGATCGACCCAGTATGTTAACGATTCATTCAGAGAGGAGAATGCGTACAGTGCCAATTTGGAAACTGTACAAGGCTGTGAGTTCTCCTGATAGTTAACAGAATCCCAGTCGTGAAGTGCTGATGTATAATCTGCCGGTCTCTCACCGTTAAAAGAGTTAAAGCGGCATTTAGTGCAATTAAGGTGGTACCGCGGAAGATAAACTTCTTTCGTCCTTTGTGGGCGGAGAAGTTTTTGTTTTTATCTAAGTTTGTTAAATAGTTATGATTAGGCCACAGGGCCTTTGTAAAGGAATTTGAGTGTATTATTTTTTGAAGAAGGTGTTAGTTATGAATAAGATTGGTTTTATTGGTACGGGTAATCTGGCGGCTTCAATTATTAAAGGGTTAAAGCAGAAGAAAACGGGTTATGAACTTTTTATGTATGATGTCTTCGAGGAGAAAGCTAAGATTCTGGCTAAGGAGTATGGTGCTCAAAGCTGTTCTTTTGAGGAAGTGGTTCGTGAATCTCAAACCCTTATCCTAGCAGTAAAGCCTAAGGATATTAAGGACTTGCTTCAGGAGTTATCCAGATCTAACCTCAGTGGAAAACTCATCATTACGGTGGCAGCTGGTATTGGATTAACTGCATATGAACAGATGCTTCCGGGTGTTGCCATAGTTAGGGTGATGCCGAATACTTCAAGTGCAGTTCTCCAAGCTGTTTCAGGTATGTCAAGAGGGCAACATGTCGATGACCAGCAAGCTATCACCGCAGAAAAGATTTTCTCAGCTGTTGGCAAGGTGTTATGGATTGACGATAGAAAGATTAATGCCCTGACTGCGGTCAGCGGAAGTGGGCCGGCATATTTTTATCTCTTTTCAGAATTGATGACTGAAGTAGGGGAAAAACTTGGACTAACAAAAGAGGAGGCAGGGTTTTTAGCAAGAGAAACCTTGGTAGGAGCAGGCATGATGTTGGCGGAAGATCACAGATCCCTTCAGGAACTAAGAGAAGCAGTGACCTCTCCCAATGGGACTACTGAAGCTGCAATTAATACATTTATAGAACAAGGTTTGGACGAAATATTCCACAAGGCAATGCTAGCTTGTTGGCGACGTGCTGAGCAGATGGAAGGGGAGTATTCACAATGAACACCCTTAAAAGGGTAGTCATAAAAATAGGTAGCCATAGTCTTAGTTCCACCACAGGAGGAATTAATGATGCAGTCATTGATAGGATTGCTCGCACGATTACTACTTTGCATAACCAAGGAGTGGAGTGCGTCCTCGTTACTTCGGGAGCAGTTGCGGCCGGAATGTCTAAGCTGAATCTCAAAGAAAAGCCGAAAGATATTACTGGTAAGCAAGCCGTTGCAGCAGTGGGGCAGGGGATATTGATTGAAAAATACTCCGTTTTTTTTGAGAAATATGGCTTAACTTGTGCTCAGATTCTGCTCTCCCGAATTGATTTGGTAGAATCTGCTCATTATCGAAATGCCCAGAATACTTTAGAGAGGCTTTTGAAATTTGGAGTTATCCCTATTGTAAATGAGAATGATACCGTTGCTTTTGAGGAACTATGCTTTGGAGATAATGACAAATTATCAGCGTTAGTAGGCGGGATGATTGATTCCGATATGCTTATACTTCTTACTGATGTCGATGGTTTGTTTACGGCTAATCCAATGAAGAACTCTAATGCTGAAATAATCTTAAGAGTCGATGATATAAGTAAGGTAAAAAATCTTGCAGATGGAGCAGGATCCTATGTCGGAACAGGTGGGATGGTCACCAAGTTACAGGCGGCGGAGATATCAACTAAATTTGGTATATCAACTTTTCTTATGAATGCAGCAAGGTTGGATGAGATAGTTGAAATGCCAAAAGGAATATATCCTATAGGAACTATGTTCCCGCCTTGTAAACATAAGTTGACGGGTAAAAAACGTTGGATGGCTTATGCAGCACTTTCTATGGGGACTATTATTATAGATAACGGTGCCCAAAAGGCCTTAACTCAAGAAGGAAAAAGTCTTTTAGCTTCAGGCGTAACTGGGATCGATGGTTTTTGGGAACGTAAGGATTTAATTAAGATAGTTAACCTTAATGGTGAAGAGATAGCACGGGGATTTGCTGAACTGAGTAGTGAAGAAACAAATAGAGCAAAGGGTTTACGATCAGATGAAATTCTTAAGCTTATACCTGGCCTAAAAAGTGAAGAGCTTGTGCATAGAGATAATATGACGGTAATCATGTGATGAATACAAATGATATTTTTGTGTATTGCACACTCACCATGCGCCGAAGCTGTTCACTTGCTGATTCCGCTAATGTGCCAAACCTCAGGGTAATACCTGTCGTGAACCGTTGCACATCTTAACGCTACATCAACTGCATTCTCGACGCTTCTCTGCTCTAAGGTTCGCTAAGCAATACACAAATATATCAAAAAGAACTATCACATAAGATATAAATAGGAGGGATATTATGATAATCTCAAATGATCTTATTCTGATTGGGAAAAAAGCGAAAGAAGCAGCACGAAAGCTGGCATTTACGAGTACTGGTGCCAAGAATAGTGCCTTGTCTGCAATGGCACAGGCTTTAGTCGATAATCAAGAGGAGATATTAAGTGCCAATAGTCTCGATCTCCAAGCTGCTGAGGAGAAAGGCCTAAGAAAAAGCTTAATAAACCGTTTACGACTTTCCCCCGAGGCGATAATGGAGATGAGTAATGCTATCCATGAAATCACCAAACTGCCTGATCCTGTGGGGGGAGGAGAGTTCTGGACAAGACCGAATGGCCTTAGAATCCAGAAAACACGTGTTCCTTTGGGAGTTGTAGCTATGATTTATGAAGCAAGACCAAACGTCACAGTGGATGCCGCAGTTCTTTGCCTGAAATCGGGAAATGCTTGTATTTTGAGAGGCGGCTCTGAAGCGATAGAGAGCAATAAAGCTTTGGCAAGAATTATCTCTGACGCTGTAGAAAATAGTGGTCTTCCGCAAGGCTCCATTCAGCTTATCCATAAGACGGAGAGAGAATATGCTGCACAGCTTATGCGTATGAACAAATATATTGATGTTATAATCCCACGAGGCGGGGAAGGATTGATTAAGACAGTAATTGAAAATTCTACCGTGCCTGTGATTGAGACTGGAACGGGAGTATGTCATGCATTCGTTGACAAGGATGCAGATATCGCAAAGGCAGTTTCTATAGTATTTAATGCAAAAACCCAAAAGCCAGGAGTATGTAATGCCTTAGAAACATTATTGGTTCACCAAGATGTCGCCCAGAATTACCTTGAAATAATGGGTGATAAGTTCAAAAACGGTGGAGTTGAGATCAGAGGTTGTGATCGTGTGCAAGATATTCTCGATTATGCAGTTCCAGCAAGTGAAGAAGATTGGGGTACGGAATATCTTGATCTGATTATCAGCTCTAAAGTAGTAACAGATATGGAAGAAGCATTGGATCATATTTATAAATATAGTACCAAGCACTCCGAGATAATTATCACAGAGAATTATTCTTCAGCTCAAAGGTTTTTAAATGAGGTTGATGCTGCTGCTGTCTTGGTTAATGCCTCTACACGCTTTACTGACGGAGGAAGATTCGGTTTTGGTGCTGAAATTGGAATCAGCACCCAAAAGTTACATGCTCGTGGACCGATGGCACTTCCTGAATTGACAACTATCAAATATGTCATTTATGGCGATGGTCATATCGTAGAGTAAAAAAGGTTTAGATGCAGAAAGATATTATTGTTATCAATATCTTTCTGCATGATCCTCTAAGTTTTAACAAAGAATTTAGTGTAATATTAAAAAAATGACAAAATATTTGCAATCCATATTGATTGTAAGTTCCTTTCAATGATATACTTTTATAAGAAAATTTAAACATCTTGAATTAGAACGATTACTTAATTTTCATATAAATAGATATTACACGTATTAAAATTCATACAATTTTCTTAAAGCATTCCGTAAAAATAGAATATTTAGTATAATAGTATTAACACGGTTTCAAATAAGCAGATACACAATTGAAAAATATTGCACATAGATAGTATTAAAACTGCTTGTGATAGTTATAACCAATACAAAGTAACATGAATAATTGTGATAGTTCGCACCATTACATACTGTGCATAAAATTAGTTGACATAAAAATTATGTGAGGATAAGGAGGGGAGTAACAACGCTTGTGATAGTGCGCACCAATACAAACAAAGGAGGAGGTCAAAAATGAGTTCAGAAGCTTTATCATGTCAATGTTGCTGTGACGAAGAAAGTGATCAGCAAAAATATCAAAGAATTGCAGAGATTATCGAGAAATATAAGAATCGGGAAGGTAGCCTTATTCAAGTACTCCACCTTTCTCAAAGCATCTACGGATATTTACCTTTGGAGTTACAGATATTTATAGCGGATCATATGGATAAACCGCTTTCAGAGGTCTCCGGTGTTATAACATTCTATTCTTTCTTCTCAACCCAGCCTAGAGGGAAACACACAATTAGAGTATGTATGGGTACTGCTTGTTACGTTAGGGGGGGCAAGAAGCTTATTGATCGCTTAGAAGGGATATTAGGAGTATCAGTGGGAAGCACTACAGAAGATAAGAAATTCACGTTTGAGATTGCTCGCTGCATTGGGGCCTGTGGACTGGCTCCAGCTATGATGATTGATGATGTTGTATTTAAACAAGTAAATCCTGATAAATTAGAGTCTATTTTGGCTAAATACTAAAATAAACAGTTTGGAGGTGAAGAGAATGGGAATTACAACTATTACGAATTTTGCTGACTTGGAAGGCATCAAGAAGCGGTATAATCAAAGTCTTTCAACATTTAAATATCAGGTATTGGTTTGTGGTGGAGCTGGATGTATCTCCTCAAATTGTGGTGATGTCAAAGCTGCGCTAGAGGAATTTATTGATAAGAATAATCTGCAAAATGAAGTACTGATAATAGAGACAGGGTGCATGGGTATTTGCGCTGTCGGACCTGTTCTATTAATAATGCCAGATGAAATATTCTACACTGAAGTTGATCCAGCAAAAATGGTAGAAATAGCCCAATCTCATATTTTAGAAGGCAAAGTGAAAGAAGAGTATACTTTCTTTGATCATGCTTTAGGTAAACATGTACCAAATATTAATGATATTGACTTCTTCAAAGATCAAGTGAAGATAGCCCTGAAGAATTGTGGAATAATAGATTATTCGTCCATAGAAGCTTATATTGCTAAAGACGGTTATAAAGCTATTGCCAAGGCTATAGGCAATATGACCGATAAGGAAGTCATCGAAGAAGTTAAGAAATCTGGATTAAGAGGACGAGGAGGCGGCGGCTTTCCGGCAGGTATAAAATGGGAAGCTGGCAAGAATGCCGTAAGTGATCAGAAGTATATAGTCTGTAACGCCGATGAAGGTGACCCAGGTGCATTTATGGACAGAAGTATCCTCGAGGGGGATCCACATTGTGTTATAGAGGGGATGATGCTGGGTGCTTATGCTATAGGGGCGACCATGGGTTATGTCTATGTTCGGGCAGAATATCCCATCGCCGTGGAAAGGTTAGGAGCAGCGATTGAGGAAGCACGTAATTGTGGGTTATTAGGCGGCAAGCTCTTTGGCAGTGATTTTGAGTTTGATCTGGAGATTAGAATTGGTGCTGGAGCTTTTGTTTGCGGAGAAGAAACTTCTCTTATGGCCTCTATTGAAGGTGAGCGTGGCGAACCTCGTCAAAAGCCTCCATTCCCGTTTGAACGCGGATTATTTAACAAACCTACAATTATCAATAATGTTGAGACTTTTGCTAATGTTCCTCCTATCATCTTTCAAGGTGCAGAGTGGTATACACAATATGGAACAGAGAACAGCAAGGGAACAAAGGTATTTGCCCTGGCAGGAGATATAGTAAACACTGGTATTATTGAAGTTCCTATGGGGATGAGCTTGGGAGACATCCTATTCAAAATAGGCGGCGGTATCCCTGGAGGAAAGCCTTTCAAATCCGCCCAAACCGGAGGCCCGTCGGGCGGTTGCATTACCAAGGAGTATCTGAATACTCCAGTTGACTATGATTCCTTAAGTAAACTTGGGGCAATTATGGGTTCAGGTGGACTAATCGTTATGAACGAGGATACCTGTATGGTCGATACTGCAAGGTACTTCATGGAATTTATCCAGGATGAGTCATGCGGGAAGTGTATACCTTGCCGGGTAGGAACCAAAAGAATGCTGGAAATCTTAGAGAATATAACCCAGGGCAAAGGTCAAGAAGGAGATATAGAGCTTCTAGAAGAGTTAAGTGAGAACATTAAACAAACTGCTATGTGTGGTTTGGGTCAGACCGCTCCCAATCCCATCTTAAGTACTATCAAATATTTCCGCCATGAGTATGAGGAGCACATTAAGTATAAGTATTGCCGTGCTGGAGTATGTTCCAACCTCTTCATTTCTCCGTGTGAGAATGCTTGTCCGGCAAGTGTTAATGTTCCAGGATATATGGCTTTGATTTCTGAAGGCAAATACGTAGATGCATACAATCTTATCAGACAAGAGAATCCATTCCCTGCAGTATGCGGAAGGATATGTACCCGTCCTTGTGAGAGCAAATGTCGCAGAGCGCAACTCGATGAAGCCGTAGCTATCGCTGACCTTAAGCGATTCGCAGCTGATTATGCTTTTAAACATGAACTGCCTTTCGTAAAAGATATCGTCTTCCCGAAAAATGGCAAGAGTATAGGTATCATAGGTGCCGGTCCTTCAGGGCTGACATGTGGATATTATCTGGCAAGACTTGGCTATGATGTAGATGTTTATGAATCTCAACCAATCGCCGGTGGAGTCCTAGCCTTTGGTATTCCTGAATACCGGTTACCTAATGAAGTTCTGGCGCATGAAATTAAATTAATCGAGCAAGTTGGTGTTCATATCCATTTGAATACTGAAGTTGGTAAAGATGTAACCTTTGCTGAATTAAGAGAAAAACATGAATCTGTTTATATTGCTACAGGAACACAGTTCTCCAACAAGGTTAATATCCCTGGTGAGGATCTTAAAGGAGTTTTCCATGGGCTTGACTATCTAAGAAATGTTAACCTTGGTTATGATGTCAAGGTAGGAGATGTAGTAGCCGTGATAGGTGGCGGAAACACCGCTATCGATGCAGCTAGAACAGCTTTAAGGCAAGGTGCCAAAAAGGTAATTATTCTGTATAGAAGAACAATCGAAGATATGCCGGCTGATCCCAGGGAAGTCCTTGAATCCATGGAAGAGGGAATAGAAATCATGCCTTTAGTTGCTCCTATACGTTTTGTAGGTCAGGATAAAATCGAAGAGATCGAATGTGTCAGGATGGAGCTAGGCGGATTTGATTCAGGTGGAAGAAGAAAACCAAGAGTTAAAGAAGGATCAAACTTTACGGTAAAGGTAGATACGGTTATCCCTGCGGTTAGCCAATCCTCCGACCTACCGTTTGTGAAGAGCCATGAAGTAGAGATTACGGAATGGGGAACATTTATAACCGACAAAGACACCCTTATGACAACCATGGAAGGTGTATTTGCAGGGGGCGATGTTTCAAGAGGCTCTGATGTTGCCATAACTGCTATTGCTGATGGCAAAAAAGCTGCTGTATCCATTGATCTCTATTTAGGAGGTAAAGGTGTACTTAATAAAGGTAAGGAGATCGATATTCCTCCGGTAACAGATGAAGATGAATTAGTCGAACACAAGAGATTCCCGATGGAGATTCTCGAACCAGAAATAAGAAAACACGGCTTCGAAGAAGTTGTCAAAGGCTATCATAAACTGAATGCGATAGCTGAATCAATGCGGTGTTTACGCTGTGACAGGAGGTAGGCGAAAGTAATGATAAATTTAACAATAAACGGCAAGTCAGTTTCCGTTCCAGAAGGAGTGACAATTCTGGAAGCGGCAAAACAGAATAATATTTATATTCCTAACCTCTGTTATTTGGAAGGAGTTCATAAGTTTGGATCCTGTAGATTGTGTGTTGTAGAGGTTGAAGGCGCAAGAACCTTGCAGGCTTCCTGTATGGTACCAGCAAGGGAAGGAATGGTTGTAAGAACCAATACAGAAAAGACTCGCAAGGCAAGAAAAGCACTATATGAACTTATTCTATCTGACCACCCTAAAGATTGCCTAAGCTGTGAGCGTAATCGGAGCTGTGAATTACAAGAGATGGGTGACATCTTAGGAGTTACTGAAGCACGTTATAATGGAGAAAAATCAAAAGGACGTATAGACATTTCTCCATCAATCACTCGTGATATGTCCAAATGTATTCTCTGTCGCAGATGTATTACTGTTTGTAATCAGATTCAAAATGTAGGAGTACTAAATGCTCAGAACAGAGGATTCGAAACCGTAATCGGTACAGCCATGGATCTGCCGCTTAACACCGTCAACTGTGCTTATTGTGGTCAGTGCACAATCGTATGTCCTGTGGGAGCGTTAAAAGAAACGGACGCTATTCAGGATGTCTGGAATGCAATCAATGATAAAAACAAACGTGTAGTTGTTCAGGTTGCCCCTGCTATCAGAGTAGCTATAGGTGAAGACTTAGGCTATGAACCAGGAAATATCGTCACAGGTAAACTTGCAACAGCTCTACGAGAATTAGGCTTTGACGATGTATTTGATACCAACTTTACGGCCGACCTTACGATTATCGAAGAAGGCACAGAATTTTTAACCAGAGTGAAAAATGCTCTGACGGGTGGGCAAGCCACTTTACCCATGATTACTAGCTGTAGTCCTGGTTGGATTAAGTATGTAGAGCATTCATTCCCAGAGAAGCTTGATCATCTTTCTACCTGTAAGTCTCCTCATACTATGCTAGGGGCTTTAGCGAAATCCTATTACGCAGAAAAAATCAAGATAGATCCCAAAGATATGTATGTTGTTTCGGTGATGCCTTGTACGGCTAAGAAATATGAGGTTTCCAGACCGGAAATGCAGAATAATGGTGTCCCCAATGTTGATGCGGTTTTGACAACACGTGAACTTGCTAAGATGATTAAAGAAGCAGGAATAGATTTTCGCAATTTAGATGATGCTCAATTTGATAATCCGCTTGGTCTTTCCTCTGGTGCTGCAGATATCTTTGGTGTGACAGGTGGAGTGATGGAGGCCGCTCTCCGGACTGTCTACGAGTTGGTTACCGGACGGCAACTTCCGTTTGATAAACTTCATGTCACCCCTATTGTTGGATTACAACAGATTAAAGAAGCAGAATTTACGATTGAGAATCCACTCGAAGCTTATAAATTCCTGGATGGAGTTACAGTTAAGGTCGCTGTTACAAGTGGTCTTAGCGGGGCAAAAGTTTTGCTCGAGCAGATTGCCAAAGGAGAATCTCCTTATCACTTTATCGAAGTAATGGGATGCCCTGGTGGTTGTATTAGTGGTGGTGGCCAGCCCAGACCGACTACACCGGAAATCCGCCAGAAACGTTTAGAAGCAATCTACCGGGAAGATGAAGGCAAAGAGCTTAGAAAATCTCATGAGAATAAGTATGTTACCAAGTTGTATGAAGAATTCCTGAAAGAGCCCAATGGGCATAAATCTCACGAATTGCTTCATACACATTACACCAAACGCGGTAAATTCAATGAGTATATTATTAAATAATTATGATGAGCTATTAGAAACATGAAAGAGCCTCGCCGGCTCTTTCATGTTTCTAAAATTGAATAACCTTATGCCAAAGGACTATCATCTAATGTTAGCATCTAATGTAATATCAAATTAAATCGTGAAAATACAATGATAATGAATTATAATTATCAAGTATAGACTTTATAGTATTTGAAATTAATCATTTACTTTATATATGAAAGGCCTAAAACAAATAATGACATCAATAAAAAGTCAGACATTAAAAAGAAATATTTCAGATATCTCTCTAAGCGGAAAAATCATACGAGGATTAACTTTCCCGATAATAGTAATAGCTATATGGGAAGTGGCAGCAAGACAGGCAATTATTGATCCTTATTTTTTGCCATCCCCCAGCTCAATTAGCTACACTTATATAGATATGCTTAGTAGTGGATTGCTTCAGACACACCTTCTTACCAGTTTGCAAAGATTAATCTATGGATTCTTTATTGCGGCTACGATAGCAATTCCTATCGGAATATTGGTGGGAAAAACCCGAACCTTTAGACACTGGGTAAATCCAACTCTTTCATTTCTCCAACAGATACCTCCAATCGCTTGGATTCCTATTTTTATACTGTGGTTGGGAATAGATGAGGCTTCAAAAGTTGCAGTGATTGTCTATGCAGCTTTTTTTCCTATTTTTTTAAATACTGTTCAAGGTGTTATCAGTGTAGACCCTAAACTTATTGAGGTAGGGCGATCTTTTATGCTTACTCCAGGGGAGATGATTCGGAGGGTTTATATCCCTTCGGCTGCTATGACTATCTTCGTAGGACTGCGCCTAGGTCTGAGTAATTGTTGGCGTGCCTTAGTAGGGGCCGAACTCATAGCAGCTTCTTCGGGCTTAGGCTCTCTTATTATGGATGCCAGGAATTTTTCCCAAGCTGATAGGATTTTTGTTGGAATCTTTACAATTGGTGTGGCAGGTTTATTGATAGATTATTTATTGCGGAGAATAGAAAGTAAACTGATGCCTTGGAAGAAAATGTATCAAGCAGGTGGACAGTCATGAAATCTATACTGGCTGTAAAGAATATCAATAAGACATTTTATAGTGACTGGGGAGAGGTTGAGGCTTTAAGGTCAATTAGCTTTGCTTGCTCAAAAGGAGAGTTTATAAGTATAGTCGGGCCAAGTGGATGTGGAAAAACTACTCTATTGAGGATAATAGCAGGTCTTGAGAACCCAAATGAAGGAGAGATATCTATTGAAGGAAACCATGCTAAGGGACCTGGAAATGATAGAGCAGTAGTATTTCAGGATCCAAGACTCTTTCCTTGGCTTACCGTAGAAAAAAATGCCGCATTCGGTATCCAGAATTTAAGTAAAGAGGAAGTTAAGAGTAAGCTGGATAGTATTCTTAAGTTAGTAGGTTTAGAAAATTTCCGTAAAGCATTTCCATATGAACTTTCCGGCGGGATGGCACAACGTGTTGCCATCGCCCGCGCCGTAGCCTTTAAACCGAAAGTATTATTAATGGATGAGCCTTTTTCAGCCCTGGATGCTCAAACTCGAGCAAGAATGCAGCTTGAGTTAGTTAACCTTTGGCAGAAAACAGGTAAAAATATTATTTTGGTAACTCATGATATTAACGAAGCACTCTTATTGAGTCAAAAAGTGTTAATAATGTCTTCGTCTCCAGGAACGATAAAAGAAACAGTAGAAGTGCCTTTTAGTTACCCTAGAGATGTCGATACGACAGAATTTTTAAGGTTAAAGAAACATATAACTTCTAATGTGTTTTAAATAATAGGAGGTAGAAAATATGAAACAGATGAAGAAAGTATTTACTCTTATTCTTATCAGCGTTTTTTTATTGGTGACCATTTTAACTGGTTGTAGTGCTGAGGTCCCTGAACCTGAGAAACCCAAGGTAATCAACATTTCTTATTCCCTGCGTCCTATTAACGTGCCTACGATTGTTGCTTTGCAAAAAAAGATATTTGAAGAGGAATTTGCTAAAGCAGGAATAGAGATCAAGTGGTATGAATTAGAGGGTCCCGCAACAACTGAGGCTCTAGCTGCAAAATCGATAGATATTGCAACGTCTCTTAACTATGTATCTGCAATAATCACTAAAGCTAATGGCAATGATATTAAGATTATTTCCAGCTATTCAAAATTTCCAGAAGCGATAGGACTTTTGGCTGGAGTAGACAGCGGAATATCATCAGTCTCAGATTTAAAGGGTAAGAAGGTAGCCCTGCAGAAAGGTACCATGCTTCATGAAATGCTTATTAGGGCACTGGAAAACTCGAATCTCTCGACAGATGATGTCGAAGTTATTAACATGCCTTCACCTGATGCTGCCAATGCTCTTTTACAGCAGCATGTCGATGCTGCTATTCTTCCTGATCCCATAATGGCCAATGTTATCTCTTCTCAGAAGGCGAAATTGATTATTACAGCAGAAGATATTATCCTTGGCCAAGCAGTGGTAGCGGCTAGAACAGAATTTTTGACTAATTACCCTGAGATAGTTAAAAGATTTTTGGAGGTTCATAATCAGACTTTAGACTGGGCTGAAAATAATATGGATGAATCTTTAAAAATGGCAAGCAATGTTAATGAAATAAATATAAAAGCAGTTAAAATGCTAAGCCCAAAGTTTGATTTTAGTTTAGGTATCGATAATGATAATATTGCTATGCTTAAACAATCAGCTTCCTTTCTACAAGATAACGACTTCATTAAAGTAGATGCGAACACGGAAACTTTAATAGATAATCTTGTGGATACCAGCTTTCTGCCTTAATTTTAATCCTTTGTAGAGAAAAAACTAAATTATCTACAATTTCTTTAAGAAAAATAGATTTTGTGTTTATCTAACACAAAATCTATTTTTTAAATCTATGACCAACATATGAAAAGAGTTGGATAGTGAGGTCAGTTGTAACGCATGTTACCGCTGTTTTCCCAGATACAGGTTAAAGTATAGATATAAATGAATTGCGAATAGTTTTTTAGGAACCAGTTCCTAAAACTCAGTAATCAGTAAACATTTATTAAAAGAAAGAAGGTTTTGAATGTGGGGAAAGCAACTCAAGATCTCAGAAAAGAGCACAAATCAATCTTGTACGTATTAGAAATAGTAGATAAGATGATCTCATCGGATTCCAAAAAAGACATTGAAAAAATTAAGTATTATGATGAGCTAATCTATTTTCTGAAAGTATTTGCAGATAAATGTCATCATGGAAAAGAAGAGAATTTTCTTTTTGAAGAATTAGTTAATGCTACTTTGCTTAAAGATGGTGGACCGATTGGAGTGATGTTGAAAGAACATGCTGAAGGCAGGGAATACATTGCGTTAATGGATGAAGCAATAAAAGACAGAAACTTAGCTAGATTTAATGTAAATGCAATTAAGTATAGCCAACTGTTGAAAAATCATATTACCAAAGAAGATAATGTTCTATTTCAACTTGCAGATGAGTTATTAGATGATAAAAAACAGGAGCAACTATTTGAAAGATTTGAACAGTATGAAGAAAGAGTTATAGGACACGGAGTGCATGAGAAGTTACACGCGATGATTCATAGATGGGCAGAAGACTTTAAATAAGAGCAATACTCGAAAGTAAAGATGATATTTAAAATAATAATTCTACGAGGATATAAATAATTTGTATTATGGTGTTGACACTCACAAAACAGCGTGATATTATATGCAAGCGTCTTAAGACGGCAACACGCTTGAGAGGCAACAAAAGATTAAATGAAGCAGATGAAAAAATTGGTAGTTGACTTATACAAGACAATTTGTTAAGATGGGTTTCCGTCTCGAAAACAAGATGTGAAACAAATGGTCATTGAAAACTGAACAACAAGAATAAGAATTAAGCTAGACTCGTCAAATAATCAATGAGTAAAAAACGAGCAGATCAATGCTCTGTAATATTTTTTATGGAGAGTTTGATCCTGGCTCAGGACGAACGCTGGCGGCGTGCCTAACACATGCAAGTCGAACGGAGTTATT
>LOEZ01000050.1 GCA_001516055.1 Gracilibacter sp. BRH_c7a
ACAAATTCAAAGGCCGATCCGATTACCGGTAAGTTTTTTAGTGTTGCAGCGAACGTGGGTGAAAAAATAGATAAACCAAAAGTAAGCACCAAAGTGATGAAGGCCGCAGTTATACTTATATAGATCTTCGGTCGTTGCTCCCATTTGTCCATAATGTTCCCCCCTCTTGTTTAAAAAAACTTTCAAAGCAGTAGATCTTTTAATGATAAAAATATTACCCTTTTCCCTCTAACTTTTTCTGAGTCAGTTTAATATTTTCTAAATAATCATTCTCCACTTTTGATAATTCATCCTTGGTCTTCTCTCTATATTTTTCATATTCCTGCTCTGCCTTTTCGAGAGCTTCCTTATAGCTGATCGTTCCAGCATTTTGCAGAACACCTTTCCCATATCGCTTGGAAAAATCGTCTAGTTCCCGTACCCAATCTTTCATGTACATGGGTTTATGCTCCATAGCCTGCAGTTCAGCGAGGTCAAAAAACGCAGATACCATACGGTTCAATCTGGCGAGTTCTTCCCCTGTCAAATAGTTTTTCGCGATCCCGACTTCATTTTTGCGCGGCTTTTCACCTTCAAATGTTGTTAGCCCCATAAACGGTAATTCGGCATTGGCGCGCACTGCAATAATTTCCGATGCGGTATGACCATGGGCAGCGTAGTGAATTTTATTCTGTACCATTTTGAAAAATTCCAGTGATTCCTGTGCCCGCGGGTCATAATCCATACTAGTGGCATAGAGATCAAGAACTTGCCTGTAAACTACTTTTTCGCTGGAACGAATATCGCGGATACGTTCCAACAGTTCCCGCCAGTAGTTGCCGCCGCCCGAACGCTTGAGCAAGTCGTCATTCATGGTAAAGCCTTTAATTAAGTACTCTTTAAGCCTTTGTGTTGCCCAAATTCTGAATTGTGTGCCTCGGTGGGATTTGACACGATAGCCAATGGAAATAATAACGTCTAGGTTATAATATTTAACACTTCTCGAAACGGTACGCTCACCTTCAGTTTGAACTGTCAAGTATTCCTTGACAGTTGATTCATGTTCTAATTCCCCTTCTTTAAAAACGTTATTAATGTGTAAACTAACGTTTTGTTTAGTAGTTTGAAACAACTCCGCCATTTGTACTTGTGTCAGCCAGACGGTTTCATCTTCCATACGGACGTCAATTTTTGTATGGCCGTCTTCGGTTTGGTAAATGATAATCTCTGATTTATCGTATTTCAAAATCCAATCGCCCCCAGTCTTTTTATCACGCTGTCTGCAGCTCAGCCTACCCCCGGATATGAGTATCAATATCTCACATATATTAAAAGACTGAGGTGCAAATTTTATTCCAAAATCAGTAAGCTTGAGAGGTTCTTTATATTGTTTTATTTTTCCGAGCTTATAGGCTACTGCCTTTTCTTTATTCTCATAATACTTATCAAAGAAGCCTTTGGTAATCCCAGCAAATTGAAAAGTACGCTCCCAAACTTCATCAGGAGTATCTACGATTACTTCCAAAACTTCAGCTTCTCCAACTACGCGTTTTACAGGAGAGGTACAATATATAACTATTTTATCGACATCAGATCTACACTTGATTTTTCTAAATTCATATAGCTTATTGCCATTCATAATATTCTCTACGTGTTCAGGATTAATCGATAATAACATTTTGCACATCTATATCACCCATCTTTAGTGTATTGATGGTATTTATATTTACTCTCTACATCATTTTACTGTAGTTTATTCTTCTCATTCATATCTTCCAGTCGTTTTAAACTTGGATTACCAATCAGAGATTTTAGCTGTCTAATTCCAATTTCATTTAATTTCAAAAGACGTTCCTTCTGTGGTAATCCTTGTTTGATAAATTCCGCATTTAGACTTTCCAAATTCGTCATAATAATCAGCTGAGTCACTGTAGCATAATCTCTGATATTCCCACTCAGTTCGGGGTTTTCCAAACGCCATTCTTTTGCTGTTTTGCCAAAAAGAGCAACATTTAACATATCCGCTTCGCTGGCATACGTCATTCCCTGATGTGTTTTGGAGATATTTCCTGCTATCAAATTATCTTTTATTGCATCTGTATGTATTTTATAATTCACTTTTGAGAGTTCACGATTTACATTCCAATTTAATGAAAGACGACTGTTCTCATCTAATTTTAGACGCTGATATTCTTTGATAAGTAATAATTTAAACTCTGGACTAATCCACATTCAAACTCAAAGGCAATATCTTTATGGGCATATGTACCTCCATAGCGTCCAGCCTTTGCTTTGCAGCCCAATAGCATTTGTTTTGGCGACCCACTCCTTAACACTAATTTTATAGCTATTAAGACCGGACTGACTTTTAATTATGGCGAATTCGCCATAATTAAAATCTGGATTATACATCTTTTCCCAAATACCTAAGAACTCTAAAGTGTTTCGATTTCTAAGCCAATCTGAAATGAAAAAATCTCCGTCTTTAGCTTTAAGCATATCTGTTATTGATATGTAGTCGTTATCATCAAAACCACTTGAATTAACTGTTATTTCATTACCATGAACCATAATTGTCGCTTTGTATGGTTTTTCTTTTACCATTTTAACCACTCTTCTATGAGAGAAGTTCGAACGTATGTTCTTAATGGTATTTTATACCATTATAAAGTAGTTTGCAAGGGTAAAAAACATATGTTTTAGATGTCGAAAGAAATAGGGCTATGGTTACACCTTCTTATCTGCATATAGATTTAGGGTATATGCAATCTAAGCATAAACCATTTGCATCAATATCCCCTTTGCATTTTGAACTTCACTCCAAAAACGACTCTCCGGAATTCAGCATAAAATAAAGCCAGCGTCTGCAATTACGACCTGGCCATAGAATTATTATTTTCCTCTAGAAACTTATCAAAAAGATATACAAAAAGTCATCTTTAGTTAAAAAAACTAATCTTTCCTCATGGAATCAAGTAATTTCTGGAGATGTTCAATTTGCTCCGGAGAAAGTCTTTTAACCGTACCCAGAAGACGCTGTAGTTCAGGGTCGAGCTCCTGATTTCCCTCCGCAAAGAATTCGGCAAGACTAATGCCAAGAGCATCACAGATACGTTCCAAGGAACTAAGCGAAGGTTTAGAGTCATTCGCTTCAATTTTATAAATTGTAGTTGGATCTAAGCCAACCTTTTTTGCTAAAGCATTCGCGGAAATTCCAGCTACATCCCTAAAATACTTTATCCTAAGACTATAATCCAATCTCGTCACATCCTGAATATTATTCATGTTCATTATATATAAATATCAAAAAAGAAAATATCCTGAATTATATTCTACTATTATCATTGACATAATGAATCATATTCTATAGAATTTAAAAGGGTGGTATTATTTGGTTAACTGCCAAATCAAGACTCTCAGAAAAAAACTTAATCTGACTCAGAAACAACTTGCTGATTTAGTTCATATCGACGAAAGTATGATTAATAAGATCGAAAGAGGGCATTCTACTGGTTCTGTACGAACTTTAACCAAGCTTGCTACCGCCCTGGGTGTTAGTATAACCGAACTGATCGCAGAACAAACCCCTGAACCGCAGGAGGAAAACAATGTCTTATCAACAGAACAGTGATTTTGAGATCGGCTATAACTATGTCCGAAGGCGTTATTCTTTTCTAAGTAAAAAAAGTCCCCAGTATTTATGGGAACTAGGAACTGCTTATTTAATAGTTAAAGGTGCAACAGCCGAGCTTTCCAGAGGCATGGGATTTTATTTCCTGGAGCTAGGCGTAAAAATGTTTCTTTCGGAAACTGCCCTTGCCTTGAGGCGAGAAGATGATTTCTATGCTGAAATGTAATCAAATGATTGGGCATACCATTTGCATCCGTAATCCGGATTTATCCATCATCGGGTTTTCCGGTATGGTTTGAAAACCATTCTTATACCCGATCATCCCGGTAGCCGCCAGACAAAGCGCATCGATCACATCATCCGTTTTCTTACGATAAGGAACATCAGCTAAATACTTATCTACAACATGCCTGGCCTCGGGATAATACCTTCGCAAGACTTCGAGACGCTTTTGCTCCCCTTCTTTGGTGCGTTTGTTTTCCAAAATAGGCTGATTGCGATTAAGTCTGGCAAAACAAAGTTCCGGATGACTTTCCGCAAGCTTATTCTTCCAACCAGGATTTTGCTGCAAAAATTCATCAACCTGTTTTATCGCTTTTGAAATTCCCAAGGATTGTTCCGAGAGACTCTTACCTAAAATCAGGATATTGCGCTCCCTGGCAGTATGTTTATCTTCCGAATAAATTGCCTGTCTGCAAGGTGTTTCAAAAATACTGAACCCTTTTTTACCGAGTTCTTTTTTCACCAGATGGTCAGGACGAAGCTCCTCCCTGCTTTCAGCTAGGCCAATCGGGATGTCGATCAGCAAAGTATCGGCATGGGGATAACGCTCACAGATCTCTCCGATGTTCGGATATTTTTCCACTTCAAACCCACTCTCGGTAAGACAGACGGCAATCCATTTTCCTTTACAGCCATCAATTCCTACACAGCAGTACTTTTTCTTCAGACCGGTTATACATTGGAATGCAGAAATATATTCTCGTTCTACCTTTACATGATCTTCAATGTGAAAGACATATTCTGCTGACTTATGAGGGGGTTGATCAAAAACTTGGTAATCCATTAGTGCTTCAAGTTCATAATGCAGTAACGTATCGTCGATATCATCAATCTGCCCCAATTCCTTTTCTGATAAATCCCCTAAGCCAAAACGATCATAAATCATAGCCTGCAGCTTAGACTCGATCGCAACGTATTCAGGCAAATTTCGTTTAACCGGTCTTGTTAAATCAGAAATATAGCTTTCACTAGCATCATGCAAGAGGCACCCGAGCTGAACCCGGTCAGAATAACCACGGGCCTTAGCTTCTTTATAGCAGTTCAAGGAATGTTGAGCCACAGAATAAAAATGACGGCAGTGACCGTTGGCCCGGGTCATCAAGGACAGCGCGTGTGCGATATCTTCAATTTTTATATCCTCTATTACGGGTTCTAATGGGTAAAACTTAATCTTGGAGTAGGTGAGTATGCAATCAGACATTAGATGTTCCTCGTTTCAATACTAGCGGATTTTATAGTTTTATAAGGATCTTCCTGGATTCCGTTCAGTACAGGTATATAAGACCCTTTCTATTGATATAACTAATACGAAATAACGTCATTCTTTGAGTTATTAATAACCTACGATTCTAAACAAAATTTTCAACTATGTCTTTTAACTATTTGCAATATCTCATTTCCATACTTTTGGGTTTTAACATCTCCGAAACCGGATATTTTCTTAATATCATCTAGAGTTTTAGGCATTGCAGCTATCAGATCTTCCATTTGTGCATTGTTATAAATATAATAGGGTTTTACCCCTTCAGCCTTACTGGTTTCATAGCGATATTGCTTTAAACTTTTATAAAGTGGGGTATCCTCAAGCTTAATAGTGCTTTTTAGGGGCTCGTTCTCTTTTCTCTCGTTATTTTCTTTTAAATATTTCCTTGTATAATCTACAGTATTCGGTGTATGTAAGCTTATAAAGAAATCGGCTAACTCAAACATTTCTTTTTCTGATAAGGGTTCCCCCTTTGTTCTTTCATTCATCATTTTTTTAATATAGTCAATTAATTGGTCGTTTCTAATGATTTGTTCTTTGATTTCCTTCTTGGCATACTTCATGTCAATAATCGTTTTTGGATTGGCAAGAACGACTACCGACTTATGAAAGTCATAAAAATATCTTTCTAGAATCTTTTTAAACAAAATATTTTTCTTATTTGCCAGTCTATGCTTTCTAATCATTTCAAGATGCCGAGTAATTTGTGTGATCGGGCTGTAAATACCTTCTCTATTATATCTACCATTAAATTCAGTAGTGCGTATAAAATCGCCATTACTATTTACTTCAATATTTCCATAAAGATTTTTACATTCAATGATTAAATTGAACTTATTTGTAATAACCAAAAAGTCAATTTGCGCTGATAATCCCTCATATTCTATATGTAAATCATGTAAAACTATCATCGGCATAAAGCTATTTTTAAGTTCAAAGGCTACATTATCTTCTCCAGATATGCCATATGAGAGTAACCTAATATCTTGTTCGACTTGGGGTCTGATATCGCTTGGCGCCGTCCTATAAAACTCTTTCAATTGTTCAAGCTGATTCCTTGCATCACTATCTGCTTTATAAAAATGAGGCTTATCTAAACTCGATGGTTTCTTTGTTATCACTTCTTTAAATGAGTCAAGAAAAGACATATTCTCCTCCTTAAGGTTAATTCTTACTTATATTATGCCTTTAAAATATTCCATAAAGGTATCAAATTGACCGCACTTCCTTTCTCCCATCTTCTCCCACAGCGTATCGATTCTTCCCTAATATTATTGTTATCAAGTTCTATTTCGTGGCTATCTCCAACAACCTTTCTGAAATAGCTTCCCAACCAACGGAAAGATTAAGGGTTTAACCTTAATGATCTTTCCGTTAATCTTATATTCCAAATTCAGCTCTTGTCCGGTTGTGGGATACAGCAACATACCGGACACAGATCCGTTATAAGGACTATTCGTAACATAGGCACATATCCGATACAGGTTGTCAATTTTGAGTTTCCTGGCTTCTCCGAAATTACCGCTGGCTAGGGCAAAGGCATAGTATTTGGTATCGATAATAGTTTGTATCCTGTCTTTACAGCTTTCGATGACGATATCCGTTCTCATCTGCGGAAGGTTTTCAAGGCCAATATTATCATATTCAATATCCATTCCCCACGCGATCTTCGGCGAATGGACCTTATACTCGTTTGCCGTTAAATGTTTTTTATTGTAAATGATTTTAGAAAAGTTTAAAACAAATCTCTCAAATAAGACAGCCATTTGCTCATCGGATAAAATCCGTGAACTTCAGAGAATTGCTATCTTCATTGATAATAAGGCCGGTCTAAATCAGCTCGCAAATATTCATCAACGACTGATAATGTCGGTTGTTTCTATTGTATTTAAGCTGTGAAAATGTACAAGGATCTATTTTGATTTCATCAATGTGTTGATCATGGTTTTTAAAATCCGGTTAAACGGTATGACATAGTAAGTAAAAGATTTTGAGGGTTTCCAAACAGTATATCTGTTTTGGCACATACCCCATGAGTATCGTATATTGTAATTTGAGTGTATGTCATAATTAAATTTAAGTTATGTAATTTCTTGTGCTAGCTTTTGCAACAAATTATAGTATTTAAAAAACTGATCATCAATCAGTTGCTTTGTTGCTATTTTCACAGATATGTCTTTACCAGCCTCTTTATCTTCCTCTATGTTTCTCTCAAGCCTATCATGAGCTTCTTTCAACTTATCAATATTATGTATTACTTCATGCCTTTTAAGATGAAGATGAAGTGTATCATACATATATTTGCCCAATGGACTCAGACATTTAATTGAGCCATCTTCATTTCTATCTAAGTGCAAAAAGTATTCATCAGTACAAGGATCTACGAATCCGATATTTCCAATTATATTTTTCTTGGGGTCATCACTGGGCCATTTATCCCATTTAGCTCTATTACACCATGGGCAAGCATAGATAAGATTGTCGTAGTCGTATTTAAGATCTGGGAACTTACTCTCTGGAGCAAAGTGTTCTACTTGGTAAACAGTATATCCGCCTGCATAAAAATCAAGATCATCACAATAACCACATCTATGTGAGAAGTCTGTAGCTAAGCGTTTCTTATTTGCAGAATTTGTCCGAAATACAACACCATGATGACTTCGGACTGGCCTTTGTCTTTTCAACATTTTTTGGCTACTCACTTTCCGATCAATTCATCAATTTTCGATATAAGAGCTTGAATATTGTCAGAAGTCAAGTCCCTTTTCATTTTAGGAGTAATATTACTTCTTCCGTCAATACTTTTTTCTAATTGAGTATCAAGTTCGATAATTCGCTCATCGATTTCAGACGATTCACCTGCTTTAGGGATTAACTCTGCTAGTTCTTTTTCGCGAGCTTCTCTTTCTATGCGATATTTGTTTACTTGTTCGATTATTTTTGAGTTGAGTTCCACCCGTTCCATATCATCTCCAATATATCGAGCAAAATCAAAAACAAGATAGGAATCAAAGAGTTCGTGATCGAATAAGTCATCTTGGTATGTTGTTAACACAAATACTGGGAATTCATATAAACGTGAACAGATATTCTTTGCTAATGACACACCCGTATATGCTATAGCCTCCTGAGATGATAAGTTATAGTCTATTATAATCGCATCGAGATCATTGTTGATTACAGAATCTACCATATCCATTTCACTCGGAACAAGTGGTATTTCCACTGGTTCCAAGTTATATATTGCATATTTGGGTCTTATAGCATTACCGTCTTCGTTGTTACAGCAAAGCCTTATCATAGTAATCATCTGAGTAATTTTTGCAGCATCATCATCGACGATGCCAACGCGATATGTTATTTTACCCATTTGAGCGTCCTCCTAAAGGGGTATAACTATGTCCATTCCAAAACCGTTTTCTACCTTCATAATAGTATAGTGCCCGTTATACTCATTTATGCTCGATGAAACAATATACATACCAAGTCCTGTGCCTGCCTGGTTACCTTCAGAATCATACTTGCTAGTTGTCCCATACTCAAAAATACTATAAGGATTTCGTTTGAAGGCATCTGAAAGGCCATTCCCATTGTCTGAGTAGTGGATTGTAATGAAATCATCGGACTTAATTGAAATATTAATTATTCTGCTAGAAGTTATAGTTTTCTCGAATGATTCAATTGAGTTAATGATTAAATTGTAAATGATGCTATCATAGTCCGTTGCAAAAATCTTTTTTTGCACCTCTTTGCCATCCGTTGTGAAATTAACACTTACTCTCTTACGCTCTAAAATGGGTTTTATCATGCTCAGAGATTCTTTCACTGTTTGATAAATATCTTTCTTTAATCTTTTTCGCCTATCTTTTTTAGATTGGGTAGTTATAACAGTTATCCAAGACTTCAAAAACTCATCATTTGCCTTCAGATCGTCTAAGTTTCGTCGTATTTGTTCTTTATCATTTTGCAGAATAGCGATTTTAAAACCGCGAACACGAGATACTAGCAATGCGTTGATACTTTTAAGATCGTGCACCATTGTAGTAGTCATTAAACCATTAGTGGCAAGCACCCTTAACAATTTGATTTCTGAAATAAGCTCTTCTCGTTCCTCTTCAAATAATTGAACCGCTGTTGCTAATTTTTCAGTGTCTTCACTGATTGTCTCTTCCCATTGACTTTCTGTTGCTAACTTTTCAGCATTTTCATTGATTTGCCGATGAATTACTTGATTTTTCATGTCTAAAATAGATTTCGCAATATTCTTGGCTTCCTCTTTTGCTTTGTTTTTGCCATCCTTTTCGTCATTGTGTTTTTTGATATTTCGGACAATATATGCCCTATCTTTTTCAAAAAGCTCAATTATTCGGATTAACAAGTTAGATAAGGCATCAAAATACTCATTTTCAATAATACCTTCTCTATTGGTTTTGTCCAAGATAGGTTTATTATAGACACGTGAAATCAAAACTGTTCCCTGTATCTGCGAATTATTAATATGCCATTGGCCAGACTTATCTGAAATTGCTACTGGATTAATTCCCTTTCGAGCATCTAGGCCAAGCCAATCATATGATTTGGAGTTTGAATCGCCATATGGACGCACAACAAAATTATCACGATAGATTTTTATCCCGGCATGCTCATTCATCCATAATCTTCGATTTTGGCTAACTGATTTATAATAATACGGTCCCTCACCTCGATTAGACAACTTCATGAATGTGTAATGAAATTCAAACGGCCCAAGTTCTTTATACATCTTTAAATAAGATTCAGAATTATTACCTGTGAGCTCTGCAATAGTTTTCGTTATTTCAAATGAAGGTTTAGAAAAATCTTCATTTCGATATGGAAATACCAAAAAATCAGATCGTTTAAATAATTCTCTTGGCATAATATTAATGTCAAATTCATTACGATAAATTATTGATGTAACTTTTTCGCCATCGAAATGCGCTTTTACTCTATAATCGTAATCGTCGGTAATATCGTTGTCCACATTTTCAGGATTAGAGGAATAGCTCGTTTGAATTAGAATCGTATATCTTTTCTGTTCCACAGGTGGAATCAGAAATCCCAACACACTAATAATTTTACTTTTTTCGCCATCTGTCCACTTGTCACGTAATCCATTTATTTCAAATAATGTACCGTGATTTAAATCATATTGCCCTGCCGTATCATCAGCTGCAAAATACTTTATTCCTTCTAGTATTTTGTTTGGTATAACATCAATAAAATCCATATCGTCAATGTATTTAAACTCTGCTTCAACATCGTCAAGTATCTGTCCAGATTTTTCAAAAGCACTCCAATCTGTAAACCATCGTATCAATAACTCTTTTTCGTTTTTTGTATACATCGTACATTTACTGCCAAGTCGATCTAAGGCAAATCGTCCAATTCCCTTTTCTCCAGATTTTATTCGGTTTTTGGAAGATAAATATTCAAATCGTTTATTGTCTGTTCCGATCATCATCCAACATGTTTCAATGATCTCTTTTGTCATGCCAGTGCCATTATCTAAAATAAAAATACAATCGTTTTCCGTATCAAAACAGATATAACAGAAGCCAGCATCAGCATCATATGTGTTTTTAATCAATTCAATAATTGCTCCATCGGCGCGTGAAACACTTTCTCTTCCTAGTAATATTGTCGCGCGGGATGACATTTTGTATTTTAGTTTTTCCATAAGTTCACCTCAGCTCTTCAATTATCTCCATTACCATCTATAGTCGCTTATATTTCTTGCTGTAATCCTAAATGATTTTCCATTTGCATTAATACCAGTTGTATGTAGATACTTTAAAAATTCTTCACTTTGTAATATCTCTTTTGCTTTGCTTAAAGGTAACTCACCATAAGGAATGATATACATCCCTGAAAATGGTACTTCTTTTTGGTCAAGTTCATATATATGCACATTTCCCGTTATAATCGAAGACACCATCAATTTTTTTTGGTTGATATGGCTAAGTGCCTGAGATCGTCCATACTCAAACCATTTAGCTTTGTCATCAGCGTTTCGTTTCTCTAAATCTTCCTTAGAATTAAATAAATATTGATATGCCTTGGGGAAGCGTTCTCTAAATGTTTTTTCATCATATCTACCAACTGTTCCGTCTTTATTATAATAGTATGGAAAAATAATGTAATCCGTAGTCTTACTCAATTTATTTTTAGGGCTCGCCGCTTTTCGAACAGTAGCTTTCTCAATTTCAAAGCCATCCTTTTTGATTGTTGTATCGCTTTCTTTCCACCCTTTTAAAACAAATGCCTCATTTAGTTGTGTTGCTACCCCTGTTGAAACTTTAAAGTAGTCACCAAAACGATACATAGTCTCTTTAGTTTCTATGCCATCAACAAATAGCCACATATCATCTAACGTCTCTTTCTTCACTTTGAATTCAATCTTTTGTGATAAATCACGATATGTTATCATTTGCACATTGCTTGCATTATCAATAACTATAATTGCCGAAGAAGTAAGCACGTTCTCAAATGCTTTAGTTGTTGAATAATCAAATATATCCGTAATTATTGGTTTGAGAATTTCACGTAGATTTTTTCCAGACCTTGTCTTAAAAAGGCTATTTGGAATAATATAAACTAACTTACCCTGAGCATTCAGGGAATTAATACTTTCCTGTAAGAAGGCATAGCAATAATCGCAAGCACCGTACTGACAAGCAGTGTATTTTTTTCGAATAAAACTACGCTCTGGTTCACGCAAATCCCAATACGATATATATGGTGGATTCCCAACAACGTAATCGAATTTTCCGTCAAAAGGAGTGCTGAGTGCATCTCCGTTAAATAATTTCCATTTTACATTCTTTATACCAAATCGCATTGATACTTCATTTAAATTCTTAATGCAAGTGTCATACTGCTGTTTATCAATCTCTATACCATAAATGTCACGTTCGAGGCCTTTCATTACTTTAGCTTTATTAAACTGCTTTCTGTAACAATCCTCAATATATCGTTTTACGATTTCTTTCAAAAACTGGCCATTGCCACAAGAGTTTTCTAATATTGACTTTCCATACAATCCTTCTGAATAACCAAGATAATCAAGCATTTTGATTACGATCTTATCAGAGGTAAAAGTCTGACATTTTCCTTTTGTTTTTGGATTTTCTATTGCTGATCCCATTATGCACCTCGGGTAACTGAATAATATAGTACGATTATTTACTTATGTAACTCGTTAATAATAGGAAAGATGTTTCCTATTTTCTGCATCATAGGTAGATAGGATAGCATCGATTTTCATCTACGGAATTATGACCTTAGGTGAAATATCTCGAGGTAAGATGTATTTTCTTTCTCTTATTCAATCCATTCAATCTTCTGAACGGATTATATCCTCCCGTTCTTTTCTTTGGCAGCTCTTTTTCTTCCATCTATAGGCTTTTCCGCACCCTTTGGAATAGCCCAGACACGACCAAGACGATAAGCTCCTGGAATACGGCCTCTATCACAAAGTGCTTCAACTCTTCGCTGTGTGAGGCCCCATTCGCTTGCTTTGTCTTTGGGAGTAACATAATCCATGGCAAAATCTCCTATCTAAGTATGTCAGGATTATTATGCATCTTTCAAACGAATAATACAAGATAATTTCTTGACCAAGCTTCTGATCATAACCCTGTGGTGTTATAGATGATGAGACGAAAATTGCATTATAGATTATAATATCTCTCCAATCTCTCCGCAACTTCCACATCCGCCGGGCAAAGCGCATATTGCTCCAATTCCTCTGCCCTTCACATTGGATATCCCGATGAACAGTTCTTTGCGGATTTCCTTCAATAATCTGACAATCCTAGAAAGTAAACAGCATCACATTTTCTCCATAGCTATACCGAGTCTGAGCATACACTTTCCCTCACTTCCATCGTCACGCTCATAATCCTATGTTTTTGCGGGAACTACAGGAAATCCTTAGATACAACTATGATAAAATCGACTTTTCGGATGAGCCGGTTGATCTGGGATTTGATTGTCCTCTCGACTTGCACTACACAAGCTTTCATCGGCTTTTGCCAGACAGTGAAATGGAACATCTGTAGCGTTCGTATCTCTAGTTACGAAGAGCTCTTAGAATCTAATTGAATCAACGTTCGCTAGAGTTCGAAGAAAAGATCAATCCATCTCCGGGAGTCAATAGCACAAATCTGGGAAAAGGCTTTGGTCAAGTCACTTTCCATAGGTTCTTGAAATCGTCTTTGACTCCGGCTAAGACGCAAAGGCGGGAGACGGAGTCTTTGACATAAATCGTTTTGATGTCTAAATGGAATATTCCAGAAAATTAGCGAGATTAAATCCCATCCCCGTATCTTCTGTAAACGAAGCTATCAGAGGAGAGATTAGCCCTGCCCTATATCCGTATGAGCTGCGAATATTATCCAATATATATTCCTTAGCTTTGCGTTCCACCCGTATAAAACACCCTTTGGGTAAAGAAGTGAAGCCATCCTTAATTTCCTGCCAGACACTTTTAGCGGTATTAATCAAAAGCACATTTTATTAATTAGTTGTTCGTAGAGGCCAGAATGTAACAAAAGTAGCCCCCTCGTTGATATCTTAATTACCCAGCGTAAATATGTTCATTGTGCCAACGCAAGAATTCTTTCGCTGGTTTATCATCTTTTCTTTCAGGTAGTATAGTTACAAGTTTGCCGTGATAAGAATAATACTCTCTACCATTCCCGTAGTCTTCTTTTATTCGTCTGCTAACTTCTATGACATGGTTTTCATTAATGGTTATATACCCTCGATCAAATAACGTATGAATGTCTTGTCTAAGCAACATTCCATTATTAATGGAATGAGGGCCTTCCTTAGAATACGGCTTTATATGAGAAGCATTTAATACAGGTAAGGTTTTTTCTCCAGTAATTGCACAGCGCCTTTGGTAAGCTTCTGTGACTATTATTCTAAATCCACCTTGCCCTAATCTTGGAGTAATAATTTGTGGCTCTCCATATTGATTTTCTTGCTCAAATACCCTTGTGTTTGAATTCAACCTTTTTTGAACCTCGTTAAATAAATGTATACCTTCCAGGGTATCTGTACTGTATGTTTTTCCTTGAACAATATTTGAAGACCAGCTAATTGGCACTGGTATCCATTCAGATTGTTCAAAAAAGAAAGGAGTAGTTAATATTAAAGAGCTAATAATAGGATCTGAGAAATTATTTTTGTCTGAGCTGCGATATTTATTCATTCTTGTAAGGAACTCGTCCAGACTACCAGTACCATTTTTTACGCCAAATGCATCCCAAGTCAATAATAGAGGTAAAAATGCTTGTCTAACAAATATCCCACCACCAACAATGAAGTTATTCGGTGCATGAAGTTTAAACAAAAACAATTCGCCCTGTTTAATTGCTCTAAAATTTCGGTTGCTGTTTGGCTGCCAGAAATTCACTTCATCTGGTTGAATATTCTTCAAGTATTTGTACCAATTATCATCGGTAACTCCAATAAAGATCCGCATTGAATCACCTCGATGATTACTTTAGGAAACGCGATTATCAACATTCGCTAGGATAACTCTGTAAATCGATTAGCTTTAATTTGAATCGAACTATTTCTGCCACCACCGATAGAAATTCTAAAAGAACGTTCATTTTTTCTGCGACTAATAGTGATTGAACCTTTCTGAAGATCAATAATTTGTTTAATTTCATGTTTATCTAGCATTGCGAGCTCACTGTCAATAAGTCCCTTAACACCGCATGCAAGAGCAATAATCAAATTATAGCCGCTATCTAAATAATAGAGTATTTCTTTTCTATCGTTTTCGGATAAAATAAATACCCAGCTATTGTAATCTTTAGTTATTATATTCTGCTTATCAGTTCTATACTTAATGAACAATCTAAACTCAGTATTATTAGTTGTTAAATCATACACTTGCCTATCATCATTACCCTCAACCAGGGCTGGTTTAATATTGTTATGAAAAAGCATAGATAAAACTGCCCCATAATAAAAATCTGCCACTTTTATTTTTGACATAAGTCCCTCCCCCTTTCTTCAATCATTCTAAAGATTATTTGTATTTATCATTAAAACACTTATCTATTACCTTTTGATCTGTTGCAGTATCTATGAGAAATTTGAGCATTAACAATAGTTGTATCTCCGCCTTTAGAATAAGGTACTATGTGATCAACTTCTGCATCATCAATCATTAGAATTTGTTGCCCGCATATTTTACATGTAGTATCTGATTGGAAAAGTGTTTTCTTAATTGCATAAGAGAATGTTCTGTTTTGCTTGTACGTGTCATCTAATATATTATCTAATGTTTCGGACCAGATTTTAAATCTCTTTTTCACAGAGTTCCGATCACTGGTTTTTATCTCTATTGATGCAATAAATTCATCGTTATAAGACATTAGTTCTATCAGTGCTTCTCTAATCTTATCGGATTTCTGAATTATCTGGTGTTTATCAAAATGAAGGAATCCACACATTTGAATGTCAAAAAGAGCCATATTTATTCTACTTACCGTCCAGTCTCCATTTACGTTATCACTGCTTCCCGGTTTAAATCTACGAAAAGCATTGTCCCCGAAGACGGTCTTAACTAAATCTAGACATTTGTTGAATCTTTCCTTGTATTCATTCTTTTTTTCAATATCCATATTTCTGTTATCTCTAAGTTCTTTATTGCAAAACTGTTTCATACTTGGTTTATAGTTTAAGTACGTTTTTTCAGAGAAAGCAAAGAATCTCAAAATCATCCCCCTATATATCATTCTTTTCTTAAAGTTATCTTTTCTGACTAATTGATGAAATATATTATTGTTCTCTAACTCGGATAAAAGTTTAATATAATTTCCTCTATACATTGTATTTCTAATTTCATCTTCATTTAATTTAATTGAACCTGTATTTAACCGTTCAAATATTTCAAATTTAATATCTTCATGCGATTCTCTTTTTATAATAATAGTATGTATAGTAGTCTTTTTAATTTTCATTTGAAATTCTTTATTCAATTCACTGAACTTTAATCTATTAAATTCTTTTAATACCTTTAAAGCGGATAATGCAAACTCTTTACCATCTGGAAATTTTCCGTTTAAAAAGGATATAAATGAAGTCAATCTTTGTTGACCATCAATAACACTATACCTTCCATCTGATTCTTCTGCTAAATATATAACGGGGATAGGCACATCCATTAAGATAGATTCTATTAACCTACTAGCCAACTTAATGTCCATAACATATTTTCTTTGGTAGTCTGGTTGTAATATCAGATCTCCATCTTGTTCCATAGCTTGGAATTCTCTAATACTAAAGTCTTTTGCTTGCCAAATTATTTTTCTATCATCTTTTAGGTTAGATTCTATTTCTAGATCTTCTTCATTTTCATTCTCAGCCTCTTGCTCATAGAAATCATCTTCTTCTGCATTAATAATAGGATCATTCAGCTCTTGGTTAATCTCAGCAGGTTTCATTACAGATATCTCCTTCCATCTTTCTATAATAAAATAATCATGTTACTTAGGAACTCTTTCCATAATACTTCCCCACCTCCCATCACAATGCTCCAATATCCACCCAATCTCTTCCCTAGTCAGCTTCCTAAACACATGCCTACTAAACTCCACATGCTCAATCTCCCTAGACCTTTTCATAAACCTCATATCTTCAAATCTTTTAAAAGGATTTTGGAAGATATTCCGCTCAACTTCTTTTCGAGTAAAGCCTTCTTTGGTGTAGATACAGCTCTTCTTTTCTACAACCAGTCCTTTATTCTTCCGATCAGTGTAGAAATCAATAAAGTAATCTACGATGTCCTCTACCCTGACCCTACCGTTTTCATCCACATGCTCAAACATCGCTTTCAGGAGAACCGGCTTATAAGAAAAGCTCATATCCATGGTCTCAACCATTTCTATGAACTTATCTTTCATATTAGCAGGGGTAATAAGCTCCCACTTGTATTGAGTTGCGTACTTCTTTACAGTTTCTTCTTTAAAGTATTTAAAGCTTCTTCTATCACCGCCGTAATTATCAACAACAGGGTATTGAATAGAAAGGTATTGCGTTTTTTCCGGTCCGAATACATCACAAAAGAGTTCAACAAATAAATCCTCGGCTACACTAGAGAGACTGGATGAATATGTAGTCTGCTTCTCCATGCTTTACCTCTATTCTTCAATAACCTCTTTCAATAAAAGCCTCTTCTCAAACACACAACAAATAAAAAAAGTGTTTTTACTTCGCTGATATTAAATTCCGTAAAAACACTTTTATCCCAATATATTCTATTAATTTCTTCTTTTTCCTTTTTATTCGAACAATTAATGTTTGATTAAACCAGCCTCCTTCAAAATTAAGCTCTCACTTTTTAAACATCCCTTTTATCTTAATCCAGGCCCCTGATCCAATCATCTCATCAGCAAGCTTAATTATTTCTTGTACTCTAACAAGAATATCTCCTTCTCCAGCCCAGTGTTTAGCTACAACCTCTGGCTCTGTGTTATTAATAATTGAGTTAAGTACGTAAGCTGCTACAGCTATATCATCTGCATAACCAACTGGGCCCATTAAACCTTCCGGGATTAGATCAATAGGTGAAACAAAGTAAGCAATCGCTATTGCAAGTTTTGCTTTGTCCTCTACTTTTACATCTTTATCTAAGGTCAGTTTGCATAAAAGATGAAAAAGGTCAGGGGCAAGCAAAATATACTCGGCAAACTTATTTGATTTACCTTCATCGCTCAGGAAATATGCTCTGACCTTTTCACGTAAGTTTTGATAGAAATCATTATTCTCCATAACATTTCCTCATTTCATTATTTTTTTATCACCCAGGCCTGTGAAACACTCTGTCCAAGTTCAGGTCCAACCCCGGAAAATCAGGGTGGGTGAATTTATCTCCTGGACCGCCGGCGGCCATCAGGGCATAGTGTTCGCCCTTGAGCACAAAAGCTTCCAGGATGTTCTCTTCAGGGTCTGCGAGCCAGAAGTGAGGGGTTCGTGAGTTGCGATAGATTTCCATCTTCTGCAAGCGGTCCTTCCGGCGGTTAGTCGGGGACATGATTTCCACCACCAAATCACAAGGACCTTCTATACGTTCCTCGTATTGCTTTCCCCTGTGGCTGCCGGAAATAAACAAGATATCCGGCTGTAGGACATTACGGTTCGTTAACGTAACATCCAGAGGTGCAAAAAAGACTTCACCCTTAGGATCAAAGCCGTCGAAGAAAGTCATCAACTGACGCACGAGTTCACGTGACACCCGCTGGTGGTGCATGGAAGGCGACGGCTCTTTCACCAAATATCCTTCCAGTATCTCATACCGGTAGCCCGGTTCTTCCGGAAGCTTCAAATAATCTTCGTAAGTATATCCGCCTTCACTTCTCGTTAAAGCAGCCAGTACCGCTTCTTTTTCATACCGGTATTGTTTTTGCCCCAATTCTACCATGGGGATCTTTTTATGGCGCGTATACCGCCAGATAGTCTCTACCGACAAATTTAATATCTCCGCCAATTCCTGAGCAGTAAGCAGTTTCCCCATGAGATCACCCCCTACAGCCAATATATAACAAAAGACAACTGTAGTCAATCAAACACAGGTTGCTGCTCTTCTTCTATCCATTTTTATTGGTTGAAACGTAGCCTTATTCGATACTGCGGCTCCGGCTGAAAACTACGCGCGGTGCATAATCAGCAGGAACTGTATTTTTCATCA
>LOEZ01000051.1 GCA_001516055.1 Gracilibacter sp. BRH_c7a
CCATCCCGGCAGGTGAGCATCCAAAGCTGGCGATTCTGCCGCGAGTGTGCGCCGGGCTGTTCACCGTGTGTAAATCTCTGCAAACTGTAAAAAATTCGGACGCAATGATGCAGGGGTATTATTCAAAGCTGAAACCGCTGATTGCAGCGGGCAAGCTTACAGCGGCAAACGCGGAGGCTGTGGTTACGTACCTGCAATGTATTGCGGCGTCGGCCCTGATTTCGGTCCAACGCCAGTATCGGCAGATGGAGCAGCCGGTGACAATGGAGGGGCTCATAGAAGAACTTCAAAACAGTTATCGTCCCCATCAGGACCGTGGCAGAATGAGAACCAAGGCGGAAGATATCCGGATGGATCTGGCGGACATCGACTGTCAGAAAAACACATCCGGTGTCCGCACACTGGAGGACAGGAAAAAGCTCCTGTCCTCCTATAAGCAGCTCGCACTGGACTGTGTCAGAACCCAGATCTTTGCCGAGTTGGAAGTACAGTCGCTGCTTCCGGTACAGGAGCAAGCAGCAAATTGCATCGTGACCATGTAAAGGGGGAATTTGCTTGCAAACGTCTCAAATCATCACCCTGATCGCAGCGGCGCTGACCATGTTCGGCGTCATTGGCTTTTTATCGCTGTTGGCGCACTACTATACCTTAAACGGAATCAAGTCCAAAACCGTGGGTGACGGTCAGCATGGAACGGCACGCTGGGCAACGAAGAAGGAAATCCAAAAGACCTATTCAAAAATTCCCTATGAGCCACAGAAATGGCGCAGGGGGGAGAATCTCCCCAAAGCGCAGGGGTTGATTGTCGGCTGGCGAAAAGCTTCAATTTTTGACCGGGATGCGCCTCACGGCTGGGCGCTTGTGGACGACGATGACATCCACTGTCTAATGATCGGTGCGGCGGGCGTAGGTAAAACAGCCAATTTTTTATACCCCAACCTGGAATACGCCTGCGCTTCCGGTATGAGCTTCATTACAACCGATACCAAGGGCGATCTCTACCGGAATTATGCAGGTATTGCCAAAGAACATTATGGTTACGATGTGGCCGTTATTGATCTGAGAAACCCCACCCGTTCAGACGGCAACAACCTGCTTCATCTGGTCAACCGTTATATGGACGCCTACCTTGCCAATCCGCAGAATCTTTCCTATAAGGCCAGAGCGGAGAAGTACGCCAAGATCACAGCCAAGACCATCATCACCTCCGGAGGCTTTGATTCAGCGGCTGCGGGACAGAACGCTTTCTTCTACGACGCGGCGGAAGGATTATTAACTTCCGTCATTCTGCTTATCGCGGAATACTGCGAGCCGGGTAAGCGGCATATTGTGTCGGTGTTCAAGCTTATTCAGGATCTGCTGGCACCCAGCGGCGTCAAGGGGCGGACCTTGTTCCAGCTGCTCCTTGCCCATCTGCCGGATGAACATAAAACAAAATGGTTTGCGGGAGCTGCGCTCAACACCGCAGAACAGGCCATGCAGAGCGTTCTCTCCACGGCTCTATCCAGATTAAACGCTTTTTTGGACTCCGAGCTGGAGCAAATTCTATGTTTTAATACAGCCATAGACGCAGAGAAGTTCTGCACGAATAAAAGTGCCGTATTCCTGGTTATGCCGGAGGAAGATAACACTAAGTATTTCATTATCAGCCTGATCGTCCAGCAGCTCTATCGCGAGATTCTGTCAGTGGCAGACGAATATGGCGGCAAGCTCCCAAACCGCGTGATGATGTTTTTAGATGAGATCGGCACCATCCCGAAAATTGAGTCGGCGGAGATGATGTTCAGCGCGTCCCGTTCCCGCCGCGTGTCTATTGCAGCCATCATTCAGAGCTTTGCCCAGCTGGAGAAAAACTATGGCAAGGAAGGTTCAGCCATCATCATCGACAACTGTCAGGACACAGTGTTCGGCGGTTTCGCTCCGAATAGCGAATCCGCACAGATTTTGTCAAAGGCCATGGGCAGCAAAACTGTTATGAGCGGCTCTGTCAGCCGGGGCAAGAATGATCCGTCTCAGAGTCTGCAGATGATCGAACGTCCGCTGATGACGCCCGATGAACTCAAGTCTATGCCCAAGGGTCATTTTATTGTCACTAAGACAGGTGCTTATCCTATGCGGACCAGGCTGAAGCTGTTCACAGAATGGGGAATAACCTTCGGCAAACCTTATGAAATCGCCGAAAAGTCGGCCAGAAAGGTAGAATATGCGGATCGGCATGAATTGGAGGAGGAAATTATCCGGCGACACTCCATGTGCGAGGAGTATGCCAAGGAAGCAGAAATAGATGCGGCAGCATCAGGGGGTCTGCTTCATATGCCGCACCAAGATCGGGAGGTCACGACCCGAACAAAAGTGCCGATCAGAATTGAATAGGGGGAGGTGAAGCTTTGGGTTACTATACATCTGTCTATACCTCGGAACTGCCGCACAGAGCGGTAGCCGTGTTCATGTATATACGTGACCGTGCTGATAAGGATGGCAAATGCTACCCAGCGATTGGTACCATCGCCAGGGAGCTGAAACTGTCGCGAAGCACCGTAAAAAGAGCCATAAAAGACCTTGAAAAGAGCGGGCATCTTCGTAAAAAACAGAGATGGCGGGAAAACGGCGGGAAAAGCAGCAACCTATATTATGTCAGTCTCTAAGACTAAATTTCTGCAAAAGGGGGCAGTCTGCCTATTAACTGAACCTTGGGATAGGTCATGGTGAGCCGGCGAGGAAGTACTCACTCTATATGAGTTTTAACAGCAGAAAAAGAACAAATATAAGGTCATCTCGAGCATTAGGCTCCAAAACTATAAATTTTTTATAGCTTATATAGCGTAAATTGTTTATTGTTAGAGTGGAGAAGAGGGAGAATAAAGGCTCCTCTGAAGAAAGACAAAGAAAAATAGGACATAGTATCCATTATAATATGAATATGTTGTTTTTTATCTGCTTTTACTCATGCTGGAGGTGGCATATGATTACTTACTTTTTAATGATAATTGAAACAGAAGAGGATAAAGAAAAATTTGAACTTCTCTATGAAAAATACAAAAAACTAATGTTTTACATTGCCAATCAAATTTTAGAAGACCCCTATTTGGCAGAAGACGCCGTTCACCACGCTTTTCTCAAGATCATTGAAAATCTGGATAAAATTGATGATGTCCAAAGTCACAAAACCAAGAGCTATATTGTTACTATAGTGAAAAACCGTGCCATCAATCTATATAATCATCGCCGGAAACACGTTGTAGTTCCTCTCGAGGAGGTCCAATACAGCTTAGCCGGTGATTTAAACGCCCAGGAGGATTTGGATGACCTTACTAAAGCAATTATCCAACTGCCGGTTATTTATCAGGAAGTTTTGAAACTAAAATATATTCAGGAGTTTTCCAACGCGGAGGTTGCTCAGATGTTGGATATTTCCGAAGCCACCGTCAGGAAAAGACTGGAGCGAAGCAAAAAAAAATTAGAAGAGATTCTGGAAAAGGAGGATCATCCGGATGAACTTTAAATCTAATGACGAGATGCTAAAAGCTGCAGTTGTCAGAGCTGACCTGTATGAACTAAGTGCTTTGCCGTCGGATGAGAAAATTGAACATCTATTTTCTGCAAGTTTTGAAAGGAAAATGAAAGCGCTTATCCGGCAAAGCAAAAATAATAAATCAGTTAGCAGACCACATAGAAAGCTGGTGGTTATCCTTGTGGCCGCTATAATATTATTGTTTGGATCGGCAATGAGCGTATCGGCTGTTCGAGAAACTGTTTTTAAGTTTATAACTGAGATATACGAAAAATACACGCAGGTATCTTTTGAGAAATTGCAGCCTTCCCAAGGAACAAATGAAGATTTTACAGTTTATGTGCCAAACCGAATACCCGCAGGTTTTGAGCTGATCAATGAGAATTTAAATGGCATGGTTATACTGGAATATGAGAAGGGAAACGACTTTTTGAGTTATGAGCAAAAAAGACTTGATAAGGTTTCCCTGCACATCAACACCGAGGGTATCGAATTGGAAGAGCTGGTGTTTAACGGCTTACCGGCCAGGTATTATTCTAACCATGGCATGCAAACCCTATTCTGGTATGACGATAATTATATGTATATGATATCTTCAACATTGAACAAGGATACTGTATTTGATATTGCAAAAAGTGTTGAGGCGTATCCATAATTTATTTTCAAAAATCTACCAGATAATGTCACAAAATCCTTCTTTCATTTGTTTTAGTATGTAGAAACAAATAAAGGAGGATTTTTATGTTAACCAAAAAGCTTTTATCACTGGGAATCTGCATGCTGCTCCTGCTATCATTTTCAACACCGGTGCTTGCTGCGGAGCAAAACACTTCATCTCCAATAGGGGTGTATTATGTGTACATCAACCAGGCAAGCAGTACCTTATCAATTTCCAATGGAACAGCCATTGTTAATGGCTATGTTCAAAGAACGCCTGCAGGGACAAGCATTCAGATTACATCGACTCTCCAGCGTTATTCAAGCGGATCGTGGGTAGCCGTTAAGAGTTGGTCAAAAACATCTACATCATTTTCGGCTTCCATTTCAGAAACATATCCGGTCTCCAGCGGCACATACAGAGTAGCGACGTACTACGCAGTCAGTGGGCCAGGCGGTACGGAGTCCGGTACGGTTTACAGCACAACGGAGAGTTATTAAGGGATAGTTGGTTTAATTATGCGAACTAGAGTCGGAGGGATCTGGTATTAAGGTTGTGGGTGTTGCCCGGAATATACAGAAGATTGTCTTAAACTGGCAAAAGATTCACCATCCGGATAAATGATTAGCAAAAATTTAATAATAAAGCTTATACACTTTGGAAAGGTCGTGTGATTTTAATGAGTGAAAAGAAAAAATCCAAAAAAATTATAATAAGTGCTAGTATATTAACTTTATTAGTTACTCTACTAGTTGGAAACATCGTTTATGCAAAAACTATGCAATCACAACAAGAAATGAAAAAAGCTGTTAAAGCAAAAGAGATAGAAGTAGCACAAAACGTTAGTGATTTAGCCATTAAAACTTTTGATATTGACACAAAAGAATATAAAATTGTTTTTTTTAATGACTTAGAAGAGGTTAATACCGATAGTGCTGCCAGTGGAAATATTACCAGCAATGAAAAAAATAAAGCAACAGCCGCTTATGTTATGCTAGGTACAGATCAAATTCTCAAACCAGGTGATAAACTTCCTGTTTGTTTCTTAGGAGAAAATGAAGCTTTAATAGCAATTCAGCACAATGATGGAAATATGTCTCTTATTAAATATGATGTATCAAAAGATGTATCAAAAAACCTTCCTATTAAAGCTGACCATATAGTTAAAAAGGAGGTAAAATAAAATTATGAAAGGTAAAAAATATAAAACTATTGCATTGACATTAGTCATATTGTGTTTAAGTGTAGTTCCCGTGCACGCGTTATCTTATACTGGTGTTTCTCAGTTTACCAATACGGGTGCATATATAGGCGGTTATTCATATACTTCAGCTTCAGGCTACGACTATATTAGTGCATATTCAGTTCTTAGTTGTGACGGTGATATAAAAGATACCGATGGTCCCCGGTATAGTTACGACACTAGTAATCTTTGGGCACAGGCGAATGTAGGCGTTAATAAGACTCCTGGAACTTATTGGTCAATTCGTGGTACTCATTACGCCTATATAAATGGAAGTTATACTTACAAAACTAGTAGTGATAGTTATACAGAATACTAGTATTGGACTTGTCAAGAAAAGTGCAGTTTGAAAACACCCATTGGAACCTTTTAGCATGAAATATTTCTAAAATGTGATTGGGAAATAAAACTTAAAAGGTAAAGACCTGAATTTTGTCACAAAATCCTTCTATCATGAAAGATAAAGGTGATCTGACCAGCCCCAAAGACGGCAGCACTCAGCTTAAAGATCATTAGGACGCATAAGATGATATGTATTATATGATCCTGCTCGACCGTATAAGCAAGGTCCCGGTTTATCCATTTCCGCACGGTTATGTTGGCGATACTAAAAAGGGAAGTGATAAAAGTAGAAAAATACAAGGTTTTATGTAGTATCCTTTTCTCGGTTATGCTTTTAATAATCTTAGCAGCGTGCGGGAATCTTAATTCATCAAAAAACGAAGGGCAAAATGTAATTTCAAAAGATAAAGATGAAATTTCTTTAAAGATTGAAAATACAAAAAATATCGGTATTTATGACATAGTCAGCAGCAGAAGCAACAGTATTGTCCATATTACAGACCCAGAAATCATCAATCATCTTGAGAGCTTATTTAACAACACCACTTTTATCAAATGCGCCACACAAGAACATATACGCGCACAAAGCTTTTTCATTTCATTTTACAATGACAGCAGTTCAATCAGCCTTTTTCTTCACACAAATGATATTGTGGATATTGACGGAACAAAATACAAATCGGAAGATATCACCTTCGATGAGATCAATAAGCTTTATCTCGAGAAAAAAAAGAGCTGTACCCAAAACATAACATTTTTTAATAAAGTTCACGCTACTTTCCGGGAGAACTCCCGGTTTTTCTTTGCAATATTCCGTAAGAGCACGAGCATTTTGCCCTTCTACTTTCTGGCATGCCTGGATTATATTCCCAATATCCAGATACTTTTCAAAACGAAGAGATAAATGATGAGAAGGAAAATTACAAATGCAATAATCATAATTTTTCTCTTGAATCTAATGTTAATCGGTTGTGGCGACTTTCAAAAATCCTCAAAAAAATCGGATGAGAAAAATAATGCTCCCGCTATTTCGAGATACGATATCTTACTGAATATGAAAGGCGAGATGTAGTTTGGTTCACGGTAAATACAAAAAAGCCGGGAGCTTTTCCTGGCATTAATGGATACGAGGGCAGCCTTCGGCAGGCAAAGCTATTCAATTTTTTGCGGATTGGTACCGTCTGTGTTGATTCGGTAAAGGATGCAGTTCCCCTTCATGTCTCCCGAGTCTTTCGTCGAAGATACAAAGTAAATTTGTTGGTCTACAATTCCCAAAATCTGAATAAACCCGTTTTTCACGGTATGAACCTGTTGGATCATGCCGTTTTTCGTTATTTTATTAATACTGCTGTCCGGTGCTGTGTCCACATAGTACAAGTTTCCCTCTTGCACATAAAAAGAGGTAAGATAGCGGGAAGAAGTATCCGCTAACAATACTTTTCCAGAACCATCCATGTTCATCTTGTAAAAACTTATCGGCTCACTAATATCACTGACCTCTAATCCATAGATATGCTCATTATCGATGACAACAGTACCGATCTGCGACGTCAAAGGGATTTGATCTTCCTTGGTTCCATCCGCTTTTTTCCGGGACAGTGCTAAAGTCTGGTCATCAATATCGATCAGCCGATAAAGTTGATCATTGACCAGATGGAATCTGTCGCTGCCGGTTTCGGCAAAAATATTTGTTTTTCCGGTGCCGTCGGTTCTGATTCTATAGAACCCGTCGCTTAAGAAGTAGTATATCCATTCTCCGGTCACGGCAATTTGGGCTGCGTCGTCGTTGCATAGCTTCGTTTGACCGGTACCGTCTGTTTTCATCTTATAAATGCCTTCGGTATGGGGGGACAGTTCAAAGTCCATATAGGTTACCGTATAATAGATCCACTCGTCGAGGACGTTTAAATTGACCGCCATCGGGGTACGGCCGTTAATCTTATCCATGGAAAGTAATTTTGTGCTTTGCGTCCCGTCCTTACGGACTTTATAAAGGCCGCCGGACATACCGGTGGGAACATTGGTGTAATAAGGGCTGGGGTTGATATAGAAATAGTCCCAGTCTCCTTGCCCGGCCAATAAGCCGGTATTCGTTAGGTTGCTGTCGCTGTTTCCCGGCGCTTGCGGTAATTCTCTGGCAAGGTCACTTGGGAGTATTGGGGGTATATAATTACCTTTCGTTTGCGTATGTCCACAGGCAGTAATCGAAACAAACAAGATAAGAAATAAACATAACCATATCCAAGAGAAACGAAACTGTTTTTTCATCGATTAACCTCCATAGGATAATCCTGTTTTTTCCCTGTTCTCATAGCAGTATTGACTTAGGTGACTTGTCCTTGGGACCGAGGTGTTGCCTTAGTCAATCTTGCCAAAGCTATAATTAATATAGGGAATTTCACCCTTCTGGTACGGCCAGTCAAACGGGATCTTCAGGTAATAATTGCCGTCTGCTCCGGTTACGATATCGTTCGATCTCATTCTGTAGCCATCCTTTGGCTTCAGCTTACCGTTTTGATCGTACTCGTAGAAACCTACCCAAGCCGGGATATCCGGGTAGAGCAGCTTGTATTTGCCGTTTAACACCACGGTAAAATCCGTGCCCGTCAAGGTATAGGAAATGATCTTGTCGCAGTCGCCCATGCCCGGACCAGCGTACGTGTATTGGCCGGAGGCCTCGTCATAGGTCAATGAAAAGGAAACACCGTAGATATCCCGACCGCCATGAAAAATTTCTCCCTGGGGCTTACCGGTGAAGGACCAGTCTGTCTTAAAACCTGCCGGAAAGATTTCAGGGCTCCGGGCCGACTCAGGTTCCCGATCAGCGGGAGTCGGCTCCGTTGCCTCACAGGACAAAAACTTGTTGTCCTGCCCGCTTTCATCGACCACCAGCGTAACTTTCTTCAGAATGCCCAAGGTCGGGTAATCAGAATAATGTAAATCAATGGTAGAAATTTCACCCTGTCTGGAGATTTTATCAATCTCGAAGAAAATATACTTGTAGTCGGTAGGAACTCTGGAGAATACATATTCTTTTTGCTCGGCAAAATAAACGTCGGATGACCGCAGGGTTTTCTCCGATACGTTGAAATAGCGGTAGACAAGAGGTTCTATCACTTCGGCCGGTATGTGAATTTTATAATCATTTTGCACATAATTTTGATTGCCGGACCTCAATCTTTCATTCTCCGTTATCTTCAAGGTACTATCCAGCAGTATAGGGACCTCGATTTTTTCGGGGTTCTGCCAAGATTCTTTGGTCAGCGGGGTAGTTGTCAGGGATGCCAGATCACTCTGCGCGTAAAAATCCTGCTCAACCCGGATGATGCCGCTTGCTGCATTTTCCACCACCAGCCAGACAGCGATTTCGCCGGTTTGCCACAGGGATAAATCCAGGGTGATGGTTTCATCATTGACCAGTTGGATTTTCTGCAGGGCACTGTTGTTCAAAGCGCCCTGCGTGATCTTGATCCAGACCGTGCCCTGTAACAGCTTGCTTTTGATTTTCAGCTTATCGTGGGGATCAATTTCCAAGGACTGGTACGCGGTGCTGTTCATGGCGTCAAAGGTGACGGTCCAGCGCTTACCCTGGTAATCGCTGTAATAATTTTTAACCGAACCATGGGAGTTATCCGGGGCCAAGTCCTGACCTTCCAAGACCGTATACTCGGAGCCGATTTTTTCCTGATTGGCATCGATGGGGTTGGGCGTAAGCTCATCGGGTATGATGTTGCTCGGGCTCTGGTCAGCCCTTCCGCTTTGGAGGCTGTCAGCCGGATTAGTGTTACCGCATGCTGCAAGCAAGAGAAGCGAAATCAGAGTCATCAGAACAAGGAAAATACGTATGGGACGGGAGAAATGCAACGTCTTTTTCATGGCTTGAGCTCCGGCAGCGGGATCTCATATTCTTTGCCGTTTTCATCCCGGTAAACGACCTTGGCAATATACTGTTCGGCGGCGTCAACCAGGATTTCGGGTGTTATCTTGATGACGCCGGCTTGGTACATCGGACGGCCTTTCTCCTTAAAATATTCTTGCCGGGTACGGTAGGTTCCCTCCAGGGTTTCTGGGCCGTCATAGCGGTAAAACTTGCCGCCGCTGCCGATAATGCCGGTGATAACCCCGGTGGGCGTAAAGGCTTCTTCCGGGCCTTTACTGCTTAAAACGTTCAACTCGAAGAAGGCTACTTTCCGGTCCGTCCAGTCTCCCCAGCGAAACGCTAACGCCGTGATCGCAAAACCCCAGTCCTTGCCCGGAACGAGGGAAGGCTCAACAGCGGTAGAATCCGAAAGTTGTGCTTTTTCGACTGTTGCCGCGGGTACAGGGGTAAGCGACAGCGGAATCCGGTATTCGTTGCCGTATTCATCGCGGTAGGTGAGGGCGGAAAACTGCGTGTCAGCTGACTCCGTATCCAATTGAGAGGCATAACTGAAGGCAATCCGACCGGGGCTTATTCCTGCAAGTTCATATCCTTCCAACATCAACTGCTGGGTGGAGATATAGATGGTATCCAAAGCACTGCGGTTAACCGGGTAGGTTTCGCCGGCGGCAGTGGTGATCCCCACAATTTCGCCCCGGGGCATGAAGAACTGATCGGGGTCGGTACTGTTTTCCGCCCGGCAGCGGATCACAACGCCCTGCAGGACGGGATCGAAAGAATACGGCCTGCTTAACTCAATCTGCTCTATGGTTAGGCTCCAGCCGTCGTCACGTTGCAGGGTATTGGCCGCGATTTTGGTGTTCTCCGGATCATAGGGAGGGGATGCCAGTTTCTCATACCAGGGAACGATATCATTAATCGTCACCTGGCCGGACTGGGTTACATACAGTCGGGAACCGTCATCCAGGGCAAATTCCCAAGCCGGTTCCCTGCTAGCAAGATCAGGCTTATATTTCTCGCCGGAGAAAGCGGTCAGGTCACAGTGGTAAACCAGGCGCGGCACCGGTACTTCAGCGAGTCCTGTTTCTTCCCGGATCAGCTGCATCGCTTGTTCGATATCCACCGCCAGGAAAAGGTCCGTTGTTGATTTTCTGGACACTGGATCAATGGGTCCTCCGTATTCGTAACGGACAGTGCCTTTGGGATCCCGCAGCACTGATACAACAGCATCGGCTACAAATTTACCGTCCTGGACAAAAGGAACCAGGTAATAATCGGGGGTAGTCCACTCGTAAGATTTGACAAATAACGGTTTGACCGGCGTTATTGTTGCCCAGTCGATTGCCGGGTAATAGGTTTGATAATGCCCGGGGTTATTGTCCACGTGACGCACCATTCCGCCGTAGGCGATACCGGCAATATCGCTCTCGTTGAATCCTGTGTTCCCGATGTTGTTGCTGTCACCGAGAGCAAATTCCGGGGCATCCTGCCAATTCCTGGCTTTTTCCATCCATTCCGTACTAAAGGAAACCGCTTCCTTTGAATTAACCAGGATCAGGGGATTGGCCGGCGGGTCCTGCGGTGCACTGGGAGCTGCCATAGCACTGCTTAAAGAAACAAAGGCCAGTACGGCTGCGAGCAGAAGGACCGGCAGCGTCCATCTTCGGGAAGAACTCCCGTATTGCCGGATGA
>LOEZ01000052.1 GCA_001516055.1 Gracilibacter sp. BRH_c7a
CCATCCCCTTGGTAGGTGAATACAAATTTATCCTTTAACACTCTTTTTAATCCTGTGGCCACAGCAGGAGCCCGGCCATGGGCAGCTTGTGTCATATCGCAATTAAAGTATTCATAAGCAAGTACTGAACAGCCGACAGAAGCAACTCCTACAGTATCTTCCAGGATGCCCATTTCCTCCATCACCTCGGCAACGAGACGATGGATAATACCATGTGTACAACCTGGACAATAGCCGGTCGGTTTATCAGTTAAGCCTGTGGTTTTCTGAAATACCAATTCCATCACTCATCACCCCCAGCAATGGCAAAGATTTGCGCATATATTTCATCAGAGTTCGGGATCATACCGCCGGTTCTGCCATAGAAATAAACAGGACTGCGACCTTCCACTTGTAAACGAACATCTTCTACCATTTGTCCGGCGTTCATCTCAACTGTCAGATATGCTTTTACCTTGTCTCTGGTATCAATAAAAGGTTTCTCCGGGAATGGCCATAGTGAGACTGGACGAATTAAACCTGCTTTCAGTCCATTATCTCTGGCTTTCTTGATCGCATTTCTGGCGATCCTGGATACTGTCCCAAAAGCCACGACGATATAATCTGCATCATCTGTTAAATAAGTATCATATCTGACTTCATTTTCCATGATCGATTTATATTTAGCCTGTAAGCGATGATTATGCTCCTCTAACTCCTGCGGATCTAAGAATAATGAATTGGTAACTTTTCTTTCATCTCCTCGGGTGGCTGTTGTTGCCCAATCCTTAGGACCCAGATCCATTTGTGCTCTTTCTTTGAATTCAACCGGTTCCATCATTTGCCCCAACATGCCGTCACCTAATAGATAAACAGGGGTACGGTAACGATCAGCGATATCAAATGCATCCTGCATCAGATCGACTATCTCCTGTAAGGTGGCAGGCGCCAGAACAGGGGCATGGTAATCGCCGTGTCCGCCGCCTTTTGTCGCCTGGAAATAATCTGCCTGACCTGGCTGGATACCGCCCAGACCCGGCCCACCACGCATAACGTTAACGATAACCGCGGGCAATTCTGAGCCTGCCAGATAAGATATCCCTTCCTGTTTCAAGCTTATACCGGGACTTGATGAAGAGGTCATAACTCGTGCACCGGCACTTGAGGCACCATAAACCATATTAATAGCTGCAATCTCACTTTCAGCTTGTAAGAATAAACCACCTACTTCAGGCAATCTCTTAGCCATATAGGCAACTAATTCGCTCTGAGGTGTGATCGGATAACTGAACAAATATCTGCAACCTGCATGAACTGCTGCTTCAGCGATTACTTCATTACCTTTCATTAAGACTTTGGCCATCATGTTCTCCCCCTCTAAACAAATTAAGAAACTGCTTTCTTTCTCTCCTCACGGAATACAGTAATTACTACATCCGGGCAGATTCTGGCACATGCTGCACAGCTGATGCATTTATGCTGTTCGTTAACTTCTGCGGGGCGATAGCCTCTGACATTAATATGTTCTGCTAAATGGATAACATTTGTAGGACATACAGATACACACAAGCTGCATCCTTTACACAGATCTTCATAAAAGACAACACGTTGTTCCATTAATCTCACTCCCCCTTAATTAATTGGAAAAATATTTTCCATAATTATTCCCAAGGTAATTTCATAAAGCGTTCAATATAGATAACATCATGAATACTTGCAAACGCCTTTGTCTCTTCCTGCAAGTGACTGGAAACAGTGGTATAAAGAACAGGCAGGTTTAATAGTCTGCTGGCTTCAGAAGTAATCTCAAATCCTCTGATGACATCATCAGCGGTTGTTTCCATACCCAAATTTGTATTATTGATCAAGGCAGACGTTTTCAGCCTTGTTACCAGCTCAATTTGTTTAATCGTTTCTTTTATTCCTTCAGCTGTACTTACATATGGGCGTTTGGTATTTACCACAAAATACATTTGATAATCCTGATTCTTCAATTGGTTATAGAATTGTCCAAGTGCTACCGCGCCGTCCTTGTCTCCGCCAACGTCGATGATAACTTTATATTCAGAATCGATGATCACCCGGTTAAGCTCACCGGACACATATGGCAAATCTGCTGTAGCTATTTTCCCTTGTGGAGCAATTAACTCTATGCCAAACTTCTCAAGATGGGATCTTACTTCCCTGGAACGGAAATAAGGATTGATAACATCTAAATCGCTGAGAGCAACCTTAGCATGCTGTTCTTTTACGAATAGACTTAAATTTATCGATATTTCCGTTTTTCCGCTGCCAAAATGACCAATGATAATTTTAATTCTTGGGTCGTCAGCCACTTTTCACGACCTCCTAAGAATAAGTTTTTTCTTTTTCCTCGCCCCGCAGCACCCTTAAGCCGCCCTCAGCTAAAGCTTGCAGCTCATTTTCACCTGGTGCTACTTTAACCGGTGCAATCCATTCAATGTAATCCATAATTTTTTGGACAAATGATTTGCCATAGGCGAGACCACCGGTCAGGATGATAGCATTTATCCTGCCTTTTAAGACGCTGCTGTAAGCACCTATTTGTTTGGCTATCTGGTAGGCCATGGCATGGTATATTTCTTTGGCTTTTTGATCGCCCTCATCTATCTTTTTTTCTACTTCAAGCGCATCGTTTGTTCCCAGATGAGCTATAAGCCCACCCCTGCCAACGATTTTTCTTCTGATCTCATTTTCAGTTAACTGACCTGAATAACAAAGTGCAACCAGATCGCCGACAGGTAAGGAGCCGGTTCTTTCAGGAGTGAAAGGACCTTCACCATCAAGGCCATTATTAACATCTATTACCCTTCCTTGATAATGAGCACCGATAGTTATTCCCCCGCCCATATGACAGACAACGAAGTTGGCTTTTTCATAATCCAGATTCATTTCTTTGGCTACTTTTCTGGCAACGGCTTTTTGGTTTAAGGCATGGAAGATACTTTTCCGGTGAATTTCAGGCATACCGGTTATGCGGGCAATCGGCTCAAATTCGTCTATCACTACAGGGTCTACGATGTAGGCAGGGATCTTTAGTTGTTTGGCAATCTCATAAGCGATTATCGCTCCAAGGTTTGATGCATGTTCTCCATATTTTGCTTCTCTTAAATCCTCCAGCATATATTCATCTATACGATAGGTGCCACCCGGAATAGGTTTTAAGAGGCCACCTCTACCTACCACTGCATTTAATCTGGTCAGATTTATCCCATAATTGTGCAAGTTATCGAGGATGATATCTTTACGAAATTCATATTGTTCGATAACGTTTTGATATCTATCCAATTCCGATGTTTCATGTCTTAGGCATTCTTCAAATACTATTTTTTCGTTATCAAAAATAGCTATTTTGGTTGATGTTGATCCTGGATTAATAACCAGTAAGCGATAACTTTGTTCCACTTTCTAACACTCCATTCAATGCAAGTACTAGGTGAGTACTTCTCTAAAGCTTGGCCTGCTGTGGCGGCGTATCTTTCTGAGCGGATAAAACCGCAAGCATTATTGAATTCAACTTAGTCTCGTGTGAATCTGCCCTGGATGTTAAAACTACCGGTGCTTTAGCCCCTGCCAGTACTGCCCCAACCTTTGCTTTGGCAAAATAAACAATCGACTTGTAAAGAACATTGCCAACTTCAATACTGGGGACTAACAGGATATCTGCATTTCCGGCTACTTTACTCTCAATCCCTTTATGTGCGGCTGCCTCTAGCGAAATCGCGTTATCCAGAGCCAATGGTCCGTCAATGACAGCCCCTTTTATTTGCCCTCTTTCTGCCATTTTGGAGAGCAGAGCAGCATCAAGTGTTGCTTGCATCTTGGGATTAATAGTTTCTATGGCGGCAAGCGCGGCAACCTTTGGCTGTTTGATTCCGATAGAGTGTACCAGATCAACAGCATTTTGAACGATTTCAGCCTTCTGTTCCAAAGTAGGAGTGATATTCATCGCTGCATCTGTAACAAATATCAGCCTGTCATACCCCTCGATTTCAAATAAGGCAACATGACTCAAAATTCTTTCACCGCGCAAACCAATCTCTTTGTCCAAGACTGCTCTTAAAAGGGTTGCAGTAGGTACTAAACCTTTCATTAATATCTGTGAATTACCCCTGCTGACTGATTCCACCGCTTTGTTGCAGGCGCTTACCGGGTCTGCCTCATTTGAGATTTCAACAGTATCTAGTGAAAGATTAATCTTTCGGACATAATCCCGTATCTTCTTTTCATCACCCAGCAAATGAAAAGAGGCGACATTCAGCTTAGCTGCTGCAGAGACTGCCTGCAGAACTTCTATATCATCTGCCGCAGCAACGGCAATCGTCACAGGTTGATTCTGTTGGATTTTAGAAATAATATCCTGGAAAGTTCGCATTCATCTCACCTCTTCATGCAACTACTTGTCAAAAATTTTAGATAATATTCTGATATATTTAAGAGCAATTTCCGTGCCAAAAGGAGAAGTCGTCGTTTTTACAGTTCTCATGCAGGTTCACTCAGGATTATAAAAATAAAATTCCTGCAAGATTCTGCATACGTGCAGTTTCTTGCAGGAATATAATTGCATGAATTAATATTTACCTGTTGACTGTTACCCTAGTCCATATTTTTCTAGTTTATAATAGAGGTTCCTTATAGATATTCCTAGCAGCACCGCTGCTTTTGTCTTATTACCGTTCGTTTGATTTAAAACACTTTTTAGATACTCTTTTTCAAGCTTGGCCATCATACCTTGTAAGGGGATGATGTCATCTTCATTAATTATATTTGTCGGGTTAATCTCATATCCTGCCGATACTCCCCTGCTAAGTGGAGGTAAATGTTCGGCACCGATCAATGTTTCATTGAATGCCGCATTCATAATCGCTCTGCCGATTATATTCTCTAATTCCCGTACGTTGCCAGGCCATAGATATTCCTGAAATACATGTAAGACTTCTTCAGATAACCCCTCTACTTTTCTGCCGAATTCTGCATTAATTTTTTTGATTAAATGGCGCGACAGCAGCGGGATATCAGATTTTCTTTCACGCAGTGACGGAATCTGGATAGGCAGGACATTCAGTCGGTAATATAACTCTTTCCTGAACTCACCGTTTTTGATGGCCTTTTCTATGTTAATGCTGGTTGCGGCGATAACCCTGACATCTACCTGAACAGCCTTGTTTCCGCCAACCCTGACGATTTCTTTCTCTTGCAGTACCCGCAGAAATTTGGCCTGGGTACTTAACTCCAGCTCCCCGATCTCATCTAAAAAGATAGTCCCGCCATCAGCAAATTCAAAAAAACCCTTTTTGCCACCTTTTTTGGCTCCCGTAAAAGCCCCTTCTTCATACCCAAATAATTCACTTTCTAATAGATTAGGGGATATGGCAGCGCAATTCACCCGTACAAATTGATTATATTTACGATCACTGGCGTTATGTATAGCATGAGCAAATAACTCCTTGCCTGTACCGGATTCTCCTCTTATCAGCACAGTTACATTTGTTAAGGCTGCTTTTTGGGCTATCTCCACAGCAAGCTTCATTTCCCTGCTGCTGCCAACGATATCATCAAAGGTATACTTCGCCTCTAACTTCCTGATAATCCTTCTTGCTTTCTCCAACTCTTCTGTCAGTTTCTTAATTTCAGACATATCCTGAATAATGCCAACGCTTCCCTTTAGTTTGCCATCAACCATGATTGGAGCCACGTTAACTATTACATCTTTGTGCTTTGGTCCCACCTTCATCGGAACCCCTCTAACCGGTTTCCCCGTTTTCAGAACCTTCATATGCATGCTTTCGCCTTCAAAAATATCAACATCTGCAGGCTTATTGATTACTTCTTCAGAATTTAATCCTGTTAATCTTGTGTAGGCCGGATTTATCATCATTCCCCTGCCGTTTTCATCTACAACCGAAATCGCATCATCTGTCGAATTAAAAATGGCTTCCAGCATGCTGCGAATAGATTTTAGGTCGGTTATCTCTTCAGATAATCGTATTACCTCTGTGATATCCCGAAAAACCGCTACTGCACCTATAATCTTCCCATCATGAGCAAAAACCGGCATCCTGTTGGTGATAATCTTCACCCCGGGATCCAATTCCTGTTCGCTGTTTAATTCGGCTTCTCCTGTCTTGAGAATCATCGGCAGTCTTGTATTTGGTATCACATCAGCCACATATGAACCCAGGACATCTTCCGCCTTTTTGTTTAATAACTTTTCTGCCGCACGGTTAAACAAGGTAAGTCTACCTTCCAGATTAACCGCCATCATCGCATCATGGGTTGAATTAAGTATTACGTTAAGCTCCTGTTTTCTCCTTATCACTTCTTCGCTTCCACCGCGTCCGGCACCAACAATCAATGCTCTTCGTTCTACCATTTCTACTCATCCTCACCTATGTTTTGCAACCCCATAAGTCGATTTTCTTCAATCCAAGATTAGCACCACTATTTCCTAACATTATTTTAGCACGAAGATCTTCAAAGAACACTACTACTAAAATTCCAAAAAATATGCACTATATTTCACAATTTTAAGTATAATAGAGTTTATCTCTATCGATAGCGTCCATATTCTCTGTAAAGAAGTTACACTTAAAGTAAGAAGAATTCAAAAACAAAAACTGAAAGACACGCAAGTATTGAAACCTTAAACAGACTGTTGCCACGATAAGCAAGGATTAGTGCGGTGATGAATCCTGCCCAGGCAGACCATATACTTGCAGTCGCGCCTAATATTGAAGGAAATGTCATAACCGCCAATGTTACATAAGGTACATAGTATAAAAACGATTTGACATAAACGTTCTTGATTTCTTTACGCATAAGAATTAAAGGGATTAGTCTAATCAGATAAGTAACTCCGGCCATTACCAGAATATAAAGATATGTATTACCGTTCATTCGCACCCTCCCTCACTGGAAATAAGAATGCTGCAATTCCCGCTATCAATACCGTTAGAATAATGATTTTAAACCCTTGCGAAATTTGACTAAAGATTGAAATCTTTGCAAATAACAGACTCAGTGTCATGGACAACAAAATTATTCCTGTTAATAGCTTGTTTCCCTTTGCCGGAGGAACAATCACCGCAATAAACATACCATATAGGGCAATACTTAATGCACTGATGATTCTGCCAGGCAAGATCCCCCCTGAAACAACACCGCAAAAGGTACCCAACACCCAGCCTGGTATACTGATGCTCATTAAACCGTAATTGTAGAAGGGATTAAGTTTACCTTCTCTGTAAACGGATACTCCGAATATTTCATCCGTAATACCAAAGGCAACCAAAAACCGATGCGGAAAGAATGATCCTGCATCGAACTTTTGCGATAGCGAAGATGACATCAGACAGTATCTTAAATTTATTATTAATTGGGTTAGCGCCATTTCAATATAAGGTGCGGAAGTTCCGATTAAAGCAAGTGCTCCGAATTGTCCAGCTGATGTAAGGTTGGTTGCAGACATAAAGACTGCCTGGAACGGAGTCAAACCTGCGTTCTTTGCCATAATGCCAAAGGTAAAGGAAACCGCGAAATAGCCGAGAGCAATAGGGATACCATCTTTAACACCTTTTTTCCAGGGGGTAATATAACTACTCATGTGAACTTACCTCTGATGGATAATCTTATTCAATTTTCATCATACCCTTACCCTTTACATAAGTAAAACGAATTTTTATAATAGTTATATTAGACTTTCTAATGAATCCGAGGTAACAAATGAACCGTTATAAAGCATTTATGAAAATAATAGACACCGGAAGTTTTACCAAAGCAGCTGATGAACTTGGCTATACGCAATCCGCAATCAGCCAGATGGTCCATTCCTTAGAGGAAGAACTCTCCACTACTCTCTTCTTACGTTCACGCAAAGGTATCACACTTACACCTGATGCCAAGGAATTCCTGCCATACATCAAAGCAGTCCAAAACTCCCACCGTGAGCTTGAGGAGAAACGCAGAGAAATGCAAGGACTACAAAAAGGTATCATTCGCATCGGAACTTTCTCAAGTGTTTCGAGTAATTGGCTGCCTAATTTAATTAGAGATTTCAAAGCAAGGCATCCTTCGGTAAATTTTGAGCTTCATCAAGGCGAGTACACAAGTATTGCACAACTGATTAAGGATGGAAGTGTAGATTTCGGCTTTGTCAATCCTGATGCCAAAGCAGTATCCGAACTCAATAAAATCCCTCTCCAACAGGACGAAATGGTAGTGGTCGTGCCAAAAGACCACCCATTAACGGGTAAAAAGAAAATAATACTTCAGGATCTGATAAATGAACCTTTTATCCTGTTGGATGAAGGAGAATTAAGCGTGCCGTTAGCGTTTTTTAAGCGGAAGAATCTACACCCCAATATCCAATATCGTGTTCATGACGATTATACTATCATGTCTATGATTGAAAGCGGATTGGGAATTTCAATTTTACCGAAACTAATAATAAGCAGGTCCCCTTATAATATCGCAACATTGGAACTATCCCCACCTATCATCCGTACTATTTCCCTTGCATTTAAGAACAAGAAAGTATTGCCTATTGCAAGCAGGTACTTTATGGATTTCATTGTAGAACAGTATGGAACAACCTCCAATAAGAATAGTCCTACAACCGTCTCTGCCCTTGGTGAAACGCATTAATAAAACAAACATCAAATATAACTCTGATTTGATGTTTGTTTTATTTTCCATCCCTTGACAGCCGGTGGAATTGGACAGCTTCGGCCAGTTCATTTGATATAATATTAAATTTGGGGAGAACTATATTACTTTGGGCATAGAGAGAAAACGTATTATATATGAGCAATAAGCTCAATTTCTACCAGAACATCTTTAGGTAGCCTAGAAACTTCAATACAGGAACGAGCTGGAAATTTGATGTTGAAGAAGTTTCCGTATAAAGTGTTAACAACAGCGAAATCGTTCATATCTTTAAGAAAAACAGTTGTTTTTAGAACTTTCTCAATTGAGCTCCCCGCCTGTTCAAGCACGGCAGTTAGATTAAGTAAAACTTGTTTTGTTTGCGCTTCTATCCCGCCTTCTACAACAGTGCCGGTTATTGGATCGACGCCAATTTGTCCTGAGCAAAACACTAAGGAATCATAAACAATTGAGGGGGAATATGGGCCTAAAGTTTTGGGGACAACGTTATTATTATGAATATTATTCATAAACAAATCCTCCATGTTATATTTGCTATTTTAAGATAGCATAGTTAACTTTTATTCTGTATAGCTATATTAAAAGCGATAAACGATCCTACTCCCATAAAAGTTAAACTTAGAGTATTAAGATCAAAACAAGCTTCTATCTCTAAAATATCCTAATACAAGGAGATTATTAGTACTTGCCAGACGCAAAATAATATTTATACTTTGTTTCTTCCTTGCCTGATACAATTATTGCTGTACTGCATCTAATTTGGTTGGGTTCTGTCTCTTTTGCAAAAAAATAATTACAGCAACTAGTAAAATTGCAATTAGACCTGTTATTGGATTTGGGTTTATCAATCCAAAGGCTGCAATGATGAGCACAATACGTTTACCTGTGTTTAGTAGTCCACTGTACCATCCTTGAATACCAGCCGCTAAGATAATTATCCCAGCACCTGCCGTAATGGTAGCCACAATTATTTCTCCAATTGTTCCTTGTAATAATAAAACTGGGTTGTAAGCAAACATAAAGGGTACCATATAACCCACAATAGCAATCTTTGAAGCCTCAACTCCAGTCCTTATAGGTTCTGAGCCTGCAATGTTGGCACCAGCGTAAGCTGCTATAGCAACGGGAGGCGTTATATTGGAGATAATTGCAAAGTAAAAAACAAACATATGAGCTGCCAGTGGCTCCACTCCGAGCCGAATAAGAACTTGGGATCCTAAGGCAGCAGCTATAACATACGCAGCAGTAGACGGTACTCCCATACCCAAAATAATGCATGAGATAGCAATTAAAAGTAATGCCAATGCTTTAATGCCAAAAGAAAGCGTAATTACCATACTGGAAAAACTCACTGCTAAACCAGAATAAGTTACGGCGACAACTATTATGCCTGCACCTGCCAGTGCAATTGCTACCATAGTAGCATTTTTTGCTCCATCTACTAAGGCTTCAGCAATTCTGCGAGGAGTCATCCGGGTATCTTTGCGCAAAAAGCTTACTACCAAAGCTGATATTATAGAAGTAAATGCAGCATAAGAAGGAGAATACCCTTTTATCAACATATAAAATAGGATTATTACAGGCAAAAAGAGGTGAGTATCCTTTAGAACCTGTTTTAAAGAAGGCAGTTCATTTTTGGGTTCACCTTTAATACCTTCTTTTAGACATCGGAAATGTATCATCATCATGAGCGAAAAATACCACATAATAGCAACCAGAGATGCGTGTAAGGCAACTTGTATATAGCTCGTGCTAAGGTTCTCAGCCATGATGAAAGCAGCCGCACCCATCACAGGGGGCATTATTTGACCACCGGTTGATGCAGTAGCCTCAACCGCTGCAGCAAATTGAGGTTTAAAGCCTCTTTTTTTCATCATTGGAATAGTGAAATTGCCCGTGGCATACACATTTGCAACAGCAGAACCTGTTAAAGTACCGAAAAGAGCACTGCTAATTGTTGCTATTTTAGCTGGGCCTCCTCGAGTTCCTCCAGCCAAGGCACGTGCTAATTGCGTAAAGAAGTCTCCCGCTCCTATCTTCATAACAACGGAACCAAAAATAATAAATAAAATGATGTATGTTGCCGAGATTCCCATAAGGCTCCCGTAAACTCCTTCACCAGATAAAAGGTATGCGGATTCTATCGTTCGGGCAAAAGACATACCGCCGTGTTTCAGCATTCCAGGCATATACGATCCCAATGGCAAATAGAGTAACGATATAACAATCAACACAGTCATCGCTGGAGCGACTGCACGCCTTACGGCTTCAAGGATAAGAAGGACTAGAAGTACACCTAAAGCTAACTCAATATTTTTTAAGGAGGTAACAAAGTTGATTCGACTTTCAACAGTAGAACTGTTTACTACTATATATATAGATGGCAAAGCAGCCAGAATCGCTAGGATTCCATCAAATAAAGTTATTGTGTCTTTAGGAGAGTTCTTTGTTGCAGGATATAGCAGAAAGGCCATAGGCAAAAGACATGCAAAATGAATACCACGTTGGACAAAGGGTTGGAAAACTCCCCACCTAGCAGTATATAGTGAAAATAGTGTAATAAATAAACCAAGAATGATTACAATATATTTAGCTGGTCCACTCAGGACTCTCATAAATTATTCCTCCAAAATACGAGTGATTTATTAAAGAAAGCTTCCCCAGATAAGGCTTATCTGGGGAAAGCCATATTCTTATTGCATATAACCTTTATCTTTATAAAACTTCTCTGCTCCTGCATGCAAAGGTACTCCACTATTTTTCCACGCTGTTTTGATGTCGAATTCTGCCCAACTAGGGTGAATTGCTTTTACTTCTTCAATATTCTCATCGATTATTTCTAAAATGCGATAAACTACTTCATCAGGAGTGTTTTTATTTGCACCTAAACCGCTGGTTAATCGTAAGCACTCCACATCCTCAGTTAAGAAATTATAAGATCCAGCCGGGATTGCCATTTTTTCTAAAGCATATTTCTCAGCCATATGATCTTGGAGATCTTTCGGATATGGTAATAGTTTAACTTCTCTATGGGTCATAATCTCCTGTAAAATAGATGATGGCATTGCAATCTGATTGAACATTATGTCAATATGGCCATCTTGTGCTAATTGCGGCCAGTCACTATAAGCTGCATAGTACACTTTTCCGCCCCAAGATTCTATATCCTCACTTGTTAATCCATAATAAGCTAGCATCATATCAAAAAAGAGTGCTGGAGTTGTTGACCCTTTCCTACCAGTAAGGAAGCTCACTGGTTGTTTGTTTTTGAACACGTCTTCCAAAGATGTAATATTACTATCTGCTAATACTGAAATTTCTAAAAAGTTAGGACTAAATCCTCCTGCAATCATGCGTAAATCTTCAGTGGGTGTATCATAAGGAGTTACACCTTCATATGAAGCAAGAGCCATAGTTGGGAAAATCCAACCAATATCAAATTGACCATTACCAATGGTAGCTGAATTCCCGATTCCTGAACCAGGAGAAAGATTCATCTGAATAGCAGGTTCTTTTGTAGAGATATACTCAGATAAAGAAGCAAATGTAGAGAACCACGCTCCACCTACACCACCAGCTACAGCATTGAGTGAAATGTCCTGTAATACAGCAGGATTATCTGCAGGGACATCATTATTACTCTGTGAGGAACATCCAATGACCAAAACAATCATCATAGTCAAGATTAGAAACATTGAAATTAACTTTTTACTCACTTAAATCCTCCCTTTCATACAATCAATTTTCCCTTTTGGATAATAACTTTTTCGTCAAGCTCTAAAGTAGCACCCAATGAGATTAGGTCAATGTGCCTTTTAGTTTGAATTGTACCACCAAAGCTAGCATTAGATCCTAGAGCTACATGGACTGAACCAAGCACTGCTTCATCTTCTAAGAGTGATCCCCGCATACAGGCTTTCGGATTTAGCCCTATACCTAGTTCTGCAACCATGTAGACTTTCTCATCATTTGCTTCTTCAATTATGCTTCGAAGAGTTTGAGCATCACCTCCTCCAGATATAGATATGGCTTTTCCAGCAGAGATCTCTAGTTTAACAGGGGATGATAACAACCCAATCCCTGCAATACTAGCATTAACAACTAAGATTCCTTCAGCTTTTCCCTCAAGGGGTGCAATACTTGCTTCAATGTTGGGCGGTGCAGCAAATGTCCCTGGTTCTTTAGCAATACCATGAACAGCTCTGCCATTTCTTCCAGATAAGTCAAAGGTGAGGTTTGTTCCATCCTCAGATGTAAGTACTGCTGTATTTGCTATAGTAAGAAGATCTTTCACTTTTTCTGCTACAAGTCGTTGCTCAGTAAAATTTGCTTCAATTGCCCCTGATATTAACATTTCCGGTAAGAACTCAGGCATCGTTATTATTCTTGATCCTTTGGCACGTGCCTGCTTAACAGCTTCCGTGTGTGACATTGATTTAGAAGTGACGGCAAATACTACTGTTGTTTTTTGCATGGCCGCCCCAACTAACTCAGGCGGTTCAATTCCATGCCCTGCAGTGGGTTGAATCACAACCATATTAGTGTTAGAACCTACAGCCAGGCAAGCTCTACAAATCTGGTTGGCGACTAAAAATGACTGATAATCACAGACAATAAGTACAATGTCCTCTGAAGATACTCCAGCACACTCCTTTATGAGTTTTGCAGCACCTTGTAACATAAGATTTTCCTGCAAGTTCATTTTTTGAACCTCCCTTTTAATATGTTTGCATCTTTGTCTAAAATTGTATCTAATATAAAATACCTTAATATACTCTTTTTTTATCAAGTATAATATTTAAGATAGTTTTATTTGTTGAGTTAGAAATAATCTTGGATATTTTACCTAAGTTGTGAATAGTGCCTTCTATGTTTTCTTCAATAATTCCATCCGTAGACTGGATAGCAATATTGTTAAGCGATAGAAGAGCTGATTGAACTGCGGCAGAGGTACAAGTTGCAATTTTTAAAGCACATCCCGCTTTAGCTCCATCGCACAGTATTCCGGTGACATTGCCAAGCATATTCTGACTAGTATATTTAATTTGTTCTAAACTGCCACCGAGTAAATACACAATACCACTACTTGCACCAGTTGCAGCTACGGTAGCTCCACATAGTGCGGATAGACGGCCAAAGGAGGATTTAACATAAATACTAATTAGACAACTAAGTGCAACAGCCCTAATAGTTGTTTCTTCATTCTTATTCAGCTTTTGAGCAATCGCCACAACCGGAAGAGAAGATTGGATCCCTTGATTACCGCTTCCTGAATTAGCAAATGCTGGTAGAGAGCAGCCAGCCATACGGGCATCTGTGCCAGCTGATGTTAATGCCATAGCATAAGAACAAAGATCATCGGGAAGGAATCCATTCCCTATATTATTTAGAATTGTGCGTCCTACTTCGAGTCCATAAGAACTTGTTAATCCTTCTTGACCAAGGCGATTATTGATCTTAATTAACCTTTTGATAATATCCAAATTACTCATCTCTATGTTTTGGACGAAGTTCCATATATTATCAATTGTAAGTAATTTCTCTAATTTTAAGATATGATTGTTATCGTCTGAAGGAAAATCGTCTGTTAGTACATTCCCGTCAACTTCAAGCTTGGCTAAATGTGTATGATGGCCAGCTAAAACAACGGAGACCTGATCTGTATTCGTTTCTAGCGTTACAGCGATATAGATATTGTAGGGTGTTTGGGCAACATTTACAGTTATCGGTGTTTGTGTAATAAGTTCTTGGGCTTTTATTACATCTTGCGGTATGATTGCTGATAGGATTTCTAACTTTTTTTCTGAACTCCCAATAATTATTCCTAGAGCGGTAGCCAGGTCCATACCACATCTATTTGTTCCGGGGATAGTGACTGCAGCCACATTTTTTATAATATCTACACTTGCAGACACTTCAATTTTCCTTATTTCTGAACCAGATGAATGCTTACGTGCTAAAGCTGCGGCATAGGCTACAGCCCCTGGTTCAGTACAACCGAAGGCCATTACCAATTCTGCGTTTAATATCTCGATAAAACAATTACTTTCCACAAGTAGCCTCCTAAAATAGTTTTTCGAGTTATTATACATGCAAATATCGCGCCAACTATTTCTGTTCTGATAAAAAAGACAGAATCTATGGAATTAGCAAGGATATTGTAAAAAATTCGGTTTTGCAATAGTGGCTCAATTAAAAAAAAATTCTCAGAAATGAGAATTCATTTAATTAAAGCCAACTATTGTTGAGATAAAAATACCTAATTCAGAAGAGCTTTAGCCTTATTCGCAAGTATGATAAAGCTTTTCCCACATTTGAGAAAGGGTTTGCTGGTATAATCTTATAATTAAAGATTGTTTTTAGAATCTAATGATTAAGCTTGTATTTATCTAGTTTTCGATATAATGTTGCCAGACTAATTCCTAACTGAGAGGCTATTTTGCTCTTCGCCTCGGTAGTGATTCCAATACTAATCCTCTCACTCAAGAGCTTTTTTTCATAATCTTCAAGATATTCAGCAAGGGTAAGATTATCAGAATCAATTTCTGTATTGTTATTTAGGTGAAACTGTTCAGGAAGTTCCTTAAAACTCAAAGTACTATCAGTACACATATTTACCATGTATTCTATAACATTTTCTAGTTGCCGGATATTCCCTGGCCAGTGATACTCTTTCATCCATTTCATCAATGGAGCTTCTACTCTGCGTATGTCCTTGTATAGTATACGGTTGTATTTAATTATAAAATGATGTACATATAATGGAATATCAACATTACGACTTCTTAAAGGTGGCAAATATAGAGGAATAACATTCAATCGGTAGTACAGGTCTTCACGAAATTCTCCAGTTGCTATTGCTGACTCCAGATTACAGTTTGTAGCTGCTATTATCCGAACATCTACGGCAACTGATTTCTTGCCTCCAATCCTGTCAATCACTCGTTCCTGAAGTACACGCAAAAGTTTTGGTTGCAGGGCGTGAGACATATCACCAATCTCATCTAGAAATACTGTTCCTCCCTGGGCGAGCTCAATTTTCCCGGGTTTTCCTTTTGGATTTGCGCCCGTAAAAGCTCCCGCTTCATAGCCAAACAACTCACTTTCCAATAGATTTTCAGGTATAGAGGCACAATCAATTGCAATAAAAAGGCCTTGCCTTCTGCTTTCACAGTGAATCGCTCTTGCCAGCATTTCTTTTCCTGTTCCGCTTTCTCCGCGGATTAGTACAGTTGATGTGCCTGGTGCAACTTGCCGGGCCTTTTCTAATACTTCTCTAAAACGAATATCGCCCCCTAGAATTTTCCCGAAGGCATCTTGGTGATTGACGGCGATGACCGCTTCTTTTACCCTATCTTGTAAATATTGATTCTGTTCTAGTAAAAGCAATTTGCTTTCTAGGAGGTTACTCATATGTTTCAAGAAACTCCAAAGCTCAGGAGAAGTATTAATTAGTTTACTTTTTTGATTTTCAGAGAAAGCACTTATACCAATAATACCTATGGGCAAATCACTTAAGAACAAAGGAAAAGCTATTGTAGCTAATTCTTTACAAAGACCAGATAAAGCACAATTACTACAGGAAAAGGCTGTTTTCATGTCTTCTATAATACCTGGCTTACCACTTTGGAGTACAGACCGGTAAAAGGAGCCATGAGGGACCTTCTGCCACAAGCTTTCCTTATGAGGCCCTGTTCCGGCGACACGTATACACTCCTCGTTAACGATAGTTACGTCTAACTCTATGACATCAGAAATCGTTTCTGCATATTCCTGTACAAAGTCCTGAATTTGCATAAGTATTGACAACTATATCATCCCTCTTTAAATATCAATTTAGAACAATATATCTTCTCTATATAGATTGTCGCCCTACTAATATTTTCAAATTCTACATTAATCAACTATTCCCTTTTATTTTATCATTTAAGTTTTTCGTTCTTAACCTCTGCATTGTCTCCCTACCTGAAATTTATCATGCTATCCTCTTAGCGAATTTGTCACATGGCTGGAGGACACCGTGAAGTATTCAACGAGCACGGCCTATAACCTTATGCGCATAGCGGAAGCGTATGGGCCCGGACTATCCGCCGCCTCCGCCGACGTCAGCGCAAAAAAAAGAGCCCTTTGCCAAACTGGGCTATACCCAAGCACTCATCCTCCTGGGGCTCCCGGCGGAGGAACGGGCGGAATTCATTACACAGTTACTAATGGGTATATGAATAATGGAAAGAGAATATTCAGTGTATTAGCTCCTGGCGATCGGCAGCTTGCGGAATCTGTTCAAACCAATTGTTTTCAATTAATATTCCGACTCCATCTTTGACATATTTTATAATTTCAATCATAAGACGAGTAAATGCTAAACCGATATCCTGCCTTGCAGTATTGGTTATACCATGGCCATACGACTGGGCGATATAGGCTATCATCACGGTCACATGATAGAGCATAAGCCTGTCACTATAGGGTGAATCTATGGAGTCAGTCACTCGAAAATCTAGGGTTTCAGGACCCGGCAAGTCTTCTTTATGGAGGAAGGAGGCCAATATGTCCAATTGTTTATCGGCTATATTAAGCCCTCTATTTAAATAATCTCTTATTTTTTCTGATTTTACCACTTGAGCAAACCCTAGTTTTAGAGCCCTCATATTTCTCTTAAAAGTCATAATATTGAAAATATTACTGATCTCAATAGCATTAATTGGTCTATTGGCACCAAATATTGAGCCATAATAACCTTTGTTGTTGATGAAAGCAGCCTTTTCCGGTACCGGGATATTTGGCTGTTTAGGTAAAAGACCTTTAGCAATTAAGACATTATCAGCAGTCGTAATAACTGCTTTAGTACCATCAATAAAACCAGTAAATAACTGCCTGAAGTCTGAGCGGGTACAATCACTAAAAGCAAAACTGTAGTTAATCAGAATATACTTAGACGTAAAACGGGTGTACATGACACAAAATTCTTCAGAAAATAATTCCGGAGCATTAATATCCACATCTTTTTCTCCAAACCCGTAAGGTATAGGATGTTGAATTGTATTAAAAAGGTTTTCCATAGACTCAATTCTTAGGCTTGAGGTATTTAATGCTAATTGCAAAACGTTATGGAATGAAGGGTCTTTCGATTTAGCCACCATATGTTTCAGAAATACAATGGACATACATTCCGCCATATAGCTTGACCAAAGATGACATATCTCAGTTGCAGTCGGCTTGATATTTTCTAGATTGTGATCAACTTGCGTTGGATGGACTTTTTCGTAATTAGTTTGAACAGATGTTTGTATTTTTTCCATCCTTACCTCCTGAAATAAGTAATACAATGATAATTAATTCCTAAAATTCATGTCCGGATACCACTAATAGCTGTCCCTTAAAACTGTCTGCTTGTTTTTTTATTGGAAACCCATACTCCGGCTGCTGTACTTCGAAAAGACCGTTATGAATTTTTTTCCTTAATAAAACTCAATTAAGTATATTATTTACTTACAAGTTAAATATTAATCTGATCTCATATGGAAAATATTAACCTCGGATTATCCTACTAACTACATTTTGAGCCCACACTTGGCCGAACAACTATTATAGACAAAAGAACTCTCCTTCCGATTCTGTCAATAATATCAGTAAGGAGAGTGTAAGGAGAGTTCTTTTTGTGCAATCCAATAAAACATGTCAATTGGTAGAGCAGTATCTAGGCTACTTAGTGGTTATTAAGTTGTTAAAGAAAGTTATCATTGAAAGAATAATTAATCCGCATAAGTTAACCCGGCAAATGTTTCCCTAGCCTTCAGCCCGTTATTGCGGAGGGTATCGTAGTTATCTACCGCTATCCAGCACTTCTTGCCGTCTGTTGTTTCCAATAAACACCAGGCTTGGTCGTCTGTTCCCGTAATCTTAAGTGTTTGGCCCTCATGTATTAGAAGGGTTGGAGTTTTATCGCCCTTATTTAAGTATAACTTCAACGGCTGAAGGACAAACACATCATAATCAGCCGGATATACACTATATAATAACTGAGGGACCTCCTGTAACCGGTGGTCTTTTGCTAAGGTAAATTCTTTACTGTAAAACCAGGTCTGTAAAATCTGGCTTCGGGCCATAGCAGAAATTTTGCCTGAACCATCGATAGCAACCGAACCGTCCAGGGTATTTTCTTTATTGTACAATCCTCCTGTTTTACCCATATCGATAATTGTTTTGCCGTCATAAAAGCAAAAAAATGTTGTCAGATCTTCGCTTGGACCATAGTCGCCTAAGGCGATTTCTTTATATGAATCATTTTGGTCAATATCGACAACGGCCCAATACTCGAACGGGTTGTTGCTGTCTATCTCTAAGGAATTGCCGTTGATAGTCACAATAAACGTGTTGTTTTCTTTTTGACAAAGTATTCCTTCAGTTTTGCCATCTCCATTCATATCCAGGGAGACGCTTTGTCCGAGCTTATAAACATTGCTTATTTGTTTGCCTTGGCCGTATTGTTTGGCATATTTAGCAAATTTGTCTTCAAAAAATTTAATCAGGCTGGCATTATATTGTTCTACTGTGTTTAAATCATCAGTTTGGAAATTCATATCCGGCTTGTACCATGTTTTTTGAGCGAAGTAATTTTTATATTCAGCTTCTTGAAATACGTATCCTCTTCGGGCGTAGATTTCGTTTCTGGCCAAGGCCATTTTTGGGGTCTCCAATCCTCGAATTTGGTCTTCGGTCAATTTTTGGGCAGCACTTTCCGGAAAAATATAACTATTGTCTTTAGCCGGAGGGTTGTTTTGAGAAGAGTCGGTTGTCGTTTTCGGCGGATTTCCCTGCGGCGGATTCGTCTGGTCTTTTCCCGAACAGCCGCTCGCCATCATCAAGGCCGCTGTCATGATCATAATGATTAAGATGTTTCTTTTTGTATTCACGATAATACTTCCATTTCCAATTAGCATTATTTTGCTCTCTTACAGGTCTATAATGCTAAATTGAATTCAATTTTTTCTCTAATTCTTTTCCTTAACTTTAATGTTTTTACAAGTTTCTTCCCTGCTTTTGCTGCTTGAGCTAATGCCTTTTCATCATTTAAGGCTTCTCCTTTTTTGAATAATCCCAATGCCTTCACTGTATCTATTACTCTATAGCCTAATGCCTCTAATGGTTTTATCATAGCTTCAGCAGTATACCCCATATCCACTTCAGAATGTTGTTCGCATACAGCTATGACAACAGCATACTTACCCCCAAGCACTTCATTGATTCCCATCCAGACTGAGCGGTCATCTTCTGAGAATATCTCGAAGCAATAGCATCTATCAATGAAGGCTTTTACAGCTGCCGTTACATTGTAGAAATATGCAGGTGACCCTAATATAATCGCATCTGCTTCGAGTAACTGTGGATATATTTTTTGCATATCATCATTTATTACGCATTTATAGGTATTTTTACAACCTTCACAACCAGTACAACCTGCTATGGTATAGTCACTAAGAAAAATCACCTCAGCTTCTACCCCTTCTTCTCTAGCTGCTTCAATAGCTCTTTGAATAAGAGACGATGTATTACCATTTTTCCTCTTACTACCAACAATTCCCAAGATTTTAATAATAACCACCCTTTCTTCCTTACCCTTCCACATCCAGCACCCTTGCGGGAATCTTTCTTATTTATGCCTTTTTGTTTAATATCTGTATACAGGTTTTTTATTAGAAGTGAGCCTTTAGTACTCAGATAAAAAAAACTCCATATCGGCGCTTCCATTTTACACCAACATGGAGTTTTTCACAATTTATGCGATGCTCTCGGGCTGGGACGTGTTATCCGCTACCCATAATCGGTTTGTTATTGATGCTATCTATAGATACCCTTACTAAGAGGGGTTGTCGCTTATAAAAAAATATTCCCGCAACACATTTCAATATCAACGGCACTATCTTCGCCAATCAGGCTGCCTTCAAGCACATGATCTTCTATCCATTCTATCTGTAGTTGTTTGTTCGGTACCTCTGTTATTCTTGGGGTTATAAGATAATCGCTAGAAATTAATAAGGAATAAAATACTATATGTGGCAAAAGCTATAACAATCAATAGCTTTTGGAGGCAAAAAAATGGACAGAACAACCCGTGGACTGCTAGCTGGAATCATCGCCGGAGTTGCTATGAATGTTTGGAATCTTTTTGACTATTATATACTCCACATTACAGAAATCAGATTTCTGGACTGGTTATCAGTTTTATTAACATTGGCTAAGCCGGCAAACAGTTTCCAAGAAGTTATTGCACTAGTGCTTCAAATAATAGTATGGGATGGGTTCCTAGGAATAGTTTTCGCTCATCTAGTCGTTTTGATCACCTTGAAAGGTATTGTTTATAAATCAACACTTTATGGTTTACTTCTTTGGTTTCTTTTTAAAGTGATTGTGAATTTCTACAGAGTTCCTGTCTTGTCTGGTTTACAACCTTATCCAGGGGCTCTTTCAAATTTGATGGCGGTAATTCTATGGGGAATTATAATGGGAATAACTCTTAGAATATTTGAAAATAAATAGGTTTACTAAGAAATGTTTCTGTCAAAATAATCGTCCGGGTATCAAAAACTACCCTAATGGTAACAATTATCAACGTGTATAGTATCTAAAAGTACTTAAATATAGCATAAAAATTACCAAATAATCATAATAGTACTTGTGTAACCAAATATGGGGTGGTAAGATATGGATAAGAAAATTATCGGACAAGATGAAAATGAGGAGGTGGACGTTTTGGCAGTCTCAATAAAACCGTCACCAGTATTATCAGGAATGAGTGCAAAGAAAATTATAAAAGAAATGTCGCAACCTTCTAATAATCATCAAGTATTGGAAAAATGTAAAAGATCATCTTTATTATTCAAAGAAAAAAAATAGGGATGTATTTAAGTTATGAATTTTGAATATCAAAATCTGAACATAAAGCATTTATCACAATTAAGAAAATTCAAGTGTGCTAATCCCTCAATGGAGGGATTTCTTTTTGAAGAAGCATATAATCATCATATTAACGGAGAAGGAATTACAACAATTGTAACTATAGAAGGTAGCGAAGAAATTATTGCTTATTATACTCTAAAATGCGACTCTATCAAAATAGTTGATTTAGAAATGTATCCCGAACCTAGATATATCCCATGTATTGAAATTGCAAGAATTGCAGTAAAAACCGATTGGCAAATAGGTAAAAAGGGAATTCATTTAGGTACAGAGTTAATGGGACTTATTATTACTCAAATAAAAGAAAACATTTCTTCAATAGTTGGTTGTCGCTTTATAACACTTCATGCTGTATTAGATAGAGTTGAATGGTACGAAGAAAGATTTAATTTTGTAAAAAGAATTGATGAGAAAGCATTGGCTATAGATGAAGGAACTGTATATATGTCTTTAGATATCACTGACGACAATGTACGAAAAGAATATTATGAATATGTAATCTCACAAAAATCTCTCTAGACCTCTCTCGCAGAGGTCTTTTCTCATTTCTACCTTAGGTAGTTGTTGTGGCCATGGACAGCATAAGCCTGAATGTTTAATAGATATTTCAAGCATTTCTATATGTGAAAAGTCAGGATTATAATCTAGGGTCTACTGGATCGGCCTCCAAGGCTAACGTTGCTAAAACACATTCATGTACTCTTGCTATTGGTTCTTTCTGAACAAGTCGTTTAATCCCCTCTATTCCAAGAGCAAATTCCATAAGGGCGTGTCGCTGTTTTTTACCTACATTCCTTTTCTTAATCCTCTTGAGGTTCTCCATATCCAAATAATCTACACCGTAAATAATGTGGAGATATTTTCGTCCACGTACTTTAAGCGCAGGCTGAACCAATTTTTTATTTTGATTTCTTGCGATATAAGTTTCCGGCTTGATAACAAAGCCTTCGTGGCCTTGTTCGGTCATCTCCTGCCACCAAAGAATTGCTTCTTCTTCCGACTTTTCATCCGTAACTACCTTGTATTCTGTCTCGATAATCAAGTCCGATAAATTAGCCAGATGCTTGCATTCTTCCATATGCCAAACATGAGACTTGTCAAAGAAGGTTTTATCACTATGGGCTAAGATATGAAACGGAGCAATTTGGATTCTACTAGTACCATCTGTATCCCAGCAATAGTTTTGGAAGACATCCCTGAAAGTCTCAGCATTTTGA
>LOEZ01000053.1 GCA_001516055.1 Gracilibacter sp. BRH_c7a
TTAGACCCGTGACTTTGCGTCCCCTCCTTTCGTCAGGTTTGCCTTTTTCAACTATTATTTCTATAATGAACTATATGTAAAGTATCATTTGTTAATATTAAAACATAGTTTTGATTTTTACAATATAAAACTTAGAAAAAAAGCTTCCAGGGGGTATTCAATGAGAGTAAACGGTGAAATTGAAGGTATCAAGAAAAGTATATTGGAAGAGTTGGATGCGCTATATGAAGTACGTATCCCTCAGAACCTGCTCTGGACCAAAGAGCTGATTGAAGAAGTCTGTCAGATCTCTGCGTTAATCAACCGGGAAGTGGCTATATACTTGAATCGCAAGGGTCAGATTACGGATGTCAGTGTAGGAGATAACCAGACTGTTACCCTTGCAGCTGTGGAAGGAAAACGAAATTCTAATCGACTTAGTGGGACTAGATGCCTTCATACCCACCCGAATGGCAGTGGACGCCTATCTGAGGTTGATATCAGTTCTCTCAAGATTCTGCGTCTTGATGCTATGATTGCTGTAGGAATATATAATGGTGAACCACGTGATATTTACATAGGTATTATCTCTGAAGATAATACCTATGGTATTAATATTATGGGTCCTTATTATCCTGATAAGGACGACTTTGAAATATTGTTCGAATACATCTCCGAATCTGACCAACTTCTCCGCCAGATCTCCAAAGACCATCAAGCTAAAGAACGCGCCATCTTGGTGGGTTTACATACACGAAAATCTCGGGAACTCAATGGAGCAAATGAAGCAGATGTATCCTTAGCTGAACTTGAAGAACTGGCGAAAACAGCCGGTGCCCAAATAGTAGGAAGACTAATGCAGAAAAGGGATACCCGCAGTTCTGCAACCGTGATAGGTCAAGGTAAGATTGATGAACTGCGACTTCTGGCTCAAGCTAAGGAAGCTGATCTAGTGATCTTTGATGAAGAATTGACCGGAACACAACAACGTAATATTGAGCAAATGATTGGCGTGAAAGTTTTATGTCGCACTGGTCTAATCCTAGATATCTTTGCCCAGCGTGCACGTTCACGAGAGGGAATCTTACAGGTAGAGCTAGCTCAGTTGCAATATCAACTTCCTCGTTTGATGGGAATGGGTCTGGCTCTTTCCCGTCTAGGTGGAGGTATCGGAACACGGGGGCCAGGAGAGACAAAGTTGGAAACAGACCGACGTCGTATTCGGATGCGAATTACCCACTTAAAAAAACAGCTTGCAGAAATTAGGCGTCAAAGGGGAGTCTTACGTGGAAACCGCCATAAAAGTGGTATTCCGGTTGTCTCAATAGTTGGCTATACCAACGCAGGTAAATCTACGCTTCTAAATACTTTATGTGACTCAGAGGTATTAGCTGAAGACAAGCTTTTCGCTACCCTTGATACAACAACACGAAAACTGGAACTAAGTAACGAAAGTACCGTACTCCTAACTGATACTGTAGGTTTCATAAGGAAGCTCCCCCATAACTTACTTGACGCTTTTAAATCCACTTTGGAGGAAGTATTGCTATCCGATCTCATCTTAATCGTCGCTGATGCTTCCGACCCTCAAGTGGAAGATCACATTCGTATTGTTGATGAAATTCTCGACGAACTCGGTGCCGGAACTAAACCAACAATTATCGCCCTAAATAAGATTGACCTCATGAAGGAAGACAACTCGGTAATCCTACGTGAGAATCGGCCTATTCTGGAGATCTCTGCTAAAAGTGGGGATGGGCTTGACCTACTGAAACAAGAAATCGAAAATACCCTTTATAATGACCGTATAGAAATTGATTTAGAGATACCTTTCTCCGACGGTTCGACGATGGCCTGGCTCCATGCAAATAGTAAAATAATGAATATCGTCTATGCCGAGGATACTTCCTTGGTAAAGGTAGAGTTAGAAAAGGAACTCCTTGCTAAAGTATCCCCGTACAGAGTAGACAGTGGTGTATAATACGTATGCAATCTGGTTACATGGGAATGATACGTGATAACGTTTGTAAACACTAAGGCAAATATGATACAAGATACTCTTGGGAATTATGCTTAGTTAAAATTGTTCAAAGTGTTATCTATTATTCTCTAAAAGGCAAAGTGGTCTTTCATTTTTTGTTAAATAAAAGGTATAATGTAATAATATAGGATTTAGACATAGGGAGGCTTTTTATATGAGTACAGAGAACAATTTAAAAACTGCCATCTCAGGAGAATCACAAGCTAATAGAAAATATCTGGCCTTTGCTCAGAAAGCTGATGAGGAAGGTCTCAAAGGAGTCGCCAAACTTTTTAGGGCTGCATCAGAGGCTGAGTCCTTACACGCCTTAAATCAACTTAAAGTAGCAGGTTTGATTAAATCAACAGCGGAAAATCTTCAGGCTGCTATCGAGGGTGAGACATACGAATTCACCGAAATGTATCCTGCCTTCATCGAAAAAGCTACTGAAGAAAACCATTCTGCCGCTAAAAGAGCCTTTCACTTAGCAAACGAAGCAGAAAAATCACACGCTGATTTGTATAAAAAAGCTTTAGAAGATCCTAACAAGGATGCCGATTATTATTTCTGCGGTGTTTGTGGCTATATCAATGAGAATTCAGCGCCAGATAAATGCCCTGTCTGCGGTGCACCTTCATCGATGTTTAAAAACATAGGTTAACAATTCAAATATCTTTTCATCATTCGAATAAAACTGACCTTCTAACAAGGTCAGTTTTTACATGGTATTACGCTTTTTACGTTGCTTACTGCTTATTTGTCTTCTGTGACTTAATCTCCTGTCACGAGTTTGACCATGATTCCCCGGTCATCGTCGTCTTATTGATAAAATTTCGAACCCATAACGTTCTTGAAGAGTCCCCACTATACCTTTCGGAGCTATTAAGATAGTCAGAATAGCGACTGTTCCTAAAATAATCATGCTAATACCTGGATAATTATAGAGATACTGCTTGATTAATATGAAGAAAAATGCTCCTAAGATTGGCCCTTCTATTGTGCCGATTCCTCCGATTATTACTATAAATACCATAGCGACTGTCCAAGTAATACTAAACGAAGCTCTCGGCTGGATATAGGCAATCGAAAGATATAGAAGCCCTCCAGTTAGTCCGGTTACAAAAGCTGCAATCAGAAAAACCTTAAGCTTTGTTTTATAGAGTTCGACACCCAAAGTCTCTGCTGCCGATTCGTTGTCGCGCATGGCCATCAAGGCAAGTCCGATTTTAGTGCGGAGCAGGAAATATACTAAAGCAATAGAGCCTAAACCCATAGCAACAGCCATATAGTAGATATCCGTGGTCGATAATTTGTAGGCTGCTATAATATTAAACCCTAGTCCACCTCGGACGTAGGTCCAGACACTGAAAAATACTGCTAAACATTCAGCGACAATCCAGGTCCCAATAGTAAAATAGTCACCGCGCATTTTAAAAATTGGCTGGGAAATAATCAAGGCAAATAGGATGGAAATCACACCTCCGACTATTATACCTAAGGCTATAGGAAGTTGGTATAGTACTGTTATGACAGCCAAGGAATATCCTCCTAGGCCGATAAATATTTGCTGGCCTAGAGATACTAAGCCTGTATAACCTGCCAACAGGTTCCACATTTGCCCAAGGGACATATAAAGAAAAATCAAGACAAATACCGATATTATATATTCGCTAGACCACAAAGGGAGAGTCAGGAAAATACTAATAATTAAAATAAGAACAATTATTTTAATGTTTAGTATTTTAAAAGGTTTGCTTGCTAACAATTGAATCATTTTCTTTCTATACCTCCTCAGAAGCCTATCTTCTTGTAGCCTTGGATAGTATCCCTTGCGGTCTAATCGTCAAAATAATTAATAATACTAAATAACCAGCAAGTAATTGATAACCTGTGCCGAAAAAGTAAGCTCCCATTAGTTGAGCGATACCTAGAATTATCCCTCCCAAAAGGATGCCCATTTGGTTACCCATGCCGCCGATAACAACAACTCCAAACGCATAAATAAGATACTCCGTACCGGTAGAAGGATAGTAAGTATAATTCATTCCTACCAAAAGTCCTGCAATGGATGAAATAACCATTGCTAAACACATGGTGTAGCTATAGATTCTCTTGGTATTAACCCCCATTAATTCAGCTGTTGTGACGTCGTCCGCTGTAGCTCTGATGGATCGACCAAAGAATGTATTCTTCATAATATAATGAAGTGTACAAATCACAACAATAGCAACGATAAAGTTAAGTAAATAAATTGCAGAAATGGAAAAATGCTCTGTATTTACGATATTAATAGTTTTTAAAGTATTAGGAATGTAACGAGCATCAGCCCCGAATACTAATAGCAAAATATTGGAGAGAGTAATAGATATTCCGAAAGTAACCAATAGCGGCGGCTCTGGTCCTTTGTCTAAGACCTTGTTAATGAGGAAGGTTTGCAGCAAGAAACCAATAAGCATCATAAAACAAATGGTTATCAGTACTGCAAGCAATAAATTTCCGCTAAACTGAACAGCCATAACCATACAGATATACGTGGCCACAATGATTAGATCACCATGAGCAATGTTTGTTAGTTTCATAATGCCAAAAACCAAAGACATGCCCAGAGCCACCATAGCATATAATCCACCCAATAAAATTCCATTTAACAAGGATTGAATGATCTGCATATCATTTGCTCCTTAACATTTGTTTTTCAATATATGGCGTATTTGTTTTCGCCGAAATAAGCGTCAGTAACTTCCTCTACCGGAAGTTCAGATGATTTACCTTCCATAACGATGTTGCCCTTTAGAATTACATAACTATAATCCGAATACTTCAGGCTCCGCTTAACATCCTGCTCAATCAAGACAATAGTAATTCCTTCGTCATTGATCTCTTGAATCTTTTTATATATGTCTTTAATCACTACAGGAGCTAAGCCTAAAGATATCTCATCACAAAATAATATCTTAGGTCCAGCCATAATTGCTCTAGCTATCGCTAGCATTTGCCTTTGGCCACCACTTAGATAGTTTGCTTCTTGTTTGCTTTTCTCCTTAAGCACGGGAAACAAATCATAGGCTTTTTCGAGCATAGCCTCTTTGTTTTTTCTAGCTTGAGGTATATAAGCACCCATGAGTAAGTTTTCTTTCACCGTAAGATTCGGAAAAACTCTGCTACCTTCTGGTGACATCGACAATCCTTTTGCCGCAATCCTATTAGTAGGCAACCCATCTATTCTTTGATCCATAAATGTAACTGAACCACTCGTAGGTCTATTAATTCCCAGAATCGTATTCAGTAAAGTTGACTTTCCAGCCCCATTGGATCCTATAATCGAAACAATCGAACCTTTTTTAATTTTCACAGATACATCGTATAATGCCTGAAATTGTCTATAATGAACATTCAGCTTATCGATTGCTAATAATACGTTATCATTTGTCATTCTTCATCCGCCCCTAAATAGACATCATGGACTTCCTTTGAGCGCATAACTTCTTCAGGGATACCGCAAATAACATTGCGTCCTTCAGCAATGCATAAAACGCGGTCGGTACCCTCTCGCATTGTTTTGAGGACGTGCTCAATCCAAATAACACTTATACCTTGCTCTTTGACCATTCTCACCATACCTAAAATGTCACTTACCTCTGATTCGGTCAGCCCTCCAGCAACCTCATCAAATAACAATACCTTGGGATTACTTGCTAAAGCCCTGCCAATTTCTAATCTTTTGCGGTCTAATAACCCCAACTTCCCGGCAAACCATCCTTTTTTTTCGGTCAAGCCAATCAATTCCATAATCTCTAGAGCTTTAACTCTTGCTTCCTTCTCACTCTTTCGGTCCCCGTAAACGCTCCCAACGAGGATATTTTCGAAGACAGTCATTTTTTCAAAAGGTCTTGGAACTTGGAACGTTCTGCCTATCCCCTTTCTACACCTCTCGGTTGTAGACAGATTGGTGATATTCTCTCCTTGGAAAAGGATCTGACCTTTTGTTGGTCTCATAATCCCAGTTAAAATATTTAACATAACTGTTTTACCGGCACCGTTTGGTCCTATTACCCCTAAAACCTCACTCTCTTTAAGCTCAAGGGATAAGGATTTAAGAACATGGTTATTGCCAAAGGAAATACCAATATCTTGAACATCTAGTACTGTAGCCACTGTTCACACCCACTTCATATGTTAATTTGGTATCTGCAAAATCAAAGCGATTCTGCAGATACCTTTAACAGAACAGTTAATTATTTTGATCCCGGAACGAAAAACATAGAATCTTGAGATAACGGTACCTCAGGAGCCTGTTTATTACTGATTATATTCATTTCCCAAGGCCATGTTTCTCCTTTGGTCCATTGGCCGCCTACGAGCATTGCTTCACAATAGTTTTCGTCATTATATTGAATATGCCCGATAATTGTGTCAAGGTCGGTAGCTTTTATGGCCTCCCTAAGTTGGTCCTTATCCAAGGTCTGGGCACGGTTAAGGGCGTCAACAGCAATTTCGATGGCAGCATGTTTATAGCCAAGAACAGCAGACGGTTGTTTTTGGGTAGTGTCTGTCCACCACTTAGCTAATTCCAAAGCACCATGCCCTGTTAATGAGGATTTATAAGGATGGTTCTCACTCCACCAAACTTCAGTTGTCACACCTTCTCCTAAGTCATTGCCGAAAGAATCAACATCTGTTGGGAATAATGGTGCTTTGCCCATTGTCATTACTTTAGGAACAAAACCCTGCTGATGCATCTGCTGCCAAGCTGTTGCAAAATCAGGAGTAATCATATTACCCGTAACAATATCGACACCTTCGTTTTTCAATTGATTAATTATAGTGGTGTAATCCTTGGTACCTTGTGGAAATCTCCCTGGATCGATACAGGTGTATCCACGTTTTTCAGCCATGGGCTTGATGACTTCAGAAATGTATGCTCCATCTGGGTCACTACCAAAGAGAAAACCCACTTTCTTGTTGGTATCTACAAGATCCCACATGTCCATAAAGACACTGTTGAGAGACTCAACTACAAAGCCGGTATGAAATACCCATGTGTAAGGACCCCCTGTAAGCCAGACATCTACCGGAGAGTCAACAGAAATTGTAGGAATTTGATAACGTTCTGCAACAGCAGACACTGGAACTGTGGTATCAGGAGTGTGGGCTGTTATCAATAAATCCACCTTATCCTGAAGAACCAGTTTTGTGGCAGCCTCAGAGGCTTTGGTAGGATTGCTTTCGGAGTCGACGGCAATGAGTTTCAGTGGTATTTTTTTATCGTACTCTTTGATATAGATACCGCCATCTGCATTGATTTTCTCGATTGCCATTTCCTCCACTGTTGGAGTTCCTGCCCCAAATCCTGCTAAAGGACCTGTGGTCGGATTTACACGACCAATAAGAATAAACTCCTTCTCTTCTTTCTGTTCTGGAGCTGTGGTAGCGGCTGGTTTTGAACAGCCTACCAGAGCCACCATTCCAAGCACTAACACTAGCACGATTAATAACGATATGGCTTTCTTTGTTTTACTTTTACCCAACTTAACTTACCTCCCTATAATACAACTTTAGATACACTTAACTTAAGTGCATTAAGACCTCCGGTAAAATAAGCTATGCTTATTTACCTTGCTAAATGCTCATTAATCTCCACCTTTCTTACTTTTTTAGCTGAATTTCTTTCTATCAATATATACCAACTGGTAATACTTCCCTATTTTATAAATCGGAATATTCTGATAATTAAAATAAAAAATTTTTTATGTTTTGGGATTTGAACTTTTTTTCACATTTATATCAAAGACGTCTCTGCCTAGCGATAGTCTCGGTAGTGACTATCACTTAAGCAGAATCGAACTTTAATTACTCATCAAATTCGGTATAAACAGTATAATTTCAGGGAATAAGGTTATAATCACTAACCCAATAAGTAGTACTCCTACGAAAGGTAGCGAACCTCTAACAACTTCTCTATATGGAAGGTCCGTTATGCCCTTAACTACGAATAAATTCATCCCTACAGGTGGTGTAATCATCCCAATCTCTACCAAAAGTGTAGAAACAACTCCAATAAAGATTGGATCAAAGCCAAGAGCCATTAAAGCAGGGAAGACAAAAGGCATAGTTACAACGACCATACTCACTGGATCCATCAAACATCCTAGAATTATTAAAAGTCCGTAGAACAGAATTAAGGTTACCCATTTATTAGCACTAAACGCAATAATAGTTTCTGATAAGTGTTGTGGTATACCAAGAGAACTAACCGTAAAGGAAAAACAAAGCCCCCCAATAATTATGAACAAGATCATAGCACTGGTTTTAGCAGTCTCCCTCAGAATATGTAAGAACCCTTTCCAGGTTAATCTTTTCAAAGCTAAAACAATAAATAATGCACCAAAAGCACCGATACCTCCTGCCTCAGTAGGAGTGGCCCATCCAAGGTACATGGAAGCCAGGATAAAGAATATAAGACCTAGAGCCGGAAAAAGTTTAAGCATATCCTGGAAATAACTATCTTCTTCAACCTTCATCTCTTGAACAATGGCTACGTCTTTTGTTGAATTGTGTTGAACCAGAGAAGGGTTGAGCTTAACACGTAGATATATAAATAGAAAGAGCAAAATACTTAACAGCAGACCAGGTAAAAGACCTGCCATGAAAAGCTTAACAATCGAAGTTTGGGTGATAATTCCGTAAACAATAAAGGTTATACTGGGAGGAATCATTATTCCCAGCGTCCCTCCAGCAACAGTCGTGCCGACTGAGAAAGAAGGCTTGTAACCATGGCGATTCATTTCTGCGATACTAATTTTTCCGATTGTTACAGCTGTTGCAGGACTTGAGCCACATAATGCGGCAAAAATAGTACTCGCACCAATCGTACTCAAACCTAGAGATCCTGGTATCTTTCTTAACCATTTGCTTAACACTTTATAAATATCAGTGGCGATGCCACCATGGGAAATTAACTCTGCCATTAATATAAATAATGGCGCAACCATTTGAGTTGTACTCGTTCCCTGCTCGAAGGCTATCTCTACTAATTGAGATAGTTGGGCAGGATTGAGAAAAATAACAGTTCCCATTACTGCAATAAAGCCAAGACCAAAAGCAATAGGGACTCCTAATAAAAATACAAATAAAAGTGCGCCTAAGAAGAAGAAGGTTAGCATTATTTCACATCCCCTTCCTCTTTTTGAGTAACGATAATAATATTTTCAATTATCAAGGCTAATATCGAAAGTATCATTAGAACTGAACCTACAAAAATTATCACATATAGGTAGGCAGCAGGAATTTGAATGGTTGTGATTGTTAGATAGTCAAAACGGGCTGATAATATCGTATTTTCATAACCCTTCCAAATTAGAACACCCACAAAAACTGAAGCTATCAATAGCCCAATTACGTTAAAAATTGCTCTTATTCTTCTCGGCATATGATCAACTAAAATGTCCACCCGTATATGACCTCGTTCCTGAAAACAGTAAGCTGAGCCTAAAAAGATTGCATACAATAATATGAACTGTGAAAAGGCTAGAGACCATCTTGTGGGTTGATCGAAAGTAGTTCTTGCTATAACTTCAATAACCGCAAACAAGCAGATTATAAAGATGAATGCCCCTGATAATGTTGCCGCGGCTTCATTAAGCTTTTTCAACTTTTTAATTAGAGTATTCACAGCTGTCCTCCTAATGGTTATCGGTGATTTCCGGCTTAATGCCGGAAATCACCAAATCAATATTATTTTATGCTTTCAAGAATATCGATTAATTCATTACCTTCAGTTCCACTTATTTCTCGTACATCTTTGACCAAGGGAGCGGCTTTATCTACAAATTGAGCGCGTTCTTCCGCAGTTAATTCGTAGATGGAACCACCAACGTCAGTTACTGCTTTCTTAAACAGTTCTTTGTCTTCTGCTTCCAGTTTAATATTGTATTCCATTGCCAGTTTACCAGCATCTACTAAAACCTGCTGTTGTTCTGGAGTCAGTTTTGTCCAAGAAGCCTCACTGATTGTAGCCCAATGCCACATGTTATTGGTACCAAACAAGGTAAAATAAGGAGCTTGTTCATGAACTTTAAATCCATAGGAGAAAGACCAGCTAGCGAGTGAACCTTCAACTGTTCCTCTATCTAAAGCTGCATTCAAATCAGCGGGAGGAATCGTAGTTTGAACAGCACCCCAAGCACCCAGAGTTCTTCCAATCCATTGCCCATAATCTCTGATTTTCAGGCCTTTAATCTCATCGATGCTTTTAATCGGTGCTCCAATTTTTTTGGAAACGCCCAAAACTAATTCACCTTCGGCTGTCGCCCATAAATACTTCATGCCGTATTTTTCATGGATCTTTTCCATGATTGGAGTAATTTTTGCTTGAACTTCAGGTACCTTTGTTGGATCAAACGTTCCTGGTATTTCAAAGATAGTTACTTCTTTCATTTGAGGCGCAACAAAGGAGGATGGGAAAATCCCGATATCAGCAACACCAGTTTGAACAGCTTTGAACATTTGTGGATTTCCTGCTAAAGAACCACCTGGAAAAACTTCAATTTGGATACTGCCTTCAGAAAGTTCAGCGACTTTATCGGCATAGAATTGATAAGCTTTCCCATGAATATCAACTGGAGACAATCCGTGGGCAAGTTTTAAAGTAACAGGAGTTTGCTCTTTAGGCTCTTCTGCTGGAGCAGGATTGGATGTGGCTGGGGCTGAGCAACCTCCAGCAAGAGCCACCATGACAATCAGGATAAGAATGATTCCAAACTTTGGCTTTCTGAACATTTAAATTTCACCTTCCCCTTCATACTTACTTTCTTATTTTTCTTTTTGATTGGATGATTATAAGACTTTTCTTCTTTTCCTCCTCATTGTTAATCGGATTCTTTACGCGTCTCCAAGGGACAGATTTTCCCTGGATTTAATATGTGGAATGGATCTAGTGCTTCTTTAATTTTTACCATCCAATCCAAGCCATTCTCATGCTCTTCTAGCATATAAGGGGCTCTGACAAAACCCACTCCATGTTCTGCAGTCGTAGCTCCTCCTTCTTGCAGAACCAGTCGATGTATTTCATCCGCAGTTCGGAATGCTGCGTCTACTTCACCTGGATCTTCGACCTTAGCTAACAATCCTGAATGAATATGGCCTTTGGCCCAGTGTCCAAAGTTGACAATTCCAATTCCATTTTGTTTAGCTATGAGCTGAATTTCCCTTAATATCTTAGGAAGTTTTTCTAATTTAACACAGACATCTTCACTCGCTGCAATGCGTTTTGCTCCCTCACGAATACTAGCACTGAATCCTTCGATGTTATCATTGATTTCCCAGAGTTCATGAATCCCATGAGGTTCATTAGAACCACGAGATGCTTGAGCATACTCTTTCGCTACTTCTTGAAGCTTGGTATACTCCCAGGTAACACTTTCCTCGTTACCATCTACTTCACATATAATCTCTATTTCCGCACCAGGAACATATAGTTCTTCATAAAAACTAGCTGCAGCTCGTGTAGCCTCAGGCGCACAATAGACAAATTCCATAGCTGCAGGTACAACCCCTCGGGACTCGATTTCTTGGCTAGCTTTCTGAGCAGTTTCGGCCTTATCAAAAATCATGACAACCGCAGCTCTTGCCCTTGGTTTTTTAGCAACTGCGAGCCAAATCCCTGTAATTATTCCTAATATCCCTTCCGAACCTAAAAATAGAGAGTTGAGGTTTAAGCCTGAAACATTTTTGAGGACCTTCCCCTTAACACCTCCGGTTACTAAGACCTCTCCAGTGCCAAGTACCACTTCTAATCCCAGAACATAATTGCTCAAAGCTCCATGTTTTAAAGAACGAGGTCCACTGGAATTATTAGCAGCCATCCCACCTATGGTGCATGCATCACCGCTACTGGGGTCGGGGGGGAGATAAAGTCCGTGTGGTTCTAATGCCTGATTCAACTTGGCATAAGTAACACCTGGCCGACAAAATACCATTTTATTTTGTGGCTCTATGGATTCAATCTCATTCCAACTGCTTAGGTCAAGTACAATTCCACCTGAAATTGCCAATGTACCGCCTGCTTGCCCTGTGGCAGCACCACGTGGAATAATTGGGCATTGTTTCTGACCAGCCCATTTGATTAACTCAACAACATCTTGCAAACTTTTTGGTGATACTACCGCTTGCGGCATATGGGGATTTATTGCTGAGTAAAATGATGTGTCATAACTATAACAACTCAATTCCATCGGGTCTGTAAACACTTGATTGGGATTGAGAATAGATGATAATTCTCGCTTGAGGTCCTTGCTTTCCCAGTTCATAATCCTAAGCCCCCTATTTAGCAACTACCGCTTCAATTTCTAATTTCAAACCTGGAAATACAAGCTTACTCACTTCTACAGTAGTGCTTGTAGGTAAATACTCACCAAAATACTCTTTCTGAACTTTGTTAAGAATATCTTGTTCTCTGATATCTGTTAAAAAACGGGTTAATTTTACTATGTTAGAGAAATCTGCTCCAATGGAATCAAGAACCAGCTTCATGTTAGTAAATACAGCTCTGACCTGACTTTCCATATCAGGTGGCGGGGTTAGCTCTAACGGGTCATGTGGGTGTTTGTGGTACAGAGGTAGCGCTGTACAACCGGCAAGGTAGAAAAGCCTTTCTCCAGGTTCCACTTCAATAGCCGGTACAAATGGCATAAACTCGTCCGGACCCTTTGGCCATACTCTTTTCATCTTTCTATTCCCCCTTGGATGTTATTAAATTAGAATATTCAGAAATTTCAGGGTGCATTCATGCGTTTTCTTTTTCTTAGGTTACTCTTGTGCACAATCATAAGCGTTATTAATAAGTTCAATATAATGTGAAGTCACAATATCGGACCCTGCTTTGTTGAGACCGTCCATAATATGAAGATTACACCCCGGACAGCCACTTGTAACAACTTGAGGATTTACACTCATGATTTTATCGATCTTACGACTATTAATCTTACGAGAGAGATCATAATGATTAACACTAAATAAACCGCCCATGCCACAGCAAGTATTTGCTTCAGGCATTTCGATATACTCAGCATTGCCCATCATCTTCAGGAGAGTTCGTGGTTGCTCTATAACCCCGGCACCAACAGCTAAATGGCAGCTATCATGATAGGTAACCCTTGTTGGCTTCGGTAGTGACGGCAACTCCTTGACCTCTAATTGGTCAATCAGAAACTCCCCTATTTCAAAGGTTTTCTCTTCAAGCTTCTTGGCTTTTTCTGCGTACTCAGAACCAATTTCTGGATGTCGAGCCCATTCCTTGAGCCCTGTACCACAGCTGCCACAAGCATAAATTACCGCATCTACATTAGCTTCTTCTAAAGCATCAATGTTCTGGCGCACTAGTGTCACCGCTTTTTCAACCATCCCGCTAGCGAAAAATGGTACACCACAGCATGTTTGTGTCTGCGGAATAACAACCTCTACACCATTTCTTGCTAAGATGTTTAGAACTGCCCGCCCAACATTCACACCCATGTAGTTGATGTAACAACCTACATAAAAGGCTACTTTCTTAATTGGTTTATCCACTTTAATGTGTTGGAATTGGCTCATTAACGGTTTGCCACCAAACATCGGTAACAGACGCATCTTTTTATTTAACCGAAAAATTGCTCCCCCTCCTGGAGTCTCTTTAAATGGGATATGTTCGAGAACCGCGGCCACGGGTGCCATAACATCACATAACCCCCGATGGTCGGATAACATGTTCAACATTAACTTTTTGCTCGTAGCGACACCCATCTCTTGGGCTGCCAACTGGCGGAAGGCAATAATTACCTGGTCAATCTTTCCGCCAACCGGACATACTGCCATACAATTGCGGCATAACAAACACTGATCTATTCTTGAGACAACGTCTCCTGTTAGCGGTATCCTACCGGCCAGTACTTCCCCTACCAAGAATACTCTTCCTCTCGGTGAAGTACTCTCCCAGCCTAATTCAGCCAGTGACGGGCAAACTGACCGGCAAAAACCACAACGGTTGCATTTATCGATAAGTTTTTTGACCTGATCATAGAGTTCTTCCCTTAGCACCGTTTTTTCCCTCCATCTATGTGAGGATTCTTATTGATACCTATTTAAGGATGAATCATAACTCGAATCGCTCCATCTTCCTTCTGGTGGGTCATCCTCCAAGCAGTTCCAAAATCATCAAGAGAATTGAAATGGTGGGTCATTAATGGTCTCACATCGACATCTCCACGTTCAATCATTCTTAATCCTCTAGCGGAAACCCATCGCGGATTAGCAACAGAACCAAAAACATCTAAATGTCCTCTTACGATTACACTTAAATCAATATTTAAATTACGACCAGGTCCGGTAGCACCACCCAAAGTTACCCTACCACCACGGCGAGCACAACTAAGTGCTAGCTTGGCAGCTGGTTCACTTCCGGCAAACTCGATTACTACATCTGCACCTCGTCCGTCGAACTTCGCTTTGATAGCTTCTGCAGCATTTTCCACAGCCAGAACATCAATAGCCTCATCAGCCCCATATTTCAATGCCGTTTGTAATCTTTCGGCATCCCCGGCTCCGGCTCCGGCTACAACAATTTTGCCGGCGGACATGGCACGGGCACACTGTAGAGCCAAGAGACCAATTGCGCCTGGACCGATAACGACAACATTTTCCCCAGCACGCAAACCTGTTCTCTCTACTGCATGTAAAGCAACTCCTATATTATCCGTCATTGCTCCCTGGTCATAATCCAAACCGTCAGGCAAGCGGTGAACTGCCTTTACCGAAACAGCACAATATTCAGCCAGCCCTCCAGGAACCGTAAATCCAATATGTTGGTGTCCCAAGGCTCTATTCCCATAATTCTCACAAAGGTTATACATACCATTAATACAAGGCTCACAGGCACCGCAACCGACATGGACTTCTACTCCAACACGGTCTCCAACTTTAACTTTATTGACACCTTCACCCAAAGCTACAACGTCTCCGCTCCACTCATGTCCAGGAGTATGGGGAAATTTGCCACCAGGCCAATTTCCTATAAACACCTTCATATCGGTAGCACAGATTGTAGTTGAGCGTACCTTAATCAAAACCTCTCCAGGACCCGGTTCTGGCATAGGAATATCTCTAATCTCAAATTTATTGGGCTCGGGATAATACACAGCTTTCATCCAACTACCTCCTATTTCGTAGGCTCTAGAAGACCTAAAGCCTTCTGATAATACCTAGAGTCACAATACTTAGTCGGGTCATTTAGAGATTTTTCTATTTGACCTGTCTCAGCCATTACCTTCATCGCTTCTGTTACTCCCTTAAGATTAATTTCCCCACGAATATTAAACGTCTGCGATTGAAGGTAACGGTCATAAGTCACTCCTGCTACTTCGGCATCGACTTTTAGATTATGGATCAAGATCTTAACTGCCTCATCCTTGTTAGCTGAATCATGGAGCCAATCTGAAGCCCTCATATAAGCTCGGATAAAACACTGCAACTTCTCAGTATTATTGTCTGCCCAACTTTTTTTGGCAGCAGCTACAGTTCCTTGATATTCAGGGATATAATCCAGATTGCTGCCTAAACGCCTTAATCCGTTAGCCTCAGCGGTTAAGTCAGTCGGCCCGTTTAACAAGGCTCCATCAACTAATCCTTCAAGAATTGCCTGATAGCGTTCTCCTGCTCCACCGATTGGCACCAATTCATAATCCTGAACTTCAATCAGACCGTTTTCCAATAGCATTCTTTTCAGCAATAGGGCAAAGCCGGTAGAAACACCGTCCACACCAAGTTTTCGTCCCTGAAGATCAGAATAGCTTTGAATATCAGCCGCTACTATCAGGCTTAAATTAGGCTTAGTTATTCCTAATAAGGCAACTAAATCCGATCCAGCTTCTACAGCACGGACAATGTGATCAACAGCCTGAAAACCAATATCATAAATACCGCCTTCTTCTAGTGCCTGTAAGTGTTTCACTGAAGATCGGGTAAAGATAATCTTTACATCCAATCCCTCATCTTCGAAATACTTCTTGTCTAAGCCAATATAGACAGGCCAGTTTCCAGCAGATTCCGAAATAATTGCGACCTTAAATACTTTTAAAGCTTGATTCTCATTCATACCAAAACCTCTATCCATATTAAACAATCTATCTAGCAAAAAGTTCCTAGAAATGTGTATGTTTATGGCAGAAGGATAACTTTAAGAGCTCCGTCGATTCTCTTAGTAAATGTTTCATAAGCTTTAGCGAATTCAGTTAATGGGAAGTGATGAGTAATAACAGCATCCACATCAATTTTCCCGGCACTGACCATAGGAATTACTTCCTCGCAAGTACCACGATTGGCGCGAACACCAAAAAGATCTAGTTCCTTCAAAACAATATCTTGCATGGGTAGATTGACTGGGCTAAAAGGGATACCAGTAAAGGCGACCCTACCGCCTTTTCTGACCACTTGAACAGCCTGAACAACAGTATCCTCAGTAGCTGCAGTATCCACTGATGCGTCTACTCCACGTCCATTTGTCAGCTCTAATATTGTTTTCACTACATCAACTTCATTATAGTTAACCTTAGTTGCGTTGAATGTTCCTGCAGTCTCCAGACGATCACCAGCACCAACCACGATTACTTTGGCTGCACCGAGAGCATGGGCACATTGAATAGCTAGAATACCCAAGGCTCCGGGTCCAAAAACAGCAATTGTATCACCGGGATTGACTCCGGACCGTTTTACGGAATGAAGCGATATACTGGTAGAATCAACCAATGCGCCTTGATCATACGTCATTTCATCCGGCATTCTATGAATGCTCTTGATATTGACGACCATATACTCGGCAAAGGAACCTTGAGAGTAATGACCATATTGTCGATGTCCAATCTCTGTTTTTCCATAGTTCTCGCAAAGATTATACCTTCCTGTTGTACACATCCGGCAGAATCCACAGCCTGCATGGGAAGTCCCTGCAGCACGATCTCCAATTTTCCAACCAAATCCGGCGGCATATTCACCTAACTCAACAATATCTCCTGCCCACTCATGTCCCTGGGTATAAGGAAAACTCTTAGGCCATTTACCCGGATGTTTGCCGCTAATTATACCGACATCAGTTCCACAAATTGCTGTAGCTTTAACCTTCATCAACACTTCAAAAGGTCCGGGTTTGGGTACCGGTATCTTCTCTACTTTGAAATCATTGGGTCCGTATAATACAACACCGTTCATTTCCTTAGATATAGTCATTTTTGTGACCTCCTTAAAAATTTACTTGAATTATAATACTTCCATCGGGAAAACAATTTCTATACAGTTTTTAGGACAATCCATACGACACGCCCCGCAGAACCAACACTCTTCAGGGTATTTTAGATAGGGATTTCCCGCTTCATCGGAATAGATTAAATCTCCAGGACAGTTGAATTCGCATAACCCACATTGATTGCATAGACCGAGATCAATCTTTACAGGATTTTCCACAAAAGATCACCTTCTTAACATTACTTTCTTAGGGACATTCCTGCCCCGAGTCATGGGCTTTACTTATAAGCAGCAACCTTTTTCATCATTGGGACGCCATCCTTTAGACTCTGGTGCAGAGATACATGCCACTCAGGATTCGTATCCGGATAGTCTCCTCGATAGTGAGAAAGTCCAAAACGACTTTCCTCTCTCGTTAATGCTCCTTTAGTAATTAACTCTGCCAAAAGAAGCATATCTTGGGCTTCATGAACTCTCATGAGAACGTGACCATCAGTAGCACCAAGAATTGAAGTCAGATCATTTAATTTTTTCAATTCTTCAAGTCCAGTCTCTAAGCCAAGCTTGGTCCGACCAATTCCCACATAATCTGCCATAATTTGATGCAACTTTCCTTCAAAACGAGATTCTTCTAATTCATTGGCACGCTTAAGTGGTTCGAAAGCCCTTGCTTTAAGCTCAGCAATTTTCTCTTGATCGAGTTTCACTTCAATCCTATCACGTAGAATCTCATCAGCTGCTGATTCTCCAGCTGCTCCTCCAACCGCCATCGATCCTGCTAAGTTACAAATGCTTACAGCACAACCACCTGCTGCATAAAGACCAGGAACGGTTGTTAAACAATTTTCATCGATATGAATTCCAGTAACTGATCCTACAAAAGCTGGAAGTTGTCCTTCACAAATTTGAATTTCCAATAAATCTTTCTTTAGGTCTAAACCTTTCTGATTACAGTAATCCATAAAAGTATTTTTATCGACTGGTAAAAGATGAGTCAACAAATGCTCAATTGCTTCATCTGACAAATGACGCACATCGAAATAACAGGGGCCTCGCCCTTCTTTCAGCTCCCAATACGTCCCCCAAGGCATGGTCCACCGCGGCCCTTGTTCTCCTTGTTCATGATATTTAAGGACGTATCTTTCTCCTAAACTATTGACAATATACCCCCCCATTCCAACAATTGCATTTAAGGCTGATGCACTGAAGTTTTTTGGGGTTAAGGTGTAATTTACGAATTCCATATTCTTCAAATCGGCTCCCGCTTTATAAGCCATGGCCTGTGCGGATCCATTGTTATAAGGGCTATGCCAAGCATTAAAAGGAAGACCAGAGGGGTTACGATACATCCTTGAAACATTACCGGTGGCTAGAATCACCGCTGGAGCTTCAAAAATATAGCTATCGCCATTTCGGATATTGAAACCAACAGCCCCAATAACCCTCTCTTCTTGTTTAATGAGATCTGTTATATAGACTTGTCTTACACATTTAACTCCGGCTTCCTCTGCTTCCTTGGAAACTATGGGTTTGAGACTTCGCCCATCAAAATTAATAAAATATTCTCCCGGTTGGGCAAATGATTTGGTTCGGATAAAATCATTATTCTTGGTATCAATTCTCATTTGAATACCAATATTCTCCAGATATTCAACTAAACCTTTAATCCGACTTGTAAAGACCTTCTCTACAACCTTACTATCCACTAGTCCTTGAGTTAGCCGTTTATACCAGGCAAGAAAAGCCTCTGGGGTATCCCAGTCTGGTCCAGACTCTAATACCGCCATAAAATGATCATTGCCTGCTGCTCCACATCCACTTCGGTTAATATTTGCTTTATCAACCAGGATGACTTCCAACCCTTTTTTGCGAGCAGCGAGAGCTGCCATGGTGCCTGCACTTCCACCGCCGATTATTAGTACATCGGTTTTAAGAACAACTTCATTCTTTGACTCAAACAAAGTACCGACCTCCTTATCCCTTAGCTACGACACTCTTTCTCCAAGAGTGGTTTAGCCTGGTAAATTAACCGTTTGGTTCTTTTTGACACGAAATTGTAGGAACACTAAAATTGCCAGTAAAGCAAATCCTGGAATAATGGTTTCACTCATAGGTAACATCAAGAGAATCCCAGCCGTGAAGAATAAAATCCGTTCAATAATAATTAAGCTTTTTTTCAGATAACCTTGAAAACAAATCGACATACAGATTACGCCAAAGATAGCAGTTACAGTTACTTGAATGACTGTCATTATTGGACCTTGTAACAACAACGCTGGGCTTAATACAAACATAAAGGGTATGATAAACGATGGAATGGCAATCCTGAAAGCCTCAACTCCAGTTTTCATCGGATTGGCTCCGGCCAGCCCTCCTGCAGCATAAGCGGCCACTGCTATGGGTGGGGTGATAACAGATAAACCACTAAAATAGAAAACGAATAAATGAGAAACGACGAGAGGAACTCCTAAGTCAACAAGAGCAGGTATTGTTAAACCAGCCTGCATCACATACGCCGGGACAGGAGGCATCCCCATCCCTAAGATAATTGCAACTACGGCAACAAGTCCCAGAACAAGGAAGAGGTGTTCTCCACCTAAAGATACTATGGAAGACGCGATACGATCTCCCAATCCTGTAAAGTCAATGATGCCAATGATAATTCCAGCAACTGCGGTTGAAGTGATAACAACCAACGAACTTTTGGCACCTGCTTCAAAAGATTTCAAAAGAACACCAAAAGTGGGACGGGTCTTGGGTCTTAGAAAACTGGTGATGATGAGAAAAACAGTTGCAGTCGCACCTGCTAAAGATGGTGAATATCCTCTTATCAAGAGGTAGATTAGCAGGAGAATAGGAAATACCATATGTCCATATTCTTTTAGGACTTCCTTCACCGTTCTTGTGCTTTCCAAAGGCGGAAGGTTTAAACGTAAAGCTTCTAAGTGAACAGTTACATAGATACTCAAGTAATAAAGCAAAGCTGGTATAAGCGCGTACAGCATGATTTCGGTATAAGGTACACCCGTAAAAGCAACCATAACAAAGGCAATCGCTCCCATAACTGGGGGTAAAAACTGACCGCCTGTCGAAGCACAAGCTTCAACCCCCCCTGCAAAAGATGGCCTATAACCTAACTTGGTCATCATAGGGATGGTCAAGGCACCAATCGTAGCAACATTCGCTGTCGGAGCACCATTAATACTTCCCATTAATCCGCTTGCTACGACGGCTATCTTGGCAGGTCCTCCCTTACTTTTTCCTACAGCAGCTGCAGATAGTTCAAACAGAAGATTGCCTGCACCTGTTGAGGCTATAAATGCGCCAAAAATAATAAAAAGGGCTAAAATCGTACTTGAAACCCCAATCGTTATTCCGAAAATACCTTCTGTTGTCATATAAAGCTGATCAAGAATATCTGTCCAAGCGATTGTCCTAGTCTGAAATATTCCTGGAAGGTAAGGTCCTACAAAAGGGTAAACAATAAACGCTGAAGATACATAAACAAGAGCACTTCCCACTTGGCGGCGAACTGCCTCAATAACAAGAAGAACAAGTAAAAGACCCAGAAATTTTTCTACCATTGTAAGAGGGGTTACCATCGGAAATCTTCCCACAGTAATATAATCAAAACGCAAGAAGAGATAGCCAATGGAGGTGATTACTCCTAATGCTCCAATCACATTCACTATTTTATCCCATGTTGTTTTTGATTTTTGTAGTCCAAACAAGTAAATTAGAAGCAGACCAATAGTTAAGTGAATTCCCCGTTGGTAAAAGGTTTCTAAACTTCCAAAAAAACCGGTATAAAGATGAAAAATAACAAACCCTATACTAAGGAGGGCAATAATCCCTTGAATCCCTTTTCTTTCAGAAAAATATGTTTTTGCGTCAGCCCAAAACATGGCTTAACCTCCTGTTTTGTGGAAAATTTGGGTCTGCAAGAGCAGACCCAAATTTTGCATTCAAAGTCCTTGCTGCTACTTAATGAAACCTCTCTCTTGGAAGTACTTCTTCGATCCAGGATGAAGTTCAACTCCAGGAACTTCTTTCGCGAGGTCTTCAACTTTCATCCATTTTAGATTATTGAAGTTAGCTTGATATCTTTCAAAATTTTCAGTGATGCTCTTAACCATGTCATAGGCTACATCTTCTGGGAAATCATCTTTAACCAGCCAGTGAATACTACCACCGACTCCAATCATTTCCTCGTTCTTGGAACCATCTTTAAGTGTATAGATACCTGCTGGTAAAACAGCCTTTTCTACACCTTTATACTTGGCAACAACTGCATCTACTGCTTCCTCTGGAATAGGTAGGAAACGCACTTGTTTTTGTGCAATAACACTAAGGAGAGCACCATGTGGATAGGATGTATGTGCATAGAGTAATGCTTCAATTTGTCCATCCAGCATTTGTTGTTGAGCATCATCAAAGCCTAAAAACTGCACATCAAAGTCATCATAGCTCATGCCCATCGCCTCAAGGATACGCTGTAATTCTAAGTCATTAGATCCCATTCTTGGTCCTGGGGTTACTTTCTTCCCTTTTAAGTCTTCAAGCTTTTGATAGGGAGAATCAGCCCAAACCACTAAAGTTGAAACCATTGGCCACCAAGTAACAAGATTTTTCACTCCGCTAATAGCACCGGTCTCTTTAAAAAATCCTGTTCCATCTAACGCTGCACCAGTAATATCGCTTAAGGAATGGGCGATATTATATTTGCCTTGTGCTACACCAGCCACATTAGCTGCTGGTGCTCCTGTTGTTGGTCCACCAGTCAAGTATGGGATTTTCTTGAAGTCCTCGAAAACTGCTCCATACAAAGCATCTGTAATCGCCCCTGCTGGTCCGCTTCCTAACTTGATTTCAAAATTTTCTCTTACCTCTGGAGCGTCAGCTGGCTGAGCTGGCTCAGCCGGCGGTGTTTGTTGACTGCATCCTACAGCCAACAAAGAAATGGCCAACAATACGATTAAGACTAGGGTTAGACTCTTTTTCATCCTGTGTTCCTCCTTCGTTTTTTTTATTTAAGATAACATTTAACGTCCATAATTAGATAAGCTTCAGTAATCTCGCTAAGTTATCCCCAAGGAACCCTTTCTTAGATTCTTCAGGAATATCCATAGCTTTAACGTTATCAATGTAACTTTTCAAATCACGACCATCGTGAATTTCGTAAGGATAATCAGTACCCCATACCAATTTGTCATGTTTAACCGTCATCATTGCCAGATGTACGATTGGCATCCATCCACCTGAGCCGGCACCATCAATGTAGAGGCGATTGAATAGTTCATTATAAGGTTCGAGCATGCCGAACTCTTTTTGTTCGTTTGGCGTCTTACCAATTAGTTTTAGTTCCTCAGGCATAGGAATCCCTTGTAAGGGTTTTGTTGACTCAAAGAAGGCTTGAGTTCTCCCTTTGAGTCCCAAAAAGGCTCCGCCCATATGAGGAATTACAAACTTCAGCGTCGGAAATTCCGGAAGTACATCATACATTAAACGCAGAATTCCTTCAGCGACATCTACCCCTCTGGAAATAGTTCTGTTAATGGTGCATTCTGTCGCTGAGCCCACTGGTCTAAGATTAGGATGAATAAATATAGGTACATCTAACTCAGCAGCCTTTTTATAAATCGGCCACATATATTCTTTGGTATTCAGTCTGATATCCGGATACATAGAAGTACTAATACTGATAGCCGGCATCTTTAAATGTTTAATCGCATATTCTACTTCTGCTTCAGCGGCTTCCGGATCATCTTGTGGCAAACATGCTACTGCAATAAATCGATCAGGGTGACTTAGAACAACTTCAGCGGTTTCTTCATTTGTCCACCTGCAAATTTCTTTACCTGAGTCATTACGTTGAGCAAGCGTGAGTGCAGCCATATCGATTCCAGCTTCATCCATATCACGCAAATGCTTGTCCGTATCTACCAACCAGGGATTGAAAATAAAGTCTTGCTTTTCATTTAATACGCGGACAGCACCTTTACTTGGGTCAACAAATTTTTCAAATACTTTTTTAGGCATATAATGATGATGAGCATCAATAATCATTACGTAATTCCCCCTTTAGTGTATTCAAGTTTTTCTCCTGGCAGGCCCTAGTTTTAGCAGATTTTTGTTCTTAAATATCACCTCGTATTCAAAAGCTTTAGTAAAATCAAGGATATATTGATTTTTCAAATAATTCATATTTTTCTTTCAATATTCGTTAGAAATATCTTATATCCTTTGCATATAAATTGATTTGTGAAATTTATTTTTTGATAACTTTTATTTTTGGAAAGTTGTTTTGCATACTTTTTCAGAAGTTTAAATTACTTGTAATTGGATTCGAAACAAAGCCTTCTAGGGTAATTTCTCTCCCTTTTTCGGTTCTCACTTCTGGCAGTGTCAAACCTCCATAGGGTATAACATATACAGTTTTAAAGTCTTCGTTTTCCAAATCAGATAATTCCTTTAGTGGGGTGAAAAATGCTTTTTTAACGGTCACTTCATCCATAGAGGACAATACATAAATATGTACATCTTTTAACAAATTCGCAATTGCTGCTGCTTTGTGCCCGCCTAAGACAAAATTTTCTTTGATTTTGCTGATAATACTTCCGATTGTCTGACTATCCAACAGCCATTCTTCAAAAGTTTCTTCCCCAAAGTATTCTTTCATTTCTGCTACCAAGACCATTTTTCCGCCTTTTTTCACAACCTTAGCCGCATTATCCAACGCTTTCTGTGCTTGATACATATTGATATCTTTAGGATATCCTCCTGCACTAACGATCACCAAGTCCGCAGGTTTATTTACATATACTTTGTAGTACTCATCAAATACTCTGCATCCTTCTCTATGCGCAAGAATAGGATCTCCGGCTACAACTTTAGTTATTTCTTTTTTGGAATTAAGAACCACGTTTAACAGAAATGTCCTAGGAAATTTTTGTCCGAATTCTTCTAAATCTTCTCTAACCGGGTTTCCGTCAGCCACTCCAATCTTCGCTTTAGGATCCAGCATCATCTTATGATTATTCTGAATGGCTGCTTTAGTGGATACCCCCGGCATCAAGGCCTTATAACCACCGCTATAACCGGCAAAATAATGAAATTCGATATTTCCTGTTAGGATAATAAAGTCTGAATCTGCAACTTCCTTACACACCTCGATTGGAGTCCCTCGTGAGGTCTCCCCAAGATAGGTGATCTGCTCGGGTTCAATGTTCTTATATTGAGAGAATATTTCTGAGCCAAGCACTTTAGCTTTTTCCTCATCCGTCATCCCCCGGTGAATTCCCAGAGCAAAGACTATACAAATGTCATCAGCAACTATCCCACATGTATGAAGTTCTTCTAAAAGTGCGGGTAGAATTTGAGCCGTCGGAACTGGTCTAGTAATATCACTTACGACGATGGAAACCTTATCACCAATCATTACCTGTTCTTTTAAACTTCTACTTCCGATAGGAGAGTTTAACGCTTCTTTAATTGAAGATGAAAGATTTCGCAACTCACTTGGTTCATCCTTAGGTACTAACCAGTGAGCCTTAGCGAGGAGTTTTTCGGGTATGGGCAGAGTAGTTACTCCATATTTTACGCAGTCCATATTCTCAGCCCTCCTCCTTTCATCAAACTACTTTGAATAAATAAACGATTTATAATTTTCTGAATCTAGATATTAAAAAAACTACTATTCTAACAAGAATTAAGGTCTTTTGAAGTCTAGATATCTATTTAGTCCCTGGGATAGTTTCTAATATTTCAATGATGTTTTGGGTACTATCAGCAATCAGGACCCCGGCTTCTTTTAATTTCTTTTCTTTGTTTTCTGCGCTTCCGGTTCCATCCGCTCCTACGATGGCACCTGCATGTCCCATGCTTCTTCCTTTTGGTGCATTTTTACCGGCAATTAAGGCTATCACAGGCTTTGTTACATATTTCTTGATATACTCTGCTGCCAGTTCCTCTTCACTTCCCCCGATTTCCCCAATCATAACAATGACTTTGGTCTCTGGGTCGGCTTCAAAGAGAGGCAGGGTATCCACAAATGTCGAACCGGGAATCATATCTCCGCCATTCCCGACACAGGTTGACTGTCCAATGCCTCGATTCGTCATCATAAATACCGTCTCATAACAGTTGGTAGCACTACGGGACATAATCCCTACATTACCTGGCGAGAAAATTCTATGAGCCATAAACCCTGCTTTAGCCTTGCCAGGGGAGATAACTCCGAAAGAGTTGGGCCCGATCACACGGACATCCATCTTCTTGGCCCTATGATAAACATTCATCATGTCATGGACAGGTACATGTTCAGCAATAGTAAGTACTAATTTTAGACCTGCATCCATAGCTTCGTAGACTCCAGGAGCGGTAAATTTAGCAGGTACAAATATCACCGATGTGTTAGCATCTGTTGCTTCGACCGCTTCCTTGACAGTATTGAAAACCGGTACTCCTAGGACTTCCTGTCCCCCCTTGCCTGGGGTTACTCCGGCAACAACCTTTGTCCCATATTCGAGCATCTGCTCCGTATGAAAAGTACCTTCTCTACCGGTTATCCCTTGTACAATTAATCTCGTATTTTCATCAATTAAAATACTCATAGCTGTCCCTTCCTTGCATCTAGTTCCTGGACACCTTCTCTGAGGCCATCTACTGCAACAACGTTACCTTGAATTGATTCTAAGATTTCCATCCCTTTGTCTTTATTGGTTCCTTCAAATCGAACAAGGATAAGTTTATTTTCCGCTAATTCTTCTACAGCTAGTTTGACCCCTGATGCTACTTCATCACACCTTGTGATTCCCCCAAAAATATTGATGAAAAGCATTTGAATCTTGGTGTTAGACAATATGATTCGAATTGCTTCCTTGATTCTATCTGCAGTGGCACCTCCACCCAGGTCGAGTGCAGCTCCTACTTTCATTCCTTTCTGGGAAATAAGGTCAATACAGGACATTATCATGCCTGAACCATTACTCATTACCGCTACATCTCCGTCAGGTTCACAAGGGATATAGAGGAAACGGAATCTTCTGGCCTCTAAGATAAGTTCATCATCAGGCAGTGATTCTCTAAACTCGAGGATATCGGGTTGCCGTGTTAATGCACTATCATCTACTGTGACTTTCCCATCAAGTGCCACCAGCTTGTTATCCGAACTTATAACTAAAGGGTTAATCTCCACAAGCGTACAATCATATTCACAAAACATCTTGTAGATTTTATATAAGAGGTCATAGAGCTGATCAAAGTAAACCATGTCACAGCCACTTTTGCTTAACAGATATCTCGGCAGATACTCCTTAATCCCTAGTAAAGGATCAATCCCTGCCTTCAAGACTTTTTCAGGTGAAGTTTTAGCTGTTTCTTCAATATCCATACCCCCTATGGAACTGAAGATGACCATTGGCCCTTTTGTCAGCCGATCCAGTATAATGCTCAAATACCATTCCTGTTTGACTTCCAACTTTTCTACAATGAGCAGCTTCTTCACGATATGGCCTTTGATGTCCATCCCCAAGATACTACTGCTTACTTCTTTTAGTTCCTCTAGATTATCTGCGAACTTGACTCCTCCTGCTTTTCCTCTGCCACCAACCTGGACCTGAGCTTTGGCAACTACCGGAAAGGTCAAACCAGAAGCCTTGGATTCCAAATCATCCAGATTATCAATAACTATTCCTCTCATGGTTGGAATAGTATATTGATCATAAAGTTCCTTGGCTTTGTACTCCATTAAATCCATCTGTCATTTACCCCCAAAGCTCTTCTTGCGTCGGTACTTTAGCATCTTTCATGTAATAACCGATACGAGTAATATTTATTAGATGCTTATAGTCGAAATTCTCTGAAATGCTGTTATTGCCCCATGATCCACAGCCTAATGTAGTAGTAGGCGCAAACCCATTATAGAAACTGCCTCCATTCATAGTTGAGCAGATCTGATTAATCAGGACCCGACTGACCGGAACCACATTAGCTGCATATTCTATGTTCTCTCTGTTATCTGAATGGATAGCAATGGAGTGACCTTTACCTTCTACTTCTAAATTGGAAATTGCAATATCTACAGCTTCCTTAAAAGTCTTATATTTGTAAGAGGAAATTACTGCACACATTTTTTCTTTACTAAGCAGATCTTCACTGCCAATCCCTTCAGCTTCTACTACAATCAACTTAGTTCCATCGGGAATCTTAATTCCTGCGGTTTCAGCCACTTTAGCAATCGACTGTCCTACCAGATCTTTATTCATAACCCCATTAATGAACAGAGCCTTGGTTAACTTTTCTCTTTCCTGTGGATTATCAATAAAATAAGCACCGTTAGCCTTTATCTCATCAATAGCCTGTGCATAATCTTCTTCATGAACGATAATCGTTTGTTCGCCAGAGCAGATAATACCGTTATCAAAAATTCTTCCGGCAACAATCTTGGGGATAGAGTCTTTCAAATCAACGCCTTTATCAATGATGCATTGGACATTCCCCGCTCCTACCCCATAGGCCGGTTTCCCGCTGCTATAAGCTGACTTAACCATACCCATACCACCGGTGGCTACGACAACATCTACTGCACTCATCAATTCACTCGTTAATTCAATGCTAGGTTCATCTATAACCTGAATAAGGTTTTCTGGGGCATTATATTTGGCTATCGCTTCGTTGAACAGATTGACCAAATATCTGGCACAATTTTTAGCACGCGGGTGCGGAGCGATAATAATCGAGTTTCTTCCTTTTAAAGCGGCCATCGAATTCGCCATTGGAGTTACAATGGGATTGGTACATGGAGTGATTACTCCAACAACTCCCATGGGCCTGGCAACCTCCACTACCCCTGTTTCCTCATCATATTTGATAATTCCAACCGTTTTCTTGGTTTTAAGATGATTCCAAATAATACTGGATTTACCCCTGTTTTTCTTAATTTTATCTTCATATACTCCCATCCGGCTTTCATCCGCAGCCATCCGAGCTAATTCTTCGGCATGATCATATACCACTCTGGCAATTGCCTTCACAACAACATCCACTTGCTGTTGATTGAACTTCTCAAATTCTTTCTGAGCAATTCTTGATTTGTCGATAAGCGATTTAATCAAATCATTGTTTTCCATTTCTTTTACCTCCATCTAATTTAGTCTCGTCTAGATATGTCTCAAGCACTATTGTCCGTTCGCACACGCTACATTGTCCGTTCGCACACGCTACATTGATACGCAATTTCGCTTAACGTGCTCTCTCTACAATTGTGCTTTTCGACTTCATTCACTCAAAATTTATGATTTAGACTGAATGAATCGCCTTGCCTAAAGCGGCGTGAAACGCTTCTGGGATAATCTCCGCTACCGTTGGATGGGGATGAACGGCCCAGGGAATCTCTTCAGCAGTGGCTTCCAGGCTCATAGCCAGAACGGATTCTGAAATCATATCGGTGGCATGAATGCCATAAATATGAACTCCTACAATTTCTTCATACTTGGCCTCAACAATTACTTTAATGAGTCCTTCTGCTGTACCCTCAACAGTAGCTTTGCCGTTTGCTGCCAGAGGGAATTTTCCAACTTTAATTTCTCCGTATTTTTCTTTAGCCTGTTGTTCAGTTAAGCCAACTGAAGCAATTTCCGGATGAACATAAATACAAGATGGTATCTTGGAATAATCAATGACATGGTTATTTCCTAGAATGTTTTCCACTGCGATAATCCCTTCCATCGAAGCTGTATGAGCCAGCATGGAAACACCATTGACATCACCGATTGCATAGATACCCGGGATATTGGTGCGTAAACCTGAGTCTGTTTCGATAGCCTTGCGGTTCATATTCAGACCCAATGTCTCTAAATTAAGCCCTTCGGTATTCGGAACCCTTCCAATGGATACCAAAACCTTGTTACCATCTACTTTTTTCTTGGAACCGGCATGTTCAAAGTAAACTTCGGTCCCTGCTATATTGGTTACCTTAGCCTCTGTGAAAATATCTATTCCGTGCTTCTGCAGCATCTTGGTGACTTGGGAGGTGATTTCTTCATCTACCATTGGTAGAATACGATCCATCATTTCTACTACGGTTACCTTAGTACCAAGGTTCGCATAGATATAGGCGAATTCTATCCCGATAACCCCGCCGCCTATAACTACCATGCTTTTAGGAATCTCAGTGATTTCTAAAGCTTCTTCACTAGTAATAATCGTGGTGCAAACATCCCGGGTGGTACAGGGCGCATGACAAGGACAATACTCTCCACCACTAATGGATACCGGCAGTTTAGCAGGGATCGAACCCGTAGCAATAATAATATTTTCAGCCTCAACTTGCTCTTCATCTACTTTTAGATTTTTCTTATCAATAAAGGAAGCATTTCCTTTGAAGACTTTTACTCCATTTGCCTTAAGCAGAGCACCTACTCCACCGGTAAGCTGTTTAACCACCTTGGTTTTTCGCTGTTGAAGTTTAATCATATCGATACCTGCTCCAGCGGTTTCTACACCTATGACTCCAAAGTCGTTGCATTTCTTTACTGAATTCAAGATTTCCACGCTTTTTATCATAGTTTTGGTGGGAATACATCCTTGATTCAAACAGACTCCACCCAGGCTTTCTTTTTCAATTAGGCATACTTTTTTTCCACTTTGGGCCGCTTTAATCGCAGCTACATATCCTCCTGGGCCGCCGCCGATAACAGCGACATCGAACTTTTCCATTTTCCTCTCTCCTATCAGACGATTATGCTAAACGGCTTTTCTATTAAGTCTTTTACCTTATTAATAAAGCGTGTAGCTGTCATGCCGTCGATAATCCGATGATCTACAGACAACGTCATTTTCAAAATGGGTTTGATCACAACTTTATCTTCTCCGTTTTCTTCAACCACTACCGGAGTTTTCTTGGCAGCACTGATACTGAGGATTCCGGCTTCGGGCGGGTTAATAATTGCTGTGAAATTCTCAATACCAAACATCCCAAGATTAGAAATCGTGAATGTTCCGCCTTGATATTCATGAGGTAATAACTTACCGTTGCGGGCTTTACCAGCTAGACTCTGACTTTCCTGGGCAATTTGAGTAAGTTTCTTATTCTGTGCTTTCCTTATAACCGGCACAATCAGCCCCGATTCTAACCCGATTGCCACCCCGATATTAACGTCTTCATATTGAATGATTTCATTCCCTTGTAAAGATGAATTCAACTCTGGGTACTCTTGCAAAGCCTTAATCAGTGCTCCAATAATAAAATCGTTAATGGAGACTTTAGTTTCCTGGGCAGAGTTAACTTGAGCACGAAGATCCATAAGATTGGAAACATCTACAGATGTCGTGAAGTAAAGATGAGGAGCCGTAAATTTACTTTGAGAAAGTCGATCCCCAATGATTTTTCTCATTCCCGAGTAACTTACTTTCTGACGTACGGCTCTCTCATCGGAGGGGTCTGTTTGGACTTGAGTCTCTACCTTTTTACTGTCTATGTCCTTATTGAGGATGTTTAACACATCATCTTTGGTAATTTTGCCACCAATACCTGTTCCTTGAAGATTAGCAACATTGACCTTGTTCTCCTGAGCAATCTTATCTGCCAATGGCGTAATCTTGTAATGATTATTTTCAAGATACTTCTCAATGTCTTTTGCAGTAATTCCACCTTGGAATCCTGTTCCTTGAATCCCTAGATTAGCTATATCCAGGTTATTTTCCGCAATAACTTTTCTAGCTTTTGGAGTTAGCTTTAATTCTGTAATTACTGATGTGGGAACTTGCGTTTCTTCAATCGGAGCTTGTACTGCGATATTACTGGCATCACTGGTTTCTGCTTGTGCTGAATCTGGCATTTGTTCCATACCAAGCTGAGCCATCGCTTGTTTGAGAATCTGCTCGATATTTTCATCAGCTTCGCCGATTATGGCAATCGGTAGAATAACCGGAACAGTTTCGCCTTCAGGAGCTAGTAGTTTACGGACCGTTCCGTCACATGTGCTTTCTATTTCCATTACAGTCTTATCTGTAGAGATCTCAACAAGGACATCTCCTTTATTAATGAGTTCTCCTTCTTTCTTATGCCACTGAACGATTTGTCCTGTTTCCATATTGAATCCTAGTTTGGGCATCAGGACTAAATTTGCCATCTTCTTCTCTCCCTTCAAACCACGATTATTTCTTCATAATTACTGTCTGGCCATTTCTTTGGACTTTTGATAAATCTTTTTCGTATCAGGAATAATCGGGAACTCCAAAGCAGGGCTAAAAGGAAATGGTACGTCCTCAGTCCCTAAACGCATCATAGGATAATCCAAGTCATAGAAAACATCTTCCATAACCTTCATTCCTATCTCTGCTCCTACTCCAAAGCTAAGATGTCCTTCATCAACAATCAGTAATCTTCCCGTCTTCTTAACGGAATCAATAATCGTTTGTTTATCAAAGGGAACAAGGGTTCGAATATCAATAACCTCAACATAGATATTGTCTTTAGCCAATTCCTGCGCAGCTTCCAGAGACCTCATTACCATACTCGAGGTAGCGGCAATTGTTAACCGATCTCCTTCGTTCACTATATTTGCTTGGCCCAAGGGAATGGTATATTCGCCAACAGGTACAGAATATTTCTTATTGTATTCCATCTTGTGTTCCATAAATATGACCGGATTATCATCTCGAATTGCAGTTTTCAAGAGTCCTTTTAATTCGGCAGCTGTAGAAGGGACTACCACTTTTAAGCCTGGAATATGCGCCACCCACGCTTGAAGACTTTGAGAATGCTGGGCAGCAGAAGATCTTCCTCCTCCAATAGTGGTTCTAATTGTTAAGGGCACTTTGACTTGCCCTCCAGACATATATCTGATTTTAGCAGCTTGATTGGCTATCTGATCCATTCCTAGAGACATAAAATCGGAGAACATAATTTCGATAATTGGTCTTAATCCCGTTATGGCAGCCCCTACTCCCAAGCCGACTATACCAAGCTCAGAAATTGGAGAATCCTTAACTCGCCAATCACCGTATTTGTCTCTTAACCCAACTGTTGCTTTAAAGTTACCTCCAATGATTCCAACATCTTCTCCCATCAGAATTACGTTTTCGTCACGGGCCATTTCTTCGTCAATTGCTTCAGCAACAGCTTGAGCATAAGTAATTTCTTTAAATTTATCTTGTGTCATTTCTGTTTCTCCCCTTTCTAATTTAAGAGTAGATGTCTTCAAAGGCTTCACTGGGATCGGGGTATGGACTATTTTTAGCAAATTCTACTGCTTCTTTAATCTCTTGAACTATCGATGTTTCCAAATCTGCAATTGCTTTTTTCGTGGTTTTCTTTTCTTTTAATAACGCTTCCTTGAAACATATAAGCGGACACTTGGCTTTCCATTCATCTTCTTCTTCTCGGCTTCTATATTCCAGTCCTGGATCTCCAACATGGTGACCCTTATGTCGATAAGTCTTACATTCAATCAATGTTGGTCCATTACCCTCTCGAGCATAATCAACAGCCTCTTTAACAGTTTCATAGACCTTTAATACATTATTGCCGTCTATACTTAACCCTTTCATGCCGTATGCTTTTGCTCTTTCGGAGAGATCTGCGACCTTTGTCACTCTTTTTAGCCCTACCGAAATACCATAGAGGTTGTTTTCAATTACGTAAACTATGGGTAAATCCCAAGCCGCTGCCATATTTAAACTCTCATGAAATGATCCTTCATTGGTCGCTGAATCTCCCATGAAACATATGGTTACTTGTTTGGTATCTTTGATCTTGGCCATATAAGCTGCACCAGTGGCGATTGGTATGCCTCCACCAACCACTCCATTGGCTCCCAAAATTCCTTTATCAAGGGTTACAATATGCATGGAACCTGCTTTCCCTTTGCAATATCCATCTTTTTTACCAAGTATTTCAGCCATCATTTTCTTGGTATCTGCGCCTCTTGCAATTAAATGTCCATGTCCCCTATGCGTGCTACCGATGAAATCTTTATCTTCCAGAGTAGCACAAGCACCTGTGGCGACTGCTTCTTCTCCGATATAAAGATGGGCTAAGCCAGGCATTAGTCCAATCTTATATAATTCGAAAACTTGCTCTTCAAATTCCCGTATTCTGAACATGGTGGCATATAGGTTTGTTAAAAAATTCTCTTGATATGAACTCTTCATTTTTCATCTCCCTTTCAAATCAATCATTTCTCTAGTTTTAATGACTTTACTTCTGCTGAAACCGGCATGGGACTATTTATTAAATCTCTTTGCGTTTTGATAAACCATTGATAAGATAAAACAAGCATCATAATCATTACTGGCAGTAACAGCAAGGAGACTGTATTTCCTTCACAAAGTTTAATGATCCAAAATCTTAATAGATTCCCTCCCTCAAGAAAACTGGTGATTAACCCTTCAACCTCTAAAAAATCTAGTTTAGGATTTTGATATAGCCTTGTTAATGTAATAGCCAGATAAGACGCTACATATATTTTTCCTATAATAATCGGTATCCCAATCACGAGTGAGCGAAAGACGTTTCCTCTCGTGACAACTACAATCATGACAATAGCACTACTGATATTTGCTAATTCACCAAAGGGAATAAAATTGGCTCCTGGAAGAATAAAAGCAAAAAACAGTGCAATTGGCATAAGAAGAATTCCTGTAACAATGACCGAATCGTATTTCATTAGAACTGCATAGTGTAGACCGATATAATTTTTTCGACCGGCTTTTAACTTTTTTTCCGAAAAAACTTTAATCCCCTCGGAGATCGGAATAAGACCGTTGGCGATAATCCCGCTCATTACTGGAATTAAATAACTAACTCCTGCAATCTCTACCCCTAATTGCATCGTGTTTTTAATCCCATAGCCTGCACTTAATCCCAATAAGATCCCGAAGACAAAACCTATGGTGATTGGTTCTCCCAATATCCCCAACCTGTTCTTCATGGTTTCTGAGTCCAGATTTATTTTATTAATAATAGGTACTCTATCTATGATTTGGTTACCAATTACTCCAAGCGGTAGATAAGACTGGCCGGAAAAAGTGGTGATCGAAATACCTGATAATCCTGTAAGCCGTTCAACAGCCGGAGCACTCCAATCCGCAAATTTCAGTGTCAAAACTGCTGCTAATGTTGTCGCGATAGTTGCTAATAAAATATTGTGGGTAGTTTCATATACCAAAGTTCCTGCCATAATAAAGTGCCAATAATTCCAGATATCGATATTGAGCGTCTCTGTGAAATTGACAAGGAGCATCAAAAGATTTATTCCAAAAATCAGGATTACATAAATCGGTGCAATTTTGTTTGCCCAAGCTATTGCGGATAGAGGTGTCCACCCCACATCCAGAACATTCAAGTGTACTCCTGTTCGAACTATCAGCATTTTTAGTGCTGGTTCGATACTTTCGATAAAGTAGCCAAAAACAATAAATATTCCTAAAAAACCAATTCCTATTAAAAGCGAAGAATGGATTGCCTTCGCAAATGGAAGGCGGAATAACCAAGAAAAAAGGAAGATAATAATTGGTAATAAAACGTACGGTTTCAAGGATGAAAGTTGGATTAGAGCATTGGAGAAAACATCAACCATTTGAAATGCCCCCCCTAAATAATTTGGTTTGGATATTTGTAAAAGAGGGTGGGGAGATACCCTCTTTTACATTCCAATCTATCAATCAATTAGTAATTCCAAGTAGACAAAAGTTCCTCACAAGGGAATTTGGTAATAATCTTACAACCATCTTCAGTAATAACAATTTGCTCTTCGATTCTTGCTGCATCTTCGCCCTCTGCATAATAGGTTTCTAGGGCAAGATGCATTCCTACTTGAAGTATTTCAGGATGTTTTATAGAATGCTGATGCCCTATAACCGGTTTAGCCCAGTGAGAGATTCCAATTCCATGACCAAGTTCTAGAGCCAGTGTTTCAAACTCATCATTGTAGCCAAGTTCTTTGTAAGTTGGCCAGCATTTTACAATATCGCCAGTTGATGCCCCAGGCTTAGCCAATTTAATTGAAGCTTGTAACCAATCATAGGCTTGTTTATAAACTCTTTTTTGTCTTTCTGTCGGTCTTCCACAGACAAAAGTACGGTAATAGCAAGTTTTATAACCATTAAAATCACTTACGACATCGAGAAATACCATATCTCCAGGTCTAATGATTCTGTCTGAGCAGTCATGAGGGTGTGGATAAGCACGATCACCGCTGATAACATTAACATTATGAACATTTTCAGCTCCAAGCTCGTATAAGCGTTTTCTCATTAAAGCATTGATTTCATTTTCGCGCACACCGGGCTTAATAGCGGTAAAGACATCATAGTAGGCACCATCAACAAGCGATGCAGAAACTTCAAGTAATTGAATTTCTTCTTTTGTTTTGATCATTTGAGCATCAATCATCGTATTCTGACCATCTACTATATTTAAACCAAATTTTTGGAAAGCTTTCATCATTGGGACGGTCAGGATATCAACCCCTACAGGTTCTTTTTCTAAATTGTAACTTTTGAGAATATCATAGATATCTTTAATACTGTTTTCAGCAGCACCACACTCATTAGGCATGGTTCCACGCATATCATTTTTACCTGGCCTAATATCCTTAATCCAAGGTGACAGAGCTTTTTTAGTTCTGACAGCACTCCCAATTTCAAAAAGGATCGGTTCTTGGTCCCTAGGTAATAGACAATATCTTCCTAGTTTATTCGTTGTCCATTCTCCCAACTTTGTGCTGGTGATATAGCGAACATTGTCTGGATCATACACCAGGAGAGCACCTAGTCCATCTTTTACCATCTGGTCTCTACTCTTTTGCAGTCTGTCTTTCCTCAGTTTGTCATAGTCAATCCTAATCTCGTGATCTACTGCCATGGTTCCTAAAGTCATCTTATTTTCCTCCTTAAATTTATAAACGATAATCGATTGTTTTATAGAAAAAATTTATGTCCTTATTTTAATTAACCAAAAACTTTTTAAATTTAGTTACTCAAAATGTTCATATTAGATAAAGGAATCGCATTTGAGATTCTCATTTTAGGTTTTTTGGTTATTCCAGTTGATCTTTTAATTCCAGGAAATGCTTTTTGATTATATCAGTTGCCTTTTGGGCATCCCTCTCCCGAAAAGCTTGTATTATCGATTCATGTCTCTCGATAAGATCTAATTCATCAAAGTTGTAGATTCCATAATAGGTCCAGTGAGCTACACTAACTGATTTCCAAGCTCTCTCCAGAATACTATTATGACTAGCTTTTACAATGTATTCATGAAACTGTACGTCTAATTGAACTTGCTCTTTTAAATCAGTTACAGTTTGCATTTGAGTATAAATATTTTCCAGTTCATTAATTTGTTCATCTGTTATCTGAGGAACTGCTATTTTAATAGCCAGCCCTTCTAATTCTGCTCTGACATCATACGCATTTCTTAAATCCTGTGTTGAGTAACCATTTACGTAGGCACCTTTGTAAGGGACTGTTTTGAGTATTCCTATTTGTTCGAGATCTCTAAAGGCCTCCCGTACAGGGGCCTGGCTGATTCCCAAATCTCTGGCTATTTGTGTCTCTACCAGTCGCTCGCCGGTTTTGTAGGTCCCTTTAACAATTGCATCAATTAAGTAGCTCTTAATCTCTTCACGCAAAACACTTCTCTTGATTATAGGTGTCTTCAAGTCATTCTCCAAATCTTTCGCACCAACTTTTTGTTAATTATATATAATCGATTATATATAATTATATTCGATTGATTTATTTTTAACAATACTTATTATACAATAAATTTCTACAACTTTCGACTTAAAATTATATGTTTATTGCTTGAATTTTGTAGATGGTTTCTATAATATCACATTAATGAAACAAACCGAAGAGGTTATAGGATATGCAAATAGTTATTTTTTTTGTTTTAATGTTTCTTTCGATTGCTTATTTCAGCCATGAAGTTTATTGCCGTTATCGCTATACCAGACTAGGAAAACCGGAAGATCGCAATAGTAATCCCCGTCTGCGATGGATTCGTTTTTTCAAAAGTGTTTTCTTCCAAAAGAAAATCAATAAGTATCCTTTGCTCGGACTCTTTCACGGATTTATTATGTGGGGCTTTGTGATTTTGTTATTGAGTACTATCGATATGGCAGGTTTGGGCCTTTTCCAGACGGGAATACCATTTTTCACCAATAATGTTGGCTATTTGTTTATAAGAGATGCTTTTATTTTCTTAGTTTTGGTTGGTATATTTGGATTTCTTATTCGCAGGCTATTCTTTAGACCGGACTGGCTCCATAATTCTTTTAAGGCTTATGCGATTCTTTTATTAATTTTTATTATTGTCTTAAGCGAACTTCTTTATTATACTTTTTTAGCAACTCTGGAAGAAACCTACATCTCTGCAACTCCCTGGCTCGTCTTATCTTTCTCCAAACTAATTACTTTTAATAATAATACCTCAATTTATATGTTAATAGAAATGAGTTGGTGGGTTCATTTTCTAACAATTTTTTTCTTCTTTTACATAATACCTCGCACAAAGCATCTTCATTTTGTCTTTGCTCCATTTAATGTCTATTGGTCTTCCCTTAAGCCCCTTGGCTCTATCAAAACTATCGATCTCGACCAACAAAATCAGCAATGCTTTTGTCTAAAATCTTTTGAAGATTTTTCTCAGAAACAGTTGTTTGATGCCTTTAGTTGCGTTCTATGCGGTCGCTGTCACGGATTCTGTCCTTCAGAACGCAGTGGCGAACGCTTGAAACCGAAAAAAATTAATGGCCGTTTGCGTACCCAAATGGAACAAGATGGTCCGAAGCTATTAAAAACGCATTCCCAACGAGCAGATATTAAAGTAAATAAAGAGAATCAAGTTTCGCTCCAGAATAAGATGGTTGGGGGTATGTTCCATCACGATTTTATCTGGAGCTGTACCACCTGCGGTAGCTGTAATGAAGTATGCCCGATATCGATAGATCATTTGGGTAAGCTGATTGATATGCGAAGAGCAATTGTATCAGAGAAAAAAGATGTTTCAACGGAAATTAAACAAGTTTTTTCTGGAGTAGAAAAACACGGAAACCCTTTAGGTAAAGTACGCGGACAGCATGATGAGACTTCGTGGATAAAGGCTTTGGGAATACCCACTCTGGCGCAAAACCCTGATGCAAAGTATTTATTCTATATCGGCTGTCAAGCCACTTTTGATAAATCATCCCAGAAATCAGTAATCTCCTTTGCTAAGATTCTACAAATCGCGGGTATCGACTTTGCTGTTCTTAGTGATAAAGAATGGTGCTGTGGTGAAAATGTGCGAAGAATGGGCAATGAGATTCTATTCCAAAAGACTGTTAACAAGAATATTGCCTATTGGGCTCAATTAGGCATCAAAAAAATAATTACGGCTTGCCCCCATTGTTTTAACACCTTTAAAAATGAATATCCTCAATTTGGCGGACATTATGAAGTAATTCCCCATTCAGTTTTTCTGGCGGACCTTTGGCGTCAAGGAAAGTTGAAGAGCAGTCAAAGAAGACAACCTACGAAGATTACTTACCACGATCCCTGTTATTTGGGACGGTACAATCAAGTATATCAAGAACAAAGAGAGATGTTATCTAACATTCCTGGACTTAGCTTTGTTGAGATGCCACGAGCAAGAGAAGATTCCTTCTGCTGTGGTGCAGGAGGTGGGCGCTTCTGGACAAGAAAGAATGATAAGAATCCCATTAGCATATATAGGGTTCGTGAAGCACAAGCTACGGAAGCTGAACGGGTGATTACTTCTTGTCCCTATTGCTATACGATCTTTATGGAAAGAATGGATGATACAGATTTCGGGAAAAAAATGATTACCCAAGATATCGCTGAATTAGTAGAATCATACCTCTAAAAACACGCTATTATAGAACCCTACTCAGGGCGTTGCGACTTTTGTTCGCTACGTCTTTTATTTTTGGCTTTTTCTTAACTAAACCAAACCACTTCCAACCAAACCTAACTATTTGCAACCAAACCATTGACTTGCAAATTATTTACCAATATAATCTATGTTAAATAATGGTAAGGAGGGATTGTCTATTTCTGCACATCTACCCCTAACTCCGGAAGAAGCCGCGCAAATTCTAAAGATTTCTCGATATACTTTATACGAATTAATAAAACGGGGAGAAATACCTGCCCGTCGCATTGGACGCAAAATTAGGATTGACTATGATATGCTGCAGCAATACTTACAAGGTAACTCTATGCCCAATGTTCAGCATTCTAAAGTTTCCGAACTCCCTCCAGCCTGTCCTCAATTTCGGTTTCTAGGTAGTCACGACCCCATTTTGGAACTACTTCGCGAGTTTTTATCACATTCTTCTTCCCCAATTATTCTGAATACCTCGTTCCAAGGAAGTATGGAAGGACTCATCTCACTTTATCGAAGGGAGACAGAATTAACGGGAATCCATCTTTGGGATGAAAAATCGGAAGATTATAATCTGCCATTTATTAAATACCTGTTACCCTGTGAACCCCTCACTGTCATTAATCTAGTCCAAAGAGTTCAAGGGTTTATCGTTCCCACTGGCAATCCCTTTAATCTGAAGTCCTGGTCAGACATTACTACAAAAGATATCCATTTCGTTAACCGTCAAAAAGGATCGGGAACTCGCCTGCGCTTAGATTATTTTTTACAGGAACATGGTATTTCACCCAGCGAGATACAAGGATATGAGCAAGAGGAAAACACTCATTCAAGTGTAGCCATGAAAATTGCCAATGATAAGGCCAATGTAGGACTAGGTATTCAGGCTGCGGCTTATCGGATGGGACTCGACTTCATTCCTCTTTTCAAGGAGAGGTATGATCTTGTGGTTCTTCAGGAAAATTCTAATAGACCTGAATGGGGAAAAATATTATCCGTACTTAATTCTTCTGCCTTTCATAAGGCTATTGAACAGCAGGCTGGTTATGACGCATCCCTCACCGGGAAGATAATGCTTGAAACAAAGTAGAAATTGGAACGAACTCGATACTCGCGTAAGAATAGTTAACGAGTTTAAATAATTAAAAATAATAGAATTATTAAGGGGGAATATAAGATGAAAAGAGTGCACTTGACTTTATTCAACTCTCTACTTCTGCTAACTCTCGTGATTATCTTCGCAGTCGGTTGCAGTTCATCCGCTCCTGCCTCATCAGTTGCTCCATCAGCTCCAACAAATCCTGAGGTGATTCTTGCAACAACTACGAGTACGCAAGATAGCGGACTTCTTGATGAGTTGATACCTATATTTGAAAAACAATCTGGATATATAATAAAACCAATTGCTGTAGGTACCGGAGCTGCTCTTGAAATGGGCAAGAAAGGAGAAGCTGATATTCTCCTAGTCCACGCTCCGTCCTCTGAAAAACTACTGGTCGATAATAAAACCGTTATCAATTATCAACTTGTCATGCACAATGATTTTGTCATAGTTGGACCATCCTCTGATCCTGCAAAAATTAAGAATGAGAAAAAGGTTGTCTCGGCCTTTAAATCTATTGCTGAAAATCAATCTCTATTTATATCTCGTGGTGACGATTCAGGTACGCATAAAATGGAAAAAAACCTTTGGACCAAGGCTGATATCCAACCGGCTGGAACTTGGTATCAAGAAAGCGGATCGGGTATGGGGCAGACCCTCAATATTGCGTCTGAAAAAGAAGGTTATACCTTGACAGATCGTGCCACCTTCCTATCTAACAGCAAAAATCTCCAACTTGAAATTGTTTTGGAAGGAGATGCTTCCCTCTTAAATATCTATCATGTAATGCAAGTGAACCCGGAAAAGTTCTCCAAAGTCAATAGTGCAGGGGGCAAAGCCTTTGTTGATTTCATGATCCATCCTGATATACAAAAAATAATCGGAGATTTTGGCAAGGACAAATATGGACAATCTTTATTTTTCCCGGATGCCGGTAAAAAAATGGAAGATCTGTAAATTGTTAAGATAATGAGTATCTATTCCAGAAGAATTAGGAGCAAGAACTATGGAACTTATCTGGCAAGGAATCAAAGAAGCCTTTCGCTTGATTATCAATGGAGATCCAGAGGTATTTGGAATAACGCTCTTAACATTGAAAGTATCAGGTACTGCTACTCTCCTAAGTATTATTATTGGCTTACCTGTAGGGACTTTGATTGGGCTTAAAGAATTTCCAGGAAGAAGATTTATTCTCAGTATCTTCAATACAGGTATGGGGCTTCCTCCAGTTGTTGTGGGACTATGGGTATCCATCTTTCTTTGGCGTTCAGGTCCATTTGGATTTTTGAATATCATGTATACGCCTGAAGCTATTATTATTGCTCAAGCGGTCATTGCCTCCCCTTTCATCATAGCCTTAACCGCTGCAGCTTTCCAGCAAACCAATCCAAAATTACGACTACAAATTCGCGCTTTAGGTACTACCAGGTTACAGTATCTCTTCCTTTTATTAAATGAAATTCGTCTACCTCTGATGGCCGCTATTATCGCTGGATTCGGTGCGGTTATCTCCGAAGTAGGAGCTTCTATGGCCGTCGGTGGTAATATTAAAGGTTACTCTCGAGTTCTTACTACCGCTACCGTATTAGAAGTTTCTAAAGGTAATTTCGATGTGGCTATCTCCTTGAGTATTTTCTTATCCTTACTGGCCTTCACGATCACCATGTTATTAACCATGCTCCAGCAAAAGCAACAGGGGGGATAAACAATGCTCAAAGCACAAAAATTATCTTGGATAAAAAATCGAAAGCAAATCCTTCATGGGATTAATATTGAAATCACAAAAGGTGAATGTTTAGGTTTGGTAGGGCCTAACGGATCAGGCAAAAGCAGCTTAATTAAAATATTGACCCTCTTAGAACCCCCTACCTCTGGTAAAATTCTGTTAAATAATCAAGAGATCCCTTCTAACATCCCATTAGAGATTCGCCGTAAAATTGCAGTCGTTTTCCAAGATCCCCTGCTTTTAAATATGAATGTATTCCACAATATTGCCGTCGGTTTAAAGATACGTGGGTTGAGAAAGACTCTGATTGAAGAAAGGGTAGAATATTGGTTAGCATCCTTTGGAATCAGTCATCTTACTAAACAGCATGTCCGTTCCTTATCAGGAGGAGAGGCCCAACGTGTCAGTCTGGCTAGAGCTTTCGCTCTAAACCCTGAAATACTTTTTCTGGACGAGCCTTTTTCATCCTTAGATGCTCCGACTACCGAGGAGTTGCTTATTGACTTAAACCGTGTCTTCCAGTCTACAGGTATTACTTCCCTTATCGTAAGCCACGACTTTAGAGAGATAAAACACTTGACAAATAGAGTCTATGTAATGCTCAAGGGAGAAATACAGACTTCCGGATTAACAGCTGAGATACTTCCTTCCTCTCCAGACACAGAACTTCAAGATTATCTGGCTCCATGGTAATGCTTACTCCATATTCTATATAAAATATAAATCAACATATTATGAGAAACTGAAGATAAACAAAAGTGACCGTCTCAATAATTTGAGACGGTCCCCTTTTGTTAAATGCAATTGCATTATTTATTTGTTTTTACTGCTTTCCCGGTATCTCTGGTATCATATCCCCCTAAAGCCAAGACCTCTGTCTTAAATTCTTCACTTCTGATAACATCGAGCATCTTCTGCATTAAGGAGTACTTCAGATACTCCGTAGGAACAGCTAAGTCATAACGTTCTTCTCCGATTGGAATGAAATCAAGTCCAAGAGCTACAGCAGCACTCTGAATTCCCAGCCCGACATCTGCAGATCCTGAGGCGACAGCAATTGCTACTCCTAAATGAGTAAACTCTTCCCTTTCGTAACCTGTTATCTCTTCTTTAGATATCTCTTTTTGTTCAAGTAAGTAATCAAGTAATACCCTTGTTCCGGACCCAGCCTGCCGGTTAATAAAAATTACTTTATCCCTACTAAGGTCACTTAGGTCTTTTATTCTTAATGGGTTTCCCTTTGGAACTATTAGCCCTTGGGTTCTATAGACAAGATTGAGCAAGGTGATATCCTGATCTGGTAAAAATCGTTTCAGATAGGATATATTATAATCTCCTGTCTGAGGATCAAGCAGATGAATCCCTGCGAAGTGTGCCTCTCCCTTACGTAACGCCATAATTCCTGCCATGCTGCCTACATGCGCAGACGCTACGGCTCCACTGCAACTAGCCTTTAAATGGCTTGTAATCAGGTCAAGGGTAAGATCGTGTGAACCAATAGACACCAATGTTTTTTCAAGTTCCTCCAATGGTCTGAGTAATTCAATCTCAACTGTATCTCCTTCATGAAACCCCTCTTGTAATCGGGGGACTCGTAAAATTCCATCCGCGCGGACTAGACTCATCGTTAATCCCGCACCTCGGCCTATTGGAGATGCGATCCACTTCTCCTTAACCTTGCCTACCTTCATCCTTACAAATTCTTCGCTTCCTAGGGAAGAATAAACTTTTTTACTTAAAACTGCTTGGAGCAGAGGAGGAGCATTCTTTTTCAATCCTAATAAATGCTTTACCCAAACTTCTAAAAAGATCTGTGCCGTAATAAAGGCTGATACCGGATACCCAGGTATTCCAATAACTGGTTTGCGGTTAATTTGCCCCAATATAACTGGCTTCCCAGGTTTGATAGCAGTTCCATGAGCATAAATTGTACCATGCTTCTTAATAATCTGAGAAGTATAGTCATCCCTTCCTCGAGATGTCCCTGCAATAATAATTACAATATCCTGCGAATCCGAAATCTGAAGCAGGTTTTTTTCAAGTTGCTCCAGTTTGTCGGAGTTAATGGGCCAAACCCTAGGACTCCCTCCCCACTCCTCAACTAGGGAGGATAGAACAGTAGAGTTACTATCAACAATTTCCCCAGACTGAAGAAGATACTCCGGGGGACGTATTTCGTCTCCCGTCGGAAGAATTCCTACCTTGGGTTTGCGTCTGACCATTATTTCCAGGAGCCCTCCAGCCAGTAATGCTCCCTGGTCCTGAGGTCTTATACGATGGTTTACAGGGAGAATGACTTCCCCTTCTACAATATCTTCACCTACTGTTCTGACGTTGTCCCAAGGAACCACCGGCTGGTTTATTAAAATACCTTTATCTGTTTGGGAAAGTACCTTTTCCCAAATAAGCACTGCATTCATTCCCTCAGGCATTTGGTCACCAGTATCAATCTTAATGGCCTGCCTATCAAGATCAAGCCATACCGGGTGCCGCTCCTTAGCACCAAAAGTATCTTCTGCCCGGACTCCATAGCCGTCCATGGCAGAGGCACAATAATGAGGTGAGCTTCGTTTGGCATGAATGGTTTCCCCGGTTATTCTCCCAAGTGCCAAGCGAACATCTACGCTTTCATTTTGCGGTAGGCAATGCTTCCCGAGAGACTCTATCATTATCTTGAGCACTTCTTCCTGGGATGGATTATTTAGATAAGTATCTTGCTCCATCTCTATCCTCCTCAGCGTAGCATCTTAACCTTTATTCGTTTCCCTGCTTCTAATCCTTCGTTATCCAAACTAACATGGATTAGGCCATCTGCTTCCACTATAGTACTAATTAATCCGGACTTACCTCGCAACGGTTCCAGAAGATAATCACTATCTTTTGGGGTAATCCTGACATGTAAAAACTCTTCTCGCCCACTGCCTGAATAGATATTCTGGGTAAGAATTCCCTCTGGCAAAGGTATATTCAATCTACCTTGGGTTGTATCATCCAGCAAAGGACGGATAAGATTGTCAAAGACAATCATCGCTGAGGCCGGATGTCCAGGCAAGCCAAAAATCACCTTTCCTTGAGTTACACCAGCTATCGTGGGTTTACCCGGCCTTAGTGCAAGACCATGAAATAAGAGCCCCGGTTCACCCGCCTCTTGGATCAAACCTGCAGTTAAATCTCTTGTCCCCACCGAACTTCCACCCGATAGTATGATAATATCATTTTCTGAAATCATCTTTTGCAGGCACTCTCGTAATTCCTTTTCATCATCTCTTACGATACCATAATATTTAACATTACAACCACAGGCTATAGCCTGTCCCATAAGCGTATATCCGTTAATATCTCTCGTTTGGGCTTGATCTGGACTAATTTCCGGGGATACGATTTCATCCCCCGTTGAAAGAATCCCAATATTCCAGCGAACTAGCACCGAAACTTTAACCATTCCTTGAGCAGCTAATAACCCCATCTCCTGAGCCCTGATTGTGAAGAAACGGGGAATGAATACCTTTCCGGCCGCGATATCTTCACCTATATCAATAAGATTCTCTCCAGGAGCCACAGGTTGGGTAACCCCGTAAAGGGAGTCTCCAAAATCTTCTATATGTTCAATCATAACCACGGCATCTGAGCCTTCCGGAAGCATACCACCGGTAGGAATAAGCATACCTTCCCCTTTCCCTAGATGTTTAGAAGGTGTTCTACCCATTGATATTTCCTCTTTATTAATGAAGAATGCCGGCAGACTCTCACTTGCTCCGAAAGTATCTTGAGAACGAACAGCCAATCCATCAACAGTGGATTTCCGGAAATGAGGCAAATCCCAACGAGCCAAAATATCGCAAGCAGCCTTACGACCCCATGACTCTTCCAAGGGCACTTCTTCCTGACGTTCGTAGTAAGGCAGCATATAAGGTCTTAATATATCCTTTGCTTCTGCAAGGGTAAGAACTTTGAAAAGCTCCTTTCTATATTGCACCTCATTTTCTCCCTTCTATCAGATTTGATTCAATCTTATTCTCTTATCACTATCTTTCATTATTAGCTTACTTATCATTTTACTTACTTATCGTTGCCCACTAACTCAGTTGTTTTCTTTTAAAAAACACTATTCAATTTTATAGAAATCCATATTCAACAAGTCAATATAAAGAAAACGATGGCCCAAAGCAGGAGAACGACCGATTAGGATTTTCACAGCTTCAGCTACGGCTAGACTGGCTATTACAGCTGGAGCAAAGGCTGGATTTCCTAGTTGCTCTTCAACCCCTCTTTCTTTTTTGAAAAGCTTTGGGGCAATGAAATCCCCTGGGAAGCTAATCCCTAACATTCCGTACCATCCACCAATTCCAGTCAATACCAATGGCGTATTTAAGCCATGACAAACTCTCTCTAATCCAACCCTTGTTTGACCATTATCTAAAGCATCACAGACCAGGGCAGCATTTTTTAATAAAGATGCTCCCGTTTCTTCAGTAAACCATTGGGCATGGGTATCTACCTTTATTGATGAATTAATCTTAAGCAATCTGTTTTGGGCTGCTTCTACTTTAAGAACACCTAGGTTTTCTTCAAGTGCGAACAATTGACGGTTTAAATTACTTTCTTCAATTCTATCACCATCTATTAAGATAAGATGTCCGACTCCCAGGCGTGCAAACTCTTCGGCTAGATAACCGCCGATGCCCCCACAGCCAATAATTGCTACGGTTGAAGATTCTAATTTCAGCTGTTCTTCAAGAGTAAGTGACTTAAAATTACGCTTGTAACGCCCACCTTGCAGCTCGTTTGCCAACACCATCAACTCCGATTATTAAACCTCTTTTTTCACATGAGTTCTAAGAATAAACACATAGTCCAAGGCTGATATATTTTATATTACCAAATATTCCAACAACTAACAATGCACACACTATCGAAACAAAAGTTGAGTTGAATATTGTTAATTTACAACACTTCAAAATATTATTTTTCTGAAGGGTTGTTAAAGATAGAACATAAAAATATAATATAATAAAATAACCACTAGTAAATATTGTAAAATAAAATTACTTTAAGGAATAAAAAATGAAAAGGGGTGCTTAAATGAAATACTTTTTAAGAGTAAACTTAACAGAAAAAAGTATAATCAAGGAAGATGTTCCTGAGAAATACCAGCTGTATGGTGGGCGCTTATTAACATCTTCATTAATCAATGATGAAGTAGATCCCTTATGTGACCCCATAGGTCCCGATAATAAATTGGTTCTAGCTGCAGGTCTACTAGGAGGGGTTAATATTGCCGGCTCTGGACGTCTTTCAGCTGGAGCCAAAAGTCCTTTGACTGGAGGTATTAAAGAGAGTAATGCCGGAGGAACTTTCGCACGAAGGATGTCAAATCATGGACTTAGAGCAATTATTCTCGAGGGAAAAAGCACGGAACAGAACTTAGTTCTAGAGATTCGTAAGGATGGCATTACACTTAACAATTATCCTGACCTTAAAATGAAAGGCGTTTACGATTGTACTCTAATATTACAGAAGCAATACGGTACAGATTGGGGAATATGTTTAATTGGTCCAGCTGGTGAAATGAGATTAGCGTCAGCCTGTATCAATAATGTAGATACCAAAGGGATTCCTAGCAGAGTGAACGGCCGGGGTGGGTTAGGCTCGGTAATGGGCTCCAAAGGGCTTAAAGCGATTGTAGTTGAACCTTCTCCAGGTACTCCTTCCCAAGCTAAAAAACAAAAGGAAATTAAAGAAGTTATAAAAGAATTCACTGAAATAATTCAGAAACATCCAATGACACCCATCTATCAAAGGTACGGCACAATACTGATGACGCAGCATGCATTGAGATTGGGTTCCATGCCTTGTTATAACTTCCGCCAAGGTTCTATGCCCAATACTGAACATCTAAAGGCTGAGAATCTGACAAAAGTTATAGAAGACCGTGGTGGAGAAGGTACACCGACTCATGGTTGTATTCCTGGATGTATCATGAAATGCTCGAACATCTATCCCGATAAAGATGGTAAATCTTTGGTTGCCCCTCTGGAATATGAGAACTTGATTATGTTGGGGCCAAACATCGGCATCACAGATGTGGATCAGATTGCAGCCTTAAATTACATAGCAAATGACTTAGGTGTAGATACCATTGAGATTGGGGCAGCTTTAGGTGTTGCGATGGATTGTGGTGTTTTGAACTTTAACGATTATGAACAAGCTCGTTCAGCTATGGAAGGCATCTATCAAGGGACTGTTTTAGGCCGTCTCTTAGGCCAAGGTGCCTATATGACGGGAAAAATTCTTGGAGCTACCCGAATTCCCGTGGTGAAAGGACAGAGCATGGCGGCTTATGATCCAAGAACCTTTAAAGGTATAGGGGTGACATATGCTACTTCTCCTATGGGAGCTGATCATACCGCAGGACATACCCTACGCTTCCCTGTTGACCATCATCAAGCAGAGGGACAGATAGAGGCCTCTCTTAATGCTCAGAAAGACATAAACGTCTATGACTCCTTGGGATTATGTAATTTTACTCTTCCTCAGACCATAGCCAAACCCGAAGTTCTGGCAGCTCTAGTTTCCAACTACTACGACGTTGATTTTGATACTTCAGACTTAAGGAATATAGGAACTGAAGTTATCCGGACGGAATATACCTTTAATCGCAGAGCAGGTTTCACAAACAACGATGATTGTCTACCGGATTTTATGCTAAATGAACCTCTCCCACCGACAAATAAGGTATTTGATGTAAATTTAGCAGGTATGAAGAATATTTATAAAGATATCCTTAAATAATAATAATAATAAACAGAGGAGATTCATTCCAGGATCTCCTCTGTTTATAGGTGTGATTGTATTTGCCCTTCCTGGCACGGGGCTTTTTTTATTATAAGTAAGGTTTAGCTCCGAATCTAAACATTCCCAATGTGTTCCCTCTTGTGATTGGAAGCAGTAAGTTCGAGGGATAATCTTCATTATGGTATATCGTAATTCTATTTGCCTTTTGACTACGGATATGGCCAACACCTATTCCCTCCATAGAATGCTTAGGCGGGTCATCCGTACAACTAATTTTCAACTTAAGTTTGCATCCTGCCCTAAATAAATTACCTGTTGGTACAATCTCAATTTTAAACTCATAAATCTCACCGGCAACTAATTTTTCTTCTTTCACATGGGACAGTATGGGCTGCCAAGGTTTAGATTCCTTCAGATTCAGTATCCGATGAGACCCCTTTAGCCATCCTCTTGTTATGAGCTTTTCCTTCCCCTCAGGATCTACTACCCACAAACTGGTAAACCATAAGATATCCGTATCTGTTGCCGAGGCATAAAGCGTTACCTGAACAGGACCTACAACTTCAGTATTTTCTACAAAACTTGGAGTATAAAATTCCAAATCGCCTCTTCCCCAAGGAGAGTCTTCAAACGATGAGTACCCTTCATTTACACGGTACTCATGCTCAAATAGAAGATTATTCTCATGTAAATAAAACGGAGTCCATTTTGTTTGGGGAAGCGGCCAATCATCGACTTCTTTGAATTCATCTGTTCCATTAATCCATAACTTGATCGGGGTTTCTTCCATAATGCCATTGTCTATCCCCTTCATCCAATAATCAAACCACCGAAGGGATTCATACTGCAATTGATAGAGTGGACGATCCAGATAGGCGGCTGGACCTATGATCATCTTTTTAGGAGTCTTCAACTTTTCCCAACTTCTAAACGCTCCCGGTAAATGGAGGCCTATATGACCCCAACAACCACCGATGTAGGCTGGCACTTTCACTTTATCATAGTCCACTTTCCTCTGCTGCCAAAAATCATTATCTAAAGGATTTAAAAGAAAATCTACCAATAAGGGGTTACTCCCAACATCCGGGTTTTTCAAGGCATCGACAAGTTCAGGACAAGCTAGGATATCCTCATCTTGAAGCAACTCCTGAATCGCTTCCTGATATTTGTCTTTGGCCCAATTCGTTTTACAATACCCCTCCATCCTGGGCTTACTTAACTCGGTTAAAGACCAGTTACGCCAGAACTTATACGCAAGTACTCCTCCATGGTAAACTCCATCCCGATAAAGATCGGTAGAAGCCCAGGGACCAAAAAGACACTTTAAATGAGGTGGATTGGTTGAAGCTACATATTGTTGAATCCAAGCAAAATATGAAACACCAAACATGGCCACCTGACCATCACACCAGGACTGAACCGCTATCCATTCAATCACATCATAACCATCCTGTAGCTCTTGAGGCCCAATGAATGTATATTTCCCCTCAGATTTACCGGTTCCTCGAATATTGACTAGAACGTGCACGTAGCCTCGTCGAACATAAAAATTAGAATCTCCTGCTTCAATTGAAGCATTAGCCTTTTCCTGATTCGGATGTTTAAAAACAACCGAGGAAAAACTATCAGTATGGATGGGTGCAGACTGCATATCTAAGTTATAAGGAAAATAACCTAAAATTGCAGGGAATCTTTCTTCACTTTTGGGGCGAATGACATCTGCATTTAAAATTGTTCCGTCGCGCATTGGTATCTTTACATCTCTTTCAACTAGAACATCGTATCTCCTCTCAGATGTCTGCCAATTACGACCAATCATTTTTACACCTTCTTAATTAAAGTTTGGACCGCCGCACTTTTAGTACGGCGGTTTTCATTTGACTTTATTCCCGATACGAATCAAGCTGAAATATTCTCTGGTGGCTGATTTCCAAGTTGGTTGGCCGCTTTTGCATCTTTCGCCTTAAGCTGCCGAATCACAAATAATACAATCATGGTTTGGGTAAATCCATAGAGTGCTGCTGCGGTTGCTGCTAATGGTCCAAAATATTTAAAGGCTAAAGCAGAGGTAATTGAAACATTTTCAATCGCGATCTCAAACAAGCCTGCACGTTTTTGAGCTTCATTGAACTTGAAAATTTTTTCCGGAGCATAGTAACCAATCGTACAGCCAATCCCTGCGTGTAGAACATGTGCTAACAGTAACACAGGAACAATATAGAGATTTGCTAGTAGTGCGGACCAACCGCCACTAAAAGCTCCTAAAAAGAGTGGGAACATGACAATAACGGATACTGCACTAAACGCTGGGCCATAATCTTTTACTTTATTTTTTAAGAAGGCTGTGGAGATTCCAACACCAATCAAGAGAGGAACAATCACGCTTTTAATTAGGTCAATCATCATTTGTGCTACCGGTACATCAACCAAAGTTCCAATTAACAAGTTAGCAGCTGAAGGCTGAATCAAAGGACTAGATATAGTACTAAGCGCTGTAGTTAACACGGATAGTGGAGCATCACCAGCTACTAAAAAAGTATAAACATTAGATGCACCACCGGTAGCTGTTGTTCCGATTAATACTTGAGCTGCAATCAACTGAGAGGCAATCTCTGAATCGGCAATAAGATTGCCGTAAATAAGTAGAGCAAGAACTAAAGCGACTAGCGGCATACAAATCCAACGTACTGCCCACAGTTGGAAAACAGGAATTGGTCTTTTTAATATCCGCTTCCATTCATCAAGTGGAATCGCCATACCCATAACTAACAAAGATAATGATACAAATGTCATCTGCTTTTTCGGCAGCCCAATTGCCAAGCCGGTGGGATAGAAGTTAGCCGCTGTCAGAAAAGCACTGAGTAAAAACATGGGTGTATAATCAGAAATGTACGTACATACTTTGACCCATTGCTTCGTTCCTTCGGGGTATTGTTTTTTTAATAAGAATCCCCTATATAAACAGTACCAACCTACAAACCAGCTAATTAACCATAAAACTGTGATTGCAGGATACTTTTCGACGGGCATTCCTTGCCCTTTGGAAATAGCAAATGGAACAATAAATCCTAATACATAAAACAAAACACCCAGATTACGCCATGTCTTAGCAGTCATTTAAATACCCTCCTTTAGAAACTTATTTCACAATTAAAGCCACAACCTAGAACTCGTATTACTTTACTTGTTCGTCTGTTATTGATAGCTATCTATATCTATTGTGATTTTGAGAACTAAAGGATGTCCTAAGGGGCTGTTTCTACCCTATGATCTAGACGAAGGTCATTATTTTGCTAATATTCGCCAGGTACCTTTTCGTAAAACACTATGCCGTCCAAAGGTTTCCGACTCATCTTCGGAACATGAATGGAATATCCAAATGCCATAATGCCTGCCAGATTCCAAGCCAATGGTACATTTAACAGAACTTTTACCTTTTCTGTCAGCCAGTGACAATAGCAACCTACCTGTAGATCCATTTCTGTTGCTGCTAGCCACATGTGTTCCATCGTTATGGCTGCACCCATCATATCCACTGCATAATTCTGAGTGTTTGGCGGTACTTCAGTAGGAATCGTCAAGACCGCGATTAATAATTCAGGCTGGATAAGGTCGTTAACCTCACCCCATACTCCTCCATCACGAAATCTTGGTTCCCAATATCCCGAGATTTGTTTGGCCTCAGCTGCCAGCTCTTGAAGTTGCTTTTTTGTTTCCTGATCACGAATCACCACATACCTAACAGGCTGCATATTTCCGGCAGTCGGAGCCCATCTTGCTGCTTCCAGCAATTCATTCTCCATCTCTTTACTAATCGGAGGCCCTTCCTTACCTCCAAATTTGTGGACAGCATGTCTATTCATATACAGTTGTTTGAAACTCACCTCTTAACCTCCCTTCTCAATATCCTTATTAAGTTTCACTATCCCCCTTTATAAGTTAAATTCTTTAATCTTTTTAGACCAATACTCTATATGTCAAGTCGATATCCATAATAAACGATAATCGATTATGCAAAAAGGTTTCAGTCTATTAATTATATTCCTTAGATAGTTAGCTAATTTCTACTACTTGGTTACAAATTTCCTTTTGGGCAGGATTACATGTTCTAACAGGATACAAATGAGCATTCCTGTAACTAGCCCATTCCCTAAGACATAGCGCAGAATAATCGGAGCTTCTACCCAAATCTCCTGAGGTATTGACATCAAACCAGTGCCTAGAATAACAGATATTCCAATCACAAAACTATCACGGTGATCCATGGCTAAGGTACCATAATCTTTTAATCCCACTGCAAGCAATTGGCAAAAAGCCACAAGGAAAACTGCATACCCAACAGACGGTGGAATTGCTGCGATTAGATAGCCTATAGCCGGAATCACCCCGATAATCATCATAAACACGGAATAGATGATGAATGGGATTCTCGAGGCTACTCCCGACAAGCCTATCAAACCACTAGAAGCGGCATAAGGAACTGTTGCAACACCTGCACCTGCTCCAGTAATGAAAATTACTAAGCCATTAATCCAGGTTCCTCGATCATAATCTTTATTATTCATGATCGCTCCTGTCATTTTACTAACGGCAGCGATACTCACAACAATATTGGTAGTTAGAATCAACCCCACACAAACACAGGTGCTGATTACTCCCCAATTAATGGTTGGGTAACCCCAAGCAAAAATCTTGGGCAAGGCAAAGACTTCTATACCAGACCAGGAAATTGGTTCACTGTAACCCAGGATCCAATATACAAACCACCCTACTAAAAGCCCAATAAATACACCAATTGTACGCCAGATTCCTCTACCACGTAGCGTCACAAAGATAATCGTCATGATAACTATTACAGCGATAGATGGAGCAATTATACTCAATTGATTACCCGTAGCAATCCCCAGCATTCCTTTCACAAAGGTTCCGCTTAATTGTATCGTTAACAAGACCATAACTGTTCCAGTAATAGCTGGAGTAAAAAGCTTCACTGCTTTACCAATTAGCCCTGTTAAACCAATCAACCCAATTATGACTCCAGTTATCATCAATCCTGTTTGGAGATCAGAACGCAAAAGGTTTAAAGAATTACCCATGCTTACAGCCATAGCAGCTAGGCTAATGTAAGTTGCCCAGAAAACACTAGCTGGTCCTTCTATAATTGGAAGTCTGTGACCGAATAATACCTGAAGCAAGGATCCTAAACCTGTAAAGAAAAATATTCGCAGAGCCAGATGTGCCGTTCCTTGGGTACCTAGACCCAAGCTTGCTCCTAATATTACGGGTATTACGGCACTTTGAGCTAATGAAAAGCTTAACCACTGTAACCCATAGAGAAAGCTTCGGGATAGTCCAGGATAATCATTTAAGTCATATACTAGATCATTTGCTTTCTGAAGCTGTATTTCAGATCCTTTCAAATTCAGACCTCTTCCTCAGCAATATTTTAAGCTAGTTATTCTTCCCTTTCTTTTGCCAGAATCTTTTATTACTCATGCTTTTACCATAACCTAACAAATCATCTAACTTGATCCAGATTCGATTCAGGAAAGGGAGATTTAAGGCAGTCCAACGGGGGACTTCGTGAATGATTGAATTCACCTTATTAAAGGGGCAGTTAGAGATACAAAGTCCACAGTTTGTTCCTGTACTCGCCCAATATGCTCTGCATTTATCATGCTTCAAATTCCATTGGCATACACCAGCGTTGCTGTAATCTCCTTGAGGCTCATAATTTGGCCCATTAGTGGGGATCGCTTTGGGAGGACAGGTATCTGCGCATTTTTTACAAACGAGACAAAATTCCTTAACCCCAAAGGTTATGGGCTGATCAGGAATAAGTGGCATATCTGTAATCACCTTAGAAATTCTGGCTCGGGGCCCGTACCAGGGGGTGATTAACTTTGCATTGCGGCCAAGTTCACCTAAGCCAGCATCAATCGCTAAAGGAATATTCGCTGCAGTATCATTGGAACTGGGGATAGCGTTATAACCTAAAGCACGGATACATTCAGCCAAACTAATAGCACTATAGGCAATACGAGAGTATGCCAATCTGGTTGCAGCCACTTCAGTCAAGGTTGGGCCGGTATTTATCCCATCATAATCCATCTCATGAATCATTACGATTACATATTTCATTTCTTTAGGGATAACACGCGTGTTATCCGGCATCTTTGTCGGAATCTTAATATCTTCATAACCAGGTTCATCGGAGAATCTAATCGGGTAGGAAGTCTTGGTTTCAGAATCAAACCAACTGGAATATACCCACCTGCGATCCAAGTTTGCAACTCCGACTTTATCTGCTCCATAATCAAGAGCAGCAGCTTTTGCAGTCAGGGTTATTTCTTCCGGACTGGCTTCCCATTTAGTTTCCAGCGTGAAAGGTCCATTGGTTAAGGGTGCCCAAGAATTCCCTGATTGATCAGGATCATGCATAGGAAAATTAGTAACGTTTAAAATACTTGCCGCTCCAATGTTGTAGGCATAGTCACGAATGGAAAATCCTTCCTTGCCCTCGGTAATATATTTACGACGATTTGGAATGAATTTTTTCTCTAAGTGCTCATAATCAGGATTCCACTTAGGCTGGAGTGCCATATGCATCTGCTGTGGAAATCGGGTGTAATCTTCTTTTACATCATAGATTTCCGCTGCTGTTTTATTCATTTTTTTCACTGCATTCAGGAAACCGTATTTAGGGGCCATCTTCTTTACCTCCCATTCACTAAAAGACTTATTCCATAAAAAAAGTATGTATCTTGCCACTATCTCTTTTATTTTGAGATTAAAGCTTGTTTGCAAGCCAATCACTAGCATAGGGTCGGTACATATACGGTAAATTGTTACATACATGGTTGCCTTCATCGAGCAAGAGTAATTCCTTCGGCCCTGAAGCTTGTTCATAAATCTTATACGCTTCATCTAAGGCAATGACACGATCCAATTTTCCGTGAACTACCAAAAGAGGACATTTAATGTTGGAAGCCATTCCTTCTAAAGTCAGCTTCTTGGCCAAAATTTCTGCCTCAGCATCGTCCTTAGCTCCCGAGCGTACTTGAAAAGCCTGCCTCGTTAACGGAGGTTCATCTTGCCAGTGAGCACCGAAACAGAATGGACCTGCTAGTTCAACAACTGCTTTAATTCTTTTATCTGCAGCAGCCCCACGGCAGACATAGTACCCTCCAAGGCTGACACCCATTAGCCCTACGCGGGAAGCATTTACTTCTACCGTTGTTTCTAAAAAGTCAATTACTGCAGTAATCACTTTTTCATAGTCAGCTCGAATGTTTTGGGTAAATTCTGTTTCTCCTTGGCCAGGTCCATCAAATACCACCGTAGCTAAGCCCCGATCGAGGAGTACTTCCGCGATATTGTGCATTTCTTCCTTTGTGCTATCTAAACCACAGACGATAATCACCACAGCAGGCTTCACAACTTCCTTTGGCAGACGTAAGTAGCCTGGAAGAAGTGATTTCTCAAAAGATATTTGAATCTCGGTTCCCAATGGAGAGAATAAGGGCATAGCCTGTCGATAACATGATGCAGCTTTTTCACTGCCAAGCACTAGTTTTTTGCGATCATGGACGAAGAGGTATTTGCCAAAATGAAAATTCATAGAGGCCTGAAATAAATGCGTTGCAGCACTGCGATAGCGCTTCTGCTCTAAGGCTGACTTGGCTAACTCTTCATGCTTTATTCCCATCTCATAAAAGCCATCGAACCATTGATCCCACGTTTCTAATTTATCTGTGATCTTACGAAAATCATTTAAGTCAATTCCATTAGCGACGAAACGAGGAGCCCAGTTGTTAATGGCGGATTGAACACGTGCATCCTTCAAAATAAAACCTCCTTAATATACTCATGACCATCATTTGTTGCTTTGCAGATCTGTATTTAAAGCTAGATTATTTCAGGATTTGGCTAACCACCATAGATTGGTGGTAATATCATGAGCTCAGTGTTTGTACGAAGTACATAGTCAAATTCCACTATTCTACCATTTACAATGAAGCTGACATAAGGTGTCACTCCATCGTCTTGTAAAAGACGTTTTCTTGCTTTTTCGCCGTAGATCTCTACCATGAGATTAATTAGATCTGTAATTGTGGAATTGGCAGCCAAAATAAAGTCATCTGTTGGTTTTCCTTTTTCCAATCCCTCTGGTGCGATCCACTCTACTTTTACTGTAATTGTTTTCAAGCCACTTCACCTGCCATATTGTTAAACGATAGAAATCAGCTGTAAGGGACAGACCTTTACACATTGAGGATCACCATTGCAAACATCACATTTTACCGGTGGCAAGCCATCTCCAGGATTATTGATTCCGGAAAACTTACAAGCAGAAACGCACTTATATTCTCCTTGACAAGTGTCACAAAGCTCAGAATTAAGAATGACTCGGCCATCTTCCACTCGATTCAAAGCCTTTACCGGACAAGCTTCAACACAATAAGCCTGAACACACTGGCTGCAATAGTTTATCTTGACTGTTAGGGAATCTGGCATCTGGGGATTAATCTTTATGGCCGAATGCTTCAAATTTATTATTCCAGTATTCTTAAAGGAACAAGCGATGGTACAAAGGTTACAGATAGTACAGTCTCTGGCTTGAAACTTTAATCTCATCTGAGTCCACCTCCTTGAATCCCTAGTTCATCTAGTTTGGACTCCGTAGGTAAACCATTATCGGTCCAACCTCTTACTTGATAATAATCTGAGAGCATCTCTTGGAACTTCTCAGGATCAAGCACTTGCCCTGCGGCCCGTCCTCGCTTTAATGGATCCTTAAAGAAACGACCGGGCAGAATATCATCCTTACGGCTAATACCACAGAGCGTATTAAATAACCGGCTCTGATTAATAGCACGTTCCCCAACACGCATTGATTCTGCTTCATCCATATCCCAGCCCGTGGCTAGATTTAGCATTTCTGTATATTCCTTTACCTTTAATGGATAAACCGCGGCCATGAAATCACATATGATTAAGGAGTGATAAAAACCACGCGTATCTTCAAGCTCTTTCACTAAGCTTCCTTTGCCCTTATAGCTGAAACGAAACTCATCATCATCCTGTTCCTTATAAACTGGTCGGGCTCTGCGATGACAACCACCCCGATCTGCAACCGCATAAGCAAGAGCGTAACCTGTTGTTCCTCTTGGGTCATAACCGGGAATCTCCATGTTCTTAACCTGAATAGCCCTATCCAGATCAAGCCTCATCTCTTCACTGAACTTCTTTGAACCCTCAGCCAGAAGATCTCCAATGCCCTCTCGGTATGCAATAGACTTAAAGGCTTGTGCCAGTCCCTCGACATTGCCCCACCCAAGAGCAAATCCAAGGTCTCTTTCGCTGATATCTCCTCGAACAAAGGCTTCATTAGCGCAAGCAAGCGTTACTCCGCCACTTACTGTATCGATGCCCAAATCATCACAAAGCCAGTTTAAATATAAGGTACCTTCGGCGTTTAGGTCGTTGTTCGTACCGACAAGTGACATTGTTTCGTATTCTGGCCCTCCAACCAAGTAAGTTAAACCCTTGTATGGGACACTTGAACCTTTGCCACAGGGAACAGGACAGCTAAAGCAGGCTAAATTGCGCTTAACATAATTGCTTTTAATGTAGTTACGATTTAAATCCGCTTCGTATTGATCACTGATTCCATCTGTATGGTTTTTCACAGATACTATCCCGAGTTTTTGCGTTAAGTCTAGGGTGCTCAATGTTCCATACTGACCACGGAAAAGTGCTTTTTGGTCTGTGCGGCATTGGTTCACCATATCTAAGCTTTTACCAATTAACTCAGTAGGATTATAAAAAGGAACTACCCCTTCACCCGCTAAGATCATGGCCTTGAGATTTTTATCACCAAATAATGCTCCTACTCCGCCTCGACCGAACTGATGATAAAAATCTGCATGTACATTCGCATACTTGACTTTGTTTTCACCTGCAGGTCCGATTACTGCAACAGAACACTGTGTGCCATATTCTTGACGCAACTCAGATTCTGCTTCAAAACAACCTTTCCCCCAAAGGTGTTCAGCACTTTTTATTTCAACTTTCTTTTCGCTAATCACAAGATAGACTGGCTTCGCACTTTTCCCCATGATAATAAGACCATCATAACCTGAGGCTTTCAATCTGAATGCTACCGAACCACCACAGGTAGAATCGAGGTACACCCCTGTTAAGGGGGATTTACAATAGAAAGAAGCTTTTGCCGCACCTGGTACGTTAGAACCGGTTAGTGAACCTGTCAGAAGAATAATAGGATTGCTTGGGGAAAATGGATCTTCCTTATAGGTTTCATAATCTAACAATAGTCGGCTGCCTAAGCACTTACCACCGACGTGCTTTCGCCAGTAATCTTCTGGCAGACTAATAATCTCAGTAGTTTTTTGAGATAAGTCAATAACCAATATTTTATTAAAATAACCATAGCTCATAGTGTATGCCCTCCAATTATTCCACTCTTATGCTTAAAATCAAAATACGAGTAGAATGAATAATTTTATTAGTTGAACCTCTGATAATTAAAATTCTAAAGCATTTTTATAATACTTAAATTCACAATACTTAGATGGATCATTGAGAGATTGATCTATCTGTCCTGTACCAGCCATTACCTTCATCGCTTCTAGTACTCCTTTAAGGTTTATTTCACCACGAAGATTAAAGGTCTGGGATTGAAGATACCGATCATAGGTCTTACCAGCAATCTCGGCATTGACTTTTAAATAATAGGTGAGTATTACCACTGCCTCATCCTTATTAGCAGGATCATGGAGCCAATCTGAAGCTCTTACGTAAGCTCGGATATAACGTTGTAACTTATCTGTATTCTGTTCTGCCCAACTTTTTTTGGCTGCTGCTACAGTCCCTTGATATTCTGGAACATAATCTAAATTACTACCTAACCGCCTCAACCCATTAGCCTCTGCGATTAAGTCTACTGGCCCGTCAAGCAAGGCCCCCGCAACAACTCCATCAAGAACTGCCTGATATCGTTCTCCTGTTCCACCGATCTGGACTAATTCATAATCCCGTCCTTCAGTCAGACCATTTTCCTGCATCATACGTTTGAGCAAAAGAGCAAAACCGGTGGAAACACCATCCACACCAAGTTTCCTTCCCTGAAGATCAGCAAACTTCTGAATATCAGGACCTACAATCAGACTATAATTGGGCTTACTAATTCCTAAAAAAGCAAATAGATCAGATCCAGCTTCAACTGCACGGACAATATGATCAACAGCCTGATGGCCCACATCATAGATATCACCTGTCTTTAGGTCTTGCAGATGTTTAACTGATGACCTAGTGAATACAACCTCTACATCCAGTTCTTCAGCCTCAAAATACTTTTTTTCTAATCCAATGTAAACTGGCCAATTACCGGCTGATTCAGAAATAATTGCTACCTTAAACGCATCAAAAGTTTGAGCTTTCACTAAACTACCTCCTCATAAAATACTATTTATTTTCAGCTCCGCAAGCTCTATGAATGTCTAATTAAACCAATACAACAACCTAGAACTTAAATTTCTTAACTCGTTCATATTCTTGCTTGTAGCTTTCTAGATCTTTTTTATAATAGTCATAATTAAAGGTTTGTTCGATTGGTTGTGCCAATAGTCCATATAGCTCAGGGCGCCTATCATAAACTTGCCCGGGCCGATTATAGAATAAGTCCTTTTCTGAATTAGGTACACTATTAATCTCATCGTCAAAATATCGGTTACGTATTTCATCTATACGAGCCAGATCAAAATCAGCTACTAAAACCCCTGGAGAAGTTAAGGTCCCTAACTGGAATTCCGGACCGAACATTGCAGTACGTCCAAGACCGCCCATGCTCTCATGGTAAACCTGATTCATCACGACATATAGGGTGTTTTCGATTGCCCTAGCCCTAGCTAGGCAATGCCAATTATCTCTTAGTCTTGTTCGAATTGGAGCGGGGGCTCCCCCACCTGGAGCAAGTATAATCTGTGCACCTTTTAACATGAGCATCCTAGGAACTTCGGGAGCCCAGATTTCCGAGCATATACAAAGGCCTAGTTTACCAATTTGAGTATCAATTACAAGCAGTTCATCCCCTGGCAAGATATGTTTTCTGCCACCCATAAACACTGCATTCAGAAGAGGATGTGTTGGATGTGTGCGTTTATAATTTGCTATAACCTTCCCTTCAGGTGAAATCAATTTATGGCATAGATAAAAAGTATTGGGAATCTCCAGATTTTCTTCCAGACATCCCGCATACAAATAAACCTTTTTATCTTTCGCCTTTTCACATAATACTTGGAATGGATGCTCGCTCAACTTTCCTAAACTGTCCATTGGCCCACTATAAGGACCGGGATATCCCTCAGGAAAGCAAATCAATTGTGCTCCTTGTGCCGAAGCAACATCGATATATTTTAAAGCCAATTCGAGATTGCGGTATTCTTCGTCCCCATAAAATCCTAATGGTTGAACTGCGGCTATCCGTACCTTCATTTCATCTCCTCCTAACTAATACCTATTCAGAATTTTCTAATTTTTTAAAAGCCACTACCCTCCTTCTCTCAATAAACGATAATCGTTTATTGAGATTAATATTTATTTGCACTTTATTATTTGTAATCATAAAAATATTTATCGCAACTTATTTCCAATCATTCACATAAATGTATAATCGATTATCTTGAATTATATTCGATAAACAATCCTTAAACAATAATCTTCATTGAAATATTTCTCCTAATTTTCGGCAAGGAGTTCCTCACGATTAATCTTCCTTTTTTTGAGCATCTGCGTTAAAAATAGCTCCTTCGGGATTTATACTATGTGCTGCCTTTTCCAGTAATCGAAGTAACTCATCAACTTCTGAATCAGATAGACCATCTAATTTCTCCAAAATAAAAAATCTATGATATTTTGCTACCTTGTCATGTAATCTTTTGCCTTTAGGAGTTATAGCAATATTACTAACCCTTCTGTCTTCTTCTAGAGGAACACGTTCTACCAAATCAGCACGTTCCATCCTGTCAATTAAGGTTGTCAAGTTACTTTTGCCTCTAAAAAGCAGTTTGCTTATTTTCGTCATACTTACAGAGTCCAAATCATCAAGTATTCTTAGTACTTGGTATTGAGCTTGGGTGGAGCCGAGACTTGCTAAGTTCTTATCTGTTTCTGTAGTAATGTAATCATGACAGCGCCTTATCAGTTGATAGAGTTGTAGTTTAGGATGATCAAACGAGATATCAGGTTCCAATTTATCTTCAACCTCTTTTATGCTATTGATCTCTTTTTGTGCCTTAATCTTTTCCTTGGCTATCTTTGTAGTGACCCAACGCAGTTTAATTCTACTTCTTGTTCCTTCATTCATTACTTAATCTCCAATTCATTCTTGGTTTAACATCCATGGTGTTCAGTATTAAATCCTCTCGTAACTGTCGGAAGATGATATTAATTCTGCAATCCTTCTATTCGGGTTATCTGAATATATACCACCATGATAACAAATTACTTTTTTAATGTCATAATGAGTTAGCTTTTCTAGAGACTTAAGGGCTAAGCTCATATCTAACGTATGTACAGGATTTGGCCCAAACAAACGGTCACCTTCCATAATCAACGCATCACCTGTAATCAGCGTCTTACTCTGTTTGTGGTAAAGGCAAATATGTCCTGGAGAATGACCTGGTGTATGGATAACTTCAATTCCTTTACAATAGGGAAGTTCCTCTCTGTCATACAGGGTATTATCAACCCTTACTGCAAAATCTTTATAGAAATCTTTAAGAATATTATACCTTACCTTGTTTTCTTCTGACAATGTATACCTTTCAGATTCAAACAGAGTTAATTTTCTTGGGACCTTTTCCCCTTGCAAATAAGCCTTTTCTTCTTCATGAGCAAGAATCTCAAGATCTTCTGGCAACTCATTTATAAGGTTTATTAAACATCCAACATGGTCTATATCTTGATGAGTAATTATTATCTTGTTAATTTGATTAAATAAAATGCCTGCTTTCTCTATTACTTGTCGAACCTGCATGAATTGACCCGGATATCCTGCATCTACCAGAATACAGGTGTTATTATCCCAAAGCAAGGTGGGACAAAAAACATTCACTTTTCCCATGCTAGTCACTGGTAATTCAAGCATTTCCACTCCGCAATCAATTTTCATTCACTCCATTCCTTTCTGCAGGTATTAATTTATCTTTCATTTAACAATTGCTGCTCACCTAAGAATTGCTGCTCATCGTAAAACTGCTAAATTTCTCTTTTTATCTCCTTGTGACCTTTTATTGAAAAAAAGCACACAAGCTAGGACTGAAATTAGTGTAGACGTGACCGCTGGCCATACGCCTAAAGTCCACTTGCCACCACTTATAAAACTTGCCAAAACCGGTGGTCCCAGAAGAAATCCAGTATTATAAACAAGGTTGTTAATCCCTACTCCTAAACTAATAAGTAAGGGAGAAGGTGCTGTCGAATGTATTGAGGAAGAGGCTAGAGTAAAGTTACCTGTTGCAAAAAAGCCCAAAAGAAGTCCTAATATCACAGCCCAAGGTACAATCCATTTTGCTGAAGGCAAAAAGTATACTTGGCTAAACATAATAACAATTAAACAAATACTCAAAATGTGAATAAGTTTTGATTTACGGTACTTAGATATGACCCAACCGGAGAACGGATTAGAAAATATAGAGATCATAAATGGAATACTAACATAAAAATTAGATAAGCTTGCTTCTATACCGTAAAATTCCGAATAATATTGGGGAGCAAAAGTTAAAAACCCACTATTAGCAAAGCCAAGACCCGCAAAACCTATACCTAAAAGCCATGGCTCCGGTGTTTTAATTCCTTCCTTAAAGCTAAAAACCATTATGGATGTATGTTCATGTTCGGAATTTGTAACACTCTTCGGATTATCTACCACAATCACATAAAGCAAGAGAGCCACAAACGTTACGCATGCTCCGAGCCACCAGAGCCCTTGCCACCCATACTCGCTGCTAATAGGAATAGCAGCATTATAGGAAATAAAAAAACCAACAGGAACCCAGGATGCCCATATTCCCATAGGGAGAGCACGCTTTTCTATTGGAAACCAAGCTGCTATAACTGAAGGAGCAATTATTGCCATTAATCCCAGTCCAACGCCTTCAAGTATACGGGTTGATAAGAACAGTTCTGCGCTCTGAGCAAAACCTCCTGCCAAAGAACCTATAGTAACACAACTAAGCGCAATTAAACCCGTGATTTTAGGACCGTACCGCCCAATAATCAAGACAGTTGGAATAGCCAGAAGGATTGACGCAACTGAAAAAACTGACATTAACCACCCGCCTTGAGTTATTGTTAAATCCAAGTCTTGAAGGATTAGCTTCATAACAGGCGGTATTTTAAATTGATTAATAGTAATAGAAATACTGGCTAGATATATAGTAACTAAAATTAGCCATGGTTTACGCAAGAAGCCTCATCCCTTCAAAAGAAATCCTGTGCAGATAAAAACATTTCTTCATCTACATCTAGTCCATAAGATGACCATGAGATCCATTGGGAAATCTTGTTACTGCCATTTTACTTATTTCTCAAGCATCAACATTAAAGATAGCACCATCGGGATTAATACTATGGGCTGTTTTTCGCAAAAGTTGAAGTAGATTATCAACATCAATATCTGATAGACCATTAAATTGTTCTAAAATAAATGATCTATGGTACTTAGCTACCTTATCATGTAATCTTTTGCCTTTTAAAGTTATAGTTATATTGCTAACCCTTCTGTCTTGTTCTAGAGGAACACGCTGTACCAAGCCTGCACGTTCCATCCTGTCTATCAAAGTTGTCAAGTTACTCTTGCCTCTAAACAGCAGTTTACTTATTTTTGTCATACTTACTGAGTCCAGGTCATCAAGTATTCTTAGGACTTGGTATTGGGCTTGAGTAGAACCGAGACTTGTTAAGTTCTTATCTGTTTCTGTAGTAATGTAGTCATGACACCGCCTAATTAATTGATATAGCTGCAGCTTAGGATGGTTAAATGAGATATCTGCTTCTACTATATCGTCTATTTCATTAATTGCTAGTGACTTATTTTTTTCCCTTGCCATTCTTGCCGTTATCCTACGTAATTTAATTCTGCTCCTTGTTTCTTCAATCATTATGTCTCCTATAATTTAAAAATATTTTATATTTTTTTGTTAACTCTCACTGCCCTTCACTTGAACGTTATTTAGTAGCCATAAATACTCGTTCCGGGGTTATAGGCAGAGTATTAATCCGCACTCCTACCGCATCAAACACAGCATTAGCTACTGCGGGAGCCGTAGGAATGGCTGGCGGTTCACCGATTCCCCTTATATCTTCAGGTACACGCGCATTTGGTTTTTCTATTATAATCGGAATGATTTCCGGCACATCTAACATTGTTGGGATACGATAATCTAAAAAGTTAGCATTAATCATCCGACCCTGGTCAAAAACGGCTTCCTCGGATAGAGCATAACCTAAACCCATCGCTACTCCACCTTGGATTTGACCTTCAACACCTTTGGGAAAAACAGCTTTTCCTACGTCATGAGCAGCTATTACTTTACATACACTTACTTTACCCGTTACCAGATCGACATCCACAGCCGCCGCTTGGGCACCAAATACAAAGAACGGTTTACTCGCCCTGCTATGGCTGCTTACTCTTTGCTTATCATAGTCTGGTTTAAACGGAGTACTGCTAGCAGTAACGACGATTGGTCCTCCACCGGTCGCGTTAATTCGAGAATTTGCAACCTGTTCTAATTTAAGCATTCGTGAACGGTCATTTTTAACAAATATTCTGGAATCTCCTAACTCTAATTCTTTTACATCAACATCTAATTGACCGCTGGCAAATGATAAAACCTGTTTTTTTACCTCCCTGGCTGCGTTGAGAACAGGAACCCCCAAATCGTGGGTTGTCCGGCTCCCTACTGCACCACCTTCATATGGACCAGCATCAGTATCTCCACTTATAACCGAGACGTTTTCCACCGGAATGCCCAACTCCTCAGCGACCAACAAGGCCATCGCCGTTATTACGCCGTTTCCAATTTCTACGGCTCCAATAAATAACGTCACTGAGCCGTCCTCATTCAAGTGAATTGTTGCCCCAGAGCCAATCCCACTCATTCCCCAGAAACATCCTGCGATACCGATACCACGGGCCTTACCAGGTGTAAGTGGGATGTTATCCAGGTGATCTTTCATCGCTATTTCTAACTGATTAAGAACATTAGTATAGCCGTAATCTGTTAATACTTGGCCAGGGACAGTATCATCCCCTGCTTCCAGCGCATTTATCCGCCTGAGCTCGAACGGATCTATTCCTAATTCACGAGCAATACGATCCATTTGGGTTTCAGCCGCAAAATGGGCCTCCGGGCCACCCGGCCCTCGGCAAGCCCCACAGGGAATTTTAGTCGTATAAACACAAGTTCCCTCGATATCAAGATGTTCAAATTTATATGGCCCTGTAATTAAGGTTACAACTTGCGAAGTAGTATTGGCTCCGAAAATGTCATACGCTCCAGAGTCCACTAGGATTCTGGCCTGGCGAGCAATTAAGCGACCATCTTTTTTGACACCTGTTTTCACCCAGATTTTCATGGAGTTTCGGGGATTAGCTGCATAAAAGTCATCCTGACGCGACATTTCTATTTTTACATGACGCCCAGACTTTATAGCAAGCATAGCTGCAACTGTTTCAATTGTAGCGGTAGTCTTTGCCCCGAAACCACCCCCTACCCGTACTCCGACAACTCTTACCCTAGACAAGGGAAGTTGTAAATATCTTGCTATACCTCGCCTTACACTGAACGCCGATTGAGTACCCGTCCACACTGTCAATTTCCTATTAGAATCATAGTATGCCACCGTGGCCTTAGGCTCCATAGGAGCATGATGAATAAGGGGTAATATAAATTCGTCTTCAATTATCAAATCACTGGCAGCAAAGCCCGCCTCGATATCTCCTTTTTTCGCTGTAACCAGGGCATCAATGTTATCGCGTCGCGTCAAAGGTACACTAGTCCAGTAACTTTGCCAATTTTCATGTATCAAAGGAGCATTATCTTCCAAGCCTCCCTCAGCTGAAAATACTCCGGGAAGTTCTTCCAGTTCTATTTCTATTAACTCCAGCGCCCGTTCGGCAGTCTCTTCATCAACTGCTGCCACCGCTGCTACCCCTTCTCCGATGTAACGAATTTTATTCTTCACCATGGCTTGTTCATCACGAACTGTTCTTCCGCCATATACATCTGGGAAATCTTTACCGGTGATAACCGCCAAGACTCCGGGCAATTTAGATGCCCTGTCCGTAATTATATTCTTAATCCGGGCATGTGCTACTTTGCTGCGCAATATCTTACCGACCACAATTCCTTCTACATGTATATCTCCAGCAAAAATCGCCTTTCCTGTAACTTTTTCATTTCCTTCCAAACGGTTAGTCACATTCTCCGCCCCCTTCAGGTAAACGTCGAGCAGCAGCCGTTTGGACTGCTTCTACGATTTTAACATAGCCTGTGCATCGGCAAAGATTACCTTCCATAAAGTTTCTGATTTCCTCTTCGCTGGGATTGGGGGTCTCTTCCAGCAATGCATGCGTCATCATGACCATTCCCGGTGTGCAAAAACCACATTGGACTGCTCCGCAGTCCACAAATGCCTGCTGAATGGGATCGTTTTTCTCTTCATTAGCTAGCCCTTCAATGGTTATAACCTCACAGCCATCGACTTCAGCAGCCAGAACCAAGCATGAATTGACAGGTTGCTTATTGAGTAATACAGTACAAGCACCGCAATCACCTTCATCGCACCCTTTTTTTGTCCCCGTCAAGTGAAGTCTTTCTCTTAGGATATCCAAGAGAGTTTGGTTATCTGCCGCCTCTATACTTTGCATAACTCCATTAACCCTAAATTTGATTTGTCTCATTTAACTTCACCTCCTGGTAACTCAATTGTCGTAGATATCTGCCACAACGCTTTCTCTATTAATGACTTAACCATTAAGCGGCGATAATCAGCACTAGCTCTAATATCACTGATTGGCTGACAGCTTTGGGCTGTAATGTATGCAGCGTCAGTGATTAACTCTTTACTCAAAAAATTACCTGCCAATAGATTCTCAGCTTGGGGAACCCGCATTGGCACCGGGGCTACCGCCCCCAACCCTATTCGGGCATGAGCGATTTTTCCAGCAACCACCTCCAGCAATACAGCAACACCAACAAAGGCAATATCCATTGCCCGACGCACACTAAGTTTATGGTATATCCCACGAGAAGTAGTTGGTGGAACTTTAACAATTAGTTTCCTTAATATTTCTCCATTCTGCAAAATCGTCTGACCTGGACCGATAAAAAAGTAATCTAAGGGAATTTGACGTACCCCTGTCGGACCGACGATTTCGGCCACTGTATCTAGACACAATAGTGCCGGTACAGTCTCGGCACTGGGTGCGGCATTACAAATATTACCCCCTATAGTCGCCTTATTGCGAACCTGAACTGACCCTAGTTTACCTGAGGCCGAAGAAAGTATAGGCAAACGTTCTTTCACCTGAGGAGAAATCTCAATCTCTCTAATCGTCGTAAGAGGCCCAATCTCTGCACGATCATCATAAAAACTTATTCCTCTTAAGCCTGGAATTTTCTTTAGATCAATCAGCACAGATGGTTTAATCCTTTCAGTTTTAATCTTACCCAGCAAATCGGTTCCCCCTGCCAAATAGTAAGCTTGTGATTCTTTTGACCATTTTAACGCCTCGGAAATATTGCCCGCTTTCTGATAACGGAATGAATTCACTCTTAACACCTCACTCTGTCTTTGGCATCTCTTGTATTCCATTCTAATATCCCAAGCAGAACTCCAGCCCCTATCGCTCTTGCTTTTTCTGAGATAGTCCAACAAAACTCTTCCTTGCCTCGAGGATCGACATCACCGATTTTCATATTCACCTTAACTGAGGTATCGGTATGTATTAGACCTCTTAAAACTCCATCAAGAGAGGAAACAACGTATTCTATAGAAATACCATCATAAATTTCCCCTATTACATCGCCACATCGCACTTGCTGACCGATACAATGGCCTGATTTAAAAATACCGGCTTTTGCAGAATATATTACTCTTTCCTTCGTGAACCCTTCGAGTAATCCTGGGATTCCTGTATTGGGTTCAGCTGGTCCAGAATAAATAATTCTTCCAAGATTATGTCCCCGATTTGTTTCTATGACTAAATTAACATCTTTTCCTGCTACGAAACCTGGTCCTAAACCAATCGTTAAGGGTGCCATATCCTTCTTCGTGCCTGTGTTACGCTTAGCCATAATCCCATCAATTAGAATTGTTGGATTTATATCAGTTATTTCTTGAAGGTCATGATCAACAATAATGGGGATTTCACCTTTCTCCCAAGCTGAGGCAAATTGCCGAGGATGATCCACCTTCCGAGCAGTAACTTTTTCCACTTGCCAGACTCCTTCAGCAACAGCCGTGCCAAAGCAAACCGATCGGCGTACCATGAGGGGTTTAGGTACTTCTGTCATCGCTACTCTAAAACCTGCCTTAGCCAGAGTCCATCCCACTCCGGACGCTTGTTCTCCAGCTCCGCGTATTAGAACAACTTTTGCATCTGCCATATTCTCTTGATTTCCCAACATAATCCTCACCTCGGGTAACTTAACCTTAAAACTATTTGTCAAATAAGTAATAAGTGTTATCTTTTTGAATTTAAAGGTTCGAGAAAAATATCCATAGTACCACCGCAAATCATACCATCATTCTCGGCCATCTCATGAGTCAAATCTATTCGTATCATTGCTGGCTTTCCTGAACTAACCATACTCAAAGCATGCTGGCTAACTTCAGCCTCGCCATAACCTCCGCCAATCGTTCCGATGATTCGCCCATCACAGAAGAAAATCGCCTGAGAACCCGCTTTACGGGGAGTAGAACCATGGGTTGCTACAATTGTTGCTAATACCGCTTCCTCCTTTGACTTGAGCTGCCCAATCGCTTTCACCACTCTAACATCCAACTTTTTCTTCCTCCTGCTTCATTTTTAAGCCTCTGCTAAACCCATAATGGTTAACCATAACTACTTCAGCCATGATGCTTAAAGCAATTTCCTCAGGAGTTTGTGCTCCGATGTCTAGGCCGATTGGAGCATAAACTCTATCTAACCTATCCTCGTCACAACCACTTAATCTTAGTTCCTGGAAGAGACTATATACTTTACGTTTACTTCCAATCATCCCAATATAAGCTGGCTGCGGTTGTTTTAGACTTTCCTCCAGACATGTTTTATCATGCTGGTGGCCACGAGTGATGATAATAATGTAGGTATTTCGATCGAAAGATGCTTCTCTGATAGCTTTAGTAAAATCCTGACACAGGACATTATCAGCTTGCGGAAACCTATCCGGTGAAGCAAAAGAAGGACGGTCATCAATCACAGTGACTTGATAATCAAGAAGCTTGGCAATGGATACAAGAGGCAGAGCAATGTGCCCGCCCCCAAAGATAATTAACCGTTCTTGAGGATAAATAGGATCAATAAAAATCTCATAAGGGACTCCGTCAAATACTACTTGTATAACTTTTGGCTTTTTGTCTTTAATAATCTCAGGTAAGAAGTCTTTGAGCATGGCGAAAATAGGCTCTTTGATTTCCTTTACTAGATTGTGCCCTGTCTCGTCCACCAAAAACTTGGATCCTGTTGGACAGATGTCGGAACTTCCTCGAACAACGGTCCCCAGTGCACCTATCTCTTTCGAATCTATCATGGAATTTAACCGTTCATAGATTTTTTTCTTCATATCTATCAACTCACCTTTTGGATAAAATAACATAGAAGTATTACGCTTCATTACGCTGAAAAATACGAATTGATTTACGATAATCCTCCGGCGTGTCTATATCACGTAAGAAGTCCTCACTGACAGAATATCTTTCTATATATTCTGGATGACTTTGGAGAACATGTTTGCCGCCTTGTTCTTCTTCTAACATTTTTAGTCTTCCTACATATTTTCTATGGAATATGACGGGGGAACCATTATGTCTACAAAAAGGAACTAAAATTTGAGGTTTACTATCTAAAAAGTGGCGGATTAATGCTGACAATTCCAGGGCGTTTATTCCAATTTGATCACCCGGGAGAAATCCTATGCCACTAATTCTTTTCGGAAGATTCTCTAGGCCCAAGTAGATGTTCTGGGACAAGAGTTGATTACTACTTAATATCCAATGACCGTCCAAACTAACGAAAGTTTTCATAAGATCTGTTGGAATATAGGTTGCTATAGGTTTCTGCGCTATAACATAGATTTGGATATCTTGTTTGGTTGTAGTTTTTAGGAGTTTGCTAGTTTCCAGTGCACATCGCAACACTGTCCCCAGAACAGTATTTTTCCCCCATGGTAAAGCCAGTTTATCCTGACCCATGCGACTGGCCTTCCCTCCTGCCAAAATTACAAGTCTAACCACCTAATTAACCCCTCCTTAACATTTCCAACTGCAAATCTAGGAAATGCTCTATCCCCAAGAACAGCATTTTTTTTGTCAGATTCTAGAAGCTTTACTTGGTTTAAGATATTTTGCCCTGAGCAAGAAGTCTCATTAAACAAAACTACCCAAGAAGTATTTTTAAGCTTTAGCCTGCAAACAGGTGAGTACTGAAGATAGTTCCAAAATGTTTGGGTGTTCCATGTTCGGTCTATCAAGTCCTTACAATATTCCGGACGATGGACATCTTTGGAATGCAAAGTCTTACCCCATAAACCGGCACTTATTATTAGCACAACACAGTCTGTATTCGAGGGTATTTGTGGTTCATGTCCTGCCCAACATTTTAAATACAGGCTTCTGGCACCATCTCCCTCTATTATCCAGACTCGGTTATTGTTGTGATTTTTATCATAATCAATAGCTTCTTCTACTTTTTCTGTATCTGGTCCAATCCATTTACCATCATTACTTTCTTCTTTATACCAAAAGCAGGGGTATCTTATATCATCAGGTGGAGGGATTACATCTACCCAAATGGTAGCACAATCGATCGGGTAGACTTTTGTGGTTGTTGTTGCTATAACCTTTGTTCCGTGTGCAGATAATTCCTGAATAAGACGAACCAGTGCGGTGGTCTTACCTCCGGCACCAATCATTGTGATTACTTGGGAATGATAGAGTGTTTCCCATAGACTGCCAAAACTATCCTGCAATAAATTAACCCCCTATGCTAAACAACTCAACCGACAAGATTCCGAAATCACTGGGATCACTGTCGGTTAAGTGTTAAGATAGTCCGAATCGATTGCCATTCGGAACACAATGGATTACTCGATTATCATTATCTTTTGCGGTGTCTTGTGCAGAAGTTCACCACCGTTTTCTTTGATTAAGAAATTATCACAACAAAAGGCATATGCTTGATCATTAGCCGCAATTGGATGTAAGGCGATCAGCATCCCAGTTTTTAATAGCATGGTTTCGTCTGGCCGAAGTGCTGGTCTTTCCACCAAATCATAGCCTTGTCCGTGCGCAAACAACCTTCCTTCTCCAGCGAATCCTTTGCTAATCATAAAATCATTATTAGCTATTAATACATCACCAGGCTTAGCACCAGGCTTTAAAAGAGAGGCAGCTCGTTTTTGAGCCTCTAGAGCTATCTCCCAGCAACGAAGTAATTCCTTGGGAGGTTCACCTAAACACCAAGTCCGGCCAAGCTCTCCGTAATAACCTCCGGGTCCATTCACCTCAATCATGATTAAGACCTGATCACCCTTTTTTATTTTGCGATTTTGAAAAAATGTCGGGTGCTGACCGGTATTAATGCCTGGCTGATCGGATCCTATCATAATCCATTGTTCTTCACTGCCTAAATCAGTTAGAATTCTGGTAAGTTCACTTCTTATTTCATACTCGTATTTTCCGGGACGAAGAATTGTTGATACAGCCTCGGCAGCGATATCTTGAATTTCCACACACTTGCGAATATATTCAATTTCATCGTCACTTTTAACAGCTTTGATTTCATCAACCAGGTCGGTGGCGTCCACGAATTCTACTTCTGTTAATTGTTCCTTCATATAAAGATAGGTCGCTGCAGGTATAAGTCCCAGGTTAATCATCCCAACCCGTTTATCTTTCCTGCGCTTCAAGACGTTGACAATGGCTTCGGCATCAACGGTATTTGTATAGTGAAAAGCGCGAAAATAGGATAGTCCAATTTTTTCCTTAATTCCTCTGGAGGCCCAGTCCGGAGGGGGCGGAGGGGCAGAACTTCCACTTGAAATTACAGTCATTTCATCGTTAGCGGGAAAAATTACTGTATACGGATAAGCTTGCTCGCTTGGCAAGTCAGTAAAATATCGCACATACCCGCCTAGCCATTGATTATCATTTTGCATAACAATGGAGTCAATACCTACTTTTTTCATCTCTTCTCGAACTAAAGACCACCTCCGTTCCAATTCCCGGGTTGGAATCGGGAACCGGATACGTTCAGGCTTAAACTCTTTTAAGCTCATGTTTTATACTCCCCCTTAATCGTTATGATTTAAGTATCATTAAATAATTTATATAGTAATTTTTATTTTTTTGTAAGTTTCTTCTTTGTCCAATCTGCAATTAAAGGGCGATACAAGTAGGCAATATTGTTGCATACATGATTTCCTTGATCGTAAATTACAAGTTCCACTTCAGTCGCAGCTTCTTCCTTAATCCTTTCAAGGGTTTCCACCGGAGCAATCTTATCTAATCTACCATGAACGACCATCAAGGGACATTTAACTTGATTAAGAATACCTTCTAACGTTAATCCTTTGGAAAACTCTTTAGCCTCATCCCAGTTTTCTTTACCGAATAGATTAGTGAAATTATTTTTCATTAAATCTGAATAGCTATCCCATTCTCTAAAACTATAAAAACCTCCTACAGCTGCTGCAGATTGAAGCCTTGGCTCAAAACAAGCGGCTTGAAGTGCTAAGAATCCACCAAAGCTGGTTCCAACTAAACTAATCTGCTCCGGATCAACTTTGCCACAATGAACAAGATAGTCCACTGCAGAATTAACTGCCTTGTAATAGTCTTGGCGCATCGGCATCTGAAAACGGGTTATCCCCTGACCTGGTCCATCCATCCCCAAAGTAGACATTCCCCGGGCTAAAAATACATTCTCCATTGTGTGAATCTGCTCTTTACTAGAATCTGCTCCCGGTAAAACTATCACACAAGGGCCGGGCTTGGGGGAGTCTACTAACCGTAGATAAGCAGGAAGAGTTGTGTTTTCGAAGGGAATTTCTACCGCTTGAGCAGGTACGGAAAAATACGGCGCGCCTTTGGCATAAGCATTAACTCGCTTGATAATAGCTTCTTTCTTCTCTTGCGGACGATGAAAGAACATGAACTGACCAAAATGATAGTACATAGATGCTCTAACATAAGCATCAGCAGCGGTTGCAGTATTTCCTGCAGCTATTGCTTCTTCACCCAATTGGTAATGAAAATCACCAAACTTGTTCCATTTCTCTAACCAATCATCCCAATCTTGAATGTTATTTAACAATATTTCTAAATCGTTTGGATCCACCCCTGCAACCCAAAACCTCGGACCCCAATGTCCAACAACTTCTTTCATTGTTTTTTCACTCGACAAATTGAATCACTCCTTTCATACTAAAAAATTATTACTCTAGTGGATTATAGGAATTCCTACTTGGGGCCAATAAAACTTAGCCGCCAATAAAACAAGAATGAACATCAAAAAGTTAATGATGATTGCAGCCCGCGCCATTTCTTTAGCGGAATAAAAACCATAAGAATACGTGATTACACCCGTTGAAGTTTGGGTAGGCAAAAAGGTTAAGGTGGCAGCATAGAGAACAACCAAGCTAAGCCATATCGGGTTAATGCCAATTGTTGTCCCTAGATTAAAAACGATAGGCATTAAGGCTGCAATAACCGGCATAATATTATTCATCCCCAGACGAATAATCATGGTTAAGAAAAATATTACCGTTAATAAAGCTAAAGGTGAGAAATTCTCGATATAGCCCAAAATAAAACCTGCGAAATCATTAACAATATTTGTCACCTGCAGAGCTTTAGCTATCGCAAAACCGGCACTGAAAAGAATGAGTATCCCCCAATTAATCCCACTGGAAGCTTCCTTCCAAGTTAATATCCCAATCTTAGGGAACATAAGGATTAATGCTGCTAATAGTTCTGCTGGGTAATCTGTCGCTAAGTTGGATAACCAACAGAATAATAAAATCCCATAAACGAACAATACTTTCTTCTCTTCTGACGTTAATGGTCCAGCTTCTTGAATTACCTTATTCAGATATTCAATCCCTCCTGGAAACTCCTCGATCTCCGGAGGATAAAGACGGGTCAATATAAAGTACATTGCTATAGTAATTGTTAAACCAATAGGGAAATTCGCAATAAACCAACTCAAGTAACTAAATTTGAATTGGGCTAGTTCTTGCATTAACCCTGCAGCGTAGATGGTTGACGAGGAACCAACAATCACGCTTGTGCTTGAAATAAGAGATATTATCGGTAAAGATATAAAGATAATTTTACCGATATTACTAGGCGGCGAAATTTTTAATCCCGCAAAAAGCCCTAAGACCATGGTTAACATCAACATAACTCTTCCTGTGATAGCAGGAACTAGGAAGATAAACAAAAAAGTTAACATAAGGTAAAAGAAAAGAAAGTTTCTGACTTTTCCATTAGCAAATCCGAAAATTTTGTATACTATTCGTTGACCCAGTCCCGACTTTTTGACTGCTTCAGCAAATATGAAAATCCCCATAAGCCTCCAGATAATCGTCGAACCTAATCCTTCAGCTACGTCGGAATATGGCAGAACCTTAAATAAGGATATTAATACGATAACTGCAAGTGAAACTACAATTGGATTCAGGGCTTCGGTAGACCACAGAACAACAGCAAATAATAAGATACTTAGAATCTTTGCTTGAGACGGATCAACATTGATAACTTGTGGTATGACTACTCCCGCAATCAGGAACCCAACAGCTATGAAATAACTCAAATACTCTTTATACATACTTTTTTCATGGCTTTTACTTTCATTCAAGTTATAGAACCCGCCTTATGTTAATCATTTTTTAACATGTTGGATGTTATTTCACACTATATCCTTGCCTAATGATAAAGTCTTTGATATCAGGACGCCTTTTTTTGTCGAAGTAGTTTGAGATTGTCTTACTCCAACCTTCAGATCGTTCGCCATTCGTTCGCTCTGCATAATACACTTCAGTGATGTCTTCATACTCTTCTAAGGCAGAAACTGCGTTATCAATACTATAAAATTCGTTATGAGCCACTCCACTTAAGGGGAAGCGAGGCTTTTGCTGCGGATCCTCATCAGGATAACCTAAAGCCATCCCGACTAAAGGAATAACATAACGCGGAAGCTTTAATAATTCAGATAATTGTTCAGCCTTTTTGCGGACAGCACCAACCATCACTCCGCCCAAATCATATGATTTAGCTGTAAGAAAAGCATTTTCTGCCGCTAAAGTAGTATCCACGGCACCGACTACTAAGTAATCTAATTGATCAATATCAAACCTTATATCATTCTTTTGACAAGCCATATTTATGCGGAAATAATCGATACAAAATACCAGAAAGACCGGACATGTTTCTATTGCAGATTGCCCTTCACATAATTCAGACACCTTTTTCTTTGTTTCCGCATCTTTGATTGTAATAATACTATAGCATTGAAAGTTATTAGAAGTAGGTGCCCACTGTGCTGCTGTTAGAATATCATTTAGAACTTCGTCCGGTATTAACTTATCCTTATATTTCCTGATTGAACGGTGGTTTTTAACTAATTGTGCAACTTCGTTCGGCATGAGTTGCTCTCCTTCCCCATAATCTTTATTAATTATTCATAATATTCTAGCCTAGGATTAATTTTACTAACCATCCTTCATAGAACTGAACTTCAAGAACAAATATAAACAGAATGTAAACACTAATCTCAGTTACAAATGCTATGAGAAGTGCCTTGATCCAATGCGTCTTAGAAATCCACACGAAAAATCCAAAGACAAATAAGAACATCGCCGGCATTATACCAATGAGCAAGGTCATCACTAAATAAGTTAATACTATAAGCAGCCCTACATGTTCCTTGCCGCCCTCAATTTTTTTAACCTTAACTTCCTCTACTTCATCATGGACTTTTCCCTCTACAATAGAATCTGCGGAGCGACCACCAGTTAGGAGTTCAGCTGCATCCACATTTAATTCAATATCTTTCCTAAAATTCATCAAGTAAATTTGCAACAGCATAACAACTGCCGAAACAACTGCAATTGGTACTGGTACCATTCGCGCTTTAGGGCTGTAATCAAACGATATAACAATCATAGCTATAAAGAAAAATAAGAATATAAAGGCTATGATATTTTCTTGTGCACGTTTACTCATTTCTAAACCCCCTTAGCTTGTTTGCGTGCTTTAAGTGTTTTGCGCACAAACGGATAAATCAATGACAAGAGAACTAGTGCTAGTAAACCAAGGGATATAGGCCTTTGAAGAAGGAAATCCTGTCCATAGAGTGTAAATGAGATATGCATATACCTTTCAATCATTAACCCAAGCACCATGCCGATAATCATATCCGCCCGTGAATAATGATATTTATCCATGTAATAACCGATAAAACCAAAGAAAACACAAACAACAACATCAAATATATTTCCATTAATAGCGTAAGCCCCTGCAAAACAAACAGCTAGGATAATGGGAACGAGAATATTTCCGGGCAAGGTTGTCATTCTCACCAACCTTCTCGAAATTAGGATCCCAAACGTTGTGGAGAATATATTGGTTATCACAATCAACCAAACCAAGTTAAAGACTAAATCCAAATTAGTCGTCAGCATTTCCGGTCCCGGCTGAATTCCTAACATGACAAATGCTGCCAACAAAATAACCGCAACTTCCGAACCAGGTATCCCGAACGCCAAGGTGGGTATCAAATGACCCCCTTCAACGGCAGCGTTGGTTGCTTCAGGAGCAATAACACCTTCTACAGTTCCTTTACCAAACCTCTCAGGATGCTTGGAAGTCTGGACTGCGTGACCATAAGCTGCTACCGAGCCAATACTGGCTCCAACCCCAGGTAAAGCACCAATAAAAACTCCTAATAGGCTCGAGCTAATAACTAAACGCCAATGTCTAATGCTATCTTTAATCCCATCCATGATTCCGGTTTTGGAACCAGCTAGATCGATATCCCTTTCAACAATTGAGCCACCTTTAACATACAATTTTATCATTTGGGAAACAGCAAAAAGACCCATAATTGCTACCGGAAAATCAAAGCCATCTATCATCTCCGAGATACCAAAAGTATATCTCGACGTTCCTGTAACAGGGTCCATCCCAATAAAAGAAACTGCTAAACCAAAGCCAGCAGCAACTAGGCCTTTAAGAACTGACCCGTCACTGAAAATCGCTATGATGGTTAAACCCCAGATAGCCATCATGAAGTATTCTGGTGCTGCCAGGGCAAGCATGACCATTTTCATTACAGGCAAGGCTAACGTCAAGGCAATAGCTCCTACAATGCCTCCCCATAACGAAGCCATTGCTCCGGCAGCTAATGCTCTTATACCTTCGCCCTTCTGGGTCATAGGAAACCCGTCAAAACATACGACAACACTTTTGGCAGCCCCAGGAACATTAAAGAGAATACTGGTAATGGAACTACCAAAGAGTGTTCCTGTATGGGCTCCAATTAATAAGGCAAATGCTTCTGTTGGAGATAGTCCGAAGGCAAACGGTAGTATTAAGGCCATGGCTACTATTCCGCCTAAACCCGGCAGAAAGCCGATGATTAAGCCAAAACCTATTCCCAGAAACATAAAAATTATACTATTGACTGTAAATATGTGTAATAGTCCTTGTATCGATGCTTCTAACAACTTAATGTCTCCTTTCAAATATTTGATCAGATATGACATTATCTTTGTGTCCAAGACCTTGTGTTGAAACAGTCTAGATAGAAATAAGTAAAAGAAGGGTAGAAGTATATCAAAAGGAATCATTACTTCATGTACTTCTACCCTTTCAGTAATGTATTAAGCTGGAAGCTTGATTTAATTATTTAATTTTTGCGGTTGCTTCATCAAATATCGCTTTAAATCCTGTAGCAGATTTCATTAAATCAGGAATCATTTTTTCAAGCTCTGCGCCAGGAATATAAGCTGGTGTTCCACCAAGCTTTACAATTTTGTCCATGGCTTCAGTATTATTAAATACTTTGTCCATAATGTCACGCCATGCTGCTGCAGCCTCGGGATCCATGTTAGGCGGTCCCCAGAAAGACTCATAAAGTGCATATAACTCAACTATGTCTTCCATGGCTTGTCTTCCAGGCCCATCACCTACTACATCTAAAACAGTTGGCAGGCCATCTGGATAATCCGCAATACCACTTACCGGTTCTGGATTAAGCACCATGATAGGAACTAAATCACCTGATTTAACCAGCGATCTTGCTTTTTCAAAAGTGGTAAATAATCCGTCTACAGTTCCTTGAACCTGAGCCACTTGGCATTCTGGCTCTCCGTCAAACCCAGTAACGATGTTAAGCTCAATGCCTAAGGAATCGGCAATAACGTTCATTGTATAGAAATCATCGTCTACACCCACAGCTGGATATATATATGGGCGATCCAAATTCATAAGATCATCTGCTGTGTCAATGCTGGATTTTTCTCCTACGGTGAGAACTAAAGGCTTGTTAATAGCCCTTGCCAACCAAGTTGATTCTGTTGGATTAAATTCTATAGCAGGGTCCTCTGCAATATAGGCCATAACATGCGTAATGGCACTAGCAAACATGATTGTTTCTCCGTCACCCTTGGTATGCCATACTTCATTCATACCTAGAATGCCGCCTCCACCTTTTTTGTTTACTACACGGACGTCCTTAGCCCCAGCGTATTCTTGAATATAAGGGGCTAGGGTACGGGCAGCGGTATCGTGACCACCGCCTGGGGAATTAGGAACAATAATGGTAAGGATCTTATCTTCGAAATAAGGTTTTTCCACCGGCTGTTCTGTCGGCGATTGAGCTGGTTGTGTCTTAGCACATCCACCAAGTAAAGTTAGGGACAGTACCAATAACAGAATAAGCACATAAACAGGTTTTGATTTTCTAATCAATTTTCTTTCCTCCTTTTTTAATTAGAACTTTGAGTTACTCCAAACCCTTAACTCTTTTAATATCACCTCCTTCGAGCAGATGCCTGGATGCATCTGAATCTTCGACTCGAGTTAGCAAAGGCATACGGTTTATCCACCCCCAGATTTAAGCTCTATTTAAGTAGGTATATCAAGGATTTGTAATTTTCTGAATATTATTGTGATAAAACTAGCTCTTTAACATCCAACCGCAAAATAACGTTTACAAGAATATTAAAATCCTTTGTCAACGTCGACTACATATTTTAATTCATCACCATGTAGAAACTTGTTAATATTTATTCTGAATAGATCAGCTAGCCTTTGTGGGTTATAGTCCCCTTGACCGCCCAAATGTGGTGTCATAACAAAATTTTTCACTTTCCATAACTCACTTATGTTGGAAAGGGGTTCTTCCTCAAAAACATCAAGTCCAGCTCCAGCGATTATTCCTCTATCCAGTGCTTCAATAAGGGCTGTTTCCCTTACGAGTTTGCCACGCGAAACATTGATTAGGATGCTGCTTTTTTTCATAAGTTTAAAAGTATCCCGATCAAACATGTAAAGATTTTCACTTGTTAGGGGTAATGTTAAAATAACTATATCGCATTTAGCCAAGAAATCCTGGAATTGTCCTGGCAAGAAAAATTCGTCAACATTGCTATCTTCAACACCGGCAATAACATCATACACAAGGATATGCGTATTAAAAGCCTTTGCTCTTTTACTCACTTGCTTACCGATACCACCATAACCAATAATTCCAACGTTCTTTCTTTCTAAGGAAGAGGTGCGTTCCCAGAGTTGCTCCCTGTTATATTGGTGCTTCTGTTTGTCACTTTCAGCAGCCGCAACCTGCCGGATAATAGCTAAGAGCAACCCCATCGCCTGCTCTGCCACGTTTGTATCAAAAATACCAACTGCTTTAGTTATTACAACTCCTGATGGGGTGCCATAACGTATCAGTTCATCTACACCAACAGTTGTAGTCTGGATCCACTGCAGATTTTTGGCTTTCGCTTTTACAATATCAGCAACATCAGATGTGTACCTTGGTGCAAGGATAAACAAAGCATTTGTATCTGTAATCTGCTTGGAAACTTCTTCAATATCTTTAGCAAAAAAAATCTTTACATCTGGAAATTCTGAGCTTAAGACTGCCCATTCCGGAACCTCATCATAAAAAGCAAATAGAATTTTCATGGACTCACTCCTACATTTAATTATTCCATCAACATAGCCTACAACTTTCAATAGGCTCTTTCGATAGCGGAATTTGACACCTCAGCATTGTTGAAATGTGTGTTTTTATAGTACGCAACCGTTTAGTATGTATGTTTACTATATTTATGTATACTTTTATTTTATATCTATCATTCTGAATATTCAATATTTTTAAAGTACAATATTCTTCCTTTTATCTCAGTAATTTCACATCCGCCAAATATCCGTAACTCGAAGTAGAATGACAAAACCGCTAACATTTGTCAGCGGTCTCTAAGACTATATTTATTCTGCATTTTTAGAGTTATTCTGACAATTCATAGAGAGGCTCTATTTAAAAGCACCGTCATAAGACATTAAACTACAAATAACTCAAGTGGCGTTTCATGAATTCGAATCGAACCGTTCGCAGTTGTTAGGTAATTATCACAGCAATAAGCATGTGCTGTCTGGGTAACGATTCGCGGATGAACTGCAATATTCATGTTTTCTTTTATTAACATGGTTTCATCAGTGCGAATAGCAGGTCTCTCCACTAAATCATAGCCCTGGCCATGACAATATAACCGACCTTCAGGTGGATAACCGCGATCCATTAGAAATTGATTATTGGCGTCAAATATATCTGCGGGCTTTGCTCCTGGTTTCAGAAGGGATGCCGTAAGTTTCTGAGCTTCTACAGCTTCTTGCCAAATATTTTTGAGCTCTGTAGTGGGTTTTCCTAGGATATACGTACGGCCTACTTCCGTATAGAAACCTCCAGGTCCGTTAACTTCATTCATTACGCACACTTGATCCCCTTTTTCTATCACCCTATTTTGCAGGAAAGGGTGCTTTTGATTGGATAGTTGACCGGCTGGTGCGGAGCCTATCATAATCCATTTTTCTTCACTTCCCAAATCCATCATCATATGCTCTAAAGCAGATCTGAGTTCAAATTCCCTCATCCCAGGTTTCAATAATTCCGGTATGGCAGCCATCCCAATGTCTTGAATAGCGGCACACTTTCTAATCAGAGAGATTTCTTCCTCACTTTTTATAGCTTTAATCTCGTCGACAAAATCTGCCGCTTCAATGAGTTCTACTGCAGGAAGATTTTTTCTTAAATAATTGTATAAAGATGCAGGGATAAAGTTTTCTCCTAGTAAGCCTACTACCTTGGCCTCGTTTACCTTTAAGGTTTTGGCTATAATCTCGGCATCTAAAAATTTAGTATAATTAAACGTCAGAAAGTAAGATGCTGGTACAACCTTTGCACCTCTTACTGCCCACTCCGGAGGGTAAGCTGGAATCGGAGGGCCGCCAGATGATACAATAGTCATTTCCCCTTCTAACGGGAAGATAACAGTTAATGGATATCCGTTCACAGCAGGAACATCAGTAAACCAACGTACGTATCCTCCAAGGAACTGGCTGTTATTTTGCATAACTAAACAATCGATTCCTTTGTCCGTCATCATCTTACGGACTTCTTGCCATCTTCTCTCCAGCTCTCCTGTGGAGATGGGCTGAAAGATGCGTTCTCGACGATATTTTGTAACGTCCATTTTTTACCTCAATTCATTTATCAGTATTTATCTAATATCTTCTTAAAAAATCAAACGTAACATCTGGTGCCATAAATTAGTCTGTAATATACAAGACTTATGCTATCTCAAATTAGAGATTGCAGATAATATCTTAGCGGCGGCTTTTCCAGAAACTTGTTGGGATAGTTCATTAATTTCTCCGTATTTTAGGGCCTTAGTAGGACAGGTTCGAACACAAGCCGGCTCTAATCCATAATCGATCCTCTCTTTACACATCTGGCATTTTTCCATTTTACCATCGTCGGTAAAACGAGGAATACCGAAAGGACAAGCGAGGGAGCAACTATGACATCCTATACAAAAATCCTGCCGAACACCAATGATTCCAGTATCAATGTCTTTAAATATAGCCCCTGTCGGACAGCCTAGCAAACAAGGAGTATCCTGACAATGCATACAAGCCAAAGAAATATATGATATTTTGGCTTCCGTAAAACTACCATTCTCAATCTTATATACCTGACGCCAGAAATCATTTCTTTTTTTGTTAAATAAATCATTCTGATCCATACAGGCTACGATACAAGCCTGACAACCCGAACATCGCGTGACATCTATCAGAAAGCTCATGGTCATATTGTTTTTCACCTCCCGTTTTAGAAGTTTCTATCACTTAATTTATTGATTACTCTGCTTAATACTTTTAATGCTGAACTACTTTCTTTATTTAGTTCCTAATTGCTTACTACTTTTTCTACTTTGCATAATAAGGACTTAAATCCTGGAAAACCTGAGATTGGATCAAGATAATCACAATCAAATAATGTGTTAACATCGGCATTGGAGTAAGCATGATACATATGAACAACTCCTGGTTGTACCAATAAGGTTAGATTCGCTTTTACATAAATCTCACTCTGTGGTGTTGAAATTTTGATTTCATCTCCCTGAACAATATTAAGGCTCTGGGCATCTGCTGGGTTTAGGTCAGCCATAGCCTCTGGTCTTAAACTTGACGTCCACGGTACACGAAAAGTTCTACTATGAATAAACATCGGTAAACGGGAACCCGTATTAAGGATTAAAGGAAATTTCTCAGCTAATTCTGGCGTGTTCTCTGCACTGCATTTTGGTGGATGATAAACAGGCAGTGGATCATAACCATAATCGTTAGCATATCTTTCAAGAATTAAGGATTTGAATTCCATTTTTCCTGATGGAGTAGAAAATCCTTGAGCGATATATTTCTTTTCAGGTATTCTCAAGGGATTGAGAACTGGCATCCCTGCAGGGTGTTTTTTTAATTCTTCAATGGTAATGTGACTCGGTTCTAAAATATAATCAAGCGAAGCTTCATAGCCGGCATTAATCAGAGGATCATTCAACTGTAATCTTTGACCTAAATCAAAAATAATATCAGCATCTGATCTGGAATCATAGAGAGGTTGAATTGCCGGTTGAGTATAAATAATATAACGCTCTTGGTAACAACGGAGTTCAGACCTTTCGACAGAACTGCAGGCTGGTAGAATTAAATCAGCATATTTGGCGGTGTCTGTCATGAAAATATCTACGTCTACGAAAAAATCAATTTCTTGAAGGGCTTGTAACATATTTTTGGAATCTGGCCACATCCTGTGATTAATTCCGAAAGCCAGCATTGCTTTAATCGGATAAGGACTTCCTGATTTAATTTGCTGAGGTAAATCCATGGCCTGTGCTTGGTCAACCAATTCCGACCAGACCGGGAATCTTTCCTGTCCTACCCGCACAGGCATTTCCTCAAATTTTTTAGAATGCACAAACTCGTTCTCTCTGGTTGCAACCCCTCCAGAAACTCCTATGAAGCTAGGTGGATCAACAAAATTGCCTCCGCTAATATCATAATTTCCAGTAAGTGCTATCAAAGAAAAAACTGCTCTGTAATTCTGTACCCCATTAGTATTGTGAACAACCGGTGCAGCACTTTGCATGATTGCCGCAGGCTTGGTATTGGCATACAATCTTGCCGCTTGGACTATTTTTTCAGCCTTTACACCTGTGATAAGTTCCCCTTTTTCTGGAGTGAACTCTTGAATATACTGAGCAAATTCTTCAAATCCAAATGTATAATTACTAATAAAGTCTTGATCAAATAGCTGTTCATTAATAATCACATTAGCCATTGCCAGGGCCAACGCTCCATCTGTTCCAGGTTTCAGCTGTAAATGGATATCTGCTTGTGCTGTCATCGGAGTACATCTGGGATCTACTACTATAATCTTCATTCCTCTATCTTTAGCAGCTAATATCTTCCGGGCGAGAGTAGTATTAGAGTGAAAAGGGTTGGCACTCCAGACTAGAAGGCAGTTTGTATTTTTAACGTCAGGGCCTGTCGCAGTTCCGAAATTGAGCTTTTGAGCCATATACGTAGCTTGGGCACAAGTACTAGACTCAGTCAGATAGTTGGGAGATCCAAATGAATGCGTTAGGCGATGGAGAAAAGGTCTCAGCCACTTGGTATAACCACAATAAAAAGCAACTGATTCCGGACCAAACTTACTTTTATAATTGATAAGTTTTTCTGCAATCTCATCAAGAGCTTGATGCCAAGATATCGCAGTGAATTCACCTGAACCTCTTGGTCCGGTTCGTTTCAGCGGAGTCTTTAATCTTTCAGGACTATAAACATACTGGCGGGTCGCTGCCCCTTTAGCACATAAGGTTCCTTCGTTTTTAGGATTTTCTTTACTGCCTTCTACTTTGATAATTATATTGTCCTTTACATATAGATTCAGACCACATTGGGTGAGCGGGTCACAAATTGTACAAATTGATTTTTTAATTGTAATTCCTGTACTTTCACCAGGTATTTTTCCTTTTAATTGATCCGCTGTTTTACTCAACTTCCATCACTCCACTCTTCATTACCTTTTGTAAATTAATAATAGTCTCCGCAGGAAAACCTCTTTGCGGACCAGAAGGATCATGATAATTAAGTGTTTTAAGGATTTCGTATCGTATAATACCTATAGAATTAATCCATTCGTAATTACCAAGTGTTAAAAAGTTAACACCAATAATGCGGCCTTTAGACTTAAAAAAGAAAGAGAAGGCATTATTCCCGTGTCTTCTTTCAATTTCATCATAATTATGAACATCTCCAATACTCACAAAGAACATATCAAAAAAATGAGTGATATTTTGTGGAATACTGCCAGGATAAATCACGTCTGCCCCTGCCATATTAGCTCCGGCTATTCGGCCTTGCTGACAGGCATTTGCCCATAAGGCGAGGACCTCTTTTTTTTGATTTATAAGGTTCAGTCCTTGAACAACATCTCCAGCAACATAAACATTACCGGCACTGGCACGCATTCTATTGTCCACTAAGATTCCTTTTTCAATTTCTAATTGACCAGGCTGAATATATTCTAAATTTGGTCTTACTCCAATGCAAAATACAAGCAGATCAACTTCCAGCTCTAACCCCGACTCTGCAAGATTTACTTTCAGACCTTCTTTGGATTCTTCGATCGCTTCAACCTTGGTATTTAGAATAAGGTTAATTCCATGTTTCTGTAATTGCTCTTCCATGACGGTAGCACATTCTGGATGAGCAGCCTGAGCAAAAACATGGTGAGCCAAATCAACCAGAAATACCTCAGACCCAGTTTCCTGAAAGATTTCGACAAGTTTGATTCCAACCATGGATGCGCCAATCAGTAAGACCTTCCTAGGTCTAGTAAGATATAACTCTCGTAATCTTACCGCATCCTCTATTGTCCGGATGGAGAATACCCGCTGGCTCTTCGACCCAAAAACAGGAGGTACAATTGCTGAAGCACCGGAAGCTATCAAGCATGAATCATAATTAACTTTTTGTCCTTGGTCATCTATTACTAACTTCTCTTTAACATCAAGCATTGTTATAGGTCTACCGCTATGTAGATTCACCCTATACTTCTGAAAAAAATCAAAACTGTTTCCGAATAAATAGCATTTTTCTAGTGGTATTTTTCCACCTAAGTAGTACGTAAGTAACATGGGATTAAAAGGAGGTTGGACACCATCTGAGAAAAGGTGGACTTCCCCTTGATATGAATTTTCTCTAATTGCTTTTACGGCATTTACAGCCGCACCTCCACTACCCACGATGACAAGCGGTAAACTGTTACTCATTAATTATCACCAACTTATTTGACTTATCTTAAGAATTTAAGCATAAACACATTAGATATATTAGGCAAAATTATTTTAATCTCTTAGAACTAATGTCTGTCTCTCCACTTAATTTCTGCCTTCCCTTCTACCTTTTGCACAGTAATAAATCTATTGTTGTTAAGGGGATTTGTGAAGGGATAGTCAACCCTGTTATGTTTTCCTCTCGTCTCTTTTCGTTCCTGGGCCGTAAGCATTATTAATTCTCCAAGTTGGATTAAATCCAGTACTTCCAAACACCGCATAAGCTCGTGAGAATTTTGGCAATACATAGCAGAGGTTGCTTTACCTTTCAGATCTTTTAGGTATTTTAACCCGGCCTTAAAAAGGTGCTCTGAACGGACTTCAACACCTGCATAATCCGTCATAATCTGTTGTAAGGCGATGTTGACTTCTTTCCAGGAAGGGCTCGCAGTACCAGCTTCCCGAGAAAGGAGTTCAGAATAAAACTGTCTTTTTTCCTCAACTAATGAATTTTCTTCTGCTGGTTCAAAAGTTCTTATATCTTGTGCTCTTTCGGCTGCACTCTTACCAGCAATCCAACCAAAAGTGGCGGCACTGGCGATATCGGCTCTAAAGTTTCCGACCTCATCTCCAGCAGCATACAAACCTTGGATATTGGTAGCAGCCTTCTCGTTAATTTCTATTCCACGCCCGATTAAGAAAGGCTCATATGTTGAAAATTCGACCATATGCTTGCGGACGTCAATCCCTTCATCGTCCATATAGTTAAGCAATGAGGTATCACCTTCTTGGGTTAAGCCCCAGAGCATATATTGAATATCCTCTTCCGAAGTTTCTGAGCAATCCATATAAACTGGTTCCCCAGCCTTATTCTTTATACCGAAGACCCCATGCCAAATATCGGCAGTGATATCTCCTAATTCCTTACTTGGCTTGGCCACAAAAGGACCAATAGGTTTACCTTCATAATCCTTAAGTACCCCTATCCAAGTTGCCTTTCCACAACGGTTAAAAAATTTAGGTCCCGCATGTGTATTAGGAATATCTAAGTTAACAAGTTTCGCTCCTGCTCTGTAAGCAGCTGCACGTCCATTTCCTGCACAGCTTGGGCAAAAACCGAGATTGAACATCATTCCAGCTGTTTTAGGTGAATATAACCGGTTCGCAGTTCCTGTAGTTAAAATTACATTTTTTGCTCGAAAAACCCTTAGTTCTGGTTCCTCTGATGCAATACTGACTCCCAGAGCTCCGATGACTTCTCCGGAATCATTAGTGATGATTTCCACAATAGGAAGTTTATTAAAGATAGTGACCCCACGCTTCAGTGCCTCACGGGTAAGAACTTCTTTTTGATTAGCACCCGCATATTTAAGAAAAATTCGAGGACGCCCAGGCATAGCATGACCGTTAAATTCCCAGGTCCCATGAGGTCTCATATTAATGCCCCACTTATCCCAATCCTTAACCCGGTCAAACGATTCTTTTAAGAATAAGACGAGTAGGTCCTGATCCAAATATCCACCCGTTAGACACTCATTCATTTCTCTAATGATAGGTTGCATATCCTCTCCATGAACTTCAGGTATGTAACACTGAAAATGATCGTTACCTGTGCTTCCTGAGCCACTTCGTTTGGTGTTTGATTTCTCGGCTATAACAACTTTAGCCCCTGATTCGGCTGCTGATATCGCAGCCATTAAACCGCCTATCCCGCCACCAACAACCAAAACATCACATTCAACAGAGCTGTTATTTATCTTAATCATAAGAGGTCATTCTCCCTTCTTTACTTTTTTTCCGGTGCATCAAGGTAAAGCATCATGGCGGGAAGCGGAAGCCGCAATTTGATAGCTTGCACCGCACAGTCGAGTACACAGGCATTGCAATGCCAACATTCCTCCGGATAGGTTATCTGAGGAATATCCTCCCCTGTCATATGTAAAACATCACAGGGACAGATCTCAGCACATACCCCACATCCAATACATTCATCTTTGTTGATAACAGGTGGCAAAAGAAACAACTCCTTTCTTCCTATACATAATTTTATCTAAGCAAATCGGCTCACCGATTAAAACAATCAATAATAATGCTATGATTCTTTCATAGATTGAATCTTTTACAACATTTCCGTATATATCCATTAAATATAGGATACCTTTAAATGTCAAACAGCATTAATATCTGAGAATTAGTGATAATCGAAGAAAAAAGACTTAATCATCTATTTTTTAACCTAAACGATAATCGATTATTATTAGTTATTTTTTTTTTCCTCCCTGACATAAAATAAAACAATTTGAGATTTTTGTAACAATGCAAAAATATCAGGAAGGAATTTCCACTAAAAAAGAGAATATCTAGAATCAGAATCTTCTGATTACTTAGGTGTTCATTATTTTTTTTGGGAGGATGCTAATGACAAACAATATTGATTTATCTAATCAACACTATTTAGAGAACTTGGAGCTCGTAGGGTATTCGGACCTTGGTGAAAAACCGGGATTTAAAATGGCAATACAGGTAGTCGATAATCGTTGGTACCTCTATGTTGCTCATCTTTGGGAACCGGGGTGGAGTATTCTAGATGTTACCGATCCAGAGGAACCTAAACTTCTCAAATATATTTCCGGACCGTCGAATACATGGACCTTGCAAATACAGGTTGCAGATAGTTTAATGCTTACCAGCTTAGAGAAAATTTCGCCGGGATGGGGCGGAAACGATAACGAACCTAACGGAGAGGGAATCATTCTCTGGGATGTCTCTCAACCTGACTCGCCTGTGGAGTTGAGCCGTCTTAAGTTTGGAGCTAAGGGTACCCATCGGAACTTTTATGCTGGTGGTCGTTATGCCCACCTAGCAGCCTCTGTACCCGGTTATGAGGGAAATATCTATCTGGTTATCGACCTTTTAGATCCTGCTAATCCCAAGGAAGTCTCAAGATGGTGGCTGCCTGAACAGGATATTTCTAAAAACCCTGATGCTGGAAAAGTAAAAATATCCCTCCATGGACCTGCCCATGTGGAGGGCGATAGAGTCTACCTGCCCTATGGTCATGGTGGCATGGTTATTCTTGATATCTCAGATATCTCTGCTCCAAAGCTTGTAAGCAAGTTAGATTTTGGACCTGATATGGGAAGTAAGATAGGGGTTCATACTGTCCTCCCAGTTCCCGGAACTAGTATTGCAGTAGTTAATACGGAAGCTATAAAAGAAAATAGCAATGAGCCTTATAACTATACTGCAATTGTAGACATTAAGGATGAGAAAAACCCTAAAATACTCTCCTTCTTTCCTCTGCCGAAGGTACCCTTGGGTCAACCTGCCGATTATTTCGTTACTAAAGGCGGCAGATTTGGGCCTCACAACCAACATCATCCACAGGGCCAGCCTCATCTTTTGGTGCGCTCAGACCTTATCTATTTGACTTACTTTAACGCGGGATTACGGTTGTATGATATCCAAGACCCCTTCCGCCCAAGAGAAGTAGGTTCTTTCTTACCGGCTAACCCTCAAAAACGCTATGGTTTCAAACCCACGACACTGGTATCCCAAACTGAGGATGTCCTAGTAGATGCTCGTGGACATATTTACATTACTGATAAGAATCACGGTATATTTATTCTCCGTGAAAAGGCTTAATTATGTCACTACCTTTACTATAAGAATAGTCATCTTTAATCATAAAACGTAGTTGCTTAAGATAGGCATAGCAATGTAATGGCAAAGCAATAAGCAAAGTTCTAGAGGAAAATAGAGGCACAAACGTGCCTCTATTTTTATGTCAGGATTTCATATCACATATTCTCTTTGGGTTTCGCATCAAATATTGCCACAAATAAATCAACCAGTAAGACTAAACTTAAAAACAGCACACCAACTGAAGCCGCAAGCATGAATGGGTATTCTGGAATATGAAGGGAAGGTGAAACATCATATCTCGAATATATAGAATAAGTTTCACGAAACATTTGAATGGTTACCAAGATAAAGAATCCTGTTGCCAAAAAATAGTTAAAGATGTTTAAAATTCTTCGAGCCTTTACCGATAGCCTTCTCACAAACATCTCAACATTAACGTTTCCCTTTTCTCTCTGCCCATTAGCAAAGAAACAAAATACCAGTACAGCCATCATAAACTCCACGATTTCAAAGGAACCTTGGATTGGCCTGTTGATAGTATTTCTTAAAATTACATCAACCGTAATTAAGAGCATCATGGACATAACAACGACAGTACCTATTACATTCAAAAGTCGGCTCGCCCAATATATTTTTCCTTTAATATTTGCGGCTAAATTGATTAACATTAATCTAATCTCCTATTGAGGATTTTGTTTAAGAAGCTCTTTAATAAGTTCTAAAGTTTTTGTACCGGCTAACCCTTTTGCGTCAACTGCTTTGGCATAATCATTGATTACTTGCTCGGCAATAGGTGCCATTTGGGCTTCCACATCTTCAGGAAGGAAGGCAACTGTATTCCCACTATCTTCAGCAGCTTTTATCGTTGGCTCTGTGCAATCATCATAGACATTGGCAACAAGTTGCGAAAAGTAATCCCCGCAGAGGGAATCAAACGTCTCTTTGTATTTGTCAGGTATTTTTGCATAAGAATCTTCATTCATAACGATTACATGCATACTATGATAAAAACTAGTATTGAAACGGTAAATATAGGGGGTTATTTCGGTTAGCTTGAATCCTTGGACAGCCTGCCAGTCAATAGACCAACCATCTAAAACTTTCTTTTCCAATTGTTGATACATTTCTGGAGGTGGCATTACAGCAGGAACAGCACCAATTTGCTTAGTAAATTCTGTTGGTGTACCACCCAGACTTCTCATTTTTAATCCTTTAAAATCATCCAAGCTTTTAATCTCTTTAAATGTACCGAGAGGGGTTTCGCCACCGGACATCAAACCGATTACTTTTGTACCAGTCTCAGCCCATTCCTTTTGGACATCCCCAGAGGTCTCATACAGCTTCCAGCCAATCTTTGAAGCATGTCGGCCATCTTTAAAGCCTAACATTGGAGCAATCAAGGTCTCTGTAAGAGGGAATCTCCCGGCGTAAAGACCGATTGAAGCCCAGCTGATATCAGATATTCCGTCTTGAGCTAATTCTATTCCTTTAGGTCCAGGTCCAAGAGTAGCTGAAGGATAAAGCGTAACTTTAACTATCCCATCTGTTTTTGCAGCTACTTCATCGGCCCACTTCTGAAATGCTGTTCCCATTGGCCCATGGGGTGGATCTTGAAAGTGCATCTTTAGTTCAACCGGTTCAATAACCTCTTCTTCTGAAGGTGCTGCAGGTTGACTGGCTGGTGCACTACAGCCTACGACCATTGTGACCATAAGACATACGATTAACAATAGTAATCCCGTTCTTTTCCAATTTAACATTTCTTAACCTCCCTTTTATTCTTTCTATATTTAGTTAGATGCGCTTCTAATCACCACCGTCCCTTCATTCCTCTATCTCAATTTCTATCTCGTAATGCTGGGTAAGAAGAGTGCTATATCAGGAAAGACAAGCAAAATAGCAATGAAAAAAAGCATCACAATCCAAAATGGTAACACACCCTTAAAGATTGTTTCTAAAGGCACATCTTTAGCAACACCATGAATGATATAGACATTAAGCCCAACAGGCGGGGTGATCAAAGCCTGTTCCATAATTACAACCACGAGAACCCCAAACCAAATCGGATCAAATCCCAGAGAAATAACGACCGGATAAAAGATTGGGATAGTAAGTAAAATCATTCCTATCGCGTCCATAATACAACCAAGAACTAAATAGAGAGCAATAATCCCGATCATAATAACGGTAGGCGGAAGGGGTAAAGCAGATATAACCTCTGTTAAAGTGGCGGGTATTCTGGTTATCGCCAGGAAATAACCGAATATAAAGGCTCCAATCATGATAATAAATACCATGGCTGTAGTCCTCCCGGTATCAAACAGGCAATTGCGTAGGTTCTCAAACGTGCACTGCCCTCTAAAAACCATAAATAGTAACGCGCCAAAGGCTCCAATCGCTGCTGCTTCGGTTGGGGTAAAAAGTCCAAACATCATGCCTCCGATTACACCGACAAACAACAGGACAATCCCCCATACCCCCTTAAGGGCCTCAACCTTCTCTTTTAAGCTAAATTTCGGACCAGCTGGACCTTTTTCCGGATTTATTTTTGCTATTATATAAATAGTTAGCATGAAGAGACTAGCAAGGAGAAGTCCAGGGACAATACCTGCCACGAATAATTCTCTAATTGAATTCTCACTAATGACTCCATATAAGATAAAACCTACACTTGGAGGAATCAGTATTCCTAGGGTTCCCCCTGCAGCTACAGATCCCGTAGCTAGCCCCATATCATATTTATATTTTTTCATTTCGGGAATAACAATCGTACCCATGGTTGCTGCAGTCGCAGGACTTGCTCCACAAATCGAAGCAAAACCTGCACAACCGCCGATGGAAGCAATGGCCAGACCTCCCGGAACGAAACCTAACCAACGATAGAAAACATTAAATAAATCTCGGCTCAGCCCCGAGTAAAACGCGAAATATCCCATCAAGATAAATAGCGGTACGACACTCAGCGTGTAACTGGAACAAGCTTCAAATGGTACCATTTTCAACATACCGAGTGCTGCCTTAAATGAAGTTAAATAGGCATATCCGCCAAATCCAACTAAACACATCACAAAACCGATCGGCATACCGATAATGATTAACACTAATAACACTACTATGCCTATAATCCCTACAATAATAGGATCCAATTAAACTCACCCACCTATCGGTCTCTTTATTATCGCTTTCATAAATTGTTAATATATATGTAGAATTAGCTGTATGATTTATTGAGAAGCTGATATCAAATAACAAGTAACTAATCGCTCCTATATAAACGATAATCGATTATTATAGTTAATTTTTTTTGTGCTTTTTTTCTTTTAGAAATGCACAAAGTAACACTTCTCAAACTTTCACCTCCATATCAGAATATATAATCGATTATTTTAAGTATATTGCAAAGGAAAATCTTTAACAACCCTTGTTAGTACAAGTTATTATTACAATTTTCGATAAAATTTTCACAAACTTTTCCCTTTTCCTTTAGAATAGGCACTTCAGCAGTTCGGCTCTTGTAAGTCCATTAAAATAATTTGACAAATCTACACTTTCTAAAAAAGTATTCAAATCATCTTCCCGATACCTTACTCCCTGAAAACTAGCTGCCAGTTCATTGATATCTTCATTACTAAAAAAATCACCATATATTTTACATTTTTCAATAATACCTTTCTGAACATTGAGACCAATCTCTATCCCTCCGCAACTAAATCGACCACTTTTTTTTAGATTGAATTCTGGTGAATGACCATAATTCCATTCCCAAGTGAGGTATTTATCCTCAACTAACTGTTTAATTCTATTCTGTTCTTCTTCCGAAAGCTTATATTCCTTAATAGGTTTTTCCTCAAATAAATGATATAACAATAATTCGCGGAATTCTTGAACGGATATTTTTTCAGCGATGTAATCAACAATATTGGTTACCCTACTACGTACAGACTTTAAACCTTTTGATTCAATCTTATCAGGCTTGACACTCAATGCAGCCTGAACGTCTTCCAAGCGGGAACTAAAGAGTATTGTACCGTGATGTAAAGTTCTATCTCTAAAATGATATTGAGCATTACCCGAAAACTTTTTGTTATCAATCGTTATGTCATTTCGCCCCGTATGTTCAGCTTGGATGCCAATTTTAGCTAAGGCACTTACTACAGGTTCAGTGAATTGACGAAAATCTATCATGTTTTTCGAATCTGTCACTATGAAGGAAAAGTTCAGATTACCTAAATCATGATAGACAGCCCCTCCACCGGTAATTCTTCTGACAACATTGACATTATTTTCTTTAATATATTGGGTGTTAATCTCTTCAATTGTATTCTGAAAGCGACCGATAATTACAGAGGGTTCATTTTGCCAAAGAAGGATATAGCTTTCGTTTTGGTCAAGGTTTTTTAATACATATTCCTCTAAAGCCAGGTTGTAGTACGGATTAAGAGAATCATTACGTATATAAATCATAGATTCTTAAACTCTCCTCTAGTTATTCTTTTATTCCATATATTTACTATATATACCTATCATATCATATAATCATCTAGTATATTTTTGTAAACATCTCAACTCATTAAGATCTAATAAGTTGAGATATTTCTCTTAATAGTGCAAAGGAATGGTCAACACTCGTGGTCCCATCACCGTTAATAAGACAGCATCGAGAAGGGGCTAACCAAGAACGATCAAAAATCAATAGTTAGCTCTCCCTATCTATCTTATCACATAATTATCTATATAAATTTACTAAAACAAACTTATTTCGGATAAGTTTTATTTCTATTAATTCATGTCTTAAACGTGACAATACTAGATATTCCCTAAGAACACCTCTTAGTTTTTTCGAAATTTTCTAAGAATTAATTGATTATAAATTGGAAGGAATTTACACAAATGTGCAGAATACAATGAGTCAATCTGAATATTCTGAATATTGGGACTAGTTATTTAGAGACTTCTAATTATGCTAAGAATTCTAACGAAACACTATCCGTCAGAATCAAGTAGAAGGGAGAATGTTCATGGGAGACAACTATCCAATAGTAAAAGTAGCTGCTGTCCAATCAGCACCGGTTTTTTTAAACCGAGAAGCAACTACCGAAAAAGCTTGTAGTCTGATTAGGGAAGCCGGAGAAAATGGGGCTAGAGTTATTGCATTTCCAGAGAGTTATATACCGGCACATCCTATTTGGTTTCACTTTCATCCAGGTACGGATTCCATAGCCACCAAGTTAAGTGTAGAACTCTTCAAAAACTCCGTAGAAATCCCCGGCCCAGAGGTTGAAGCTTTGGGAGCAGCAGCTCGTGAGGCAAATGCCTACGTAATTATGGGAATCTGTGAAAAAATACCCAATACCTTTGGTACGATGTTCAATACCCAAATCTTTATTGGGCCTGATGGAACTCTATTGGGTAAGCACCAAAAAATTATGCCCACAGTTGGAGAGCGACTTGTACATAAAGGTGGTTACGGCGATACCTTTATGACATTCAACACAGAATTTGGCCCGATTAGTGGGTTGGTGTGCGGAGAAAATACCAATCCGCTGGCCATCTTTGCCTTAACTGCTGAAGGCACACGAATCCATATTATGGGATGGCCAAACCATTTTCCAAAGATTAGCCGCCCTATGCGTGAGAGGGTAGAAACGACTTCTAAAACTTTTGCTGAAATGACTAAGGCATTTGTCATTAGCTCATGCGCCATAGTGGATGAAGATATTATTAAGATACTGAAGGTGAACCCTGAGCAAGAGGAATTCTTGCGAAATCCTTTGAATTCGGGCGGTTCATCAATTGTTTCTCCAGACACCAAAGTTCTTGCGGGACCTATGGGTAATGAAGAAGGGATTATTTACGCGGACATTGACCTTGAGGTTGGTGTCAAAATGAAGATACGCCATGATTTTGCAGGTCATTATAATAGACCGGATATCTTTCACCTGACAATTAACAGAAGCGTGCCTACCCTCTATTCAGAATCAGGGTCATCAGAAATTAATTTTTCTGAGATTACCGAAACCTTAGAAATCAAATAATTTTGGAAGCCCTGTTATAAGTTAAATGCGGGCAAATATCTTATTAAGGAGGTGAGGCGAACGAGTACTAAAAATTAATCCAGAACTGTATAGTTGGGCCACGGTGATTAATAGAAAAACGAGGAGGAAAAAGTATGTTTAAGAAAAACAAACTCATAACTGTCATAATCATCATCAGTATGCTCATATTAACTGCATGCAGTTCACCTGCTACGCGTAATCAGCCTGCGGAACCACAACAAGCTGCTGAAAAGGAATTGACTAAATTTGTTATCGGGATGGCTGTAACTCCTCCGAACCTTGTCCATGTTGTTCCATACATGGCCAAGGATTTAGGCTATTTTGAAGAAGAAGGCCTTGATGTAGAATTATTGGAGTTTGAAGGCGGATTACAGTCCATCAGGGGAAGTATTTCCGGTGGAGTTGATATGGGATGGACCAGTGTTGATTCCGTAATCCTGGCAAGAAATGCCGGAGACCAGGATATTATGGTCTACTATAGTGCGGCTCCACGTCTTGATGTATCCATGGTAGCTAACGAAAGTATCAAAACATTAGATGAATTGGCAGGCAAAAACATTGGTGTGTCGGGTGAGGTCGGCGGTTTTGCAGATTTAATGAATACATTGGTCTTTGAAAAAACAACTGTGCCATATAAAGATCAGACTACGATAACAACTTCAATGGCAGGACGCGTACAAGCACTGGTAACCGGCACAGCCGACACGGGAGTACTTCATATCGATCAGGTGGCTGCCGTTAAAGCTCAACGTGAAGACATTCATATTCTAGCCAATCTCTGGGACGTAGCACCCGAATGGTGGTTCTCCGCCATGGTCGCAAATAAAAATGAAGTTGAAAAGAACAAACAAGCTTACGAAGGAGCAATTCGGGCTCTGATTAAAGCTACACGTTACATGTATGACAATCCTGAAGAAACCATAAAAATGTCGGCAGGTTTTACCGGAGTAGCTGAAGACACCATCAGAGAGTCTTATGATCTGCTTACTGATGGCAAGGTTTGGGCTGTCAACACCGGCTTAAGTACAAAGATGTATGAATCTACAGCAGCTAAAATGGTTGACATAGGCAAATTAGAAGAAGGGAAAACCCCTAGCTACAATCAAGTTATTGACTCATCTCTCGCTGACAAGATTGTCAACGAATTGGGAGCCGTGGAAGGCGAAGGTTTGCTATAACTAGTTTCTACATTGTTTCAACACGGTTTCTACATTTAAAAATGAAACTTGCTTCAGGGGGGTATAAAGCCCTAGTGAAGCAAGTTTTTTATATATTCAATCATGGTGCAGTAGAAAGCATCCTATAAAACTACTTTCTATTATCAAGAGAAATATATTCTCTCCTCGTTGCAACACTTTTAAAGGCTGGTCGAATAATCTTGCCGGCGTTAACAATCTCTTCGATACGATGAGCACTCCATCCCGATATTCTGGAGATAGCAAAAATCGGGGTAAACATCTCCAGCGGGATTCCCAACATTCTATACACGAAACCGGAATAGAAGTCAACATTGGCACTGATAATCTTATACATTTTATTGTACTTAGATATTACTCCAGGTGCTAGTCTCTCTATATTCAAGTAAAATTTGAACTCATCCTCGAGGTCCTTCTCTTTAGCAAGCATAGCTATATACTCTTTAAGAATAACAGTTCTTGGATCTGATATGGAATAAACAGCATGACCGATACCATAGATAAGTCCGGTTTGATCAAATACTTCTTTTTTGAGTATCTTTGTCAGGTAACTTTCTATTTCTTCATCATCTTTCCAATCCTTAATATTCTCTTTCATATCTTCGAGCATATCAACAGCCTTTATATTAGCACCACCATGTTTCGGTCCTTTGAGTGCCCCTATTGCGGCAGCCATGACAGAATAGGTGTCTGTCCCAGTTGAAGTTACCACATGGGTAACGAAAGAAGAATTGTTACCTCCACCATGTTCTGCGTGAAGTACGAGGGCGAGGTCAAGAAGCCTTGCTTCCAAATCTGTATATTTATTATCCGGTCTCAGCATATGAAGAATATTCTCAGCAGTACTTAAGTCAGTCCTCGGACTATGAAGATACAGACTTTGATTTCCATGGTAATGCCTGTAGGCTTGATAACCATATACTGCTAAAGCTGGGAACCAAGCTATAAGTCGTATGCATTGCTTCAGAACATTTTTAACAGAAGTGTCATCGGCATTTTCATCATAAGGGTATAACGCTAATATACTTCTGGCTAAAACGTTCATAATATCTTTACTTGGGGTTTTTAGTATCACTCCTCGGGTAAAATCATCAGGTAATTTTTGATGAACAGCGAGAAGATGCTTGAAATCCTCAAGAGCCTCATTTTTTGGCAAATTACCAAATAGCAGGAGATAAATGACTTCTTCATAACCAAAGCGACCTTCGCTAATAAATCCATTGACAATATCCCTGATATCGATACCTCTATAAATTAACCTTCCTGGGACGGGAACTGTTTCCCCTTCATCAATAATGTAAGAGTGTACCTCTCCTATCTCTGTTAAACCTACTAGTACGCCTTTTCCATCTAAATCTCGGAGACCTCTTTTGACCTCATATCTGGAATACAATTCAGTATCGATTTTGCTTTTAATAATGCTCCCACTTAGCTCATTAAGCATATTCTCTTCGAATTGTCTAAACTCCATCATTTCCATAATATGTACCTCCTTTTATTTTAATAATGTTTTTAGTTAGCACATTTTTTCGGCTCTTACTTATTGTATTAAGTATTAAGTATTATTAGATTAAATTTATTCGCTATAATAATCAATCTACCTGCAAATAAAAAATTTGTTTACAAATTTCTATATTTACTGGTTATATTCTTAAAAATGAGGCATAAATTTCCGCTTATCCACTGTTAGACTTTCCTTTATTTTATATATAAATACCGATACTTTCGAGCAATAATTCAAACTGCCCAGATAGAGTCATTAATTTCTAGTTATTTGTTTAAAGAAAAAAGCCATCATTGAAAAACGATGGCTTTGATACCTATATAATATAAAGCATAGTTTTTTGAGTTTTTCCTATATTATTAATCCTTTTTTCTTAGCATCTGCGTCAAGAGATGACCCTATTGCTAATCCTATACTTAATCCTATTGGAATCCCGATGGCTATATTATCCAATGCGGCTCCGAAAGGTAATCCAAGTGCAATACCTAAAGACATATACAGGTTGGTGTAATGTCCTTCTCTTATTAATTTATGTTTTTTTTCCAAATGAGTGGTTAACTGCGTCAGAAGAGATTGATAATCCTTATAATCCTGTTTATCCAGTTCATTATGTTTATCTTTAATCCTAGTAATAATAATTGTTAAATCATTTAATGCTTCTGTACATTCATCACATTCTTTAGTTAGTATACCCATTCTGTTAATTATTCGTTCAACTAGGTCTAACTTGAGCTTCTTGACTTCTTTGTTATCTAACTTTTGTTTTAGTAAAGTAATATCCTTTAATATTTCATGCAAATTTTCATTGCCCATCTATTTTATTCTCCTAATAGTTAATTTCTCAAAAAAGAATCATCCATTTTTTATCAATGGCAACTGCTTTCAGCTTAGCGTCAGGATTAACCACTATAGGCTGACCAACAGCTTGAAGCAGTTTTAGGTCGGAATAACCATCTGCATAAGCACGACTTGCTTCCCAGTCTACCTCTTCATAACCAAACCGTTCAATAATCTTCTTCAGCTTCAAATCTCCGATTACAATTTCTGTTTCCTTCTTGCTGTCATATTTCCCGTGATTGAAATACATCTGAGATCCAATTACGGTATCAAATTCAAGCTGATCACCAATGTTCTGTAAAAATTCATGGTAAGTCCCCGAGAGAAGAACGGTGTGAAACCCCTCATCACGGGCCTTTTGCACTTCTTTTAAGACAGATTTATTAAACAAACCTTGCACCTCTTGCGAACAAATCATAAAAAAGTCCTTTAATTCCTGTTCGTTCATACCATTAAAAATGGGGTTAAACTTCCTAACAGCTTGAAGCTTCATTTCTTCCCTAGACAGCTTGGCGAATAATCCTAATTTGTATTGAAAAAACAAGGGAATTAAAGATATGTAAATCTTATAGATAGTAAATCTCGAACACTTGAGATATTTTCTCCGCGTTAATAAATAAGGCAGTGTATCTTTAGGGAAAAGTGTACCATCGAAATCAAAAATTGCTAGCTTCATGGGGCCCTCCCAGACTATTTATCGTATCTCTACTGGATACTTAACGTTTAACTGGAATCACTCGGTTGTCTTATTATACCATTTAAGTAAGTCCTGCAAAATATCCAAAAAATAATGAGTGCATGTATACCCATTATCCTATGGTATCAAATTAACTATAATCCCAGATAAAGGGGGGATAATTAGAACAAGAGCTAATCTTAAGAACATAAATCTTGAACCAATTATGGCCAACTCAAAAGGAATTGCTCCCATTCCTAACATAGCCCAGCCCGTAATAAAGGATACTGCTGTACCTAAACCTGCCCCTGCATTAACCACAGATGCTATTATTGGGAAAGCTACATAAGGACCCCCGGGTATCAATGCTCCTGCGATACTTCCTATTAGCACACCTCTTAGACCAGCTTCTGCTCCTAACCAGCTCCTTATTAAATCTGGCGGGATAGCCACTTGGATAAATCCTGCCATTAAAAATGCAATTATAAGTAATGGCCACATACTAATCAACGTCTTTTGGGCTATTTTAAAGCCTTTGCGATGACTACCGTCACCCTTTTTATAAGCTAGAACGGAAGTAATTGCTGCTAACACAAATAAAATAATTAAAGCTGTAATCATTTTTTGTCACCTACCGTTTGCATCAATTTTATTTGCTCCGTAACTCTTTCTCCATAATTTCTAAAGAATAGATTGGCGATTAGGCCAACTAAAATCGGAAATACGAAAGTTACAATATATCTAATTGCCGTGAGTCTTGGACCCATTAAGGCAACTTCCATTGGCAGCCGACTTATAGTCCATAAATTTTTAGCAACCACAAAGGCTAGAACCGCACCAATTTCCGCTCCAGAAAGCAAAAAGGAAGCTGCGATTGGATAAAACACATATGGTCCGCCAGGTATTAATGCACCTGCAACCGCTCCTAAAAGTATTCCCTTTAGTCCAGCATCTTTACCTAGCCATTTATTTATTAGTTCCTTAGAAATTAACACCTGTATCATTCCAGCTAAGACAAAAGCTGCTGCTAGCAAAGGTATCACTTGAATTAGCATTTTAGCACCAGCTATTATTCCAGCAGTAATTACGCTTGGACCTTGCTGAACAACTCCAAATACAGCTAAAATGATAGTTACTGTTGTCATAATAATAATGTTATTCTTCATCTCTTTCCTCCCTCGAAACCGCCTACAGGTGACTAACCATTTTTCTTCCAATCTGCATTGTATTCTCCATTTTCTATTTTTCTCCTTTATCTTAGGCAGAAAATAACGCCAGATTAACTGCCTTTTTGCCAAGTATATACCTCTCACCCTTAAAATTTCTTATCAACTACTCCCACGAAATCAGCAGTTAATTTTTTTTGTAGGATGATGATTTATGTCTGTAATAAAAATCCCTAAATAGTTACTATATATATATAGAACGTTCTAAAATGTGGTGGTCAAGTTAGGACATGAAAAGCATATCAGATATGTACCTTGAGTTTACCAAATTGTTAAAGAAGGTCTGAACTTTAAAACTGAAGCACCTTCGGATAAAGAAAATCCGGTTGTTATCCTGCCTGAAATAACAGGCAAGTTCCAAGTTATCAATGAGAGCGGTGAAAAACTTTCCTCATATACAGGCAACATCTGGAGTGGTAATATCTTTGGCAATGGCCAAAATCATCCAGACGAGAGCATTACTATTAACCCCTAATATTCTATACAAATTTACAAAGAAGCTCTGCCTTTAAAAACTGGCAGAGTTTCTTCTTATAATTTCCTTTTATACTTTTAAGAATTAAAGGCTTTTGAAGCTTTTAAACTTTATCATTAATATTTGTGTATTACTTAGCAATCCTTTAGAGCAGATAAGAGTCCAGATGCACAAATATCATCACCAAGCAGTATACATATTCCCATAAGGCCTTTTATTATAAGGTATCAACTTGCTAAAAGGCTTAGACAATATACTCTTCACATTACCACCGAAGTAAGCTACATACCTTTCCACATATCCCCGAACTAGTGCCTTATCTTTATCGGTCATCTCTACAATCTTGACTTCCTTACCCAGGTTGAATTCTGGAATCTGTCCCCGAACATACATGACTCCTCCATGCATACCCGTACCGCAGTAGTCACCTACTATATCCTCTCCTTCTCTAAGTCCTAGACCAAGCACCAGGACTATGCCACCTGCCATATATTCACCTAAGAAATCTCCAGCTGTTCCCCCGATAATGATGGCTGGTATCTTCTCCATATATTCCTTCATATGGATTCCTACACGGTAGCCGACATAGTCACGAACAAATATTTCTCCACCTCGCATACCATATCCGGTGGTATCGCCAGTGTGACCATGGACTATGATTCTGCCTTGATTCATTGTATTTCCTGTCCCATCTTGGCCGTTACCTTTAACCACGATTTCCAGACCATCCATGAAGGCTGCCATATCGTTTCCGGGAGTTCCTTCCAAGATAAGCCGCTGGCTTCCAGTAACTCCATCACCAATATAGCGCTGGCCGTTAACATTTTGGACTATGATTTCTTCTACCCCTTTATCCAAGTGATTTCTCAGATTATGGTTCAGCTCTTTATAGTAGACACCTTTGGCATCGATTGTCATGGTCATAGTTTTATCACCCCCAGCAATTGCTCTTGCCTGTATTCCTTGGGCAAGTGAGCATAGCCAAAATCTTTATAGAGTAATTTATCCTTAAACGTATTGATGTCTATTTCTTTTTCCATCAGACCGGTTAGGATACCAGCTCTATCCACTTCATTTAAAGCAATAAATCCAACCAGTTTGTTATCTCTTAGAACTATTTTACGATAGTTTCTTTTGGTAGAATCCCGTTCTATCATCTCAGTGAATTCGGAGCTGTCTGGTTTGATTATACCTGCCGTTATCATCGGTAGACCAAAGAAGCTAATGGCATTCATTCCAAATCCACCGTGATATCTTTCTTCTTGTCCCGCCATATTATGCCCAGCAGTATATCCCTGCCTATAAGCATTAGGTAAGATAGGTAATACTCTTCTTTGTTTATAAAGAATGTCATACCCTTCCGAAACGTCCCCTGCTGCATAAATATCGGGATAATTGGTTCTCAGATAATCATCCACTACTATTCCTCTGTTAACCGCTAGTCCTGCCTCAGTAGCCAAATCTTTATTGGGGGAAACACCGATAGCAATAATGACGGCATCACATTCTAATTCTGTGTTATCTTGAAGCAGCACTCCTGAGACTTTATCGCCACTGCCCTGAATCTCCTTGACCGTATTATTCAGAGAGAACTCGACCCCTTTATCTTCCAGGGTCCTCTGAACTATCTCGGCAGCTTCTTCATCAAGGATAGCACTTAGTACTCTGTTAGCTAATTCCACAACTGTAACTTTTACTTCCAGCCCTACCATGGCTTCTGCGGCCTTTAGTCCAATTAAACCTGCCCCAATGATGACTATCTTATTGTATTTGTTAATGTTAGCTTCGATATCTTTGACATCATCCCACTTAAGGAAAGAGAAAACTCCTTTAAACTGTAACCCGGGCATTTCAGGAATAATAGGCTTACCACCTGTGGCTAGCATTAGAGTTTCATATTTTACTATTTCTCCAGTACTCAAGGACACTGTTTTCTCATCTGGATGAATCTCTTCCACTTTTACTCCTAAACGAAGGTTAACGTTCAGTTTCTCATAGAAGTCCGGTTCCCTATAATACATTTTCTCAGGCTTAACCTTACCAGCCAGATAATAAGATATCAACGGTCTGGAATAAGTGTGATAAGGTTCATCAGAGATAAGCATAATTGAACCTTCAGGATCAACTTGACGAATACCTTCGATAGTTCCTATCCCAGCGGCTGAATTACCTATTACTAAATATTTCACCTTACTCCCCTCCTCTCGATATCTCAGCAAAGATTAAAGCATTATTGGGACATTTCTCAACACAAATAGGATTGGTGTCATTATTACTGCAGAGATCACATTTAGAAGCAACCTTGTGTCCGGTCTCATCCCGCTTAATCGCCCCGTAGGGACATACCAGTACACACGTCCAACAACCGACACATCTGCTTTCATCATTCGTGACTATTCCTGTTTCAGGATTCTTGGTCATAGCACCGGTGATACAAGCCTGAGTACAATTAGCTTCTTCACAATGCCTACACTGGAGAGCAAAGGAAAGGGGTTGATCTACTTCCACTAAAATCCTAGCTATGGGTCTAGTCTCCTGTTTCAGAAAGGCTTTCAATATACTATTTGGATATTCGGAATGTGCTGTAGCACAATATACTTCACATAATTTACACCCTGCACACACTTCCTCGCGGGCATATACTCTTTTCATAACGTGTCCCCTCTTTCTCCTTCATGATACAGAAGGGTTATTCCCCTGCTGGTAATATTCCTAATATTCTGTACTCAGTCTCACTTAGTCCTACCCCTCTAAGCATAAGACGGTTACCCCTGAGACTTTCTAAAGCATTTATACCCATCCCACCAAGAAGTTCTTTAATCTCATGGGACCAGGCATGAATGAGATTAGCAAGACGTTGGGCACCTATCTCTGGATTGAGGCGTTTAACAAGTTTGGGGTCTTGGGTACAAATACCCCAATTACATTTACCTGTATAACAAGTCTGACACATACGGCAGCCCATAGTAATGAGGGCGGCAGTGCCTATATAACAAGCATCCGCTCCAAGAGCAATAGCCTTAACAACATCAGAACTATTCCGAATCCCACCAGCGATAACCAATGATGCCTGGTTCCGGATACCTTCCTGACGTAACCGCGAATCGACTGAGGCTAATGCCAGTTCTGCAGGTATACCTACACTATCACGAGTTCTTAAAGGTGCTGCACCTGTTCCGCCACGAACCCCGTCTATTGCTACGATGTCTGCTCCGGCTCGTACAATTCCCGAGGCTATAGCTGCTACGTTATGAACGGCTGATACCTTTACACTCACTGGTTTCGTGTATCTCGTAGCTTCTTTAAGGGCATATATCAGTTGACGTAAATCTTCGATGGAATATATATCATGGTGAGGGGCCGGCGAGATGGCATCTGAGCCGATAGGAATCATCCGTGTCCTAGATACCTCTTCACCAACTTTTTCTCCAGGCAGGTGACCACCAATACCTGGCTTGGCTCCTTGTCCAATTTTAATCTCTATTGCTGCCCCGGCATTCAGATACTCAGCATCAACTCCGAATCTTCCTGAAGCAACCTGAACAATACAGTTCTTACTATATTCATAGGCATCTCTATGCAGACCGCCTTCTCCAGTATTCCACATAATCCCACAGTCTGTAGCTGCCTTAGCTAAAGATTTTACTGCACTAAGACTTATCGCCCCAAAAGAAAGTGCTCCAAACATAATAGGAGCATCCAGTACCAATTGAGGTGGTAATTCTTTTATTAACTTACCATCCTTGATTATCACATTGTCTGGTTTACTTCCCAAGTAAGTTTTGATCTCCATGGGTTCACGCAGTGGGTCGATAGAAGGGTTAGTTACCTGACTGGCGTTCAAGAAGAGTCTGTCCCAATAGATAGGGATAGGTCTGTCGGTCCCCATCCCAGTCAACAGGACTCCTCCCCCTTCAGCCTGACGGTCTATACCTCGGATAGTACGAGCATTCCAGTAACTATTCTCTTTATATTCAGTTGGATTCCTCCTAATTTTTAAAGCACGGGTGGGACAGTAGGTGACACAACGATGACAATTTACGCATTTTTCTTCTGCTGCTATGACACTGTCAATATCTTCGTCCCAACTATGAACTTCATTGGCACATTGATTGACACATACTTTACACTTAATACATCTATTTGGATCGCGTTCAACCAAATAATCAGGCAGTTGCATACTGATACTCATCTCTGACTCCCTCCTTTTGCAGCATCCCTATCACGGGTTCCCCGCCTTTCGGTGTCCAAACATGATCGGGATTAGGACAAATTTCCCTGATAGCCGATTCTTCTGAAGATACATAAAGGTTATCTCCTTTAGTAGCAGCCACCAAAGGTCTTAACTTAATACGATCATTAAGAGCGATAATACCATTGCTCGTACCTAGAATAATAGAAAACGGTCCATTTAGAAGCAGGTTGCCATATACAACTCTTAAAGCGGTATACATTTCTTTCTTTGCAGGATCCATTCTCTCCATGTTTCTCCAAAATGGAGGTGCTAAAACTGAACAAGCTGTTTCCAAATCTAGTCCATGTTTACGAACCAGGAGATCAAAAGCATACGTTATGGCCTCAGTGTCAGTCTGTAAAGACAGCTGATAACCAAACATCTCCAGGTAACGTTTATTGGCACCGTATGATGATATTTCCCCATTATGAACGATTGACCAGTCCAGTAAAGTGAAGGGATGTGCACCTCCCCACCATCCGGGGGTATTGGTTGGAAAACGTCCATGTGAAGTCCAGATATATCCTTTATACTCATCTAGTCGGAAAAATTCCCCTATTTCCTCTGGATAACCCACCCCTTTAAAAGCTCCCATGTTCTTACCACTGGAAGCAACAAATGCCCCTTCAAACTTGGAATTAATCAACATAACAATCTTCATAACAACTTCATCGCTGCCACAATCTTCATCAATAAATTCACTTTTAGGTTTGACGAAATAACGCCAGACAATAGGTGGATTTTTTACTGAAGCTACCTTTTTAGTGGGGATTTCATGACTTTCTGCAATGTTAAATTTGCTGCTCAAAAAGTCTTCTGTATATTCTTTGATACTCAGGTCATCATAATAGATATGAAAAGCATAATGCTCTGCATATTCAGGATATATACCGTATGCGGCAAAACCCCCACCCAAGCCATTGGAGCGATCATGCATTAAGGCAATGGACTTCATCACATCATGACCAGAAAATCTTACTCCTTGCTTGTTTATTATTCCACTAATAGCACAACCTGATGGGATCCGGATTTCGCCTTCTCTTAACAATTTAATCTCCTCCTAATAAATCCCAACTGTTTATGATTGGGTACTTGCTTTCTTTTTCTTGCTAATAGAATTCTAACACAAATATTTAATTTAAAACCAAATTATCTATATATATACAGTATTATTTAAAAGAATACGTTTTTTGAATATTGTATACTTGTAAACAATAGTCTATTTATTTAAATTTAAATATAATAATAAACATTTTTGATAAAATATTACAATTAAATTAACACATACATTATTTTAGATAATGAATACAGTATTACATCGGAAAGAGTGTATGCAAGATACCTAAAATAATATAGAATGATAACGTTATTGAATAACCATTTAAATCTGGGGGGTAATAAAATGTCTTATGTACAAAGTGTTTTAGATCAAGCTATTAAAAGAAATGCTGGTGAATCAGAGTTTCATCAAGCGGTCAAGGAAGTATTGGAGTCTTTAGAACCTGTATTCGACCAAAGACCGCATTACAAAGATGCTGGAATTTTGGAGCGGATTGTCGAACCCGAGCGTCAGATAATGTTCCGAGTCCCTTGGGTAGATGACAGTGGCAAGGTACAAATCAACCGTGGTTTCCGCGTCCAGTTCAACAGTGCTATCGGTCCTTATAAAGGCGGCTTGCGTTTTCATCCATCCGTAAATCTTGGTATCATTAAATTCCTTGGTTTTGAGCAGATCTTCAAGAATTCTCTTACCGGACAACCAATCGGTGGCGGTAAGGGTGGCAGTGACTTCGATCCAAAAGGTAAATCGGATAATGAGATAATGAAATTCTGTCAAAGCTTTATGACTGAACTATACCGTCATATCGGTGCTGATACAGATGTACCTGCTGGAGATATCGGTGTTGGTGGTCGTGAGATAGGTTATATGTATGGCCAATACAAAAGAATCAGAAATTCCTTTGAAGGTATACTTACTGGTAAAGGTCTCACCTATGGCGGTAGTTTAGTACGTACTGAAGCTACAGGATATGGTTTGGTATACTTCATGGAAGAAGCTCTCAAATCTAAAGGGCAATCTTTCAATGGAGCTACCGTGGTAGTTTCAGGTTCAGGAAATGTCTCTATCTATGCTACAGAAAAAGCGCAGCAATTAGGGGCTAAAGTTGTTGCTGTAAGTGATTCCTGTGGTTATATTTATGATAAAAATGGAATAGATCTTGCGCTTCTTAAGAAGATGAAAGAAGTGGACAGATGTAGAATCCATGAATACGTCAAACAACATCCTCATGCAGAGTTCCATGATAGCTGTGGAGACATCTGGAATGTTCCCTGCGATATCGCCTTACCTTGCGCTACTCAAAACGAGTTGGATGAGCAAGCTGCCAAAACTTTAGTGGCTAACGGCTGCTATGCTGTAGGAGAAGGTGCTAATATGCCTTCAACTCCTGAGGCTGTAAAAGTGTTCCTTGCCAACAATGTTCTTTTTGGCCCTGGTAAAGCCGCGAATGCAGGCGGTGTAGCAACTTCCGCTCTGGAAATGGCTCAAAATAGCATGCGCTATTCCTGGACATTCGAAGAAGTTGACGCCAAATTGAAGGACATCATGATTAATATCTACCGTAATTCAAGTTCTGCTGCGAAAGAATTCGGTTTTGACCAGAATAACTTGGTGGTAGGTGCCAACATAGCCGGCTTCCTCAAAGTTGCAGATGCTATGATGGCTCAAGGCGTAGTATAAGATAAGAAATATTCTTGGTTACAGAAAAGGCTTGGATGATTAACATCCAAGCCTTTTTATTTTTCTCCTTAATGCTTTTTTTAATTATCTTTATAAATTCTCGGAACCCTTTTGGTGATTCCGCAGAGTATCTCATAACTGATTGTATCAGACTTATTAGCTAATTCCTGAGCAGTAATCTCTTCATCTCCATCCCTACCTAGGATTGTTACTTCATCTCCTATAGCAACATTTTCAATCTCCGTTACATCTACCATTGTCTGATCCATGCAGACCTTTCCGATGATTCGAACACGTTGCCCTCTGATAAGAACTTCTCCTCCGTTAGACATGGTTCTTCGTAAACCGTCTGCGTATCCCAAAGGAAGAGTAGCAACTTTTACGAGATGATCAGCAATGAATGATCTACCATATCCTACACTATCTCCTGAGTTAATAGTTTTCAGATGAGATATGCGTGCTTTAAAAGATAAGACAGGTTCTAACATTACATCCCGAGGGCCGTCTTCTAACGGGTTAAGTCCATACATAATTAGGCCTGGACGGCAGATCTCATAATGGCTGGCAGGCACCTGCATCACTGCTGGAGAATTAGCAGCATGCCTGATTGGGATCTCTATACCCGCGGAACAAAGTCTCTCGTAGAGCTCATCAAGTTGAGTAAGTTGTTTCTGAACATAAGATAAATCAGGCCAATCTGCTGTAGCCAAGTGGGTGTATATTCCTTCCACATAAATATTTGGAAGTGAAGCTATCTTCGTAATATCTTCAAAAGCCGTTTCTCTAAACCCTATCCTACCCATTCCTGTGTCAATCTTAATATGGATCTTTGCAATCCTTTTAAATTTAACAGCAGCCTCAGAAAGAGCGATTGCCTGTTCTACTTGAAATATCTCAGGAATAATATCTTCCTTTACCAGAAACTCGGAAAATTCCGGTAAAGTTGGACCAATAACCATTATTATTAAATCTGGGAAATTGTATCTTAATTCAAGAGCCTCTTCTAAAAAGGCAACTCCAAATCTTTTTATGCCTTCCTCTTTTAGTGTGCGTACAACTTGTACGGCTCCATGTCCGTAGGCATCAGCTTTGACGATAGGCATGATTTCACTTTTTGTATAACCTTTAATTGCTTGAAAGTTGTGTCTAAGTGCACTTAGATTTATCTCTGCCCATACAGGACGAAAATTCGTCATATTAATCCTCCGTCAAGAGTTATCAATTCCTCTTCTCACCTTAGGTAGACATTCTACTACTTCAGAAGCTGTATATCCCGATGAACCATACTGTTCTTTAAGAATATCTGCTGCTTTTCCATGGAGGTAAACACCCAAACAAGCTGCTCCTAATGGAGGAACGCCCTGAGCTAACCAGGACAGAATACTACCTGTTAAGACATCCCCTGTTCCTCCAGTCCCTAAGCCTTCGTTACCGGTTGAGTTGAGAAAAACCCTACCATCAGGGGATGCCACGATTGTCCCAGCACCCTTAAGGACAACGATAACACCCCACTCTAAAGCTTTAGAAACTGCAAGCTTAAGCCTATTCTCCTGAACATCCTCAATTGAACATCCACATAGGCGAGCCATCTCACCAGGATGAGGAGTAAGGATAAGAGTCCCTTTCCCTTTTCTTAAGTTTAGTATATCAAGTTCACGGGAAATCAGATTCAAGGCATCAGCATCCAAGATAATCGGAACTTCAGTTTCTTTCAGTATATTCTTTAGGACAGGGAGAAATAACTCTGTTTGTTTTAGCCCTGGTCCAACTGCACAGGCATTGGCTCCTGCTAAGCGTTCCTCTATGACCTTCCAGGAACCATTTGTTAAGACTTCATAATCCTTGGCAGGCCAAACGGTAGCTTCAATAACTCCTAAATCGACTGTTTCCGCAATTCCTTCGGGAACCACTATTTGCAGGAGCCCCACTCCACAGCGTTGAGCTGACTTACCAGCAAGGATAACAGCACCACTCATCCCAATTGAACCTCCGATTAGAACCGCTCTGCCGTGTGTTCCTTTATGACCGTGAGGATGACGAACTGGAATTAAGGGCTTAATTACATCATCATTTAATAGATAGGCAAAAATCTTTTCTTCATTAATAATGTATTCTGGTATTGATATTTGATCGACAACTAATCTTCCCGTGTAGATTGGGCCCTGCCCAAGAAAATGACCTAGCTTGGGAAGACCGAACGTTACTGTAACATCTCCGTTCACTACTGAATTATGTACCTTGCCCGTATCAGCCTCCAAACCACTGGGAATATCTACACACAGAACTGGTAGTTCTGACTTGTTCAGATCTTCTATATAACTAGCCATATTCTCCGGTATAGACCCTTTAAAACCTGTTCCGTAAAGTGCGTCTACAGCTATTTGTGATTGCATAAGAGCTAGTTTGAACAAGCGCAGCTGTTTTTCATCTTCAACACTAATTACCTTACCACTCATCTTTTGGAAGAGTTCAAAGTTGAGCTTAGTATCTCCACTTAGCTCGATTATTCCGGCAAAGAGAAATACCGTTACTTCCATCCCTAGGACAGTTAAGTGCCTGGCAATAGCTAAGCCATCCCCGCCATTATTACCTTTACCAACAAGAATAACAGCTTTTTGACCTTTAATAATTTTCTTATCTTCAATAGTAAGTATTTTCTTTATTTCTTGTACTACTGCCAAAGCAGCATTTTCCATAAGCACAATACCAGGTATACCATAATTGTTGATGGCGTTGGCATCAATGCTTCGCATCTGACTTGAACTCACTATGCGCATTCGTTCCCCTCCAGACCCTGATAAATCGTATAGAGCGTTTGTTATTTTAGTAGTTATATATTATTAATAAAAATTATATTAAGACTAAAAAGTCATTTAGAACTTAAAATAGCTACAGCAATCGCTAAATCTTTGCTGTGGGAGAGGCTTACCCTGACTTCTCCTGCTCCTCGGGATAAAGCAACTTCTCTAGCCTTCGAGCTCAGATATACTTGGGGTTCGCCCACCTCATTACTGATTATTTCTATATCGTGCCAGGATAGTCCTCTTAGCCCTGTCCCAAGTGCTTTTAGTACTGCCTCCTTACCTGCAAACCTTGCTGCCAGAGATGCTCCATTCTCAGCTGATTTCTCATTAAGCTCTCTGAGGGTAAAAAGCCTCTGGGTGATTCGCGGATTCCTTTGACAAGCTCCTTTAAATCTGGATATTTCAATTATATCAGTACCTGGATACATTCTATATCCTCCAATTTTTAACAATAATTCAAGAGACCTCTTGTTTGATAACTCTAGAATAAGGAAGCCTCATTTTTACTGTTGCGCCCTCGTTAAGCTTACTGGTAATAACTAAACCATATTCCTCGCCATATAACCCCCGAAGGCGGGCATGAACATTTGCCAGCCCAACCCCATTGCCTGATCCTACTCCTGGTAGGAGGACATCATTTAACCTTTTGGCTTCTATTCCCAATCCATCATCCGTAATTTCTACGAGGAGCTCAATATCGCCGTTATCTGATTCAATTCTATCAACACGGATTAACACTGTACCCCCGGTAAGCTTGGGTGTAATCCCATGTTTAACTGCGTTTTCAACCAAAGGTTGAATACTCAGACGTGGAACCTCTGCCTCCATCAAATCCCGAGGTATTTCTGATTTAATTTTAAGCTTGCGTCCAAAACGTGCCTTTTCCAATACTAGATAAGTGTTGACAAACTCCATTTCTTCTTTCAAAGATATTAAAGAAGCTTTTGATTTAAGGGCCTTACGGAAGAACTCAGCCAAATGAATTAATAGTCTCCTTGCCCGATTGGGATTGGAACGGCTTGTAGCTATAATGGTATTCATGATATTAAAAAAGAAATGGGGATTAATCTGTGCTTGAAGAGCATCTAATTTTGCCTCGGTGACAAGATTTGCCTGGTGATCTAAATCGGCTAACTCAACTTGAAGACTGAGAATCTGTCCCATTCCAATCGCCAAACGTATAAGGTCAGGAGACATTTTTCCGTCTTTGGTTTCGTAAAGCTTAAATGTTCCAACGACTATGCCCTTGCAGACTAAAGGAACAATAACCGCTGCCGCTAATGGACAATCACAGGTATCAGCTAGAGGACAATTTAATTCTTCTTGAGTTTGAACTATTTTAAAGTCTTTTGTCCGGATAACTTCTCTAGTAGCTTCCGTGAGAATCTTGTCTCCGGGGTGATGTCGATCGCAACCTGCCCCGATATAAGCAAGTTGTTTTTCACAATCGGTAATAGAGACTGCGGCTACCTGTCCAATATCCTGAATAATTTTCGCTATAGCATGAGCATTTTTTTCGTTCAGACCTCTCCTCATAAAAGGTAGTGTCTCGTGAGCAATTTTTACACTCAAATCAGCTTGTCGAATATTATTTTGGGAAGTATGTTTCTTTTCTAACTTGTTTATTATCCAATAAAACAACAAGGAGTTAAGTCCCATAAAGAAAATTAATAAACCAAAATTATGAGTTATAAACCCTGCAATTATCTCTAAGATGACAATTACAGTTATTCCTCGCTTTATCTCTTTTGCCAGAAGATTTTGTTTAGTTATGGGTATTCTAGTATTAATAGGTATTCTAGTATTAATAGGTATTCTAGTATTAATAGGTATTTTAGTATTAATAGGTATTTTAGTATTATGCATCTTTATTCTCCATTCTTGCTTTCTCTAACTATTCCTGAATATTATCCAGTAGAGATTGGACTTCTTTAAGACCCTCATCCGGGCTTACTACAAGTAGAATATCACCTATCCTGAGAATATAGTCTGCTCCGGGAGAAAAGTTCTCATTTCCGTTTCTTACTACTCCAACAACAGTGGCCCCAGTTAGTTCTCTAACTTTAAGCTCCCTTAAAGTACGTCCGACAGCTTTTGATTCAGGTTGTACTTCAATCTCAGCAACGTCATTCCAGCGCGAAATAAATCTATCGGCATATCCTGTCAGTTTATTCAGTAGATTATCGATCTGTCTATCTATCTCTCTTCTTTTCTCCAGCAGGTCTTTAAGGTCCTCCATAAAGGATTGAATTTCGTTTTTCTGATTATAGGACCTTAAAAACTTTTCGGCCTGTTTTTTAGAATTTACTATTATACCAATACCTTGTCTTACTCCAACTACATCTTCACTTTGAAGTATAGCAATAGCTCTGCGGATAGTTTCGGGGGATACATTAAATCTTCCTGCTAAAGTAGATCTGCCATGTATCTTTTCTCCTTCATGGTACTCTCCTAAAACAATAGAATATGCTATTGAGTTGGCAATTTCTTGGTATCTGGCTTGTTCCAAAATTGATCCCTTACTTTCTTATTAAATTAACTCTCTATTTACAGTAAGTCCAAATCGATTTACAGCTATACTTCAATCAGCTAATAAAAAAGCAACATATCTATTTGCGAATTTTCTATCTTAATTCTACAGTAGCTATCAGCTGAAAACAACAATTCACCTTAATCTAAATAATAAAATATTATCCATTTTTACACCCTCTTGACGCGTGCCAACTTTATATGTTAATATCGGATGGCAGTATTATACCTAAAAATAGTATGATAGACAAGCAACTGAGTTATTATATATACATGAGCTTTTTTTGGTTATCTTTTGTGTGGAAAAGGAGGTCGTTCATAATGGCTAAACAATCCTCTAAACGCGAGCAGGAATTACGTGAATACTCCTTAAAACGGGCTGATGAGCTTAAGCAGAAAATCAAGCCCTATTTAGAGAATTCTAAGAATATTCCTACCGGACTTAACCTAACTGAATTCTATGAAGCTCAAAAAGAAAGAATCCTAAATTATTTCAAAGCTACCCAAGAAGATTGGGATGACTGGCATTGGCAAATGAGAAACCGAATTTCAGATGTTAATACTCTAAGTTCAATATTTCCGATGACCGAAGAACGCAAAGCTGAAATTGCTAAGACCGGTAATATATTTCGGTGGGCAGTATCACCTTATTATCTTAGCCTGATGGATTTCGATAATCCCAGCGACCCAATTCTTCTTCAAGGGATACCAATGGGATTAGAGCTTGAAGATAAAAAAGGTGAAGTCGATCCTATGGGAGAAGCAATGACGTCACCTGCTCCTTGCATAACCCGGCGATATCCTGATCGCCTTATTATTAATGTTACCAATATATGTGGAATGTATTGCCGCCATTGTCAGAGAAGACGAAATATAGGGGAGATAGATCAACACAGCAAAAGAGAAGACTTAATCGCTGCTTTAGATTATGTAAGAGCAAATCCGGAAATTCGAGATGTTCTTATTACTGGAGGAGATGCGCTCCTTTTAAGTGACAGCACTCTTGATTGGTTGTTAAGTGAACTTCAAAGTATTCCTCATGTAGAGATAAAGCGCTTAGGTACTCGAACTCCTGTTACGCTACCTATGCGGGTAACAAAAAAACTGGCAGATATCTTGGCAAAATATCCTCCACTTTATCTTAATACCCAGTTCAATCATTCCAAGGAAGTAACTCTGGAATCAAGAAAAGCTGTAGATAAATTAGTCGCCGCTGGAGTGATTGTCGGCAATCAAGCAGTTCTTCTCAAAGGGGTCAATAATAATCCTGATGTTATGAAGAAGATGAACCATGAACTTTTAAAAATTCGTGTCCGCCCGTACTATATCTTCCATGCTAAAAAAGTTAAAGGTACAACCCATTTCATCCCTTCCATTCAAGAAGGATTAGATATCATGAAAGCTCTCAGAGGGTTTACTTCGGGTCTAGCTATCCCGACTTATATTGTTAATGCGCCTCAAGGAGGAGGCAAGACCCCTCTCCTCCCAGAGTATTTAGTTTCCCTTGATGACGATAAGGCTGTTCTTAGAACATGGGAAGATAAGATTGTAGATTACGATACGGATTCAGATACGGATAGCTGATAATTTACTAATATATATTTTAGTTAGCAAAAAACTGGGAGCATTGCTTACTACTTAATAAGTAGTAAGCAATGCTCCCTTTCTCATTAGTTCTATTGCATAGCACAAATATATAATTAATTACCTTCATCGATTCTAACAAACTTGCTTCCTTGGCAACTATTTCGTCTCTCCATTTCTCTATCTATGCCGTTTAGAACTTCCCATTTCTTACGTGTCCACTCCGGTGCGATTACATCCGAGGAGGGACCGTCTCCCATAAGTCTATGAATGATAATGTCTGGGGGTAGGATTTCTAAAATATCACTAACAAGTATAATATACTCGTCCATAGTAAGAAGAGAGAACCCTTCTTGGAGAAAAGAGTCCGCAAGTCTCGTCCCTTTCAAGATATGAAGTGAATGGATTTTTATTCCCTGGAGAGAGAGTCCCGCCAGCGACTTGGCTGTAGAAAGCATTTCCTCTCTGTTTTCATAGGGTAAGCCCAAGATAATATGAGCACAAACTCGGATATTTCTTTGTCTTAATTCAGATAACGCTTCTTTAAAACAATCAAAGTCATGACCACGATTCATCCATTTAAGAGTTTTAGCATGAATAGATTGAACCCCCAATTCGAGCCATAAGTAAGTCCTTTTATTAAGATCTTCAAGTATATCAAGAATTTCATCAGATAGACAATCGGGCCTAGTCGAGATAGATAAACCAACTACTCCTTCCTGTCGTAAAGCTTCTTCATATAATTCTTTTAGATAGTTAGGGGAACCATAGGTCCCCGAGAAAGATTGAAAATAAGCTATATATTTGGCGTTTGGCCACTTTGTTAAAGTTCTGGCGCGTACTTGGTCGAACTGCTCCTTAATGGGAAACCCTCTTTGACCGGCAAAGTCTCCCGATCCTTTTTCACTACAAAAAATGCATCCTCCATAGCTTAGGGTTCCGTCCCTATTTGGACAGCTAAGCCCAGCATCCAAAGATACTTTGATAACTTTTTCTCTGAAAACTTCTCTTAAGTGTTGGTTGAGAGTATAGTAACGTTTCTCCATAAAACTATTCAGCCCTTCTATTTTCCAGATCTAGAAGCATGCTTTTATTCCCCAGACCACTAGCATACCCTACAAGGTGACCATTCTTTCCTATAACCCTGTGACACGGGACCACGATCCCTAAGGGATTCTTATTATTGGCTAGCCCAACCGCTCTTTGTCCCTTTAAGCATCCGATTTGTTCAGCTATATCAGAATAACTGCATGTTTGCCCATAAGGAATATCTAGCAGTGCCCGCCAGACTCTCAGTTGAAACTGTGTCCCTAGCTGCCAAAGAGAAAAGGTAAAATTCCGCCGTTCTCCATTGAAATATTCCTGGAACTCCTTGATTATATCTAGATTTGGTTCTTTCTGTTCAGTTACTTCATATTCTGGTAAGTAACGTCTTACAATAGTATGAAGTTGATTCAGGAGTTTTTCTTTGTCATCCAGACCGCTCATAATAAGACGAGAGGAAGAAACGGCAGTAAATAACTCCAACCTCTTTGTACCTATTTTTACAGGTTCTATCCAGTAATATACTTTCATACTTATACCTCTACTTGACAATAGTCATTTGATTGCTGACATTAATGATATTAATTTCAAAAGATATTAGTTTAATTATATATTCATTCTGTATTAATAACAAAGCACTTTCATTTAAGTATAATAAAAAAGCACTTTCATTTAAGTATAATAAAAAAGAGTTTTAGGTTATTTCCTAAAACTCTAAGCTGTCTTAAAATATACTCATATATTATAGGTTGGATTAGCTGTCATCCCTTCCATATCGGGGTACGCACTTTCACCATGTTGGGTTGTGTCCAATCCCGATACTTGCTCTTCTCCTGAAGCCGTAAGAGGAGTGATAGCTGAAATAATCTTAAGAATAACAAAGGTTCCGATTCCTGCAAAAGCATAGGTAGCTAATACTGCAATCATTTGGATACCCACTAGTTCAAAGTTCCCACTATAGAAGAGACCATCAGCTCCACCAGCATTTACTGAGGTAGTGGCGAACAGTCCTGTTGCCAGCGCTCCCCAAGTTCCACCAATACCATGGATACCGAAGACATCAAGGGCATCATCGTATCCAAGTTTTTCTTTTAATTTAGCTACAGCCAAGTAGCATATTCCACCGGAAATCAATCCTATGAAGATTGCTGCTATTGGGGTAACAAAGGCAGTCGCAGGGGTGATTGCCACCAATCCGGCAATTACTCCGGAGATGGCTCCCAGGACGGTTGGTCGCCCATGATATATCTTCTCTACAATAACCCAACCTAGAAGACCTGCACTGGCTGCAATATGTGTAGTTACAAAGGCTAGGACCGCAATGCCATCGGCAGCCAGTTCGCTACCGGCGTTGAATCCAAACCAGCCAAACCACAAGAGTGAACCACCAAGTATTACATAGGGAAGATTATGTGGGATTGTAGGTTCAGATGATTTGTTTAGACGTTTACCAATCACAATAGCTGCGATTAGACCGGAAAATCCAGAGCTGATATGAACTACAGTACCACCGGCAAAATCAAGGGCCCCAAGGTTACCTATCCAACCGCCTCCCCAGACCCAGTGTGCCAGTGGGGCGTAGATGAATAAACTCCAAAGACCTATCAATAATACATAAGCTGGGAAGCGTAATCTTTCAGCGGTAGCACCTATCATCAATGCAGGAGTTAATACTGCGAACATAAGCTGGAAGATCATAAAAAGCAAAGGAGGAATCCCATCCCCTTCAGCACCTACCAGACCTACTCCTCTCAGAAACACGTGGTCCAGATTACCGATAAGAGAACCGGTACTTGATCCGAAAGCCAAGGAATAACCGATAACTACCCACAATATTGTTACAATACCAAAAGCCGCAATACTCTGCATCATTATCGATAATACATTACGCCTTTTTACCAAACCTCCATAAAAGAATGCTAGGCCAGGTGTCATGAGAAATACTAGTGCCGTACTGACAAGCATAAAGGCAATATCGCCAGAATTGTAATCCATTTTCTTCTCCTCCTTGTTATTTGTTGTAATCTAAGATTATAAAAAAATATAGGCCTCAAAAAAGCTTACGCTTTTTTGAGGCCTCTTTGCCTGATTGAGTATAAAAACTTGATGAAACTTTATACCAGTACTATATTATTTCTTTCCCAATCTGTAAAGTGTTTTTTTGATTAAATATTGTATACACGTTTTGCTTGATGCTACTTGTATCAATTAATCCAGTCCCTTTCCCCAAATCTCCAGACCGCAAGCGGAACACCTTCCACCTTCTGTCTCCACCTTAACTTTCCAATCTCTGGTTATTAATTCAAGTCCGCATTGAGGACAGTAAGTCGTATTCCCATCTAGAACATTTCCCATATAGACATAGGGAAGATGTTCTTTGGCAAGCTCCCATAGATGTTTTATTTGTTTAATATCTGTGGCAGGGATATCACTTTTATACATAGGATGATACCTGCTTAGGTGCCAAGCCACTGGTGCTTTTAAATCGGCTAACCAACGAGCCAAAGATTCAATCTCTTTAGAACTGTCATTTAGGGTAGGGATTACTAAAGTTGTAATTTCAGTATGCACTCTGCCCGCTAGTCTTTCTACGGTTTCCAAAACCCATTTCAGTTTACCGCCGGTATATCTAAGGTAGAATTCTTCTGTAAAAGCTTTGATATCTATGTTAACAGCATCGATAAAAGGAATGATATCTTCAAGGTGCCTGGCTTCAATTATGCCATTACTGACTAAGGCAACCTTCCCTCCCTGTTTTTTTACCAGAGGTGCAGTGTGAGCAATCATCTCATACCAGACAAGTGGTTCAGAATAGGTAAAGCATAAGCCTATTGATCCCTCTTCCAATGATGCATAAGCTAATTGTTCAGGCGTAACCTTATGACCTCTTTCATATTTCTGAGAAATCTCATAATTCTGGCAAAAGAAACATCTTAGGTTGCAACCATACCCTCCCACCGATAGAATCCGGTTCCCAGGATAAAAATGATATAACGGTTTCTTTTCCATGGGATCGATATGCCAAGCTGCAATTTCTCCATATGTTAGGGAGACTATCTCCCCTTCTTTACATCCTCTTGCCTTACATAATCCAGTCTGTCCTTCCTGCAGTTTGCAATGTTGAGGGCAAAGGGAGCATTCTACTTTCTCATTCATAATACCGCTCTACCTCGAAGCGCCAGAGTTCTACTTCTTCTTCTGGCCATATTCCTGCTTTCTGCTTGGCAATCTCTAATTGGTGTTCTACCGTGTCCACTCCTTCCAAATGAGGCAACAAGAGTCCCACTTTACCTCCATGACGCACAACAACGCCATATCGCTTTGGATCCAACTCTTCAGAACTAATTATTTTCTCCATATCCCCTAAGACATCGACGCTTATGGTTATTAAGGGTAACTCATCTGGTTGGAGAGGCCAGAAGCGCGGGTCTTGAGTACCTGCTGAGATGGAGTTATGTTTAATTTCCGAAGCGAGGTTTTCGCGTACAGGTTGTACTGTTCCTATACACCCCCGCAGATCCCCATCTTTTTTCAAGGTTACAAAACAACTTCTTTTTTCCTTAAGAAGAGGGTCGCCAGGGATAATAAGTTTATCAAAAGGCTGAGCTGTAAGATGATAAGTCAGACATTCCCGAGCGAATCCGGCTATAGGAGAAGATCGGTAGATCTCAGCAACCAAATATCCTACTCCAAAAGGTCCTTCGTAGGAAAACACCTTCACTGATCCCTCCCTTGCCCCTAACCCAAAGAGAAGCGAATTGTATCCACACTGACCAGCTTCTTCTACTAGGTCTGAAGGCAGACCTCTAGCTAAAGTAGTATCCTTTTTGAGTGCTTTTACTATGATATTGTCAAATTTGGGTCCCGAAGGATGATAAGAATATGGTCCATCCTCTTTAAGTCTATGGGATAGATCTCCACTGGCGATTACGGCACACTTTTGCGGATAATCATTTAGTGCCTGTCCTACATCACGTCCATACTTCTCCGGCTTATTAAGCGGCATGCTAAACACTATGATTCTCCCGTTCCAGCCCGCTTTCTTCAGAAAATATAACGGCACTAAAGCTCCATGATCGAGTTCCCCGCGAATAGGAAAACTATCTGGAACTCTTGCCTTTACACTTTCCAGAAGCTCTTTATCTACTGGATAACTGAATTTAATTTTTTCTGCCCTGAAACGTCCAAAATCTCCTTTTAGTATATCTCCTGCTAAAAATCCCAAACCATCATCAGGGAGAGGAGCATGTGGTGAAACAATAACGACAGTCTCAACATCCAGACTGATAATTTCTTGACATAGCCTAGCAAACCCATCAATAGTATCCTGACAAACCTTCTCTTCCCCACGCCCGATTTCTGGAACTAGTATCGGTGGATGTGGGACATATCCAACATAGACCAAACTCATAAATACGCACCTCCGATTATTACGTTCGCCGGATTATTTAATTTCGTAAAGCTAAGTAATTAACTTCATGAAGTACTTATCTTCATGAAATAATTACCTGCATGAACTATCTTCGTTGAATTATCAAACTTTTCCTGCTTACATTTTCAATGCTTAGTTTATTATGAAAATATTTATTGATATTTATAACCTCAAAAATTAATATTGTATACATAGCAATAACCTACTTGTTATTTGTAGTCAATTGTGTTAAATTTTTAACATAATATTGTCGCGAAAGCAAAGATGCTTTTCCCAAAAACTTTTTTAAGTTTTGGGCTAAGTGTCTTTTTTTTATTTAATCTTTTATATCACTGAAGGGGGATAATAAAATGAAATTATTTGGAAGTAACGTGTTTAATGATGCAGTCATGAGAGAAAGGCTGCCCAAAGCAACCTACAAAGCTTTGAAGAAGACTATTGATGAGGGACTAGAACTTGATCCCACTGTTGCGGAAATAGTTGCCAGTGCCATGAAGGATTGGGCTTTGGAGAAAGGAGCTACCCATTTTACTCATTGGTTCCAACCCATGACAGGCCTCACAGCCGAAAAACATGATTCCTTCATCGCTCCTACTTCGGATGGTAAAGTAGTGATGGAATTCTCAGGCAAAGAACTAATCAAAGGGGAGCCTGATGCTTCATCATTCCCGAGCGGAGGAATTCGTAATACATTCGAAGCTAGAGGATATACTGCCTGGGATTGTACTTCACCGGCATTTTTCAGAGAAGATAAAAATGGTAATGTTACACTTTGTATCCCTACAGTTTTTTATTCCTACACTGGTGAATCTTTGGATAAGAAAACACCTTTATTACGATCTATGGAGGCTTTATCCAAACAAGCCATCCGCCTCGTAAGATTGTTTGGTAACACGAACAGCACCAGAGTAATCACTACAGTTGGGCCCGAACAGGAATACTTCTTGATTGATAAAAGCTTTTATGACATGAGGATGGATTTGGTTCTAACCGGACGCACCCTCTTCGGTGCCGCTCCTCCTAAAGGACAAGAGATGGAAGACCATTATTTCGGAAGTATTAAAGAGCGTATCTCTTCATTTATGAGAGAACTAAATGAAGAGCTTTGGAAACTAGGAATTTCAGCTAAAACTCAACACAACGAAGTTGCTCCAGGACAGTTCGAATTAGCACCAATATTTACTACAACCAATATTGCGACAGATCATAATCAGCTTATTATGGATACTCTAAAAAAAGTAGCACTACGCCATGACCTCGTATGTCTGCTGCATGAGAAACCTTTCGCCGGAGTCAATGGTTCAGGTAAGCACAATAACTGGTCTATGAGTACAAATGACGGTATTAACCTCCTGGATCCGGGTACAACCCCTCATGACAATGCTCAATTCTTAACTTTTCTCTGTGCCATAATTAAAGCCGTAGATGAATATTCTGAGCTCTTAAGACTTTCAGCATCTAACCCAGGTAATGACCATCGTTTGGGTGCCAATGAAGCCCCTCCTGCTATTATTTCTATCTTCTTGGGTGATCAGTTAACAGATATAATCGAGCAGATCGAGAATAACGGAGGTGCCAAGAGTTCCAAGAATGGTGGAACAATTAAAGTAGGAGTAACTACCCTGCCAGAAATACCCAAAGATAATACGGATCGGAATAGAACTTCTCCATTTGCCTTTACCGGAAATAAATTTGAATTCCGGATGGTCCCCTCCAGTGCTTCTATCGCCTGCCCGAACATGGTCCTCAATACTATCGTAGCTGAAACTATCTCACAGATAGCAGATAGATTAGAAAAAGCTTCCGATTTCAATACTGAGCTTCAGGTCATACTCAAAGAAATTATCTCTAATCATAAACGAATAATCTTCAATGGCAATAACTATTCAGATGAGTGGGTGGTTGAAGCAGAAAAACGAGGTCTTGCCAATATAAGGAATATGGTAGATACCTTACCCCATTATATTTCTGAAAAAAGCATTAAAGTATTTGAAAACCATGCTGTCTTAGATAAACATGAAGTCCATTCCCGTTATGAAATTCTCTTGGAGCAATATTGTAAAACTATCAACATTGAAGCTAGAACTATGATAGATATGGCTAATAGACTTATACTTCCGGCAGTTTCTCACTATATCGGTAATTTGGCTACTACGGTTCAGACTATCAAGAGTATTATTCCAGGTGCCGACACCTATGCTCAAGAAGTAGTTCTTAAAGATATCTCTAGCACATTGAGGTTATTCAAAGAAAAGACTGAAGCTCTAGAAAAAGCTGTTGAAAACACTGAACATGAAGACCTGTACGATAGCGGAGTGTATTATCGTGATACTGTATTTACAACTATGCAAGAACTGAGGATGCATGGGGATAAGCTTGAAACTCTAGTAGATGCGGAAATTTGGCCGTTACCTACCTATGCAGAGATGCTGTTCCTCATTTAATCCATAACCCTTCAGAAGAGAAATAGGGAGAGAGCATTTGCTCTCTCCCTATTCTCTATATAAATCGTAATCATACTACATTCACCTGTTAACCTTTTCTTTTTGCCAGTCTAGTTGTCCAGAAACCGCCTCGGAAATACTTTGGTTCTTCGAAAACGACAAAGGCAGTCGGACAGAAGGTGTCTATGAGCTTAAGTAATTCTTTCTGTCGTTTACGTTTAGCGAGCACGATCATCACAAGGCGCAGTCCATCACGTCCCTCTCCTATCCAAGATGTAACTCCGAATCCATTGTTCCTCAGTTCTTGTGGAAACGTGTTATTTACCGAATCAACAATAACTTCAGCCGTGATATATCCTAAAGCCAGTCTTTCCTCGATTATACTTCCAATGTAAACGCCCATTGCATAACCAAGGCAATAGGCAGCAATATTCCAAATACTATTCAGATTGTTTAAGATTATTGAAAGACCCATAATATAAACAAATACTTCGAATATTGATAATGCTGATGCATATCCACGTAAGCCCTTAATCATTAAAATTAATCTGACCGTAGTAAGAGATACATATGTGATATTAATAGCGACAATTAATAAGATAAATAATACAGCTTGATTCACGTAATCACCTCGTAGTTAAAGAAATAGAGTAATCTTTTCATTTCATACATCCAAAGTTCAAATGAAATCAGAATGTTTTTTTGGCAAAATAAAAAAAGACACGTTAGCCTTAATAATTTAAAAAGTTTACCTCGGTTAAAGTTATTTTAAACCTTATTTCTTATTTTATTACTAAGATAATACGATTTCAACCGTAACCCCTAATTAATAATCACTTTCCATTTTCTTCTTATGCGTATGAAAAAGGTCTAGCACACTCTTATTCTCCTGAAAGAATCTAACCAAAGCATACAAAGATTCAAAAGTATCCGCATTTATATGATGTTCGATTTGCTCTACATCTGTCTGAAGATTCTTATCGGCACCTAAAAGAAACAATAATTCCTTTAAAGTATTGTGCCTCATTAGAAAGAAAAATCCTAGTCTTTCTCCCTCATCAGTGAGACTAATTACCCCGTATTTTTCATAATTCAATAAGTCTTTATCGTGAAGCTTCTGCATCATTTTAGTCACTGAAGGAGGTTGGACATTTAACCTCTCCGCTAAATCATTAACTCGTATATAACGATGCTTACGACTTAACCGATAAATCATCTCAATGTAATCTTCCATACTAGGAGTTAAGGAATTCTCTGGGGCTGCTATTTCATATCCCCTAGCAGTAAAGAATTTTTCTTTTTCAGCCATACATACCCACCTTAAAGGAAAACTCTACTGTCTAAGAATATGTTGTCATAATTACTGAAATAACTATAACTTATGAATAAAGTTATCAACCTTTATGCACAGTTAGCTGTCGGATAGAAAAAAGTGTTTGTAAAAAGTCGGTTATTACAATAAGACAAAAGACGAAAGGTTTTCGGTTTTGAGCCTTAAGTCCTATTATTTTTTCAAGTTTTTTATGCTAAGATATATTAAAGTTTTGTATTATATGTAAAATTTCGACAGCTAGTCTATATTGTAAAGCATATGTTTCAAAACTGGTAAAAAAGGGCAAACTATCTGAAAAGATAGGACGCAAAGCTATGGGTCTAAAGCATTTAATGTAAGATCGCCAGGCTGCCAAATACAATAATAATAATAATATTATTTTTGGGCAGTTTCGCTGCTTTTTTTTCGTGCATTATTAAAAGATAACCAAGGAGGCTAGAGAAAAATGGCTTTGGAAGCAAGAAATATTACACTTAAGGGTGATTCCTGTATAGACTGTATTGATAACATCAAGAAATGCGTAGGCTCTTTAAATGGAGTCAACCTAGTTGATGTACATCCGGAATTCAAAAAGGTATTCGTCGAATATGACCCAGAAAAACTTGATTTAGACACGATAAAGGATAGAATAATAGATAACGGTTATGAAGTAATGTAAATTCAGCGAGAAAAAACATCCGGATAGAGAAACTCCGTACCCTAGTGGGGATCGGAGTTTTTTTGTTTAACATCAATACTCAGACGCAACTTCTTTCCACTTGACATTATGAAGCTCAATTCACGCTTATCTCATAGAATTGAACTTTCCAGTTAACAAGAAATCATCTACTAGGCTAGCAGTATCCGGTTGATAATGTATCTCTTTGTGTCCATAAGGCTTAATTATGAAATCAGTCATGGTTTCTATCTTAGTAGAATCTACTTCTACTCTTCCGTCATTTTCTTTTTTCAGGAAAACCCCTAATAATAGATTACTTTTGTTACCGGCAATTACTCCTATTTCAAGGTTTGTAGTATTTTTCGGATTAGGTATCTCCAAAGCGTTTACTCTTAAATCATTTAATGATTTAAGGATTTTTGTGATGAATGGAAAAAGCTTACAAAATTTATCAGCTAAGGAAGAACCTTTACTGGGGCAAGAAATAAAGACACATCTCCCAAGGCCAGGGAGACTGTTATTTGCAAGATAATTTCTTATTATCAAACCACCCATACTATGACCAACGAAATGAATCTTTTGGTATCCAACGCCACTCAGTAGTTTTTCTAACTGAGTCTTCATAACGCTCGTACAATCATTTAATGAACCGAATCTAGTTGGGAGATTGACAGTTAGACAGTGATATCCTAGCTTGATTAGGTGCATCTTTAAGGTAAACATGTCTGACTGGTTCTTGTTAAATCCATGTACCAGAATAATAACTTGCTTATTTCTCATTCTTAACTCTATCAATCCTTATACTCACTTTAATTAATCCTTTTATTACTGCTGATTTCTCACTTACTCCGTAATTTCTGTAACGTTTTTGCCAAACCACTGGATGTACCCACAACGGATACATATTAAAGTAGTTGCATCTGCATTTAGCCAATCTAAATCAAAAAAGCTCATTCCTCTAGTATTTAGTAAAGCCTTTCCCTGTTCAAAACGATCATATCCACAATGAGTACAGTTAACTTCTAATTCTGCAGCTGAAGTATATTTTTTACCTTTAGAATTTTCTTCTTCTTTCTGTAAGTATTCTTCACTCTTTTTTCTTATTTGTTCAAGTTCCTCTTTGCTATAGTACATTTTATGTCCTCCTTTATTATTAGCACCATCTCAATTCTTTCCTTTGAAAACCAACAATAGTCAAGTGTTAGTTATAAAAGATTGAGAGTAACAAATATATGCCTGTAAAGAATAACAAGACGTGGATGATCTTTTGAAAGAGCTGCTGATTAAGCCGAGTGAATACCCATTGCCCCAAATAAATGCCTAATAAAGCAAAGGGTAAGGCACAAAGAGTTGATATCCAAACGTCTGTGGAAATACTAAATATTGTAAACTGAAGCGAGATACTAATAAAATATATGAAAACAAAGTAAGCAAGTGTTGTACTACGAAGAGCAGCCTTATCAATATTTGCTCCTGAGAAATAAATCAACAATGGTGGACCTGGCATGCCTAGACTCGTAGTAAGTAAGCCAGATAAGGCACCTGCTATAAGCTCTTTTAGGTTTGATTCCTTTATTGTGATTTTGGCAACTAATAAAACAGTTGACAAAAGGATTAATATACTCACTAATATTTTTAAAGGTTGTACATCAAGAAAGATAAAAAGGAATAGGCCCGGTAGAATGCCAATTAGACTACCCTTTATCAAACGAACTAAACTATCCTTATCCACTTCTTTATGTATTTTAAACATCATAATAAGAGATATCAAAAGCGATAGTATTATGTTTATCTGTATTGCATCGTGTGCTTCAAAAAGCAGAAGCAGGAATGGGGTTGCCATAATTGAGAACCCAAATCCTGTTCCCGCTTGTAAAACCGAGGCAACTAAAACTATAAGAACTAAACCGATTGTCTCCATTTAATGCCCTTCCTGTTAAATGTCTATTCTCCAAAACATTTTGCCAGATTGATTAACTTCTCGTCATGGACTCTATATACCGTCCATTCATCCATCGGAATCGCGCCCAAATGTTTATAAAACTCAACAGAAGATCTATTCCAGTCTAGACACCACCACTCTAATCTGCCGCATTTCCTTTCGATAGCTAACTTTGCCAGAAAAGAAAGCATAATCTTACCAATCCCTTTTCCTCTCAATTCAGGCTTGACAAATAAATCTTCTAAGTATATACCTGGTCTCCCTAAAAAAGTAGAGAAGTTGTAAAAGAACAAGGCAAAACTTACTGGTTTGTTCTGGTATTCACCTATAATAACTTCAGCTACTTTTCGTTCAAAAAGGGATTCTTTTAATATTTCCTCTGTTGTCACGACTTCATCAAACATTTCTTCGTATTCAGCTAATTCTTTTATGAAATCTAAGATAAGTAAGATATCTCCTGGTTCAGCAAATCTCATCTTGAAGTCATTTACCTTGGTAGTAATCAAACTTGTCATTTCCTCTCCCCTTACTTTTTATTCCTTACCTATGCGGCATGGGTCATAATCAATGTTGAAGGATTTATATCCATTGTATATTAATCTTTTACTATCTTCCATTTTTTCTTGCTTTAAAGAGATTCCACTCTTAAATGTTAAGAGTGCACCACGAATCGTGCACTCTTAAACTTATCTTTAATCCCGAATAATTATTCTATTTATTTTGCACTCAATTGTCTTACAGGTCTTGCTTCAATATATCCTCTGTACCCCATTGGAATAAGTTGAAATCTTGGACCATCTTGATCTGCCCATTCAAATCCATAAACTTCAGGATTATAAGTTTTCATAACTTCCCATAGTTCACTTATCGCTTCTCCAAATTTCGATTCTTCAAAAGGCGGCCCTTGGAAAACCATCATCTTACAAGGTGCAAGCTCAATCATATCATATCCCTCAGGAACTTCTTCCACATAATCAACGGGAACTTCGACCCCTTGAGCATAAACTGACGTATTTTGTTTACGCAAGTTATCCGGCATCCACATTCCAATAGGCTCATAGCTAGCTTCCTTAACATTAGAAAGCACTTTCCAAACATCGCATCCCACTTCTTCACAGTATTCGAAATAATGAGTAGCTTTAATCCCATGTTTTAAAATCAACTTTCTAGCAGGCCTCTCAATTACTTGAACAAACACGGTATTTAATTTGGTGTTCTCCGACATACTATTCGCTCCTTTTTGTAATGTAAGGTAATAGTCACGGACATAGTTAGGAATAAACAGTTTTAATAAAGCATCATTTTTGTTTTTACAGTAAAATTGAGGAGTCATACCAAAATGTTTGGAAAAAGCTCTGGTGAATCCTTCATGTGAATCAAAAACAAAATCGAATGCCACATTAACAATCTTCACACCATCATCCTGCAGCTTAAGTGCAGCGTGGGATAACCGAAGTGCCCGAATATATTCAAATGGTGGTTTGCCTGTCATTTCCTTAAATATTCTTGCAGAGTGCCACGGCGAATACCTCGCCACATCCGCAAGCGAACGCAGGGTTATGACTTCAGTTATATGCTGATCAATGTAATCCTGCATACGTTGTACAGCTTTTATCTTTTCCCAACTTTCCATTCTCTCACCTCCTATCAAAAGGATACAATAAACATATCTTTATTCCTTGACCTATTTTGCTAAACTTAATCATCTAATAAGATCTTTAAATCTTCTCTTTATTATTAATAAAGGATCTCATGACTTGATAATGCTCTGTATCTTCATACTTCACCTGTTCAAACCCTTCATTAATTTGATATACACATGCATGAGGGTATGCCATTATTATTGGAGAATGAGTCGCAATAATGAACTGAGATCCATCCCGGACTAATTCATGCATCCTAGTGAGCATAGACATTTGCCGCGAGGGTGATAGTGCCGCTTCGGGTTCATCCAGGATGTATATGCCTTTACCTTTAAATTGGTTTTGGAATACAGCAAAGAATGACTCTCCATGCGATTGTTCATGTAGTGATCGTCCCCCATAGGAGTCAATCAAAGGGGGCCCAAAGGAAAATTCCAAATCCAATTCATCAATATTTGTCGCAAGATTATAGAAGCTTTCCGCTCTTAAGAAGAAACCAGCACGGGGCTTACTTGTACCTTTAACAACTTTAATATAATTATTCAAATTTGAATGAGTAGCTTTGGAAGAGAAATTAAAATTCTTTGTTCCACCTTCAGCATTAAATCCATAAGCTACTGCTATCGCTTCTAAGATAGTTGACTTCCCGGAACCATTTTCTCCGATGAGAAAAGTGACATGAGGATGAAATGATAGCGAGTATAGTTTTTCTATCGCTGGTAGGTTAAATGGATATTCAAAAAATGATGGTATTCTTTCTCTTTCCAATTCTATTGCTCTTATGTACTGTTCTAATCTGCTTAGTTTCATCGTATCATCCCCACATCATCGGCTTTATTCTTGAAAGGTTCTCCAGTGTGTTGGAGGAGTGAGTGATGAAGGTATTTTTGTACTGGTATCCCCCTTGGCTGCGTTGAGTTGGGCTTGGGTAAGAAAGATACTCTCACTAAGATCAGCTCCCCTGATGTCAGCGTCTCGGAAATCAGCTCCTATTAAATCTGTCCCACTCAAGTCAGTCTCCCTAAGATCAGCTGCAATAAGATAAGCTCCCCTTAAGTTGGCTCCTCTGAGCTCCTTTTTTTTGAGGTTAGCACCAATAAGGTTGGCCCCTCGGCCGAAGGTCTTGCGTTGCCCAGAATGAACCTTTTGCCCCCGACGAGTTTCGGTTCGTACAAGCTCACTGGTCTTTAGAAGTAGCGTATTAACACCTGCTCGGTGCCCTTCTATGTCTAATTTCAGGATAGAGTCAGGGCTAAGATGAGTGATGCGTTCCGTCTCATCATACATAGCTTTGAGTGCACCATGGATAGGAAGGGCTGCTTGTAACGTGAGTGCTTCCGTTAAATACCAGAGTAACTCGTGGAGCTGTCGCATGATTTGGAAAACCTCAAACATTTGCTTTGCGGATTCTGGAACCTTCCGCCAGTCCTGTCCCCCAAAGCTAACTTGAGCAACTTTTTGCCCCGCACCAAAGCAGTCAAAAGCGATGCAGCCTTTAAGTCCACTTTCCCTGAGGCTTCCGTGAATACCACAGCGAAAGTCTGGCTGCAGGTTAAGGCAAGGCTGCCCCACATCTTTGTTGCTTGGGAAGCCTTCTGAAGCTGAGAAATATAGTGCAACGCAGCACAGACCAAAACATTCTTCGCAGTCAGCCTGCAGATTCATATCCATTCACCTCAACAAAATCTTGAGCAGAATGCAGGAGAATAAATATTAATTACTTATTATCCTGACATACTAACACACTTCTTTAATAACCATTTATGTTGATTTTTATATTATATCGTTGTAAGATAAGCAAATAAAATAAATAATAGAGGTAATAAAAAATGTCCTTGGAGATTGCAGATAAAGAAAAAATGATTGAAACCTGTCAAGCTATCTTGGAGACTTGCGAGAAACCTTTTGTTTGGGATGAAGAAGATACATATCAATACGGGAACTATAAAAAGCCTTTTAATCTTTTGCTGCCACATAAACAAATCGAGAAAGAGTTACTGAATTTGTTTGAAACATTTTCGGGTTCTAGCTATTTGTACGATCAAATTACAGCAACTTGTACGCTTGATGAGCAATGGTTTGAGCAAGGAACTTACGGTTTAGATAGAAATTTCGGTATCTACTTCAGAAAATATACCCTAAAACCCCAATATGTTGAGCAAATCAAAACCTATTTTAATAATCGTCTTTGCGAATTAAAAAAGTAAAATGGAATCTTGAAAAGCACCTCTAGTGATGGTTAAATCCAATTTGGCCAAGCCGAAGTACAAAATTATGATAATTTATTTAAGTTATTCTTTACAAGCATATTTCTTTTTGTTAAGATACCCTTTGTGTGTATTTAATGACTTAAAGAAAGAGGTAACTTATGCATTTTCGTAATGATTTTAAAACCTTATACAATGAGATTGAAAAATTTTTGAAGCGTGACCAACATCGCATTGTAGATGAGGCAAAATTTATGACGCTAAAGAAAGACATCTTGGACATTATTAAAACTTTATTCGGTGAAGGATCCAGGCAGTATAGAGTTGTCAAATTGACAAATTCTCCAGCAACCGTGTTCAAAGTAATGAATCACATTGCTGCAAGTACAGAAACTAGAACTAGCGCGGTAAATATGTAATCAATAATACAATTTTTAAGGTATATACTCTCCACAATCGTCGTTTTTATATGGCGAGGTGGAGAGTTTTTTCATGTGTTCAAATAGCTACCTTAAATTGTGTAATAACCTGCCAAAGCACTATAATTCAATATAGTAAATTATAATATCCTCATAATTTCCATCGCCAAGCAGATAACCGTTCGAAATTACTCCCACTCTATGAAAGCCCAATTGCTCATAAAGATGAATAGCACTAGCATTTGTGCTAACCACGGCATTAAATTGCAATAAAAGAAATCCAAATTCACGCCCTGTCTTCATAGAGTGACGCACTAGTTTTTCTCCGATATGATATCCCCGATAGTTTTGGCAAACAGCATAGGAGGCGTTTGCGATGTGTCCGCATCTCCCTACATTGTTGGGATGTAAAATATATAATCCCAGAACTTGATTCTCTCCTATTGCTACTCCGGTAAACGTTTGAGAATCAAAGAATTTTCTCCCATCTTCCTCACCTAATTTTTCTATTTGCGGGAATGCATGTGCATCTTCAACTACTTGATTCCAAATTTCCACCATTGAAGGCAGATCAGTATTTTGGTATTTTCGTATGACTACTTCCATTTTTAAAGTACTCCTGTGTGAAATAAATAATTATTAATATTTAGGTTTTTGAAAATCTAAACCGTTTATTCATTCTCTTCTTTAAACTAACTGTAAATACAAACCACACTATTAGAACAGCAATAATAAATATCATTAATTTTCACTTCCTTGATCTAAGGAAACTTCTATTTCTAAGTTGGGAATTTATTAACTTTATTTGAGATTGAAGATTTAATTAGTTCTCAATAAATCTTCATTGTTATTTATCTGATACCAGAATACTGAAAGCACAATTAGGTAAACATACATATAAATAGGGGGGATTTGTTTGACTATTTTAGATAAAGTTAATGCCAAGGGCCGTTCGCTCGTCCAAAACTTTGTTAATGATGAATCGGCAAATTATATTGAGGCAGGTTTATTGTACCAGATTATTATAACTGGACGTTTTCATGTTTCTCTGCTCTCCATCTTCTATAACCATGCTAAAGATCCAGAACTCATGGAGCTAATAAAAGATGCTTTAGATAACCTATCAGAAAGAACTATCAAAGTTTGTGAAGACATATTAGATGCAAATGATGCAATGCTCCCTACAATGAGATTCCCCGAACGTTTACTGGGAAGCACTCAAGATATCCCAAGTGCTGCCCACATCACCGACATGGAAATTGCAATGGGCTTAGTGAATATGCATGGTGCCAGCCAAATGGCGCTCCTAATGGCTATTAACCAATCTTATCATCTAGAAATTGGCATTAAGCTCCGTAAACAGTTAAACATCGCATTAGACTGGGGTTACCGATTGCAACAACTTATGCTCCACCGGGAATGGCTTCCACAAATAGCAAAAGTCCAACATTAGCTTGTTCAGAGGATACCATATACAGTAATTTTGGGCTAGCCCTTCACCATAGTTTAATACCTCCATCATCAACTAATCCGCGCATGGACGCGCGGCCTTTTTGTGTTATTAATAATAAAATGGACTCTTTTAGTATTGCTATGTCCTGTCCAGTCAGTTCAGGTTGGCTCTACATTAGAGAGTTCCTTAAGTTTATTTATCACTTCATCATTTAAAGACTTCCACATAGAAGCAATCTCTGGATTAACTCCGTGGAAAATTATTGGAACTCTTTTTTTGATACCTACTATACAAAAGGCATATTTTTCTATGATTCGATCAGCTCCTCCTCAAGAGTTCCCGTAGCGTCATACTATACATGAATAGCACTTTGTGAATAAGACAGCACCAAGACGGTGCTGTCTTAAACTGTTCTCACATACTCTTTATTTCTGAAAACTATCATTTTCTCAACAATTTTAACGAGTTCACTTTTATAAGTCTCTAAATCAATCTTCTGGGTTATTGTAGAATTTGATAGCATATATTCTCCAATTGCCCCTTGAATCACGCTAGCCATCACATATACATTAAACTTTTCAAATTCTTCTTTTTCTTGACCTTCAAGTAGTATTTGTTGCAGTTCATGGGTGAGCTGATCTTCTTCCTCATCATCACTCAATTTATAGTAAGGAATGTTATCAGGTGTTCTGGCGTTAAACACAATTTCTATTAGAGCTGAATTATGTGCGGGATGAGTATATTGATAAGCTAGACTCGCTTCAATAAAAGCAACTAGCTTTTCCTGAGCAGTTTTTTTCAGCTGTACTCGTTCCAAGATATATGCAGTTGATCTTTCTAAAAGTTTCATTAGTAAATGATTCATCAAATCTCTTTTATCTGCAAAGTGGTAAGAAATTAACCCCGTACTAATCTTAGCTCTTTTTGCGATTTGGGCAAGACTTGCTTTTACATAGCCGATCTCATCAAGAGTTTTTATTGCTGCCTCAATAATTTGTTCCCGCCTTGCTTCTGCTATAAAAGATGGTTGATTCCCCATTACTTTTACTCCTTTTTTGATTGATCAATTACTTTATTAAACAGTCAATCAATATTTTAACCTCTAATAATTATTCGGTCAAGCTAACCAAGAAACATTTTGTTCAGTAAATCTAACAGTCTTATTCTAAAGTTACATTAGGGTTATCTTCATATGCTGAGCCAATGACGCATAACTGATTTAGTACTACCGCAAAAAGGTAATATAAATTCTTTAGCCTGTCTACATCTTTTATTACTCCACTAACTTGAAAGTAGAGTTCATCAACTCCCTGTGGGAATTCTGTTCCAAACCAGCCCTCATCATCCTTAACCTCTAATGAAATATCCTGTTGAAGTTGTATTAACTCACGTACCTTGGGGTTGGAGAATAGTCTGCTTAATTTTTCGGCATCATTCCCCTTGATAATAAATTCCTCGTCAAATTCAGGAAAACCTACTTCAATATCCTGTAATCCAAAAAGTTTTCCGACATTACTAAAAAATCCCTTGCGATAAATCTTAAATCTGAACCCGTCTTTATTTACATAAGGCACTCTCATTCTTGTAAATGTTGAATAACTCTTTCCGGTAGAAACCGTATATGTATCTAGAGTTATCACCCATTCTCTTACTTTAGCGATTATTTTGTCTCCTCGTAGAAATCCTCCGTCAACAAAATCCGCTTCAATTTCTTCACTTAATCTTGCCCAGACCTCTTCTTTGCTTGGTCCAAATATTTGCCTCAATGAATCCATATTAATACCTCCTGGATATGTTTATTTAATCTAGCAATTCAAACGATTATTCTAACATGAATGAAGCTAATGGCCATGTCAAAATTCCCATAAAAAGCCTGCAGGATTAGCCAAAGTTTATGTACCATCTCCTGGAACACATCCTGTCAGTATATACTCTCTTTTTCAATTAATTGAAATTTTACTTCATTGTAACTACTAATCGATATTGCATAATCATACGAAAATGACACTCTCAAAGGTTGTAATTAAGAAGATTTTAACGAATAAAAATTACATTACACCAATCCATAATAGCGTGAAATACTGTAGGTGCAACAATAGAGTTATACTTAGAGTATAAAAAGTTGAATACAAGATGCCACACAAACGTAAATAAAAGCCCAACATAATTATTAACAATAAATGTTAGTAACCCCATCTTTGCTACGCCCATCTGGAAAGGAATATGCATAGTCATAAACATAAATCCCACAACAATTATGGCAACTACGGAGTTCTTCGTAATCCCATAAATTCTTGTCTGAATAAACCCTCTAAAAATTATTTCTTCCACCAATGCTATTACAAAAAAGTAATAGCCAAGTTTTTGAATCAGTCTTGATACAGTATCAAACTGATACCCACCTACAATTCCAGAAGTAAGGGTAATAATGAGTATAACTGATGATAGTATCAATCCTAAAAGCAATGACTTCGATGAATTCTCTTTTTGAAAACCAATTGATCTTAACGACTGTTTGCGAAACAATACACAGAAAATACAAAATGTTGCCATGAAAAAGTTAGCATAATAGCCTAAATATAAATTATGTTTAGCATATACCATTCCCATTACATAATAAAGAAGCATAATTAATATGTAACTTGCAATTGCTAAAATACCGTCTTTGCAATCATATCTCCTTACTGTTTTTTCATACTCTTTATCAATACTAATAAACCCTAGAATCGAACCCATGACTAATTCCACCTTTTAAAAATAGATCTTAATATTTGAGTCATTTCCTATTTTTCTGTTGCTCTTTCTTTTCGAAATAAATTTGATAATTACCTTGTATTCTATGTAGTACTGGATGGAGTAGTAGAAATCAGAAGAATCCTTCACGGAAAAAGACAATATAGCTTCTTGATTTAACTCCGATAGCCAGATTTCAGTTAACGTGAATTATGGTGTTAACACGTCATGTGTCTAATTCAATCAGTACGCTCCTATATTCAGAAGACGCAGGACGACATCCACTTTGACTACTATAGTAATTCCTATAACCCAGTTGTCTAAACATTCCATAGCAACATTGGAAAATAACTACCCGAACTCATTCTGTTCCAGATTTTGTACAGAGATTATTTTTCCGATTCTTCTCAAACTCCTCAAAGTCTATGCCATCAGACGTTTAATTAACCAATTGTTCATTGTATTGTTGCTGGCAATTCGTTGTCAGATGAAGTCATCAATTTTTTTTAGCTTAGACCATATTAGTGACTAATAATTCTTACCTTGTAAATAATAATTGTATTAAAGCATACTTATAGGAGAACTGAATATGAACGATAAAGAACTGATCAAAGAAATAAACAAGATTCTCACTTTAGAACACGGTCACCTCGGAATGTATAAAGACTTTCTCAATTTCTCTGAAAAAGAAATAAGAAGAACTTTTAGAAGATTTATGGAGATTGAAATAGAACACATAAATAAGCTCGAAATTGTTATAAGAAACCTTGGTGCTAAGCCTTCTCTTATAATGGAAGTAGGAGACGTATTCGGAAAAATACTAGACATTACGCTGAATTTAACCAATACTCCAAACGTTTTAGAAACATACAGTAAAATAGAAAAAAGTCTCATCAAGGATATTCAGAATTTGTAACGAAGCTTGAGGAAGATGATGATAAAAGAGAACAATTTATTTCAGAATTTGTGGCTAGCAATATGTTAGAGGCAAAATTAATGCATCTATGGTTAGAAGACGAATCAAAAAAATATAAAGGCTAAGTCAAAATCCGTTGGTTCAATATTAATGGGCAAAAACTTACGTAATAATCCTAACAATAATAAAAGTTAAAATATAGTCAGACCTGTAACCATGCCTGAAGACATTCTTTTATTCCTCCATAAAGATTATTTAATGATAATTTCGTCTGACATTCAGAGATTTACGCAGCGTCTTAACCGCATACATCAATGCGAAGTTGTGGGAACTGGGTATTAGCTGATGCGTTAAGAATTTCACGATATCTGACAAAAATTATCTATTAAGCAAATCAAATATGAGTATAGAATTAAAGTTTACTATATTTTCAGCTTCATGCTTCGCAAATGGCTATAGGTTATAGGATTATTTTGGATACTTTTACGTACATTTACGAATACTATTAAGTAAAATTGCGAGCTTTGGGAGATGATTAAAATAATCAAGACCAAAGATAGACTAATACTTGCAAGTATTGCAGGTATAATAGCTGCTATAATATCAGAAACTATTTTGCATTTTCTTAATCTATTACTTAGCTATATGTTTGAAATGCAATATATCAATATGCCCTTACTAGCATTAGAACTGTTCTTAAATGTCTACCCACTATCTACTCATAAAATCATCTTAGGTATCTTAACAAGTTTTTCTATGGGAGGTATGTATGCGTTGTTATATTTGTATACTTTAGATTTAACAGGTTGGAGATACTTATGGTTAAAATCTATAATTGTTATCGTAGGTTCGTGGTTCTTCTTTTCAGCTGGTCTTATGAGTTTATTGGACATTGGCCAAATATATAGAGATGAGCCAGTTTCAATAGCAATATTCTATTTTACTCACTTCATTTTTGCTACTTGTTTATATTTTATTATTAAGCTTCTTGGTGTAAATAAATCGAGACATTAAGAACCTTACAGATAAATTCAAAAATCAGATGGTTCAACTTTAAATGGAAAACCAAGATTAGTCAAACTACTGGTTCATTCAATGAAAGCGATAATCGTAGTGTTGAGCAAAATGAACTCATTAAGCTTCGTAAAGAAAATTAACAGCTTAAAATGGAGAATGACATTTTAAAGCAAGCAGTGCTGATCTTAGTACGAAAGGCAATAAATGTGACGTGTTTATGGAGCTCAAACCCCAAGAATTCGAACTTTGTGTTTTCTTCTTTGCGGAATCGTGAAAAGCTTATGATGTTAGTTTTATCTGAGCCAGCTCCAGTCCGAATTCCCTTAGGCGTTTTCCTACTTCTTGATAAAACAGCACTGGATCTTGCTATTTTGTCGACTCCTGCTGCTGCTTTCTTTTTTAGGTCATGAAATGATTCGTGTAGTTTTCCCGCAATCCGCTTTCCTTTATGTCACCCTTTGGGTGCAGTTCGTAGGTTCAAGTCTAGGATTAGCGACAAAAGGCTGACTAACTTGTATAATCCACCGTTGAAGCCGATTGAATAATTTTCTAACGTGAGCTTTGCGGTAATAATTGCCCCATCCCCGGATGACCGGATTAATGGTATCTATAAGCTCTTAGACCGTTAACGGAATCCGCCCTTTCGTTCGTGCGCGTATGGTGTCCATAAACGTTGTATCGATTTGTTGGTTGCGTAAGCATAGATATTTATTCTGGGTTTCTTCTTGATCTTTTCCTGTGGTAAAGACAGTCCTTTCCCGCGTTTGAGCATATAGCTCAGAAAATCAAATCCCCATTTAATGTAGGTGATCCTTGTCTTATCGGGATGGAGGGTTAGTCCTAACGATTCTAGAATCATCCTTGCGTCTCGCAGGGCTTTTGCGGCTTCTGCTTGCGTTTTACAAAGCACTACCCTATCATCGGCAAAACGAGTTAGTTTGTATCCCTTCTCAGTCATTTCGTGGTCAAATTGATTTAGATAGATATTACTGAAAAGCGGACTGACTACACTTCCCTGAGGCGTTCCGCTTGGTGTCGCCAATTTCTTGCCGTTTTCCATGTATCCTGCTTCGAGCATTTGTCTTATTAGTTTTAGGACGCGGCCATCACTGACTTTTTCGGCATCATGTTAATAAGTCGCTCATGATGCACTGTTTCGAAGAAGTCTTGCAGATCCTCATCAACTATCCACTCGCAACCTTCCATGAGTTCCCGGTAAATTTTCCGCATCGCTTGATGCAGCGAACGTCCTGGCCGGTATCCGAAGCTGCATTCACTGAATAACGGTTCGAAGATATGCTCAAGTCGGTTCTTAAGATTCATATTCTCACGCCAACTTCCATATATTACCTTAGTGATTATATAATAATTTGGAGGAGATTGAAATGAAGTTAAAAAATACGCTATTTGTGTTATATGCTAATTTGATTACGGTTATTATGTTGTGGGTAAGTTTGTTCAATGGGTCGATTTACAACATAAGTTTTATTCATTGGTTTTTAATAGTTGTTTTCATTATTTCTAGTGTTTTAATTGCAGTTTTCGCTGTGAAAAATGTTTCAAATGCATTTCGACTATACAAGAATGAAGAATATAATTCCTTACGTAGGAATATGAAAGTCCTTAAATTAGGGTCAATTCCATACTTCTTGATAAATTTTGTATTTTACTTTTTATTATTCGCATTATTTTTTGTTGGTTCACGTGGCTTTTTTATATTTACACCGATTCCACTACTACTATTGCTTAATGTTTTTCTTACTTACATTATAGTTCTATTTACTTCATCTTACGGTATAGGATTTGTCGCAGTTGCTCGTAGTGAAAAAAGGTTAAATAACACAACTTGTATAATTCATGTATTATTTCAATTATGTTTTGTTTTAGATGTTATAAGTACTATCCTATTACTCGTGAAATACAAGGTTAGTAAAACTAATATTTAAGTAATATTTTAAATGTTATTCTTGTTGCTCCCGTATGAGGTTCACCTAAAATTCTAAATTTAGCTTAATAGTTTATTATCCACATTCATCATTACAAAGTTGCGGTAAAGCCGTGTTCGTATTATAGGTTCATAACCAGTTCAATCTGGGTATGAGCTTTTTTGTTTTGCATCTTGCTTTATACTAAAGAAAACCAAGGGTTTAGAACGTAAGCCGTGTTAGCTCTTTGGCAATCTTATCTTCGCTTTCCTGATTACTTCATATCCGTGTGGTCGAGATAGTTCCGCAAGATTTTGTGTATTCTAAAAAAGTATTGCTCTTATTTCTAATATTTTATTACATAGATCAAATCAATTATCAGAACACAAAACCATTGAACAACAGCAAATAGAAATATAGTTTCTATAGCATATGATGGGTCACTCAAAATCAATATCATAATTACTGGCACGGCTAGAATAGATAATATTCCTGAAACTATCAAGCTTTTAGATAAAATACTAAGCTGATATTCATCATACTTTTTAATTGGTTTGAAACCCATAAATAATAAAATAATAACAGTAAGTATAATTATTGCATATCCTATATATTCCATATTACCTGATTTAATAAAGCTTGACCAACCGTTCCAAAAATCAGATTGTAGAGTTTCAGCTTTTGAAAGTAATCGTAAAAACTCAATATGATTAGATGTAAATATAAATAAAAAGGAATATATTGCTGACATAATAACTATGAATGCTGCGTTTACTATAGAATGCTTTAAAAGTTTCATTTACGTTCACTCTCCTTAAAGTCAAAAAGTTTTTCTATTGACATATCAAAAAACCTGGCAAGATCATATGCTAACCAAATAGACGGGTCGAATTTATTAGTCTCTATTGCATTGATTGCCTGGCGTGATACTCCTACCTTTTCACCTAACTGTGCTTGAGTTAATCCATATTGCTCCCGAAGTTCTTTAACCTTATTTTTCAACAACAAACCTCCTTATATGTCAGGTTAACCTTACACCAAGGATATAATAAAAAATAGCACGTGTCAAGTTCACCTTACACAACCAAGGAAGATAACCATTATTCAATAAAAATACTACAGATTAAATCTTCTTAATAAATCCCGCCATGGACGGCGGGTGTTTCGCAGGAAATGTATATAACGTTCCGAGGGTTTGCGACGTCGGGTTATTACATTCATATTCTATCCGATGTTGCAAACCCTCTGTTATGTAAAGTCGCGCGCCCCCAGAGCCAGAAACTGACAGGACGTCGGTCCCTCGAAAACTCAACTCATATAGTGCAAAAATATTTTATGATAGAACTGAGTAGTACCAACAAGTTATCTAAACGCTACGTATTGCCCTTCAAATTTTGATAATATCTTATCATTATCTCTGCAAAAAACATTTAACTTTATTCGAGCTCGACTGTACTTTTTATAGGTTAATAAAAACTTTTCTATGCCTTCTTGTTCTTCGATTTTGCATTCGGCTGTGAAATCCTTATCTATAGGTAAAAAGTATTCTATATTGCTTCTTTGGATAACAATATGTGAATTCGGATCGAATTCTTTTATATTAATAAATACCGCTGCCCAACCAGATACTGTCATTAAACTATTAATACTGCCGCCAAACGCTGTACACTTATGATTTAGGTTTTCTTCAAGCTTAGCACTTATCTTAATACTAAAAGGATTAAATTCTATGACCTCTAACCCCATTTTTTCAGTTATTGGAATTTGATCATATATAAATTTTTGAAATTCTAATTCGTCCATAATTTCCTCCACCTTATTAAATTTATCCATCTCCCTAGCTTATCAAAATCTATATACCTTGGTAGTAGTGCTAACATAAAAGTTACCCACTTTACCCACTTGTGCTAACTAAAAAGTTGACCACTCCAAGAGCTCATTCCTGTATGATAAAAGTTGCTAAGACAACATCGTACAGGAGGAAAGGACATGATATGCTTGAAGCAAAGAATGATATTGAATCTGGCAATGTGCGAGAGTTTAATACTATTGGCGAATTCCTAGATGGTATTAAACAATGACTAGGCGCTTTCAATCTACCCGAAAATTTGATGAGCAATTCAAGCAACTTGACGCTAAAACTTCGAAACAAGCAGAAGAAGCTATTGAGTTATCATCTCAGACCCAAGCCATCCCTCGCTGCGATATAAAAAGTCCAAGGAACAGATAACTTCTATGAAATTAGTGTCAATATGTCGGTACGGGTAATTATTGAAGTAACTTCCGAAAGTAACGACCAAATTAACACCCTCTATATTATAGGAACCAATGATGATGTTTTCCAGCCAAAGTAGCCAAACTGGCTACTTTTTTCGTTCTGCCGACTTTCAGATAACGGTTCGCGTGTTTGCTCGCGTCCCAACCGCATTCATATTGACAAAGTGTCGAAAACACGCTGTTCGTATTATAGGTTCATAACCAGTTCAATCTGGGTATGAGCGTTTTTGTTTTGCATCTTGATTTATACTAAAGAAAACCAAGGGTTAAGAACGTAAGCCGTGTTGGGACTACGATGTCGACCCCTTTTAAGAATTGACCAAAGTGATTTCAATTCTTTCTTTGTTCTTTCCTATATTGTCACGCTTTAGCTTAATTAGACCAATTTCCCCTGTTGTTTTTAAATGTGTGCCTCCACAAGATACCTTACCAAAATCTAAAACTTCCCAATACCTTTCTTCATCTTCTACATTACTGAAATCACTTGTAATTGGTAGATTCAGTTCGATTAATCGATTCGCTTCACTATATAAGAATGGAAATGTTTCGGAGATATTTCCATTCCATACAAAGTCAACTCTGGCTTTAGTGTCTGAAATATTTGCGCCGGTTTTCTCTGGATAACCAAAGTTCTTATAAACAAGCTCTAGGATAATTTCTGCTGCAAAGTGAAGCTTCATTATGCGATATCGTTTTTCCCAATCGATCATAATAATTACTTCATCGCCAACATTAATATCATGCTCACCGTCTATAGTATAAAAGATCTCTTTACCCACCTTTTCTGCACGAATAATGTTATATCCATTGATGGTTCCACAATCTGACGCTTGTCCACCTGAAAATGCAAACGCAATCGTTCTATCTACTGTAATTACATTGTCTGTAACCGAAGTGACTTTGGCATCTAACGTAGTGCGATATGGGTCTTCCCAAAAAAATTTTTTTACACTCATATTTCACCTCAAAATTTATCATGCAAGGTCGATATCGTATAACGTTCAGGAGTTTCCGTAGCGTCATACTGCATTCATATTGGCAAAGTTGGGGAAAATCCGTGTAAGCTGACGTTATCACTCCAAAGTAATGCTTGAGCAAACAATTGCATTTTCAACTCTTCTTGCATATAATAAGAATGTAAGAATTTCAGATTTTCTACCAAGGAGTGATTTGTTATGTTAACAGAAATCAGAAGTAGGTCTCAAATTACTATTCCTTCTGAAATAATTAAAAAACTTAATCTTCAGCAAGGTGATACCTTGGAGGTTGAAGTTGAGGGTGACCAAATTGTCCTGCGTCCTGTTGTAACAATACCTAAAGATCAGGCTTACTTTTGGACGAAGGAATGGCAACATGAAGAAAGACAGGTCCAGTCTGATATTGAAAACGATAAAATTAAGTCTGCCAAGTCAAAAGATGAATTATTCAAGGATCTAGGCATATGAAATTCTATTATTCCGATCTCTTCAAAGAAAAGGTACAACTATTACACCCAAATGTCAAAAAGTCTTTAAAAAATAAGCTTGAGTTGATGGATCAAAATCCTAAACACCCCTCACTAAGAACCAAGAAAATTAGAGGTTCATCTGATATTTATGAAGCAAGTATTACGATGAATTATCGTATGACATGGCAGTATTATCAAGATGGAATCCTTCTTAGAAATATCGGTGAACATGATAAGACTTTAAAAAATCCTTAACCTTCCCATTATTTCTCTCCGATATGATAATGTTAGTTAACGTTTTGAGGGTTTACGACGTCGGGTTACTACATTCATAATACTCTCCGATGTCGTAAACCCTTTGTTATGCGCATGTGGCAATTTAATTCCTCATACTGGGGTTTTGGGAAATTCACCCATGATTTGATTTTCCAAGTTGGAAGAGCCTACAACCGACCATGACATTCCAGATCCCGATGAGCAGTACAACGAGAACCGATAACATTAGACCAATCTTCGGTAGGTAGAACCCAAAACCAGCGATGCCCGTTAGTATCCCCAAGTTGGCTGTCGACTTGCTGAAAAGCTTGCCCTGACGCATAACAATGCCGATTATGATATATGCGATATAACCCAAGATATAACTGACTTGGAATACCATGCCGTAGTATGAAGAGAGCATTGCCTCACCCGCAGCCAGATAGACAGTTCGTTGCATGTCCGATGTCGCGGCTGCATGAGCTTCACTCAACATCATCATCTCTATAGCCGTATTCGAGAGAAGATGCATAAATGCCCCTAACAGCGCAACAGATGTAGCAATCACCATCATTGAGGGATTGTTTTGTTTGAGGACAACATAAAGGGCTAGGTAGAGCGGAATACTCAGGACCAATCCAAACTCCAAGGCGAAGTCGAGGTTGAGGAGTCCAGCAAAAGGGTTACCCTGAATGTACACGAACCAGTCTGCGACAGCACCAGGTGCCCAAGGCGGAGGTGGCCACACCATGTGAGAGACTATCGCAACCGGAATGAGCAGCGCAGTAACCCACGCAGCGAGTGCTCCCACGCGTAACAACAAGCCCCACTCTGTGACGAACCGATTATCTTTTTGTATTGAGTTCATAGCAGTTCCTTCCTTTCCTATGTAGAAATACTTATTATACTGCGGATATGCGGCGGTCTTGTCATCCTTAACACCCGCATATTAAAAATTTCTCTTTATTTCTTTTTTACCCATAAACATAAAAAATAGAACCAAATTGACATTGCGCATAACGTCCAGGAGTTTGCGACGCGTCATATCACTTTCATCTATTCTAAGTATAAATTAACTGAATTGAAGATTACATTCTTTTTAGTAGTTTCTAAACAGCTGGTCGCTTTTGCAGGCTTAGACCCTTCTGTTTTTGAATCGGGAAACTTCAAAGCTAGTAAGAACAGGATATCCAAACGGGGATCAAGTTACCTCCGTAAAGCTTTACACCAAGCTACTGTGGCGGGTATCAGCAACCGTCAGGGAAGACCCCTAAATAAAATTCTATATGCGTTTTATTCTAAAAAGCTGGCTGAAGGTAAGCCGCCTAAAGCTGCTATTATTGCTACTTCTAACAAACTTGTCAGAATGATTTACGGGATTTTATGATCTTTCATTATGAAAGTTTTTCTTGACATGTATTAGCTGGTTTAGATGAAGTTTTCCATGCTTTGGTGGAATACCCAGAAATTAGTTGACATCACTATTAATTTACATAATTCTTCATAATTAGATAATCCCCTTCTAAAATGGCAAAACTATACATATACTATTGAAACAAATTTTAGTAGGTGATATGCTATGGATAATGATAAAATCAAAAATACTAATACTCCCCAAGAGGAGGGAATAGAAATGGCAGAAACAGCCAAAAAAGAACAATCCTATAAAGGGCTGTCTCTATCATCAAAAAAACTCAAAGAAATCACTATTAGACCCAAAGTTAAAGACGGCAAAGTATTATTCGACAAGAATAATAAAGATCACCGCTATATTGTTGAAGAGGAATATTGATCTTAGATGGTTCTAGATATTGGTGAAATTTTTTGGCTGGAAGTTGAATATGAAGATATATCCGAAGAATCGAAAAGAAGACCTGCAATAATTATTGGCAAAGTAGAAGGAAGCTTTCTAATTCTTGTTTCTCTACAACACAATCTCCAAGTGAACCACCTTCTTATTTCGATCAATTTAAGATTCCGATCTATAACTGGAGAAAACGCGGCTTCTCAAAACCTTCATGGGTGCTAGGGCTGAGATTAATCGAATTCACTGAAGATGAATTGAAAAGTATAGTAAAGAATGAAGATTATATTGGAGCTATGAACGAGATCGACTTACAGTATCTGATTAGTAAGATTGAACAAATACATTGTTGAGATCCCATTAAGGGATCTTTTCTTATTCTACAAAGTAAGTTCCTTAGAACCAGACTATTAAGGAATACACAGATATCGAAAATTTCATCTAACTCATCCCTATGCCACGATAAATCGTGGCATTTATGATAATGAAAATCCCATTCAATTTACATTACCATCTATCCATCTCTTGTCTTTTTTTGTTATAAGTAAGGCATAGGATGGAACTGCTTGAACGCGGTGGACGATTGGTAGAATCCGATCTTTGGGCGGATAAGCCCGTACTTAACTCTGCGATGGCTGTTTTTGTGGATTTATGATTGTGCTTTAGCACGGAAACTACATTATTTTTTTTTGAGGCAGCCCTTTTCCAGCCTATATATTTATCCAGGGAGGCAATTTTTCTCTGAAGGTAATTCACCCTATTTGTGCTGGAATTGATGTTCACAAAAATTTCATGACCATCGCTATTCTTACTACAAGAAAAAACGGTGTCTACGAAACGGAAGTCAAAACGTTTAACACAATGTTAAGTGGTATTCAATCCGCTATGGATTGGCTAATCAGTCACAACTGCCGAGTTGTCGTTATTGAAAGTACCGGTAAGTATTGGATTCCTGTGTTTAATCTGATGGAAGACTCTTTTGCTTTGACTCTGGCTAATCCCTACTTTACTAAGACTTTCCCCGGCAACAAAACTGATCGCCGCGATGCTAAGTGGCTGGCAGAGCTTCACCGGCTGGATCTGGTTCAACCCAGCTTTATCCCTCCCAAACACATCCGAGAATTAAGAGATTTAACTCGCTACCGCCATAAGCTGGTCCGGGCTCGTTCTTCCGAAAAAAGCCGTATCCATAATATCCTTACGGTGTGTAATCTTATGCTCTCTTCTGTAGCAACAGATATTTTCGGAAAATCAGGCAGAAATATTATGCAGGCAATGCTTGAGTCTAAGCCCCTTGATGAGGACCTTCTCTCTGATCTTGTTCTTGGCAAGCTCCGGGAGAAGATTCCTCAGCTTGTTGTTGCTCTCAAGGGACAATTAACTTCGACTCAGGCAAACAAGCTCTCGATTGCTCTCGATAATCTAAAGAACTTCGATGAGAAGATTTCTCAAATTGAATGCCTGATTGAAGAAAAGGCTAAACCCCTTGAAGACTCAATTACATTGCTTTGCTCCTGCTTTGTTATCAAGAAGATATCTGCAGTTGCGATCCTCTCAGAGATCGGTACAGATATGTCTTGCTTTCCTTCATCAGGGCATCTTTGTTCTTGGGCAGGGGTATGTCCTCAAAATAATGAAACTGGAGGCAAACGACGATCAGCTAAAACAAAGAAGGGTAACCGATACCTTAAGTCTATTTTAACTCAATGCGTTAATTCGTTTTCCCGAAGTAAGAAGTCTTCGAGATTAGTTAGTCGGTTTCACTCTGTCAAGATTCGCCGAGGCCACAATAAAGCTGTAATGGCTGTTTGTCGTTCTCTGTTAATTTCAGTGTACCATATTCTTTTGAAACGTGAAGCCTTTAGGGAAAGGTCTGAACTAACTGTCTCTAAAGATAAGGTGTATTCCTTTGCGAAAGTCTCAGTGATTTATTGATTCAGGAACTAATTAACCGTGGTTATAAGCTGGATGCCGTAACTTAGTGATAGGTCAGATTGTTACTTCATTGAAGGTTATGATTTTTTGAATATCATAGCCTTAGCTTCGTGTTGCATTTTTTATGTATTGGATCAGATTTGACTTAGGATTTCTTTTTCAAACTACGTTCTGCGAATTTGCGAAGTCTGGTTATTTCATTCATATTCTCTCAGATTTTGCAAATTCGCTGTTCTACGACGTATCGTGCCCCAGACTCAGCAGCGCCACGGACGGCGCTGCCTTAAACATCCAACGAGCACCTGGATCACAAAAGGTCTCACTTGAATGAGCATTCCACTATCTTTACCGTTCTTTTTTGCATTTTACAATAATAAATTTTTCTGGAGGTTTATCTTTCATATTCTTATGGGGTTCATCAATTTCCGAGAATTCTATTAATCCATATTTTTCAAATTCCTTTTTCACTGAATCAGAATCATGGAAAAATATTCTTACGCCCTTCATGGTTTCAAATCGATCTCTACTCAGCTGTTTACCTCTGCCAAACATTGAAGCTTTCTTGGAAACAGTTGTGAAAATCATATAGCCGTTTGGTTTTAACTGATTATAGCAGTCTTTAACAAACTTTCTTCTCTCGCGATTATTCAATAAATGAATAAGGCCATAACAAAATATACCGTCATAAAGTTTGTTATCAAATGGCATGTCAGTTACTGAACCATGATAGATTGTAAAATCAAGCCCATTCTTTCTTGCCAAATCGATTGCTGTTTGCGAAATCTCAATACCTGTTACCTTAATTCCATTGTCGCAAAAAATCTTAGCATTTCTGCCGTATCCAATACCCGGTATCAATATGTCCTTGACTTTCTTTTCCACGAAGAAGTCCTTTGTCAAGATTGCGGAATCTGAAGGTTCAAATCCCCACATCGTTTGCTTTTCTATAAAACTTGATTCCCAGAATTCTGTCATATCTGTAGCTCCTTTTATGTTTGATTTTGATATGATATTACTGCGAAGTAATACTCGAAGTTCTTTCGTCCGCGCCAAGGATGGCGCGTCCTATGCACGATATGTCGTAGAACGTCCCGAGTGTTTACGACGCGCCCCAACCACATTCATATTGGCAAAGTGTCGTAAACACTCTGTTAGGCGATGGATTCGGTTCCCCAAATCTGTTCTTATTCAAAATAAAACCTATTTGGGATATCGTTTAAAGAACGAAATAGTTTTCCCCAATCCTCTGAAAATTTTCTAGCATCTTCCTTGTTAGTAGAAGAAGTAATCGTTGGTATCGGAACAGTAATCGGGGTAATACAAAAATATACTAGATTATTTCTTCTACCTAGGATATCTTGTTTGGGTTTGCTTGATGGTTCAGCGTTAGCCCTCTTAAACTCTTCTTCGGTCATAACCATGATTGCAAAAATCTCCGGCTCATAATCAGGCCATCCGCCTGTATAAACAAATGAAATTCTATTATCTTTCTGAATTACTCTATAATTACCTTTCCACAGCACTGGTATATCAAATGAAAAATTATATTCTTCATTCTTATATGTCTCAAGAACATCCACCTTCTCACTAGTGCCTTCTGTGATGGGGATCGTAGATTTATCTGGCTTATCATTCTGATCTCCTGTACTAACCGACTGACTGGAGCATCCTGTAATAATTAAGCTGAAAATTATTACTGAAAACAATAATCGTTTCCCATTTAAGACCATCAAAACCACCTCAATACCGAATCTTTCGCCTAACGTCCCGTGAATTCCCGAAGTCTGGTTACTGAATTCATATTCTCTCAGATTTTGGGAATTCACTGTTAGCTGATGTGGCGTGCCCGTGAGTATTACTGATAATAATCTCTTAAAAGAAATACCATAAATAGAAAATCCCAAAGTACATTGAAATAAATATTATTGAAATTATTATGACTCTGGTAACAAGATTAATTCTTGAAACTGATCCCAGTTCAAACTTCTGAAGTGTTTCCGTACGATAAGATAACCAAATAATTATTCCATAAACTATCATCATAAAAATCCCTAGCCAAGTTTTAAAGTTCATACTAAGTTCAGGGATTTGAATATCTTTAATATCGAAAAAAGTATAAGTTGATTGTCCAAAAATAATTAGAATTAAGCCAACACTAGCAAATATAAATTCTTTTGCAAAGAGAATTGTAAATAAACTAGTTATCCCATACCATCCTGCTTTTTCAGATTTGAAGAATAATACCCCCCAATAGACACATATTCCATAAATTACAAAGATACAAATATTTCTGGATATAAGAACAATTCAATTCCGCCAAACAACGCGGTAAAAAATGTCATAATAAATTTGAATCCAGAATATATGATTTGCAATACAACAAAAGCGTATAAATAATTCATTCTATTCCCCTTTTCAGAATGAAAATTGCCCTTAATAATTTATGCTAGTAAAGCTACTTATACTACGCCATTTCAGCTAACGGTTGGGTGTTACCGTAGCGTCCCAACCACATTCATCTTGACTAAGTTACGGTAACACCTTGTTATCTGCTGCCCGTCAGAAATACCCTAACAAAGCCCCAAAATGCAATTAGACTATTTTGGATCATGAGCTGATGGTAATTAAACTAATACTTTAAAACGGCATTCACTATCTCCAGCAAGAATGGTTTTCTCCATTAAAACTTTTACATCTTTACCTAAGCCGAGTTTAAATTTCTTTTTAATATTTCCTTGTGTACAATAGCAAAGAGTTTTCGAAGCTTCGTTAATATCTTCGTTAATTAATGGACAGTAGCATTTATCAAAGACAACATAAATATTATTATCTTCAATTTTAACTCGCCATTTCTGAGATAATTGCTTTATGAATTCAACCTCATCTTTAGATTCCTTCTTAATATCTAATAACCT
>LOEZ01000054.1 GCA_001516055.1 Gracilibacter sp. BRH_c7a
GAATATAATCAAACACGACCGGCTGGTGGAACATGAGGGAAATTATATCGTCAATTCCTTTATCCCGCCGCTCAATTCGCCTGCTTTCCTGAATATCGCCATGCAGGTGCCGGGAGACGGCCCGGAATTCTTTGAGAACCATATTCAAGGGAAACGTCTGGCCCCGATTTCGACCTATATAGCCGCCACCGGGAAATGCCGCTATCACTGCTGGCACTGCAGTGCCGAAAGTTCTGTAGGCCAGGACGAGCTGGATACCCAGTCGCTCATAACCATTGTAGCCAAACTCCAGAATTTAGGGGTGGGAATCATCGGCTTTACCGGAGGTGAACCCCTTCTCCGGGATGATCTCGAGCAGATAATTTCTTCAATCAACAGACAGAAAAGCATCTCCCTGGTGTTCTCTACGGGTTTCAATCTAACCCCGGAGCGGGCCGCCGCACTCAAATCAGCCGGACTGTTCGGTATCGCCCTCAGCCTTGACTCTGTCAGCAAAGACAGACATGACAGCTTGAGAGGATATCCCGGAGCATATGATCAGGTCCTAAACGCCATCAGGAATGCCAAAAAAGCCGGTCTCTATACCATGAGCCAGACAGTCTGCACCAAAGAATTAATGCTAAGCGGTGAAATCTTGGAACTGGCCAAAATGTTAAAGCGGGAAGGAATCGACGAGATGAGAATCATTGAACCCCTTCCCTGCGGCAAATTATCCGGATCCCACCCTGCCCTGCTTACGCCGGACGAGCAAAATCAACTCCGGCATCTTCATATTGTCTTAAACAGCAATCAACAGTATCCCAAGGCCTCTGTCTTTCCGTATTTTGAATCAGCCGAGCAGTTCGGCTGCGGTGCCGGTTCCCAGCACAGCTATGTCGATACGGCGGGGAACTTTGGTCCCTGCGACTTTATGAATATCCGCTGCGGCAATCTTTTAACCGACGACATTCAGGCAGTGTGGCAGAAAATGCATACCGCCAGCGGCGGTCCTAAATGTACCTGTCTGGCTAAAAGTGCGGGTTTGGACTACAGCCCACAAAACCATTCACTCCCTAAATTCTATCGTCTTTTGGGAGGGAACGCTTCGTGAGTTCAAGCCATAAGGGCCCTCAGATCTTTTCCTATCGAGGGTTTCAAATACATTATGCCGTATACGGGCAAGGCGATCCCGTGATCTGCCTGCATGGCCTGAATCTGGACCACAGAATTTTTGCTGGCAAAGGAATGAGAGAACTGCTGTCTGCAAAAATGATTGTGGCCTTGGATTTGCCTGGTTGCGGCAGTTCGGATTTTATCCCCGATGCCGACGTTGAGGAGATTGGAGCCGTGATAACCAAGGCCGCAGAGGAGCTGGGGCTTTCCCATTTCGAACTGTGCGGCTTTTGCCTGGGCGGGATTTTTGCTTTGGATTATGCCATCCGCAACCAGGACAAAGTCACAAAACTATACTTAATCGAAACCATGATCCACCTGCCGTGGTGGATGAACTTATGCAGTACGCCGGTTTTTGGTGGATTGTACGATCGCTTAAGCCACAATCCGCTTTGTCTTTCCGTGCTGGACCTGCTGCCGGCACTCAAAGGTCTGGCCAAAATCCAAAGCCTGACTCTGACAAACACGATCTGGAACAATGAGGTTAATTCTTTCTATCTTGGCATGATGAAGGAATACCAGAAGATAGACCATATCCAGAGAAGCAGAGGGGTTGCTTGCGAAACAGTGTTGATTTACTCCGAAGGTTCGTATCGGAATATTAAAATGACCAATCACCAGCTGCATACCGCGATTAGAAAATCTACCCTGCACCGTTTTCAACCCGGCGGACACTTTACCATGGCGAGCAAATATTTCTGATTTTAGAAACGCCATCTTTTATTTCAACAGTTATTATGGTAAGTTATAAAAAAGACCAATAATAACGACAGAGTCAAGGTTGTCCTGTATAACCGGGAGAATCCCAGGTATGAACTGGAGGTTAATAACTGATGGACATTAACCAAGCTTTTTTGACGGAACTAAAAATAATCAGCAGCAAACTGGAAAAATTAGAAACTATCGAAGGAAGACTTGAAAAACTCGAAAATATTGATGGAAAACTTGATAAACTAGAAGACATCGATGGAAAACTAGATAAGCTGGAAGACATCGATGAACGACTTCACGGGATTGAAAAAACTGTGAAAACAATGCAAAAAGATATATCCAATATCAACAAGCATATAGAAAAAGGCATTTATATCGATCTTGATAAAGTAAAAGAACGGCTGACGAAGTTGGAACAAAAGATTATCTAGACAATAGATTCGCAAAAAAAGAAGGTACAAGACCTTCTTTTTTTGTATCTGTCATTCCTTTAACTCCTAATATAATTCATTTCGACCAATTTACACTCCGGTCGCCAGCCATTGCTGGATATCTCGATACAGCTCCTCTGTCTCTTCCGGGGTTTTATCATTGACAATCACATAGCCCGGACTGTCTCCCTCTAGCTCCAGCACAATGTACTGACCGACCTGTTTGTACACATAGAGCATGCATTTCCCGTATCCGTCCAGGTTGAAATGTCCAAAGCTCTTATTCGCCCCGCCGTAGCCGTTGGTACGTGAACCTCTGGGAAGACTATCAATGGTTGACACAGAAAGAATCTGGTTCTTTTCGATGCTCAGGTCATACATCGCGGCATCGATGCTGATTTGGGAACCGTTTTCTGTTATCACATAATCCTTCGCCCCGCCGTAGAAAACGGAAATGAAGACGACCAGCACCAGGATGAGAATGCCAAGACCCATACCCTTCCCGACCGGATGGGCGATATTAATGGTCCAGCCCATGCCGGCAATCCGTTTGGGTACAAATATTCTGGAATCGTTCGGATTATAATAGCATCCCCATTTCCAGGTGCTGTCCTGTTCAAAAAGATCACTGCCATCCTTTAATTCGGTACCGAAAAAGTGATTTTCAGCAGTGCGGCTTTTTTTCTGCTGCCAGTAAGCAATGACAATGAGTTTGGTAACCAGGATGACCGCAGGCAGAACGATTAGGATGCTGCTTTTTGTATAGAGAATGAAAAAATTGAACAGGAACCAGAATACCAGCATGGACAGCGAGCTGAGCGTTGCGGCTGTGGTATTGATACGCTCCTCTGTTCTGGCGTAGGCCTTATTGATCTCCGTGTTCTCGCTCAGGGCCGGTACATGACGGTTTCGCATGTGATAATAGAGAAAAACGGTACTAAGCTGGCAGAACGGACCAATCAAACTGAAGCCGATGGGATATATGGCTCGCGCCTCTGCTGAAAAGAACAAAAAAACCGCAGGGACAAAACTCAAGAGGAAAAACAACAAGGTCCAAACAGGAGAAACACCCGCTTTCCCCTTCTCTTTGGCCACGTTCATATCCACCGTTACGACACGCGTCCGCGAGTATGTCCAGGCCTTTTCCTTTTTCAGAGTCAGAAGCTTTTGCCGGTAACGATGAATCGCAAGCCAATTGAAGAAAAGGTTGGTCAGCACCAGGACCAGCATATAGAACTCCCCATAGGCTCCGACGGCCTTTACCAAGAGTAAAAGGCTGAAACCTGCGGAAAGCAGTAGAACCAAATAACACGCCCATTTGTATCCTTTGATGATTTCCTGCACTTCCGGTGATTGGGCATGCGTACCGGACAGGGTCACGCCTAGAACCTGATGATCATGATGATTCTTATAGAACAGGGCGACCGTAGCTATTGTCGCGAAAACCAACCAGGAAATAATCAGTAGTGACAGAAGCATAGATATTCCTCCTTAATCGAAAACCAAGTCAATCAGACCTAATAAATGCGTTGTGATCTCCTGCTTGGAAGCACCTTTCATCCGTGCTTCTGAAAGCAGAAGTTCTAAGCGGTGGTCGAAATCCCGGTCAAAAGCTTTCCCATTCTTGCCGTAATCGTTGATCCGGGCACCGTGCCTGCGGTCAATGACAATGATTTTTTCCTCTTTCAGCAGAGCATAGGCTTTATTCACAGTCATCGGATTTACACCAATATCATTGGCCAGTTGGCGGACGGTAGGCAGTGCATCCCCCGGCTCTAAATTCCCTTTAGCGACAGCAAATACAATCTGGTTGCGGATCTGCTGATAAATGGGGATATCGCTGGTCATGTCGATCCTTAATATCATTTGGCTTTCCCTTCTTTTTAACTTTTGTATTATACATAGTAATACAGTTAATACAAAATGTCAATGCGTTGTCTCTCCGATTCCTTCCATTGGTCACGAAAAATCGAAATGTGTTGCAAATACAAGCTCTAAAATTCTGGGCCCTGCCGGGGACATCGATTTGACAGCCGATACCGGCCAGGAATGGTACGATGCTTATAAGGATAAGAGCTAATGCTTAATAGTTCATGGCTCCTCTTCCGTTATCCGGGAATAATTGAACTTCCCGTCCCGGCAATTCACCTGCTCTTCATTAAATGAAGATATGTAAAGTGCCGATCACCAGGCCGACCAATGCCCCTAAGTTAACGATAGCGTTCAATTCTCTTTTCATCACGGATAGGACCAGCTCCTCGATCTCCCGAACATCCATGGCGTTGACTTTTTGTTCGACGATACCCGCGATATCGAGCTGCCTAAGATACCCCGCGACTTTATACCGGATGAATCCGGTATAAACCTTGTCCACCAGTTCTGACAGCCGTTCTCTATCCAGACCGATATCTAGAACCAGTTCACCGAGCGGCCGGTTTTCCAGTCTTTCAATCTCACTTTTAATAACGGATCTAACAATGTCGCTTCCATTCTCTTTGAAATAGGCTTCCATCTTTTCGGCCATTGGAACCGTAACAGAAGCAATCAATTTATCATTTGCCATGACAGCGAGCATCGTTCCCGCGGTTTTTTCCCGAATAATCCGGCTGCTTTCTTTGACGATCAGTTCCTTCAGATCCAACCTGGATATTCCGGAGGCAATTTTTTCACAAAGAACTTCTTCTAACTGCGCTTTGCCGCGAAGGTAATCTTCTTGCCTGCAATGATCGGCCAGTAGTGTTTTTAAGGATTCTTGTCCGGTGAAAAACAAATCCATGATTTCGGTTACAACTTTGCCTTTCATGGCTTCCGTCAGAAACAGATTTCCAAGATCTTCGCCGGTCACAAGGTTATTGCCGACTGCTTGGCCCAAAGCTTTCGCCAATTGTTCTTTTCGTTTTGGAAAAATACCGGGCGTAAACGGCAGCCGGAAACTTCCGATTTTGATCGGATGTAATGGACGAAACAGCATCTTAACTGCCAGATAATTTGTTGCATAACCGATCAAAGCTCCTATGGCAGGACCTGAAAGCAGATTTATTGTGTTCATTTCTTTCTCCATTTTGTTATCGTTAATTTCGCATCCTTGAATCGAGTTAATTTTATTATATTCGACCCATTTCCACAAGCATTATGGTTCGGCTTCAAGGCAAAAATCTTTTATTTCAACTGCTCCCATTTGGCGGGTTTGAAACCCACCAACACGGTTTAACGTCAAATTCCTTGGGCAGTAATTCTTGTCCCTCTTTGGGTGCAGGAATAGCATTATCGGTGGTTTGTCCCAGCAGCAGATTGCTGGCTACTTCTTTGGCCTTACCCCGGTTTACTTTCCAATAGCTTATCCCATTCAGCATAAGCGTATCACCAGGCAGGGTCACACGGGTATCTCTCGGAATGGACAGCAGGGAAACGATTTTTGTCTGCGGATCAAAGCTGGACTAACGATTCGACCTTATTATAGCTCATTCCACCTCAGACAACTTGCCCATAAAGAGGATCGTTCCTGTTTCATCATCCGCAATCACAAACACAAATGGCCGGTCGGCAATGAACGCCAGGGGTTCGGCCGGGGCCCCGGTAAGCGTCATTTCAACTGCCGTTGCCGCCGCAGCTTCACTGCCTTCTTCGTTCACCTCAATGATCGCCTTGTGCAGCACCCGGCTGATACATATATTATCGCCGATGCCGGAGAAATCGGCCTTATCCGTAAAAGCTTCCCCCATCCCCAGGGCGGTCAGGCCAGCGTTTAAATTTTTAATCCCGTATTCCAGTTTGAAACGCGGGAGCTGCAAATTTACTTCATCCCGTTCCCTAATACTGTCTCGGATCACTTGCCAGTGCTCGCCATCCAGGGTTGCGATAAAATCATTAATCGGAATGTCTTCCCCGGGCAGAATACAGTACATAGCTGCTTTCCCGCTTCCGTACGGGAGCCGCACAGCCTGAAACCCATCCCCCTGCCCGTATGCGACTTTTCCCGTTCTTTGCATCATCATGATATCGTTCATGCTGCCGTTCTCGGCCTTAAACCGGGTCTGAAATGTATGCTTAGGATCAAATTGCTCGGTCCAATCCCCTTTGAAGTAGATGGCATTAATCAGGTACATGATGATATCGGGCGATATCGGGGAATTGATCATCTTCTCAATCTTCTTGTTGGTCGCTTCGGATATCCAGTGATTGATTTGATCTGCGGCCTTGGCCTCGCCGAAGTCCAGCGGGGTCACGGAGGCTTTAAAAATATCCCGGTTAGCCGTCAGGAAATCCTGCCTTATCTCCTCCCCTTCTCTGACCCATATGGAATTGCTGATGTTCAGTTGGACTTTGTCGTCCAACCCGTTCAAATATGGAAGGAGATTTTGGTAGCTCTCGTTAAGTTTCGTGTCTTCTATTCCGCTATATCCTAAGGCTTCGGCCATACCTTCCTTCGTAGACGCTGCGGCTCCCTGGTAAGTCATGGCCAAGGCAGTCGAGATGCTTAAAGGGGAGATGAAGATATTGCCCTCCCCGTCCTCTGTATCCAACTGTTTAAAAAGTTCGAAAGCAAAGCGGGTATTTCCGTCGATTACGTTCATGCTGATTTTATTTTTATCAACGGAATGCTTCTGAATGGTACTATTTTGCTTGCATCCGGTCAACAAACCTACTGCCAGGGTGATGCAGAGCAGCAGACAAACCCGTTTTTTCATATGATCAGCTCCTTGCCATTTTTTTAATATGGTCTTTCTAATGTTATGACGATAAAAAAACGGCTTCTCTGACGGATTGTTCCGTCGGTCAGGTTAGAACCCAAATAACCTCATCAGCTTCTGCCAAAAACTGAGCCCGGCTTTTTCTTCTACCTGAGTGACAGTCTCCTGCCGTTCGATTGTCTGAGTTTTCAAGACAAATTGGACTGCACTGATATTAGTGTTCTTATCCGATATAAAGGAAATGACAGGATCGCCTTTTCCTAGAATGCTTTCGATCATCTCGTTAATCTTCTCATCCATTTCCTTGTCCATATTGGCTGTCTGAGCGCGGAGTGTTTTGGTACCGACTTGATAAGAATCCAGACCGTCGCGTAATGCCAGTAACGCGAATTGGAGTTCCTCACCTCCGCGGTAGAGATCGTTGGCCGTTGCCGCGATGGTCGTTGCGGAAGACTTCAGCCGTGATGAGCCCTGGACCAAATCCACAGCGCCTGTATTAAGCTGCGCTACACCGTCCGTATAACTTTTCAGCCCTGCGGTGAATTGAACAGCACCGTCCAGCTGCGCTTTGACGTCGGCCAGATCAGGAAAATCGCTTAGAACATTGCTGTAATTCTGCGGTGTGAGGACGGGAAGTCCCAATTCTGAATTCATGGCGGCAAGCTGCGCATTAACCGCATCAAATGCGGCTTGCTGCAGAGCCTGGGCACCACTCAGTAAGGTCTTGTTTTGTCCTGATAAATCAGCCAAACCGTTACTTAGATTCGACGTCCCCGCGTCTAGTCCGGACGCGCCTGCCTCAAGTTCGGCCAGACCGTCCGTATAGGCTTTGAGCCCTTCCAGGTATTGATCCATGCCGTCAGCAAGGAGATCGGCACCGTCCAGCAGCTCCCCTGCCCCATCATCAAGCTCCCGGATGGCTGCAGCGAGCTGGGAGAGCTGCCCGGTTAGATCCTCATCGTCAACACTCATCCCGAACACCAGCTGTATCCCGTTAAGGGTGATAGGTTCCATTTTAAAATCCTGCACATCGGCTGTAAGGGAAATATCTGCCCCTTTACCCGGCAGCACAGTATACGTCAGCTGTTTATTACCTCCGGCTTCCGCCAGGCTGGCGTCATCGGCCTTAATATTTTCACTGCGTTTGCTGTCAAGCTGCAGGGATATCTGCAGGGCATAGTTATCATAAAAACTCCGATTAACTTTGGCATTTGGAGTCACAGAGATTGCGATTTGGAGTGCCCCGCTTTGACCGGCAAGCTTCGCCCCGGAAATCTCTTTTCCGTCCAGCTTATATTGAATAGCTATCTTCCACGGCAGTTCTTTGGATTCCAGCGTCCCCTGATAATACAGCTTATCGGCCGCCGTATCTATGGTAATGAGGTCACCGTTCTGGTTTAACTTCTCGGAGGTGGTCAGGTTGCGGATTTCGGTGTAGTTGCCATAATCTGTGATTTTTCCGCCATTGAATATATTGACGACATACACATTTTCCACATCGCCTTGCAGATTCAGGATGCCGTATACTACCTCCTCTTTGCGGGTCGGCGTGTCTGCGGCATACGCCGGCACAGCAGAACCAACCAGCAGGATCGTCAGGAGAACGAAAAACGTGATTTTATGTTTGAAAAGACACATTTATTCGAGACCCTCCCCTTGATAAAATCTGGTCTTTTGAACAACCTTGTCAAACATCATCAGCAAGGCGGGCAGTACGCCCACCACCATGATGAACGATAAGACCGTTCCCCTGCCAAGTAAGATGCCAAGTTCAGCTATAATAGGGTTGGACGAGGTGAAGGCCAGAATGAACCCCGCAGAGGACAGGATCACCGCCGGGATTAGTATGGCTTCCAGGTGACTGTCAATCGTTGCTTTCATGGCTTCGCTCTTTGATAATATCTTCCGGTTCACCAGAAAACGGTCGGTGGTCAGGATGGCATAATCAACTGTTGCGCCAAGCTGTACCGTACTGATGACTAGGTAGCCGATAAAGTTGATGGATTGTCCGCCGAAGTACACAAACGATAGATTAATCCAGATCGCTGTTTCTATAGTAAACAGCAGCAATAACGGGATGACCGGCGACCGAAAAGTCAGCAGTAAAACCAGGAAAATTCCCAGTATCGCCACAAGGTTGATACGCTGAGTGTCACTGGAAACCATATTACTCATGTCGTATAAGGTCACACCCTGGCCGGCCAGGTAATACCGGTCATAATGTTGTTTTGCGATATCCAATACATTCTGCACAGTGCCAAAGGTCTGCGTTCCTTCTTCGGGCATATGGGTATAGAGGATGATTCGGGCATAATTCTCCGAGTAGAATTGACCCACCACTTTCTCTGGGACATATTCGGGCGGGATTTCACCTCCCACCGTGGTCACATAGGAAGCCACTCCGGTCACATAGGGAATATCGGATAGAGCCTTGCTCAGCTCTGACTCTTTACCGGCGTTTTCTTTCGGAACAAGCAGCACAAGCGTATTTTCCTTCCCGAACCGCTGCTCGATGGAGACGGCATCCTGGCCGGCCCGGGATGCTCCGGTGATACCGCCGGTCCCGTACATGAATTCGACGCTGGACTGTGCTAAGAAACAGGGTATCACAATTATGACGGCCAAAATAAGGATGGGCTTGCTTATCTTGATAGCCCATTTTCCCGCCCCCCGAAATTCAGGGATAACCCTACGGTGCTTGGTTTTATCGATCAAAGGATAGGTCATTAGGGTCAGGGCCGGCAAAAAGACCATAACGGAAATGAAACTCAGCAAAACCCCTTTCACCAAATTGATTCCCAAGTCCGGACCAATCTCAAAGCGCATGAACATCAGGGCCATAAAACCGATGACCGTGGTAGCCGCGCTGGCGGAAACAGCTGAGAACGCTTTTTTCAGCGCCAGCTTCATGGCCTGCTGGGGCTCATGCAGAGTACGGTATTGATTAAACCCGTGCATGAGGAAAATCGCATAATCCAGCGATACGGCCAGCTGCAGGACCGGGCTGATGGACTGAGTGACAAACGAAACTTCTCCCAAAAAAATATTTGTACCCATATTTAAGAGCACAGCAACCCCGATCGCAACAAGAAACAAAACCGGTTCTATCCACGAGGAGGTGGACAGAATCAGAATCAGCAGGATAATCGGCACCAGGATCGCGATGGCATTGGTCACTTCCGACGAAGACATCTTCTGAGACTCCGCCATATTGACCGCTTCCCCTGCCACCGCATTCCCCTCACCCACTAAATCACGGATTGCGTCTACGGTACTTTTCTCCATGCCGCTTTCAATGGTTATGGTATACAAAGCACTGTTATCCTGATAATAATTTTCCAGGATAGACTCGTCTAAGAATTCGACCGGTATAGTCGTCAGTGTATCCCGGCCGACGATATCATCAAGCCAGCTGACCGCGCCCACCCCAACCGTTGCCGCTATCTTCTCTTTATAAGCCAATGCTTCCTGGATGTTAAGATCGGAGATCATCACCCTGGCATTGGGAATCTGACCCCCGAACTCTTCTTCCATGATGCGGATTGCAGTGGTCGACTGCGCATCTTGGGGAAGATAATCCACCATATTGTAATTTACCGTGACCAGTAACGCCAAAACCATACTGCATACCGCAAGCGCGCTAAAGGTAAATACAATCCTTTTCTTATACCGGATAATCCCCTCAGCAATTCGATTATTCACTCATAAGCTCCTTAAAAGATAAACTCTTAAACATAACTCTTTGGCTTTGACACAGATATTATCAATTTAGATAGAAATTTGAATCTTAAAAGCCTTTATATCACAGTATTATATTTAAGAAAGAGGATTATTCTGTGAATAGCAAAAAGATGACTCCCTTGAATAATCAAGGAAGTCTTTGCCGACAGGCTGTAAACAAACAGGCCAGAACCCTTTTTGATTGTTTTAATTATTTACTGAGAGATGATTAAATGAAAACTGCAAGACAAATGAGCAGTTGGTACCTATTTTATACTTTTACTTTTACTTTCACTTTCATTATCCGTATTTGTATAAAGCACCAATTTCCTCCCATTCTTACCGATAATTCCCTGTTCACTCATGTTTTTAAGAATCTGGGTCACTCTTACCCGCGTGGATCCTACAATGTCAGCTATAAACTGGTGAGTAAGAGGTTGTTCGATGCAAATTCCGTTATCCATCCTCACCCCGTTCTTCTCGGCGAGATGAAGCAGAAAGAAATAAACCCGGCTCTCCACCTCATCAAACGTCTGTCTGGCAAGATGAAGGGATAGTCCCTGTAGCTTGAGAATAGCCGACTTGAGCATACACAAAAAAATTTCAGGATCCTCATATCCTGCCTTAATGAGGGTCTCTTGTTCAAAAATCGCCACCTCCACAGGAGTAAGGCAAGAGATGGTTACTGCATAAAAATAACCGTCTATCATGGCATCATCTATAAAGGTGCGAGCTTCACGAATGGCCAGGGTGCGCTTTCGTCCACCTGCACTTACAATACTAATTTCTACCTTCCCTGACAGCAGCAGATAAACGCTGTTATCCAAGCCGTCCCAGTAGATAATCTCCCCCTTTTTAAATTTCCGAACAATCGAAATTAATAACAACTTCTCTACCATGTCGTTATCAATCGCTTTGCCTGTCATGGGAGACCATTCTTCCCAGTTACCCATGAATATCCACCATCCAATTATCAATAGCTCTAAAGAAACAATTAAGGTAAACTATTAAAAAATACGATATCAGTATCTATCTTAATTATACATTATGTGGAAAAGAATTAATACAATATTTTATGAATCATTCATCTTATTTAAAAAAGATCGACATCCTCCTAATATCCATCGATTCAAAGGAAAATACAAAAACCTCTGCATTAACAGAGGTTTTTGTACGGTTGTATAGATACAATTTATTGGTTAATAGTTGATTACTCCGATGTTAAGACTGGAACCCAGATTAACTTCTTTGACCAGCTTAGCGTAACCTTTCAAATAAAATTCCAGCGTATACTTCCCACTATTTTCGTTTAAGCCATAAAATTTAAAATCACCATAATTATCGGTAATTTGCTCGGCGATCTTTTCTTTATCCTTCAGTAGAATGACTTTACATCCTTCGGCACATTTTTCGATGCTTTCCGTTTGGCAAGCCACACTGCCGGAGATAAAACATTTTGTATATCGATATAATTTTTTATAGAATACTTGCGGCTTAGTCTGGAACTCCGGATGCAGGACTTCCAGTTTTTCATTTTCTATAACTTTGGCAAAATCGTAGTCTTCCATGCATTCCACTCTTAAGGCTCCCAGCGGACAGGCCTGGACACACCTGGGCTTTTTCCACCCGTCATCGAGTAAATGAGCGCATAGCGTGCATTTCTGAGGAACTTCATATTCTTCGTTCCAGGAAATCATCCCATAGGGGCAAGCTTGGACTAAATCAATATTTCCCTTAGCTTTTACGGGGTCAATCAAGACAATCCCATCTTCTCTCTTTGATATCGCACCTCCGGAGGCTTTGACACAGGGAGCATCCTCACAATGCATACAGGTTTTAGGAAGATAGGTCGCATCGATGAGTGGATGTTGTCCTCTTTCTCTATGTTCAGGATATATCCATTTTTGCTCATGCCTTTTTTGGGGAAGAGAATATTCGGGCCACTCGTTGTCTACATATTCGTCTTTACAGGCCACATAACAATTAAAACAGCCGATACACTTTTCCAAATCGATAACCAGATGCCACTTTTTCATCTCTATTTAACTCCTTCCCAGCTTCTGATTTCTACTAGACAGGAATTGGCTCCCATCCCATGTGCTTTCTTAATAATCATGCGGCTAGGAGTCAGGATATTCATACAACCACCCCTATCCGGTGATTTTCCTGGAGCCCCGATTGGATCATATTTAGCCGAGGATTCGTAGGAATGAACCGTACCCGCAGGAATCCGCTCTGTCAGCCTGGCTGCACATATTACTGAACCCCGGTTATTAAAGACCTCTACCAAATCATCTTCTTTGATCCCCCGCTGAGCGGCATCTTTCGGATTAATCCGAACAATCCAATAATAATAACCATCTACCAAAACTCTGTGGTTAGTGACATCATTAATATAGCTGCCCTTGGCATCGCCAATGGTGTGGTGACTGTAACGGGGATGTGGTGTGATTAACTGCAAAGGGAATTTCTCATACAATTCTGTCGTATTCCGGCCTTCCCAGGAAGGAATATATTTACAAATCACTGGTCTTTCTGGATCATTGGGATCATAACGCTTCAAGCTGGAGCATTCGAATTCAAATTTACCGGACTGAGTCTGGAAACCTTTCCCCCATTGTCCTTTATATTCGGAGGGAAGCGGAGTCAATTCAGGCACATCTTTATGACGATCTTCATAATACCAGCGGTAAGCGACAGGGGCACGGCGATTTTCCGGTAGAGATTCGGCAACATAGTAACCTTTTTTTATAAATTCTTTAAAGGTCATCTCTTTGGCCACATCTGTGGCCTGGAAGGTTCTCTTCACCCAATCCAGTTCCGAATTTCCTTCACTATAAATATTACCCAGTCCAAGTCTCATGGCAATATCCAGGTAGATTTGAAAGTCGGATTTTGATTCTCCCAAAGGTTCGATACATTTATGCTGAACGAACATCACCCGATGATTGTTCTGGAGATAAGACTTATCTATATACCCGCCGCAGTGAGCGAATTCACCGATGTCCCAGCGTTCTAGGTTAGTACAGGCCGGTAAAATTACATCAGCAAATTTGGCTTCTCCTTCAAACCAGATGGACTGATTCACCACAAACTCAATATTATCAGTCTGATAAGACAGGGCATACCGGTTGGAGTCCGGCTGAGTGCCGATAAAGGATGTTCCATATTTATAATACAGTCTGGCCGGAGAGTGACCTGGTGTTGGATAACCAGCTTCAATAAATTGTCCCTCGATCGATTTATACTCTGTGATATGAGCCGAGGCTTTTTCTTCTAAAAAGGCTTCGGGTAGCTTTAAACGGGGAATACACTGGTTTACTGTATTCATACTCGGGGTATGTGGCATCCGTTGATACAGGTTGACAGATGAACCGGAGAACTGTAACTCGCCAGAGAAGCCCCCCTCGGTATAACCTGGGAAATAGAAGCTGGTACTGAGCGGAGTCCCAAACTGTAATCCCCCAAAATTGACACCCGGCTTACCAAACCCTTGCATCGCCATCAAACACACCATGGATCTAGCCCATTCTGTACCATAGGCTGTTCGGCAAGCACTCCCGATAGCAGGAATTCCTCCCGGCGATAGATACGTTTTCTTTGTCCCCCACTCCTGGGCTAAGGCTCTGGCTTCCCTTGCTGGAATCCCGGTTTCTGCTTCTTGCCATTCAGGAGTTTTAGTGATGCCATCCTCTTTTCCAAGGATATAATCCCGCCACTTATCAAAACCAATGGTTCGATTTTCAACGAAACTTTGGTCATAAAGATTCTCCGTGATCCAGACATAAGCAATCGCTAGAGCAAGCGCCGCGTCTGTTCCTGGTCTGGGGGCAAACCATTTCCCTCCCAGAAAAGCAGCCGTATGATTGTAATGCGGATCAATATGGACTACCTTTATACCGAGCTTTTTCAGCCATTCTCGGCGAACCGTACCTTCATGGCCAGCATAAGCACCACTGGTGGATTCGGGATCACTGGACCAAAATACCACCATTTCTGCATTTTGCAGACAATCTTCCACCGTAGAATATTGATCAGCTCCACCCAGTTTGGCACTATGCCCCCAGTGGTGCATGGCACCCCAGTACCAGCCTTCCCAGCTATCCGGATTCATTAAAATTCGAGTCGCACCGATGGAATTAAAAAACCGATTACCGGCACTAATAAAGTAACCTAAGTTACCCCAGGTATGATGGGAGCCATATCCCCAAAAAACAGAACCCGGGCCATGGACCGTTCGCACCCGTTTAATCTCACCGGAGACGATATCTAAAGCTTCATCCCAGCTAATCCGCTCATACCCGGAGATTCCACGGTTCTGGGTGTTTCTGTTACCATTGGGGTCAAAATCGACACGTTTCATCGGATAAAGCAGACGATCTGGGGAATACACCATGGATTTCCAAATGAGACCATGGGCATTGTTGGTTGTTTTTCTAGGTGGAGTAAGTTTTTCTCCTTTAGCATTGATTGTCCAAGGTTGGGGATCCTTGTCATCAAATTCTATTGGGGTGGTTCGGATAATTTTGCCTTCCTTTACATAAACGAAAAGTGGCCCCCCATTGGTGCAGCTTGTGTATCTCTTCACACCTTTACCCATATCAATTCCATATTCTCCCCCGTAGACAATCGCCGCATTGAAAATGAGTCCGAGAGTCTCTGCAAACCATATGCAGTAATCATCAGGGCCCATCAGCATCATGGTCATATCCTTAGCTGCACTGACGAAATCCAACTGGTTTCGATTGATCTTCATCAAATTAACAGCGAGTGCAGGATTATCAAAAGCCATGACTACATGCGGTTGAGGGTGAATTCCGTTTTTGGAAGATACCTTGCCCTCTTCGAACACATAGTATCTCCCTTGAGAATTGTCCATAATTTTGATTTGTACTACCATATTCTTTTCTTTTAAACGTTGAGCAAAGCCCGGATACTTTTTGGCCGTCATTTTTAGGATTTTCCCCAACCAAACAACGTTGCCGAGAACTGAAAACGTTTGGAAGCTGAACTCTTTACAGCCATTTTCTCCCTCCTAAAGTACAATTTTTCTAAATTATAAGCTAGGATTAAGAAATTCCATTGTATTACGTAATACATTTTTTGTTAGTAAAAAAATCAGATATGTTGCCAGCCTTCTTTCCATCGATTTTTTGACAAGTTCTTGCCTATCCAAAGCCCTGAGTTCGAAGAAAAGCATAGGATTCATTCTAATCTGGCTCTTTTCTTGTCCTTTGAAAATGTTATAATAATCTAAAGGAGTGAGGCATGATGGATAACGAAATCTTAGAAAAAATTCTGCTTGAACTTCAAAAACATACACATATTCTGGACAAACATACAAACATTCTAGATAGACATACAGACATTCTGGATAGACATACAGACATTCTGGACAAACATTCAGAGATTCTAGAGAAACATTCAGTGATTCTGGACAAACATTCAGAGAATCTTACGGACCACACCCGGGAGATTCAATCCATTCATAAATCTGTAGACAAGCTTGAAAATACAGTAAACAAATGGATATTCTCAGAAATGGACAGACTCGAAAACAAACTCACCAAACGAATTGAATCAATTGAAAGAAAAATAGGCTGACACTCTTCCGAATAATTAAAGAAGCAACGATATTGTATTTGATATCGTTGCTTCTTTAATTATTCATATATTCGTCAGTTGTGCAATTCCCCGTCTATAGCAGAGGCATTTACTTTGTATGTGATTTTTGCTGCATTTTCCTCATATTAAACACCAGTATGCAATTGAAAATCCTATTTTCTCATTTATATACTTGTCCTCGAGGGGAAATTTCAATAATTTTTATCAAAGATTCTTCCTCATATCGACTAAATATTACTCTATAATGACCTACTCTAAGCCTGTAATCCTCTGTATTTCATCTTCATAGATTCCTAATTCATTGAGGAGATCTCTTTGTTTAATAAATTCTCCTTTGGATTTAAGATCATTTAGATTTGCTCTTTCCTCTTCTGTAATATACTCAGGTTCTGACTCATTTATTTTATTCCATTGTTGCTGGGTTTCTTTAAATTTTAAGAACTCAGCAATTTCAATCACAGT
>LOEZ01000055.1 GCA_001516055.1 Gracilibacter sp. BRH_c7a
ACGGTCGCCGGTTATTTATTGGCTAAAGAAGGCTTGGATGTCATGCTTGTGGAACGGGGCAATTACTCAGGAAGCAAGAATATGACCGGAGGACGTATTTATAGCCACAGCCTGGAAAGAATCATCCCTAACTTTGCCCTGGAGGCCCCTGTCGAACGTAAAATTACACGTGAAAAGATTAGCTTAATGACTGAAGAGAGCAATGTTACCCTCGACTTTAGTTCAACTCGGTTAGGTGAACAAGGAAGTGATTCTTACTCCGTATTAAGAGGTGTTTTTGACCAGTGGTTAGCGAGTAAGGCTGAGGATGCCGGGGTACAAATGGTCGCCGGAATTCGTGTCGATGACCTGATTGTCAGAGAAGGAAAAGTATGCGGAATTGTCGCCGGAGAAGATGAGATAGAAGCCGATGTGACCATCCTTGCAGATGGAGTGAATTCTCTCCTGGCTCAAAAGCTTGGATATCGGGGAGAACTGGCACCTCACCAAGTGGCGGTCGGAGTTAAAGAAATCATCGAACTCCCCTCTGAAGTGATTGATGATCGTTTCAACTGCAGGAATGGAGAAGGAACGTCTTGGCTGTTTGCCGGCACACCTTCTGCAGGAAAGGTTGGCGGAGGGTTCCTTTATACCAATAAGACAAGCATTTCTTTAGGTGTGGTCAGTACGTTAAGCGAATTAATTAAAGCTGATAAAACGCTGCCACAGATGTTGGAAGATTTTAAAAACCATCCTTCCATTGGGCCTTTGCTTAAAGACGGAAAAATGATAGAGTATTCCGGCCACCTGGTTCCGGAGGGCGGGCTTCATATGGTGCCAAAAATTATTGGGGATGGGGTACTCATCGTCGGAGACGCGGCTGGATTTTGCATCAATTTAGGATATGCTGTTCGGGGGATGGACTTTGCTGTAGGCTCAGCAGAATGTGCGGCCAAAGCTATCCTCAAAGCCAAAGAAGCGCAAAACTTTAGTGCAGAGTTCCTTCAGTGCTATCAATCTTTCCTGGATGAAAGTTTTGTGATGAAAGATCTGAAACATTATAGGAATTTCCCGCATTTCTTAGAGGAAACTCCCAGGATTTTCGACGAATATCCGGGCATGGCTGCAGATATTATGGTCGATCTGTTTGTTGTGACAGGTAATCCACCCCAACCCATGATGAAGATGATGATGAAACATGTGAAAAAAATAGGATTGCTTAATATTGCCAAGGATGGCTGGAAAGGGGTGCGTTCACTATGAGAGTATTTAACACACTGAATGTAGACCAAAAGCTTGGGATAGATAAATTCCATGTGGATGAAAATAATGCTCATATTATCTTAAAAGAAGAAATCGATATGGTCGAATATCAAAAATTAGTGATCGCCTGTCCCGCCGGGTTATATAAAGTAGATGAAAACGGCAATATCCAATTCGACTACGCCGGATGTTTGGAGTGTGGTACCTGCCGCGTATTATGCGGCAAAACAATATTGGAAAAATGGGAGTTTCCTCTGGGAACCATGGGTATCGAGTTCAGATGGGGATGATAATTTAGGTTTAAAAGAGAGGGATAAAGGTGTATAAAGGAGAAACCTTTCAAGGCCTTCTGGATTACTGGGGAGAGAATCAACCAGATAGAGAAGCGGTCTTTGATGGCCTTCGAAGAATATCTTACAGTGAACTAAGAGAAGAGAGCGAAAGTCTGGCAATAACTTTATCACAAATGCACATCCAAAAGGGAGATAAAGTCCTCGTTTTTCTGCCAAACTGGCATGAATTTATTATTTTGTTTTTTGCGGTTGCAAAGATTGGAGCAATTCTTATTCCCGCTAATGTTGTTTTAGTGGAAAAAGAAGTGAACTATGGCATTGGAAGAGTCCGGCCGCGAATAATATTTGTTGCATCCAAGAAGCAATTTGCTTTCTTAGAACCTTATAAAGAGTCCTGTGCTATTGTAACTGTTCGTTTTGAGGAAGCGGGATATTTATCATTCACAAAACTTGTAGAAAAGGGAAGAAACGGCCAAGCCGAGGAAATCCAGGTTTATCCGGAGGATGAATTTACAATTGTGTTTACTTCTGGATCGACGGGATATCCAAAAGGGGTAGAACTTACGTATCGGAATCTATTCCAGTCAGCAAAAAATGTAGGGTACCGCTTAAATTGTACTAATGAAGAAACTTTTCTTGTCGCATTGCCTTGCTGCCACGTATTTTGTTTAGTAATTGGAATTTTAACGCCACTCTTCTTTGGCGGGAAAATTGTATTTATGGAGAAATTTAATCCTTTGGACGCCTTAGAACTTATAGAACAAGAAACAGTAACTGTTAATCTCGGTGTCCCTACAATGTATATCCGAGAACTTCAGGAGTTAAAGAATAATCAAAAGAATATAAGCTCATTAAGAACTGGTATTGTTGCAGGTGCTATTTGTCCAGAGAATACCATACAGCAAATCCAGCAGGATCTTCATTGTGATGTTCTTATTGCTTATGGTTCGACGGAAACTGTAGCCGTATCAATGACTAGTTTTGCTGATGAAATGGTGAAACGCTGTCAGACTGTAGGTCGTCCGTTCGACGGAGTAGAAGTTAAAGTGATCAATAAGGATGGTGATTTAGCAAAAATATGGGAAGTCGGTGAATTGTTTTATAAAGGTTATGGATTAATGAAGGGTTACTATGGCATGCCTGATAAATATATAGAATTAGTCGATAAAAATGGTTGGTACCACACTGGAGATTTAGCCTCGATGGATGAATCAGGTTATATTAAAATAGTAGGAAGAAAGAACGACATGATTATTAGAGGCGGGTATAATATTTACCCTTCAGAAGTGGAAGAAGTCTATTTTAAATACCCGGCTGTTTTAGATATCTGTGTTTTGGGAATCCCCCATCAAATATTGGGGGAACAAACTTATGCTTTTATACAATTAAGAGATAATGATGAAGAGACAACAGAATCATTAAGAGAGTATGCCAATGGAAGAATCGCAAAATATAAAATTCCTGATAAAGTAATTTTAGTCAATAAAATACCTAAATTAGAGAACGGAAAAACAGATAAACAAGTACTAAAGGATATTTTTTTTCGCTTGGAAGAATCTTAATAGAAAATGGTTCTTCTGTTAAAGGCAATAACGTACAATATTGAGGTAATATTATGGTTTGTGAAGTCTACCCAGGCATATATTTGAATGAAATTCCGCTTCCAGGCAACCCCTTGAAGTCATTAAACAGTTATATCTTAACTTCCAAACAAAGAAATCTTATTATCGATACGGGTTTCAATCTTAATGTATGTAAAGAACAATTTATTAAGGGGGTTGAAAAGCTTCATATAGATCTTTGTCAAACAGATTTGGTCCTTACCCATATGCATTCGGATCATTCGGGGCTCGCCGATGATTTAAACAAACTAGGAGTGAGAACATTTATCGGCAAAAAAGATGGGGAGTTAATGAATTTTGTTAGGATTTCAGGCCAATCAATCTACAAGTTTATGAATAACGCACTTACCATTGGTGACGAAGATTTTAGCACTTTTAAACTTGAATTTGGCAAAAGCATCAAAGAGCCACTTCAATATATTCCCCTAACCGAAGGCGATATTATCCCGATTGGGTCTTATTTACTGGAAGTAATTAATATTCCAGGGCATACACCAGGACATATCGGTCTATATGAAAGGAACCATAAGTTATTCTTCTGCGGAGATCAGATTCTAAATGAAATTACACCGAATATCACTTTTTACGGCTATGATCAAGATGTCCTCGGATTTTATCTGGATAGTCTTGATATAATTAGCGAACTGAATGTTGATTATGTCTTTCCTGGCCACAGAACCATTATCAGAAACCATAGCCAAAGGATAAAAGAATTGAAGATGCACCATCAGGAGCGTCTTTCTGAAATAATCAATATTCTAGGAAAGGGCAAAAAAACAGTAAGTGAGACTGCATCCGAAATGCAATGGGGCGTGAGTTATAATAAATGGGAGGACTTTCCGCAAACCCAGAAATGGTTTGCTTCTGGTGAAGCTATGGCTCATTTGGAACATTTGGCGTTCAGGGGTATTGCTCAAAGAGTAAAGGACAATAATGGGTTAATCTACTACAAGATAAAGTAGTATTTATTATATTGAACTTAACCATGTTAGTTAAGTGATTTTCATATAATGTTATATTGAGCCATTATGAAACGAACTAGTAATTTCGTTTCATAATGGCTCCTATTTTATAATAATTGTTTGTTATAAGAGTAAAGCGAATTTTAGATCCATAAAGCCAGTACCTTAAAGTATTTGAAATTTTTACAGAAATCGGAAAAAGAGTAATTTAACCTGGGATATCAATACGATGGGGTAGGGGAGATAAGCACTTTAAAGCGAGGAATAAAATTTTGAAATCAAAAGATTATAAGGATTTTTAGATGAAGAAGAATAATAAGAAGATATTATATGTGAAATATAGTGCATGTAAAAGGGGACATATCCAATAAACTAATGTTTTTTGAATTTATTTGTGCTTATCTAATAATATCTATTGCTAGACTACTTAGCATTTAAAATAATAGTTTCTTAAACAATACAAAATATAAACTCAACTTCCAATATTATACTTTAATCGTTTATTCGTCATGTTGAAAACACCAGAGTAGCTAAGCAATTATATAGTTATACAGTTATTAAACAGCATAGTTAATGCAGCACAATTTATAGACCAGGTAAAACCATTCATTAAGGAAGAATTATAAACGCCTCACAGGGAAAATATAAGGCTGGTATTAAGATGTAAATTAAAAATATTTATGAACCCCGGCTCAGAACAAAAGTGCAATTAACAAAAAAATATTTCTATCTCCGCTATCTACTTTACATAATATTTATTATAGGACGCAATAAATTTATAATGCAATCAAAAAGTATTATTTGAGATCGTTCAGGTTAGGTTAACTAAATACGTATTCACATCTAGAAACACAACTCCATCTAAAATTCATTTACATGTTAGCTACCCTTCCCTGTTCCTCAACATTGACAAGTATATACAATAGCAGCCCTCTTATAGAAGGCTGCTAAAGATTTTATAGTAGATGTTTTTCATGGGGATATCAAAATCTGATTAGAATGGTAATTTAATGGCATATACCTTATTCTCTTCATTCATCTCCGTAAACGGTATCCTATAGGTCTTGCCGGAAAAATCTTGGAATGTGATCTCATCGACAGAAGAGTCTGCCGGAAAACTGCTTAAGACTTCAATGTACGCATCCTCAATTGTGTCAGCAACTTTATATTCTGTATATGCCGCGTTCATATCCGATTTGGTTCGGAACTTAACATTATGGATCGTACCCGCTACCGCTATATTGTAAGGAGTATTATTGTTGGAGTAAGCCGGGTTTTCAAAGCTCATGCCATATCTGAAAGGATATTTACCGGTTTCAGCAGGGTAATTTTGAATAACTACACAATAATAGCGTGGATATTCCACATTATACCCATGAATTGATTCTTGCAGCGATTTTTCATCTACTCCATTGGAATCCATCTCAAAGGTGTATAGCTCAACACTTGTTGTCTTGGTTGGTGCCTGGTTGGGAGATGTACTTTGCTCTGGAGTTTGCTGGGAAGAACTGCTTTGATTGAGTTTGGCATCAACCTGAGACTGCCAATCGCCTGATTCCTCTAGAACTACTAGCTGCTCTCCACCAGGGGTAACCACTTGATAAACCATGGTTGGTTTCCCTGCACTATCTAAAGAATTCAGTTCGAGAACAATATGATCAGCGTAAGGACCATGGCTACTATTTAAGATTGTAACCAAAGCACCTTCTTCAAAATAAGAATCCTCAAACGTATTCAGATCAACAACACGTGTACGATAGTTATTCGCACCATAGCCACTGGAGCGGTTAAAGGTGTTATCTGTTGAATAATACACTTTCGTTCCATCATTGGACACTGTGGGATAGTGAATTGCAGCTATTGAATTCGTCCAGTCTTCGTCACGATCAACTGATTGTACCAATAATCTTTTTTGTCCATTTGTATATACCATAGATAAATAATGGACAGGAACACCTTTTGTTACCTCTTTAGTTTTATCTTCTTCAATAAGAAGCTCGAATCCGTTTCCTCCAGCATAAGTTCCTAGCTCCATTCGCCCATTATCAGGAGCGATATTTTCAGGTTCGTTTTCAGTTTGGGCTTGGGTTTCAGTTCCGAGTTCTATTTCATTGCCATCCTTAACCGCAATGAGGGCATACTTTTTTGCAAATTCATCATTAGGTGCTAATTGAATTTTATATCGATTTTGGTTAATCCATAATCCACAATATACATTTGGCTTCCCTCCAGGAGCGTTGGTGAAGGTTAATAACGTGTTGCTTATCTTGTTTGCTATTTCTTTAGCATCTCCACCACCACCTGTTTGATACTCTCCTGTTACGAACTCCAAGTCTTGGGCTTCACCGAATATCGCTACGGTGTAGGTCGAGCTACCACCGCCAATATTAATTTCCTTTTTCTCCAGCTTGTCGAGATACTTCCCTGCGTAATCTTTTACTGCAACAAAATCATAGTCATCTAAAACTACTTCTACACCAGCAAGGGTTTCTACCATTGGTGATACGTCCGGTTGGTCCGTTTGGTTCGTTTGGTTCGTTTGGTTCGCTTGTTCATTAGGGTCTTCGGGTTTAGGTCCGGAAGCTTCCTGGGAGCAGCCGGCTAAAAATACTACCATAAGAATCATACAGATAATCGTGAATAATTTCTTCATAAAACTACCTCTCTTTTCTACTTAGATTTAAATAATGAAAAGGTTGATCCCATTTGTCATAACGCTTTCCATTCCACATAGAAGATTTCCATGGTTTGTAAGTCTATATAGTATTTGATCTCACCATCTCCGCCTTCTTTGGTTATTTCATAAAAATAGATCTTAGCACCGTCTTTTTCCGCTCTTGATACATAAAAACTAGTTTCTGGTCTCTTGAGGAGTGCTTCCGGATAAGTAACCATATAGAATTCTTCAGCTTTGATCAGTGTCTCTGTTTTCCCGTTATAGCTGATATTGAGACTGTCGTCTTCTGCCTGACAGGTATAGTTATTGATAAAATCATCGTTGATTGGAAAGCTTACTTTTAATTCCTTTACCCTTTCTTCCCCTTCTACATAATTGATCTTTACAGGTAACACAAGGGTGGTTTTCCATACGTTCTCATTATCAAAGAGCTTAAGCTGAGCCGGGTCCTCAATATATACCTGCGCATATCCCTTTTCAAGTGCTTCGAAGGAATTAAAAGGTTTATCCATGGAGGTATAGTGAACGTTAGGTATGATAATAGGATCTAATGAATGGTACTCTGGTGCCTCATTTGGATAAATCATATCCAGGGCTTTTTTGAGCTTAGCGGCGATATCCGGATGGATAGTGAGTGTAAATTGATCGTGATACACGCCATCTGTTGATGAGGCCCAATATCTCATAGCAAGCGTGAGTAACTCTGTATTTTCTAATTTCTTCAGAGTTTCTAGTAAGTACTGGTCTCCATTCAAATTGACTGGAATACTGCCGTTCTCAGGTACGTATTCTTCATAAGACAAGCTCATAATGATAGGTTCATAAACCTGGTACATTTGTTCCCGCATTTTATCAACGGTCTTTTGAGCAAACTCTTTTTTCATATCTTCAGAAAAACCATCATAGTTTTCGTCAAAGTACTCTATAACAGGTGTTAGGTGAGTTCCGTCATATACGTCTTCAAATGTCTTCAGGGTCCGAGTCTCATCTTTTGGGTCTTGTTCGTCTTCCTGCTTAGCTTGTTGTTCCTGATCTTTATTCGCTTCTGCTTCCATTTCGGCTTTGATCTCTGCTCTGAGTTCCTCTTCTGATTTTTGACTTGAGGCTTGCTCCGAACAGCCTGCTAAGGATACCAGCAGGAAGACGATGCAGATTATGGATAACGCTTTTTTCATGTAGCTTCCCCCTCCCTTTCTTTGTCTTTGTTTAAATTCATATTAGCTTGTTTAGGTGAAGGATTAGCAACCCAGGGAGTGGTTTAAATTCTTTTAAATGTGTCCATTATTTCTTCTAATAAAATATAACCCTCATCCTCTTCATATAACGATTCTGATGATTCTAAAAATTTATATCCGCTTAACATTAAGACAAATTCTTCATTATATTCATAAATATCATTTAATATAACAGCTGCACCTTCTTGACCATCTATAACATTAATAACACGAAGCCCATTATTTATTTTTACGCTTTTACTTGAAACAATATCTGGACTTTTTAAATACCCTTGACTATCTTCATTAGTTAATAAAATAAATCCTATTTTTAAGTACTTTGAGTAGTCTTCATTATTATTAATATCTCCACCTATCTGAGGAGTATCTCCGGGCTCTGACCACACGTCATTTTTCCAATCTTCAGGATATTCGGTTTGGAATTTCAAATTTTCATTTGTATACGAAGTCCATCCGTCTTTTGGTTTTTGCTCGGGTTCTTGTTTATCGTTTTGTCCTTGATCTTTCTTAGCTTCAGCTTCCATCTCAGCCTTGAGTTCTGCTTTTAACTCTTCTTTAAGTTTCGCTTCTGCTTCCATCTCTGTTTTAATCTCTGCTCTAAGTTCTTCCTCTGATTTTTGACTCGAGGCTGGCGTGGAACAGCCTGCTAGTGTAATCAGCATTAACGCAACACACAAAATTGTTATTATTTTTCTCACAACAAACTTCCTCTTCTATTTTTTCATTTTATTTTGACGTAAGAATTTAAGAGTTAGAAAACAATCTATTACTTAACGATATCTAACTGCTCTTTGAATAGTTATATATTTCAGATATCAATCGTGTATTTCTATACTGAAAATTTTAGAAAGGTAACTCCTTAGGGAAAACCTGGGCACTACCCCGATTGAAAGTCACATGTTGAACATGTCCGTTGGGGTATACCACATCGCCTTCAAAGATTATACCTCGGAAAGACTCTATTACCGGAGAGCTACTGTCATACTTGACCGTGAGACGTGCATTATTAAAAGTACCTAAGTTACTCCCTTTTGAAGTGGGAGCACTCTGTCCACCACTTCTATAGTCGCCAATTGCAAATTTAACCGTAACATTTTGAACTTCTCCAATGATGTGAAAAGTCTCTTCCGTATTGGCATTTTCATACTTATAGGTCTTCGATGTTAACTTAGACTTATTTGGTCCATTATAGTCTCCTGGCAGTATTACCACTCTGCTTTGTGAATAATCAATATAGGTTCCGTTATAAGTTTCGTTAACAAACCCATCTTCGCTTGTATTGGAAGTATTGGTATCCGTATTAGGGTTTGTATTATTGCCCGTATTGGGGTTTGTATTTGTGCTGGTATTCGTACTTGTATTGCCGGAAAAGCTGTAGGTCTTACCGCCAATCACTGCCTGCGTGTGGGATAAGTTTTGAATATCTGCATTGAATAGATCTGCAGTGTCATTGGCTACCCCTATTTTCGTTATTCTGTCCGAATCTACTTTAAAGAAATATACTTCATCATTGTTGGGCGGATCGGCTACAAACATGGCAATATGATACTGATTATCTTCACTGCATTTGACCAGTTTATATTTGTTAAATACGAGTTCCTTGTTTATGACTATGCTGAAAAGTTCATATTCTGTTTTTTCTGGGTCATAGAGGCTGGGGTGATCATACCCGTTAAGTACTACTTTCAGCCAATATAAATCATTAATAAGGGTAAAGGTATCCACGATACCATCGCTATCTAAATCATATCTATATTCTTTGTTGAACTCATAGGATGAAAGCAGGACAGGCTTAGCTGCTGTACTGCCGGTATTGGTATTATTACTGGTATTACTGGTATTACTGGTATTGCTGCCTTGAGCTGGTTGGCTGGACGCACCTTGATTCGCACTGGCTGTTTGGGTTCCCAATGTTTTGATATCAAATTTCATATTATTTGGATTGTAAGTATACTGTTCTTTCGTTTCAGTAGTTGTCTTGTCTGTTTTCTTATCATATTTGGTTACAGTGTAGGTAAAATCGGTTAATTTCCCATCAATCTTTCCTATCTCTTCGAATTGGGCGTTAGGGAACTCAACAACATGATGAAGCAGAAGTCTATCTAAAACCTCAACCATTTTCGAGCCATCATAAGCATATAAGCTTAATTCTTCGAACTGCTCTCCTGTGCCACCAGTTCCAGAGGTTAACGCTAAGAAGCCATCCATTAATTCAGGGGTATTGCTATGTTTTCCCAGATATATTTCTGAGGGTATCCTCTCGAATTCACCATTATCTTTGCTGATAATTTCCACTTTATCGTACCAGTCAGTCCCATAGGAGTCGACAAGAACTGCCTCCTCTGTACCATCACTGGTAATATCAAAGTAGTAGACTTGCCATTGGTCAAATCGTTCACTCGATATATCTACTATTTCTTCTTTGACATATTGATGAAGCGCACTCTTATTTTTAATATCTGTCTCAGATTCCATCCGTGCTTTGAGTTCAGCTTTTCTTTCTTCTTCGCTGTTTTGCGGCGAACTGCAGCCTGTTAGGCCAGTCAGGACTAACCCAATGATAAGTATGATTGCAATGATTTTTTTCACTTATTTCTCCTCCTGCTTATTGACCAAAAATAAACGCTTCTCCCGCAAAATTTGCCTCGCTCCGGGACAGACCCGCTTCACAATTAAAGAAGTCATCAAACTCGTAGTTAAACATCCCTAAATCTACTGTAGCAACACCTAACACTTTCAACTCTTCCGCTTCTTTTTGGCCAGAAGTATACTTATCATATCCTTTGTATTCATACTCTAAGAAATAGACTTCATAGTCATTGGGTGGAGAAGCTACATAGAGAGCAAGCGCATATTTATTGCTGTCGTATATGTTTATAAGCTTATATTTAAAGTAAAGCAATTCGGGCGTTATACTTTCGAGGGCGACGCTATAACCCCATTCATTGATGAAAAGATCAATATAGCTTCCGTCTGATTCCAGAGAAAATGTATCAATTTTTTGATCACCATCGAGATCGTATTGATATTCTTTATTAGCTTCATAAACACCAAGCAGTTGGGATTTTGGTTGGGGATTATCCTGAGTTGGAGGGGTTGTATTTGAAGAACTAGTACTGCTGCCCGAATTTGAATTTAGACTTACGAATTCGCAGCCGGTTTCATTGTAGTCGGACTTGGCCCAAGCGCTTAGGTTTTTAACTTTGATCGTTGCGCTTACTCTTTGGAAATTTTCTTTGATCTCTTTGACAGTGCTGGCAGGCAGAGAATTATAAAAGCTATCATAATTCTTGAACCATAGAGCTCCTGGCTTATATGATAAGTTCTCATTGATTGAATCAAGCACAATAGCTGGGAGACTAGTATTGTCCGTAATTTCAAACCATAAACTGCTCGTGAAATCATCGTAGTAAATCTCCCCTGTGAGCGTAGCATTCCCTTGCAAATCAAATTTTGCTTCACTTTGAGATGTAGTAATGTTACCAATGGTAAATGAGCCAACCGTATCTCCGTCATTTAAGCCGGATAAGCGGTATGTATTTGCCGTGGTGGAATTATTTGCGTCGCTTTTCCCTGTGTCATCTGAGCTTTGTTGATCTGTGGCTTGCTCATTTTGCTGCTCGGCTTCTGCTTCCAGTTCTGCTTTGATTTCAGCTCTTAACTCCTCCTCGGATTTTGGATTAGAGGTTTCCTGTGCGCTACAGCCAACCAAGGATAAAACCATGACAATTACGCAGATCATACTATAAAACTTTTTCATAAAATATCTCCCCCGTTCCTTTCCTTTTATAACTTTCTTCTTAGTGCTTTGAAATCCCTTATTAACCTGCTCATCTGCCTTGTGACGTTTTTATCTTTCTATCAGATTGATAATTTCGTCAATCGTTATTTGGCATAAACTATCCCATATAAGATTGTTGCCGTTTTCAATCTTAACTGATTTGAACATGTCTAAATCAGCAAGCTTACAGAATCTAACTGACTCTAATCTCGGCTTCATATCCATGATAATTTTGTGAGCGTTATCCAGTTCTATCAGCAAGGTATAATCATCTTTGGGAATGATGTTAGTTATTTTGGACATTATCTTCCTCCTAAAAAGACATAAAAAACTCTGCCAACGTAATACTAGCAGAGCTTCTTCACTCGATAAATTATCGGATGAGATACTTTTTTGAATTTTCACGAATAATCTGGTATAAGTTTAAAATCAAGTGCCTTCTTTACAGCAGCCGCTCGTCCTGATACATTTAATTTCCGATAAATCGAGGTTATATTTTTTCTAACGGTAACTTCTGCAATAAAAATATGCGCAGCGATTTCTTGATTGGTTCTTCCCTCAATAATATGTTTGAGAATTTCCTGCTCGCGTTCAGTCAGTAATGGCGGGGATTTTATATCCGTTAATTCATCCCGCTTGGAATAAATCTTTGTTACAACTAATACAAGCCGATTCATATATGAATCTATTGTTGTGCTTTTTTTAGCATCTTTCTGCAGTTCTTTAAGTATTACGAGCACATCTGCATCATATTCCGCAAAGGGCAGCACTATATCATCAGCTTTTCCAATCTCTAAAGCAAGAAGCATCGCTGTTTTCGCTTCAGTCATGCCGTACAGCCTGTATTTGGCAGCTGCCTCTAATATATAGCAATGCAGAAACCCCAGCTGATTGTTAAATAAAGAGAAAGCACCCCGCATATCCTCACAAAGGATTTCTAATTGCAGATAACTTTTATTCAGCAATAGGTATTTACCATAGATAAGATAGTTGAACCCTATCCCCTGATACAATATCTCACACTGTTGTAAATCACCAATCTTCAGCCAATCGGCAAAATTACGTTCTTTTCCGGTGATACCCCCGATATATCCTGCACACAGGTCGAAAGCACTGCTTAAGATTGGACTGTTGCTTGTCTCTACTTCAGTGTTTAACTGATCTATTATCTCCTGGGATTTATCAAACTGACCTCGTGCCGCACATACTCGGGCGAGAACGAGATCGGCACATATTATGACCGCAATCTGTTCCATGGTTTTCGCCTTCAAAATTGCTTTGTGAGCTTCGATTTCTGCTCTTTTTAAATCCCCGGTTTCCAGATAATATTCTGCTTTCAGGAGGTTATCAAACCCCTTGCCACAGCCGCCTGCTAAATCCATGTAATAAGGAAACATCTGTTCAACAGTTCTCATCGTCGCCAGCAGCTTTCCTTTTTCCTTGTAATACAAATAGAGAGAATGGGTAGAACCAAACGTTATAATTTTATCCTTATTCGCTATCGAAGAGCGGCCATCCAGTAACTCATGTGCCTTAGCCAGTTTATGATGCATCAGTGCAGCATCATTAAATTCTGCATAGGCTCTAATCAACTCGATTTCTCCATTAATGCGTTTCTTCATATGCGCAGAGATATTCGTATCGTCTTGATAATAGGTGTCGATTTCTACTAAAAGACGGAACCCCTCTTCTTTGTCTACATTTGTCACGTAAAAACTCGTATAAGCCAGATATCCGATAGGATGACGATACCTTACTTCACTAGGTATATATTTAAATATTTCCAAGATAAACTTGGAATGATTATCTAAAACTAAGTTTATACTACTTTTCTCAAATTCCCCCATAACCAGATCGTATTCATGAGCTATTAAGAAGTGTTTTAAACCTAAAACAATATCCTCATTATCGATATACCATATACCGGCTTTCTTATGTAATTCTTTTCGTGCAATTTCTAAGGGCTGTTGTTCAATTAACTTTTTCAAATAACTTTTAAAGATATTATGTATTCTATAAACGCCTTCTTTTTCATCATACCGGATGAAAGAGTTGCCGTTGCTTATATCTTGTATGATCCTTTCCGTTGCTGCGTCGTTGGTTACATATACGGCTTGGTCTGGTGTGAAGCTGTCAAATACAGAAAGCAGCTTTAATATCATTAACTCTTTTTCTGAATACCGTGGTATAACTGCAGTTTCAATGAGTTTTTCGATACTGCTTCCCGACTCGACAATGCCAATTTCACTATATCTTTGCATCATGAGATATACGGCTGATATCCAGCCTTCAGATATCTTATGAACCCGCTGTGCAATATCATCAGAAATACTATGTCCATTCAGCAAAAAGTACTGCTTTACTTCTTCTTGACTTAACTCGAATAGATGATGTTTTAACAGATAGCAGTATCCTTTTAGCGTTAATTCATCAACATTGATCTCGGGGATGGTCCTTGAGAGGATAACGATATGCAGCCCTTGAATACGAGCTCTCACAATTATTTCCAGCATTTGATTAAGTTCATAAGCCTGATTAAAATGATAGTCGTCAATTACTATTATAGTATTTACTAGGGCGGTATAATCTTCGATTATCTTGATTACTTTATCTCTTTGTGGTGTATTTATCGGAAATCCTAAAGTATTTAATTGTCTGCCTAGTTTTGGTACGGCTTTAATAAGCTGTCGTGTAAGGGAGTCCCAGATATATTGGGGAGATGATTCATCACTCCCAACGGTTAGCCATATATAGTTTTTATCCGCTTGATCGAGAAAGTCTCTTACGGATGTAGTCTTGCCATAACCCATGGCTGCCACAATGATGGTTAGTGGGTAAGCAAAAATGCTATTGAGCTTTGTACTAATTTGTTTCCGCTTTAAGATAAACCGCTGCACAAGTATTCTTACCCACCTTAGCTAAAAAAAATTCTATAACGATTGTTGCTGCATTATATCCACTTTAACACTCTAATTTATCTTATAAATAACTAAGTTGTTATAACAATTTTACTATAATTTTACATAAATTTAAATATCGGACAAGAGAAATATTTTAATAATTTATATTTATTTTTTCTTGCTTTCTAATTCTAATGTTTAAACCTATGATACTCCCACACCTTAAGCAGCGGATAGGGATTAAGCCATTCCGTATTGGGTAGCTCTATACCAAAGTGAAGATGGTCAGGAGTGGTAATCGCATCACCGGTGTTCCCCATCGTTCCGATTAATTCTCCTTTGGTTATTCTCTGGCCGATAGTTAGGTCCGTATTAATTTTATCTAAGTGGGCATAGTAATAATAATTACCGTCATTACCCCTAACCCCCACTCTCTCGCCTCCAAGTCTGTTCCACCCTAGCTTTTCTACAGTTCCGTCACAAACATTGAAAATGGGAGTACCTTTTTTATCAAAGAGATCAGTTCCTTGATGAGAACGGGCCCCTCCTTCCCTATCTGCTCCGTAGGTATCTACGAAATAACTAGGCCCTTGAAGGGGAAACAGATAATTATCGGGCGTATATACAGGGTATTTATCGAGGAGCGTTCTATAGTATTTAGCTGTCTTAATATATTTCGGGTATTTATCCGGCCAGATTAGTTCTTCAAATAAAGTCTTATTATCTATCTGTTTGTGCAGATTCATAATAATACTATCATTTTGACCTTCTAATTGGTGCTGAGCTGATAATATGGCTATATAATCTTTCCAGGTAGATGGATACTTTTCTTGGTATGCTATTATCAACTCTGGAGAGAACATTGACAGAGTTCTGTAGTCTTGGACGATATTCTTATCCTTCATAATAAATTGTGTCCAGATAATTGATGAAATTAATACTGTCAAGATCAAGAGAATTATCAGTTGTAAAGATCTAAAAAATTTAATCTTAATCAATAAACTCAACCTCCATAATAACTAATATGGAGGTTGAGTATAAATAATTCTAAATATCTATAAGACAGATAATACTATTGATATATAGCTTCCCTACAACCTGGTTGGCACATAAATTACTTGACCTGGTTGGATATAAGTACTAGCTAAGTTATTATATTGGATGGTCTTATGGACTAATAAATTGATATCAGCATTGACATCTGCATTAGCAGCCAATCCCCATAAAGTATCCCCTTTTTGGACTACAACACTTTGAAAAGTATAATTATTCGAACTGATATTCGAGCTGCTTGCAAATGCTAATTTATAACCAGATACGGTTATTAAAAATACTGTCATAACCATCAAAACTATTGAGATTCTTCTAATCATTGAAGATACTTTACTTTGACGATATTTAATGGATTCTTTCATAACCTTCACTCCTCCAAACAAATGTTCTGACTTAATTCTAATACGAACAACTGTTCGTGTCAAGAATTTTATCGAACATAGGTTTGCTTTTCGGTAAAAATATGGTATATTTTACATAGATAAATTATTTATCTTGGAGGGTAAAAATATGACTGTTGATCTTTCACCTCGCCAGAGAGACATATTGGAAATAATAAAAAAAGAGATAACCCTTAAAGGTTATCCCCCATCAGTTCGTGAGATAGGTGAAGCTGTAGGCCTCACTTCCAGCTCAACCGTTCATAATCATTTGACAATCCTTGAGCATAAAGGATACATCCGAAGAGATCCAACGAAGCCCAGAGCTATTGAAGTGCTTGATTCTCTAAGCGAATTCACCAGGAAGACAGTACATGTTCCGGTGGTGGGACAAGTTACGGCCGGGGAACCCATCCTGGCAGTCGAAAATATTGAAGACTCATTCCCTATCCCTTATGATATGGTTAAGTCAGATACGGTATTCATGTTACATGTTAAGGGAGAAAGTATGATTGAAGCGGGTATCCTTGATGGTGACCTGATACTTGTAAGGCAACAGAGTACTGCCAATAACGGTGATATCGTTGTGGCCCTGATGGAAGATGAAGCAACTGTGAAACGCTTCTTCAAAGAGAAGAATGCGATTCGCCTCCAGCCAGAGAATTCTCACATGGCTCCCATCTACACCCAGAATGTTTCCATACTGGGTAAAGTTATCGGCGTTTTCAGGACCGTTGTCTGAGCAGTATCATGGTTCAGTGTTTAGATGTTGTAATGCTAATAGATTAATTAATCGTATGTCAGGCAAATTACGAAAGCTTTTTGTTAGTATTATCGTTGTAAAATTCTAATCCTAGATCTATAAGTTGGTCTAGTAATTCTCTATATGAAAGCCCGCTTGCTTCCCATAGTTTAGGATACATGGATATCTGAGTAAAACCAGGCATAGTATTTATTTCATTAGCAAAGATACTATCATCCTCAGTTACAAAAAAATCGATTCGGCCAAGTCCTGCAGCTCCTACAGCATGAAATGCCTTGACGGCGTATTCTTGGAGCTGCTTTTTAACCGGCTCCTTTAACTCTGCCGGTATTATTAGCTTAGAACTGGCATCGAGGTACTTTGCTTCATAATCATAGAATTCTTTACAAGGTACTATCTCTCCGGGGATTGAAGCTTTGGCATTATCATTTCCCAGCACACTCAGTTCAATTTCCCTAGCTTTAACTCCCTTCTCTACAACTAGCTTACGATCAAACTCAGCAGCATATTCTAGAGCTGTTACTAACTCTTCTTCATTATTGGCCTTAGAGATTCCTACACTTGAACCTAGATTAGCCGGTTTGATAAAACAAGGATATCCAAGTAGTTGAGAGATGCTTTCAACTACTTTATCTTTTTGTGAGGCTAGCTCACTTCTAAATACCGATACATGAGGAACTATTGGCAGCCCAGCTTCTTTGAAAACGGCTTTCATTCGGTCTTTATCCATTCCTAGCGATGATCCCAAGACACCTGAACCAACGTATGGGAACCCGCTCATTTCTAATAAACCTTGAAGTGTACCATCCTCTCCCTTAGGACCATGCATAACCGGGAAAACTATATCACACTTGCCATCATTATCTAGCTTACTGCCATTTAAAGCGATAAATCTTGGTTCCTGAGGATCCAGAGCTAAGGCTACTTGAATATGTTGTGGCATTATCTGTTCTTTGGATTCTTTCCATTCTTGAGGTTTAACTCCCCAGAACCAACGCCCGTCTTTAGTAATCCCAACTGTAATTATCTCATATTTCGTGGTATCCAGTGATCTAATCACAGAATCTGCAGAGATGACAGATACTTCATGTTCTCCTGATTGTCCTCCAAAAATCACTAACACCTTTTTCTTTTCATTCATACTCTCATTCTCCTTATTAACATATTAAAGATATCTTTTCTTCTATTAGTATACTCCCCTATTTATCCCTTTTTTTCTTAAATTATAGACTATTAATCTTTGACAGGGGCCATACACATAAGAGAGCTTTTCCTTCTAGTCGATCTAAAGATACATTCCCATCTGAACGAGAATCATCTATTTCTGTTCTATTATCGTTTAGAACAAATAATTCGTTATCAGAGACAACAATTGGCTCAAAAACATAGGAAACGGGAATCTGCGCGTAAGGTTCATATAATGGTTGGCCGTTGATATAAGTATACCCATTGCGGATTTCCACAGTATCTCCCGGGATACCGATTACTCTCTTAATCACTAGCCTCTCTTCTTTAGGAGAAAGGTAAGCTACTATATCTCCTCTTTCCAGTGTATTCAGTTTAACATTAAAATACTTATCTACCATTACAACGTTATTCTGGCTAAGAGTAGGCAACATGGTATTATCCCCTACTGACGCAAACTGAATTAGGTAGGTTTTCATAAACCAGGAAAGAGCAAAGACTATAATTAGAATTTCGATTATTTCTAGAGGCAATCTTGTTTTTTTAACAGTCAACAATTGAAATCCACCTTTTACACCATGGATCTATCATAGCAAATTATTATCCATTAAGTTAAGTGCTGCTAAGATATTGGCATTTTTTACATATATATGAGATATCGCTCCCTGCATATAGACAGCATAAGGTTCTCTTAAGGGACCGTCGGCTGAGAACTCACTAGTTGCACCTTGGATGAATGTCCCTCCAGCCATTATTACTTCATCTACATAACCTGGCATTTCAGATGGTACAGGTAAGACGTGGGCATCAATCGGTGATCCTTTTTGCAAGCCTTGGCAGAAAGAAATCATCCTTGCTTGAGAATTTAATTTAATTGCTTGAATGATATCAGTTCTCTCATCTTCCGGTTGGGGATGAACTTCGAATCCAAGCTTCTTCCAGAAAGCTGCTGAAAAAACTGCCCCTTTTATTGCTTCACAAACAGTGAGAGGACTGAAAAATAAACCTTGATATAAAAGTCTGAGATTATCCAAGGTAGCACCGACATCTCGGCCAATGCCTGGAGCGGTAAAACGGTTAGCTGCTTTAGCTACTAAATCCTCTCTACCGGCTATGTATCCTCCTGTTGGGGCTAGGGTGCCGCCAAGGTTCTTGATTAGTGAGCCAGCCATTATATCTGCACCTATATCTCCAGGTTCTTTTTCTTCTACCAGTTCCCCATAACAGTTATCTATAAAGATGTCTATATAAGGATATTTTGCTTTGGCTACCTTTACAAAATCTTCTATCTGTTTAATACTCAGAGAATTTCTCCATTCATATCCTTGAGATCGTTGTAATATAAACAGTTTAGTTTCTGGTTTAACCAGGGAATCTAACTGTTTGATTTGAATACTGTTATCCTCAGCTAAGGGTAAGATATCAAAGTTAATGCCTAGGTCGATTAGAGTTCCTGCTTGATTTCCTTTGATACCAATGACCTGTTGGAGGGTATCGTAAGGTGTCCCTGAAACCGAGATAAAATGGTCTCCTGGTCTTAATAAGCCGTATAACACAGAAGAGATCGCATGTGTTCCCGAGACAAACTGATGCCTAAGCATTCCGCTTTCTGTACCCATGATGGATGCTATGATTCTATCAAGATTATCACGCCCAGCATCACCTAAGCCATAACCCGTGGTTCCAGTCAAGTGGTAGGTCGATATATTGGCCTCTTGAAAAGCATGAAGTACTTTTGTGTGATTCTTTTCAGATGTTTGTTCAATCTGCACACTCTGCTTTGCTAAAGCCTGATTCGCATAATCCACAGCCTCAGCAATGTGCGCCGGCAGCTTTCCGTAAGTCAATTCTAATCCCCCATTATATCTCATCATTACACAAATCAATTTCTTTGATATATATCAGATCTTCTCTGGAAAGGTTCTTACTGTTATAAAGCCTGACAGCCTGTTTACGGATAGTCTTTTCAATTATATTTCTTATCATTCTGGCATTACCCGAATAAGGGTGAAGAAAATTCATATTCTGAATCATTCGTTTAAATGCTAGGCGAGCTTCAGGTAAAAATTCATATTCCCGTTTATTGAGCATTAACTCCCCTATGGCAACTAACTCATCTATAGTATAATCCGGAAAATTGATATGAATAGGAAAACGAGATCGCAGGCCAGGGTTAGTCTGAATGAATTTCTCCATCTCCAATCTATACCCGGCCAGAATTAGGATCAGATTATCTCGATGGTCTTCCATGGCTTTTACTAGGGAATCAATGGCTTCCTTACCGAAATCCTTCTCCCCTCCCCTAGCCAAAGAATATGCTTCATCGATGAACAGAACTCCTCCTAAGGCCTTTTTAACCATGTCACGGGTTTTATTGGCTGTATGTCCTATGTATTCTCCTACTAGGTCTGCCCTTTCACATTCCATGATATGTCCTTTTTGCAGCACTCCAAGTTCTTTCAATAGCTTTCCTACTATTCTGGCTACAGTAGTTTTACCTGAACCGGGGTTGCCACTAAAGACCATATGAAGAACTAAAGGTTCAGCTAGCAAGTTTTCTTGTTCACGTTTCTTTTGTATTTCTACAAACGCCTGAAGTTCATGGACGAATTTCTTTACCTTATCCAAACCAATCATGTCGTTTAATTCTTTTAGAAGGTCTTCGATTTTATAGTCTTGATTATTATCGTTATTATGTAGAGTTCGATTCTTCTTAGGCAGTGGTTGAGAATGTCCTTTAAGGTATGGTTTTTCTACATTAGCGAGTGAACTCTTAATTACTGGAGGAAGTTTATTGCGAAACGTAATATTTATAGACATTAATTAGACACCCCCCTCTCATTCTATACTATACGTAAGTAAAATATAAAACGTTCACAGAGGGGAAGCATGCAAAAACTGGTCATGGTTTTTTACTAAACCCTGACCAGCTTAAATCGAAGACAACCGACAATTCGTCGGACTATCAAGCTTCAGTATCTGCAGCCCCTGCATTAAGATTAACCTGTCTTAAGGGCATTATAGTTGAGATAGCATGCTTATATACCATTTGTTGCTTGCCTTCAAAATCTAAGATAACAGTAAAGTTATCAAATCCCTTAACCAAACCTTTAAGTTGGAACCCATTAACTAAGTAGATTGTTACAGGGATGCTTTCTTTGCGAATTAGGTTCAGAAAAACATCTTGTAAATTAATAGGTGATTTATTCATAATTTACCTCCATCACCATTTTTATCTTTATTTTATTATTCTACACGAGTTTGAAACTCTCTGCAAGTATTGATAATGTCGATTATTATTTGGTTCAAAGTGAAGATTGTTATATCATACCATTTTATTCTGGGATCTCTTTTGAACCAGGTTAATTGTCTTTTGGCAAAGTGTCTGGTGTCTCTTTGTAATAATCTGAGCATCTCGGACTGAGTAACCTTCCCTGTCAAATAAAGGACAGCATGGCGGTAACCTATACTTTGCAGGGGCTTAAGTTTTAGAGAATAACCATCTCGAAGTAAATCCGCTGTCTCTTCGATTAGCCCTGACTCTATCATGGTTTCACAACGTTTATTTATCCTTTCGTATATTATCTCTCGAGGAGCAGTTAGTCCAATATATATTATGGAATCCTCCAATTCAGAATATTGCTTTTCATTATATAATCTTTGACTGGATAAAGGCTTTCCAGTTATCTCGAATACTTCTAAAGCGCGAACTATCCGCGCAGTATCATTGATATGCAGTCTTGAAGCTGAAACAGGGTCTCTCGCCTTTAATTCACTGTATAGTTTTTCCTTACCCTGCTTGAGGGCGTAATCCAACCATTTTTGTTTGATTGTATCCGAACCTTTTTCCGGAAAAGAAAACCCATCGGTTATAGATCGAATATATAAGCCAGTTCCGCCTACAACTATAGGTGTTTTGCCTCTCTGGTTAATAGATTGAATGAGCTGTTCAGTTTGGGATTGAAAAAGTGCAACTGTATATGGTTGGGTGGGGTCCAAAAAATCCAGGAGATGATGTTGTACACCTTTCTGTTCTTCTTTGGATGGTTTAGCTGAGCCTATATCAAGTTTACGATAGACTTGGACAGAATCTCCCGAGATTATCTCTCCATCTATAGCCAAGGCCAGCTCCACCCCCAGAGCACTTTTTCCGACTGCTGTCGGTCCAATAATTATAACCAGGGGTTGAATAGTGAACTCCCCCTTATTCAGATATTGTGATTATGCCGAAATCGATCGGACTATATTTGTTTTCTAAGATAGTCTGGAATCCAAGTTCAGAGAATTCCGGGCTATTTTTTCTTTCTTTAAGCACTACTCTTCTTTTAGCGACTCTCAGTGCCTGATCAATCGTTTCTTTTTTGATAGGATTTGGATCAGACCAAGTTTTAATTGGTTGCATTGCTGATGACTTGGTACGTGGAAGCCTAAACATGGGATCAAAGTAGATCACATCTAAAGACGAATCAGGTAAACTCTTCAGATATTCCAGATGGTCGGTATGGATAGTTTTAATATAAGTTGCAGCTTGACTGAGTTCGTTCCAAGCTTGTTTCTTGAGAGAATGTGTTGTAAGAGGAAAAACTCGATTCTTCATATTTTCTAAGCCTTCTGTTACCAAGGTAAATATCAAGGGTGAAGATTCCAGGGCCAGAACCTTTCCTTCAGCTCCCACCGTCCAAGAAGCTATTAAGGTATCTACCCCCAAGCCCATGGTGGCGTCAAGAAACGAGTCCCCTTTTTTAAGTTGGACAGCTCTCAGGAAGCGATCTCCATCCCCTCGAATAATATTTACAAATCGTAATATTGCCATATTCGGATGAAAAAATAATCTTTGACCGTTCTGTTCTAGAAACAGTCCTTTATTCGTAATTCTGAGTAAAGGGATATCATCAGTCCCGTTAAATAAATGCTCTGCCGGGATTAAATTTATTTCAGGCAAATGCTCGAACCATTTAAGCTTAGATGCTAAAGATTTATCTGTGAGTTTATATGCTATGGTAAGCGGTCTATCTTTATTAAATAACATGTTTCAAATCCTTTGAATAAGATACTAGTAGTATTGACGAATCAGATACAAGTAAATCATTCTGATTTTTTATTAAGGAGGTACATATGAGTTCACTGGTACAAATTAAAGAAGGTTTCGGTCATAAGAAGATGATTGGGAATCTATCTAAACTGAAATCAACTTATCCGGAAATGGAGATTATAAACATAGGCAAGAGTGTGTTAGGCAGATCAATACCCGCCGTTAGATTAGGAATAGGCCCTCGGCAAATCCATTATAACGGAGCATTTCATGCTAATGAATGGATTACTACCCTGTTCCTCATGTTCTTCATAGAGAATTATCTGCAAAGCAATAAAGAAAACGGTAAGATAGGCACCTATTATATTCCACAACTATTCAGAGAAACCTCTCTTTGGCTGGTACCTATGGTCAATCCTGATGGTGTAGAATTAGTTCAAAATGGTCTTTCTGTTGACAGTAATCCATTTTATAGAGATGTTCTCCAGGCCAATGGCGGCTCAACTAATTTCCGCAGATGGAAAGCAAATATCCGAGGGGTTGATCTCAATGATCAATTCCCCGCCCACTGGCAGAAAGAATTCAATAGAAGAGAAACAAAAGGTCCTGCTCCTATGAACTATCCAGGATCCAGACCTTTATCTGAACCTGAAGCACAAGCTATGGCCAATTTCACCCGAGAGCATGATTTCCGCCTAGTCATGGCCTTCCACACTCAGGGAGGTGAAATCTATTGGGGTTATGAAAAAATGGAACCGCCAGAATCCGCTGAGATTGTGAAAAAACTCCAAAAGGTAAGCGGCTACCGCGCCATACGTTATGTTGAAAGTAATGCTGGTTATAAAGATTGGTTCATTCAGGACTGGCGAAGACCTGGATTTACGGTGGAATGCGGTTATGGAGTTAATCCCCTGCCCCTTAGCCAATTTGAGTCAATCTGGCCCAAAGTCCGAGATATCATGTTGACTGGGTTAACGGTTTAATCTATCTGTTGAATTTGTTTTCAAGTTCTTTTTTAGAGATTTCAATAATTATAGGCCGTCCATGAGGACAGGAATACGGATTATTTGTCTTGCCTAACTTCATTAGCAGTTCTTCCATCTCTAAGAGTGAGAGCCTGTCATTCGCTTTGATGGCTGATCGACAAGCGAGGACGAATATCCATTTTTCTATCAGTCTTTCCGATGACGGTGGTATGGGATTGTTAATAATTTCATCAACAAACAGCTTAAACATCTTTTGCGGAGCTTCCAGATTATTAAGGATTGGTACTCCTCGAAGAAAGTATGTGCGTTCTCCGAAATGTTCGAGAATAAATCCCAGGTTATAGAGTTCCTCATAGTGCGCTAATATAAGCTGTTCTTCTTGTAATGTCAGTTCGACGATTTCCGGAATCAGAAGGGTCTGACTGGCTGTTTTAGTGTTCCTATAAACATCGAGGATATTCTCGTATCTGATGCGTTCATGGGCTGCATGTTGATCTATGATATATAAACCTTTATCATCCGTAGTCAGAATATACGTACTAAATAATTGCCCGATTGGTCTTAAATCCTGGAAGAATGAATTTTTATCGTCTTTCTCATTGGGAATCACAGGATTAGCTTCGGGTTGCTGCGGAATAAGGTTATCATTTATCGTAGAGTTGATCCCTGTCTTAGAACTGTAATTAATCTTAGGATTGTAATTAGTCTTAGAACTGTATTGCATCCGAATCTGTTCCCAGCTATTAGATTTAACATGCCCAGGCAAATCAGACTTCTTAATCTGAGGATAAGGCTTCTGTTCATCGGAGACCAAACTAAGTCTGGTCAATGGTCTACTTCCGAGGAGAGTTTTACGGACTGTATCAGTTAAGACTTGGCTTAGATTTCTTTCAGACTTAAACTTAATCTCCATTTTTGCTGGATGGACATTGACATCATACTCAGCAGGCGGTAAAGAAAGATTAATAACAGCTGTAGGATACATATTTGAAGGCAATAGAGTATGGTAGCCGTTTTTAAGAGCCGAATTAAGAAGTTTAGATCGTATAACCCTGCCATTGACAATAAAAGTTATACCTTGTCGAGAAGATCTGGAGAAGTCCGGAGGACTTATGAACCCTGAGATACTTAAATTTCCCTCATTATACTCAATCGGAATTAACTTCCGAGCGGTATCATTCCCCAGGACAGAGGCTATCCCATCCAAGAGATCTCCTAGGCCGGCAGTATTAAAAATAAGGTTATTAGGACGTCTAAGTGAAAAAGAGACATCAGGTCGAGCTAAAGCAAGCCTACCCACCATATCAGAAATCAATCCGAATTCTGTTGAGTCAGAGCTTAAAAATTTTAAGCGTGCTGGGGTATTGAAGAATAAATCTTCAACAGTTACTGTTGTTCCTGCGGGGCTGCCAACTTCTGATGTAGATATAACCTGTCCGCCTTCTATTCTAATTTCGGTTGCCGCAATCTGGTCACGAGTTCTGGATACGATACTTAGTTTAGATACCGAAGCAATACTGGCTAAAGCTTCCCCTCTAAAGCCTAATGAATTGAGACTGTCTAAATCTTCAATCTTACCTATCTTGCTAGTAGCATGCGGTTTAACCGCTAAACATAAATCTTCAGGGTTTATCCCAATACCGTTATCTTTTATTCTGATTAATGAGGTACCTCTGCCTTCTACAGTTATTTCAACCTTGTTAGCGAGGGCATCTAAAGAGTTCTCTACCAGTTCCTTGATGACAGACAGCGGTCTTTCAATTACTTCACCTGCAGCTATCTGGTTAACGCAATGCTGGTCGAGGATTCTAATCTTAGGATTCAAATAAACTCACTTCCTCACCTTGGCTCCACAAATGAACCTGATTTCTAAGCTGATTTTGGAGCAATAAGGTTTTCTCAGCTTTCTTAAAATGCTCTGCCAGGTCATAGCCAGCCTGTTCACAGGTATCACAGGCTTGGAAAGGTATCCTTACTAATGCGGCTTTCTCGAATGTCATCAGGTTCTGAGTAATCATCAGCACAGTTCCACCACAGTGATCACATTTCCTTATATATTCTCTGCGGTTTTCTTTAAACCAGTCTGTATCATAGAAGACACTCTTTTCGAGATATACCCACTCGCCAGCCGGTAGATAGGGTTCTTGACGCAGAGTCCAATTCGGTCTTAGATTATCATGCTGCTGTTTTAAACCTGCCAGAAATGTTCTAAATGTTTCTCCCCCAATCTCACTACGTGTAGGTTTATGGGGCTCGATTACTCCAGAGTAGTCTTCACCGGCTAACGCCAGGAAGATTGCCATGTTTATGTAGGGTAAAGCTCCTTGGATGGAATACCCGCCCTCTAATACTGCCAGATTAGGCTTAATCATGTCCGTGATTTTCCCATACCCTCGAGCGGTGCAATTCATGGAGGCCAATGGATCGGTAAAATGATTATCTTGACCTGCAGAATTAATAATAATATCCGGTTTAAACTCACTAACTCGAGGGAGTATCCAGTTTTCTAAGGCGTATAAGAAACCTTCATCCCCTACTCCAGGTAAGAGAGGAATATTGACTGTAGATTTCCAAGCATTAGGCCCTCCTTGTTCATCCGTAAAGCCCGTTCCCGGAAATAATGTACGACCATCTTGGTGGATGGAAATACAAAGCACATTTGGGTCATGATAAAAAACATCTTGGGTACCATCACCATGATGAACATCGGTATCGATTATGGCGACTTTCTTTATCCCATATTGGGACCGAAGGTTGTTGACTAGGATAGCTTCATTGTTCAAGGTGCAAAAACCTCTATTACCCCATACCGTTGCCCCGGAATGGTGTCCAGGCGGACGAACCATGGCAAATCCGTTAGAGATTTCTTTATTCATGAGAGCTTTACTTAGAATCATAGAACTGCCAACGGCAATAAGGTGCGCATCGAGTTTGTGTCTATGAGGAGTGGGGAAAACAGCCTGAGTCAGCATTACATCGAAAAGGTTAGCTACACCGGGAGAATATTGCTTAACTTGAGGAAGATCTATAATCCCTTCTTCAAATATTTGTTCCTGAGTATAGAGGAGACGTTCCTCTCTTTCCGGGTGTGATTCACCTAAGGACCAATCAAAGGCAGGAAAAAAGACTATGCCTGTTTTCTTCATTTTACTATCCTCCCTGAAACTCCAGGAGGTACATGCATACCACCCCTGATAATTTGACCTACAGTATTATAACTCTCTACAAGAGGGAAATAGTCGAATTGATCTTTTTGAAGAGAGCTGCCTTCTATACCCATAGTTTCTGCTTGACGATAGGCTAAATCTTTAAGAAATTGTTCTACTTCTCTGTGAGGCTTTTTAGAACCCTCCCATTTCCCCTGCTCCCCAGTCTCTTCGATCCTGTATCTCCCAAGGTAAGTATCTAGGTTCAAGGTCCAAGAGAATGTGGGTTTGGCCATTGCGGCTCCGATTGCATTGGAAACCTCGGAGAAGTCTGTCAGCACAGTTCTGGCATTCATCCGATCTGCTAAGGCATTAGCAATACCGGAGGCTCCCCCACCGCTCAGTTGGATATAGAATTCTAAGTCTTCATGGTGGTGTAGGACCTCCCAAACTTTATAGGCCGGTTCATCTTGCCATTCTTGCTGAAGCTCTTCGATGGCTTGACCGATTCTATCAACCATTATTCTTACAACTTCTTCAGCCAGTTCTCTGATATCCTGAGGCTGTCGTTTGCTTTCAGGTAGGAGGCTTGCTAGAGATTCTTCAGCTCTAGCGTGGCTGCCATAATCTGTTAAGTTAAGATAGCGAAGAGCATCGGTCGGAGTCGGATTATACCCTCCAATGCAAAACGCCGGACCAAGTCTATAATTTGCCAATTTCAACTTATTATTTTCCATCAATACGACTGAATCCCCTCCTACAGGTACCGATCGTACTGCTAAAGAACGAACATTAGTTAAGAAAGAACCTATTTTTGCTCCCTGGGCACTGATTAAAGGGGATCCTGATAATACAAGACCTATATCTGTAGTCGTTCCTCCGATATCGACCACTACATAAGAGTCTTCTGAACTGCTTTGGGCAAGAGCTCCCAATACACTGGCTGCCGGTCCGGAATATATGGATTCGACAGGTCTAATCTTGCTTAAAGGGAGCACTCCTCCGTCGGCTTTTAAGACTCTAATCGGTGCTGTACATTTGCGGGTATCTATAGCTGATTTTAACTGAGAAGCAAATTCCAGGAATTGTACTTGGCTGGCTAGATTGAGATATGTAGTCAGGCTTCTTCTGTAGAAGTTTGTCTGCCCTAATTGACTTCCCAAAGCAATATCTGCTTTAGGTAATTCCTTCTGAAGATACGAAGCCAGCTGTTCTTCGTAGATATTATTTCTATGAGAGAATTTACCACTGATTGCAATTTGAGGGTTTAAAGAAGATTTGAGTCGTTCCACAAGCTGCTTCCATTCTTGCTGATTAGGGGGGTTCACTTCTCTTCCTCTGAAATCTAATTCGCCTTCTAGCACTTCGTAGTTTACAGGCCATGGAAGAGAAGAAAGTTTCATTCCTGACCCGGGAAACAGTAGGAGGTTAACTTCTGGAAGACGGTTTTGGAGAATGGCATTCGTGACTAAGGTTGTACTTATTGTAATCTGTTCGATTTTCTGTTTTGAGATATCTAGCAGATCCATGGCATTAACTATAGTCTCTAATAAATTATCTTTATCAGTTGGTATCTTACCTTTGTTATGTACTACGTTATTATTAATCAAGACAGCATCGGTAAATGTGCCACCAACATCTATACCTAATTTATAACTCATAGATTTTCCCCCTAGCGGTTTATCATAGTTTACATTTGTATCATATTTTGAGCTATTTGTGCAGATTTATATTTATATCACCTGAGATGAATGCACCCTATAAGTCAAATCGTATAAATATTCTAAGGCTTGGCGGGGTGTCAAGCTGTCGACATCTAGTTTGGAAATTTCTTCTAAGAGTGGATGATTCTTAGGGACAGGAAAAAGTGAAGGCTGAAGCAATTCGCTATTAATCTCTTGAAGGTTTCTTTGGGTAGATGAATTCTCCAGTTCAGCAAGAATAATAGCAGCGCGTTTTAGGATTGGCAACGGAAGCCCGGCTATCTTTGCTACATAGAGGCCGTAACTCTTATCGACTTTACCTGGGAGAATCTTATGCAGGAAAACTATATTCTCTTCTTGTTCTCTGACCGCAACATGGAGATTAAATACTTCCGGATACATCTCTTCCAACTCAGTCAGTTCATGATAGTGGGTCGCAAATAAAGTCTTGGCTTTCAGAGATGGGTTCTCTACTAAGAACTCTGTGATGGCCCAGGCTAAGCTCAGACCGTCAAATGTTGCTGTTCCTCTTCCCACTTCATCCAGAATTATCAAACTATTGTCTGTAGCATTATTTAGGATATGAGCTACTTCAGTCATTTCAACCATAAAGGTACTTTGCCCTGAAGCTAAATTATCCGAAGCTCCTACCCTGGTAAAAATTCGATCCACCAGTGAAATAGAAGCTTTCTGGGCTGGCACAAAACTGCCAATCTGTGCCATAAGTACGATAAGAGCCACCTGACGAAGATAAGTAGATTTACCTGCCATGTTCGGACCTGTGATTAGAGCCAGATGTCTTTTACTAGTCAGAAGCGTATCGTTAGGAACGAAGGACTGGTTATTGCTCAGTTTCTCCACCACTGGATGTCTTCCTTCGCTAATATCGAGGGTCCCGTTTGTTTTTATTTCTGGTTTAACGTAGTTGTTTTGGACAGCCACTTCTGCTAAAGAAACAAAAACATCAATCTCCGCCAAAGCTTGAGAAGCTTCCATTATTCTGGGGGAGAGAGATAATAAGTCATCTCTTAAGTTAGAGAAGATTTCATATTCCAAGGTATTAAGCTTGTCTTGAGCAGTTAATATTTTTTGTTCATATTCTTTCAGCTCAGGTGTAATAAACCGTTCTGCATTGACAAGGGTCTGTTTGCGCTGATAATCTTCGGGCACTAAATGGGCGTTGGCATTAGTGATTTCTATATAGTAACCAAAAACTTTGTTATAACTAATTTTTAGAGAGCGAATCTTGGTTCTTTCTCTCTCCTGGTTCTCTAATCTGGCTATCCATTCTCTTCCGCCTGAAGATATCTCCCGCAAGTCATCAATTTCTTGGCAATATCCGCTTTGAATTATATTCCCATCTTTAAGGCTGAGAGGTGAGTCAGGATTAATAGCTGCAGTCAGTTCCTGGGCTAGCGTATCTAAGCCTGAAAGTAGATCAAGATATTTTTCCAGCCTGTGCGAACTATTGTCTGTAATTATTCGTCTGATACTCTCTAGACAGGATAAAGTTTGGGCCATGGCCAGGATATCTCTGGCGTTAGCTTTACCATAAGATAATTTTCCTAAGAGACGTTCCAGATCATATACCTTAGTTAAGGCTTTTTGAAGGTCTTGGCGCAAGAAAGTATTCTGCGTTAATTCCTCTACGTTGGCTAAGCGTTCCCCTATAGAAGCCTCGCGGATAAGCGGCTGTTGAATCCAATTCCTGAGAAGACGCCCACCAAAAGCTGTTTTGGTTAGATTAAGGACTGAGAATAATGTACCCTTATCATTGTTATCCCGCAGAGAGTCGACTAGTTCCAGATTTCTCCTTGTCCAGTTATCCAAAGTCATTAGGCTCTGTTCCTGACAAGTGGAAATATTAATAATATGATTCTGCTCAGAATTAGGTATATTTGTATTAATATAAAGCCAAAGAGCTGTAGCCGCCTTACAGGCTGTCGGATACTCTTCCAGCAGATGTGTTTGGTCTTGGAACTTAGCTAATAATTCACTCTTACTCCTGAACCATGTTTTATCGATAGTTGTCAGATAGAACTGGGAGAATAGTTTAGATACTGCCGCCATCATCTCTTGAGATAGCAAGAGTTCGGCAGGTTCGATGCGGTTTAATTCAGCTAAGAGATTCTGTAATGAAGGGGTCTGGGAGATTCTGAAATCCCCCGTTGTTATATCGATATAGGCCAATCCCCATTCCTTATCCTTCGTTACACAGGCTAAATAGTTGTTCTTGGTTTCCGTATTAATAGTATCTATGGTCCCTGGGGTTACGATACGAACGATATCTCTTTTGACAATTCCTTTACTGGCCTGAGCATCTTCGATCTGTTCACAGATTCCAACTTTATACCCTGCTGAGACCAGTTTGGCCAGATAGCCATCCGCTGCATGGTAAGGAACCCCACACATTGGAATTTTAGTACCTTTACCCGCATCCCGAGCGGTAAGTACTATCTCTAAGACCGGGGCAGCTACCTCGGCATCTTCCCCGAACATCTCGTAGAAATCACCTAAGCGGAAGAAAAGGATAGCATCCGGAACTCTCTTCTTTATTTCATTGTATTGCTGGAGCATTGGTGTAGACATACTCTTAACTCCTACTAACCAGTTTCTTAAAAAATAAAGAGCTTATTGCTCTTAGATAATATATATAAGTAATATGTATTTAAAGAATCAATTTTCTTAACTACAGCTATTAGGATTAGGATCAGAGCCACATTGAGCTTTAGAAGGACAAGTGACACACGCATCTGTCTGTTCTTCCGTATCAAATGTCAGGGCACCGGATAGGATTCCGTTGACTCCTTCCAGCATTTCTGCAAATTTTCCATGGGCTTCTATAAATTCGAGAATCAAGGGATGATTCTCAACTTTTGCTTCAATAAACTCTATAGCTTTCTCATCTTGTTCAGTTAATTCTTGCCCGCTGCTTTGTACTTCAGAAACTCTTTCATAGACTTTTTTCCATCTTTCAGTTAGGTTATTGGCAACTTTATCTTTTCGGATCTCTTGCTCCGTCTTACGTATAAGTTCCGCCTCAGGGCTTTGAGCAATTGCTTTAGCAAGTTCACTAGCTTTGATATAGACTTCAGAATTCATGTAAATATCCTCCTTAAGATCCTGATAAAAAATAATTCAACGTGATTTATGATATTCCTTCAAATTCTCCATAAAGAGTCCAAGAATTAGCCGAGATAATCTTTATCTTAACCAGTTTTCCTACTAAATCTTCGTTCCCTTCAAAAACTGCAACTTCATTCCCTCTTGTTCTTCCAGTTAATAGTTTCTGATCTGTCTTACTTGTCCCTTCAACCAGAATCTCATAGCTGTTCCCGATCATCTTTTGTCTCCAAGACAGGCTCCTGGAATTTTGCAGTTCAATCAATCTTTGTAAGCGATGCTTTTTGACTTCCAAAGGAATTTGTTCTGGCAGGTCAGCTGCTGCTGTTCCTGATCTCTTGGAAAACATAAAGGTAAAGGCCTGAGCAAAGTGGACTTTACTCACTAAATCGAGAGTTTGTTCAAAGTCTTCCTCGGTTTCTCCTGGGAAGCCAACGATGATATCCGTACTAAGTCTGGCATGTGGGATTTCTCGCAGAATATTATCTACTCTTTCCATGTAGTATTCTCTGGTATATTTTCTATTCATAGCTTCCAATACTCTATTACTTCCGGCCTGGAAAGGAAGATGGAATTGCTCACAGATATTTTGGCTTTGAGCAACGGTTGTGATCAGTTTATTACTAAGATCCTTAGGATGAGAAGTCATGAACCTTATTCTTCGAAGTCCTTGTACTTTATCTATCTCAGCCAACAAATCCGCAAAATCATAGCTGAAACCATCCTGCTTACCATAAGAGTTTACATTCTGGCCAAGAAGGGTCACTTCTTTACTCCCGCTAGCAACCAGTTCCTTAATCTCATTAACTATATCGTTTAACGGTCTACTTCGTTCTCTTCCACGCACATAAGGGACAATACAGTAAGCACAATAATTATCACAGCCATACATAATGTTTTGGCTTACTCTTAGTTTCCCTTTTTCAGCCAAAGGTACTACTTCGGATGTCTTTGCAGCTTTCTCTGATATCAGGATAGCTTTCTCTCCTTGAAGAGCTGAATCCAGTAGGTTCTCAAAATTCTCGAGATCAAAAGTACCGGTCCAGATATCAACGTGCGAAGCCCTTTTCTTTAACCTTTCCATGATACCTGGTTGTTGGACCATACATCCGGACACAGCAATCTTGAGTGATGGTTTTTTTTCTTTAATCTTCTTAAGCTGACCTATTTTGCCTATTATCTTGTTCTCCGCGCTTTCTCGTACACAACAAGTATTAACAATTATTAAGTCTGCATCTTCTAAATCTTTGGTGACAGTATAACCTTTATGAGTGGAGATAGCAGTTAATGTCTCAGCATCTCTTTCAGACATCTGGCAACCGTAAAAAATGGTGGCAACTTTCTTATTATTTTCAGTCACATGCTTCAGTCCTTAACTATTCTTTGTATTTATTAGGAAAACATTAATGGTACCCGTTGACGCCAGATACTAACAAGACCCTGATTCCGCAAGGGAGAATTAATATCAGCCGGTTGTCTTCTTCTATCGGTAACTTCATTCCAACTAATTAAAATCTCGTCCAAAGCCTGATGAGCAATTAGACGCAAAGAATTAATATCGGAATCCTTAAAGATTGTTTTCCCTGGAGGCAATTCAATAACGCTGTTCTGAATTAATGAAGCCAGCATTATTTGATCAAGATATGGAAGAATTAAGTGAGTCTTATTAAACAAGTTAGCACTGGCAAACTTACCTTGGGTAAGGTACAAGAAAAGATAAGTTCTTTCTGAATAATTATCATGAAGAGATTTAAAGGCAGGAAATTCATTGTCCATCCTCTCCAGAATATTCGTAACATCCCATTGACAGCTTTCCAGAAAAACTTTAACTTCTCCTGAGTATTGTTGCTTTAATATCCTTATCGTTTCCATCCAGTCAGTATATCTTTGGGGCAAAAATGTCAATCCATTAAAAATATGCTCAAAAGTCTTGTATTCTAGTCTATGGTCATACAAAGTAGACCAATTGGCTTTCAAAGTTCTCCAATAGGCAATACTACCTTCAGCATTCTGGTTAAAGTAACATCCCAAGGTCCCATCATCCAGAATGCCATAGAATCTATAATGAATGACACTTCCTAGAAAAAAGTATTGAATACTGCTAGCAAAAGCATCAGAACTGGATAACGGAGTATCCATAACCGTCCAGGGAAGATGCTTATTTTTCCATTCATTAACTATTTTTTCAATAGCGTAATGATTTATTTCAAGCTTCATAAGGAAGTCATAGCTCCTATCATTAGTTTACATGATCACGATTTTTTGAATTAGATTGATAAAAGAGAGTTATTGTTCCCGGACCAACATGACTACCGACAACACAGCCTATATCACTAATAATAATATCCCTTGTATCCATTATTTTTCGTATTTCTCCTGCTAAATAATCTGCGTCTTCAGGACAAGCGGCATGAGAAATACCAATAATCTGGTTACTAGGTTTATCGTTATCTTGCTCGATTATACTTATCAGTTTACGAATAGAAGCTTTTCTTGACCTAACCTTATGAAAGATATCGATCTTACCTTCTGAATTTATATGCAGAATAGGTTTGACATCTAGAAGACTCCCCACAAAACCCGCTGTTCTACTTACTCTTCCACCTTTAACCAGATACTCCAGAGTATCAAGCGTAAAGGTATAGCGCATGTTATCTCTGATCGTAATGATAGCTTTTTCAAGGTCTTCCCAGTTATTATATTGATTGAGTACTTCATTAATTAGAATTGCTTGTAAGCCAAATCCTAAAGACGCACCCAGGCTGTCGAAAACATGGACCTTATCAGGTTTACTGCACATATCCCTGACCATTATAGCACTTTGATAGGTAGAGCTTAAACCCGAAGAAAGGTGGATTGCTATTACTTCATCGCCTTCAGCAAGGATCTTTTCATAGGTTGCTAAGACATCATTAGGATTTGGCTGAGACGTTTTGGGTAATTCCGAGTAATTATTAAACTCTCTATAAAAATCCTGAGGGAAAATTTCAACACCTTCCAGAAATGTTTTCCCATCGATGAATACAGGCATTGGAATAATAACGATTCCGAGTTTGGCTGCTAACTCTGAAGGTAAATCAGCTGAACTGTCAACAACAATTCTATATGCCATAAACCCAAGTCCTCCCCTACCTAATTATTTGGTATTTTAGTAATTCTTTACTAATCACTACTTTTTGTCAAGCAAAAAAAAATAGCGCCGTTAAGCGCTATTCATGTATGTCATTTCTAAAGATAGTTCAAAGGATTGACATGACTGCCATTTATCAAAACTTCAAAATGAAGATGCGCTCCTGTAGACCTTCCTGTAGATCCTACCAAGGAAATTGTTTGCCCTTTTTCCACATTATCCCCAGCTTTAACCAGTAATTTGGATGCATGTGCGTAGCGGGTAGCAACTCCGTTACCATGGTCTATAAGTACAGAATACCCATAATTTCCAGCCCATCCTGCAGAAGCTACTATACCTGCCTGAGCAGCTACCTCTGGTTGACCTGTCACACCATTGATATCAATACCTGTATGGAAACTACCCCAACGGTACCCGTAATATGAAGTAATTTGTCCACTAAGGGGCCAAGTTAAACCGGAAACATTTCCCGATCCACGAGAAGTTCCAACTGTAACTGCTGCAGGTGGATTAGGTCCTCTAGCAACAAGCTGTCTTACAGGCTCGGTTATGATATCTTCCTTGACCACTTCTTTTTCAACGGTTTTCCCGTTCTGTTCAACATAATTATAGGTTACTATTTTTTCACCATCTTTACCATCTTGTCTAACTACTCTCTGGCCATAAGCAAGGCTGGAATCCACTTGGGTAGCAACATTAAATGGAATAACTTCCTTCACGACCTTGGTACCTTTACTAAGAACAGTTAAGTATGGTTCTGATCTGACGATTTTAAGTACTTCATCGGGTTTAATAATCGAATCCTCAGTGAGTCCAGGATTACCAGCTAAGACATCCTCAATCAACATATTATGGTTACGCGCAATCAGCCACCAGGAATCATTGGGTTGAACGATGTACTCGGTCTCTGTGATATCACCATTTAGTAACATCTCAAGCGCTTCATCCACAGATGTAACTTGAGTAGGATGAACTTCAGTAGGTACTGCAGCGATTTCCTCAATAATTTCTACAGACTCCACGGAATTATCCTCGGATGGTTTGGTATAGTGATCTTTATATTTTGCTAAGAGTTTATTAACTTCATCCTCGTTAGCCAATACCGCAACCATCTTATCATTAATTTTTAAGCCGTACCCCTCTATATAAGGAGTAATATTTCCTAGTAAATCGTCTTTAGAAATAAAAGCTAAATTTTCTTTCTTTTTAATTCTTACTTTATTATATTCGATGGTATCACTTGTCAAGGCTGTGGTTCCGGCTATCTCTCCCTGTTCTTCCAATATCTCGTTAACTAAATCTGTAGCCTGATTCATATCCGAAGCGTACCCTATTTCTTGGCCGTTTACTATTATACTGACAGCTGAAGTAGTGGTACTGAAATAGAATACTCCACTAGTAACAACTATCGTCATTAAAACTAGTAAACCGACTGTCTTTGGCGATTTCCAAGAAATACCTTGAGCTCCAGAGGAAATCTTTGTTTTTAAGGAATTTGTTATTTTTTTCATTTGTGTCTGAAAGAGAGATAGATAGTCTTTTAATTTTTCGCGGTAAATCATTCTCCCCCCTTTACTTCAACGCGATACATTGAGATTATAGCACTTTTTGTCCCTAAAAGATATAAAAAATTCAAATTTTTGTCATCCAAAATTTCGTTTTAATTTGTTAATAAAAGAAACAATACCTGAAGGCTGTTCATAGCTTTTATTTTTCCCTAATAGGACGTTAGCGATATTATTAATTTGATAAGAGTAATCTATACCAGGATGAGATATATAAAGAGGTTTTTGCTCTTTTAAGGATTTACTTACCCTTTTATCGTCGTAAATCCAGCCAATTAGCTCAGGTTGAAGTCTGAGAAATTTCGCTGCAGCTTTTTTAAATGTTTCACTGCATTTATAAGCTTCCGCTTCTGTCTCACAGCGGTTGATAACTAATAAAGGTTTGAGGTCAGGATTCCTATATGCTAAAGCTTTGGTGAGTCCATACGTATCCATCAAGGCATGAGGTTCAGTGTTGGTTATAAGCAACAAGTCATCTGCAGCTTCCAAAAATTTAAGTACCAGCTCAGAGATTCCGGCTCCGGTATCGATGATAAAGATATCACATTCATCTTCGATGTCCGCAAAACCGGATATTATCCGATTGAACTGAACTGGGGTCAGATTTGTCATGGAAGAAACCCCACTAGAACCGGGTAAGATTTTTATCCCCTCAGGTCCTAATGTCAAAATATCGCGTAGGATGCATTCACCTTTTAGGACATTAGACAAGTTAAGCTTGGCATTAATCTTAAGAAGCAGCTCGACGTTAGCCATTCCGATATCAGCATCAAGAATGATTACTCTTTTACCTAGTTTGCTTAAAGCAAGACTTAGATTTATGGCAAAAGTAGTCTTACCTACTCCACCCTTACCACTACCGATAGCTATTACTCTTGATTTTTTTTCCTTTTTTTCCAGATTAGGGATTGTTACGCTCCAGGTGTGTTGGGCTGGTTGTCGGGAAATAACCTCTGAAACGAATACAGATGACTGGTCAGGTAATAACCAGCGAACGTTGGTGCCGATAGGAATCAAGAGTAAATACCCTTTATGAAGAGAGATGGACAACTCCAAGCGATCAGGAAATATCCCTGTTATCTCAGTTTCGTAGATATCCGTATGAAGATCTGAATCAGTTGCAAAGCTAAGTTTCTGTCCGATAAAGAACTGTCCGTGATTCATCAAAGTCCTCCTGCATAAACGAATGATATATAAATTTCTACAAATATTGCCGGTTCCCTTCTAGATTTCGTTAACTCTCAAAATTTGTCTTCTTAACTTGTCGATCGAGAGGTTGGAGGATGGGAATCGATGGATTCCAGCAGCAGATTAATAATGCCATTATATAAAAACATTCCGAAAACTTGCCTTGTATGAAAATAAACATTTTTAATTTAAAGTTTATAATTAATTTCTATTATTAAACGCTAATATTCCTGATATTATTATCTTGATATTATTATAATAGCTCGAAATTCCATTAATGGTTATTATTTTTAGTATCTAATACAATTAAAATCAAATATAATTAAAAAAAGAATAATAAGTTTAAATTTAAGCTGGAGGGAATAAGATGAATATTTCAAAAAAACAGCTTCTTTTTTATTTTGCGATCACATTTTTATTTTTTGGACTCATATATCCTAGTTATTCATTAGCTTCAACAGGTGAAACTGCTGAGATCCAACGGTTCTCCGGACAGAATCGTTATCAGACTGCAGTACACATCGCTCAAGAACTAAATAATGGCCCAATTCAAAGCGTCATCATATCATCAGGACTTAATTTTCCTGATGCCCTCTCCGGCAGTGTATTAGGAGTAAAAAACAATGCACCGATCCTCTTAGCTGGAAAGTCACTTTCCGCTTCTCAAGATACGATGGATTATGTCAAAAAGAATCTTGATAAAAACGGAACAATATATCTTCTTGGTGGAACAGGAGTTATTTCAACAGAGTTTGAAACAAAATTCGCTGAGCTTGGTTTTCATAATGTTGTTAGACTCGGTGGCAACGACAGATATGAAAGCTCAGCCCTCATCGCTGAGCAACTCAATGTGCCAACAGGCACTCCTGTTTCAATCGTTTTTGGAGGTAATTTCCCTGATGCTCTGGGCATATCTAGTTTTTCTGCTAATAAAGGATGGCCTATTCTGCTCTCTAAAACAAATGAATTACCTGATGAAATCAAACAATTTATTGCTGAAAAATCACCAAGTCGTATTTTTATTGCAGGTGGTACAGGTGTAATCTCAGAGAAAGTTAGACAAGAGATACAGGCTGCGGTTCCTAATGCTACGGTCGAAAGATTTGCAGGAAAAGACAGATTTGAAACATCATCTTTAATAAATGATTATTTTGCACCAAATCCTTCTCAGGTCTACCTCACTTCCGGCCTGAACTATCCGGATGCTCTAACAGGAAGCATCCTTGCCGGTAAAAACGCTGATCCTATCGTATTGATTGATCCAAAAAACCAGTATATTCCTTTATCAGTCGAGAAGTACCTGAAAGCCAATTTAAATATTAACTCCTTCAACATTACTGCATTAGGTGGTACTCAAGTTGTTCCCGACCATTTAGTCAGCCAATCCCTGCTTGGGGTAGAAAGAAAACCAGTATTCTTACCATCAAGCATGAGCAGCAGTAAAGGCTTCTCTATCGCCAGTGTTCCAACCTCTACCGGAACTCTTGAATTTACAGCTTCAGTCTCGACAAATACGAAAACCGTCCTTTTGGTGATTAAGAAAGACGGTAAAGAAGAGATAATCCAAGCTAATGTCCTTAACGGAAAAGTGACAAAAAATATATATCCGCGCTTGGGTCCTGGATATTATACAATATCTGTTTATGAAAGTTCTGATCCGAACCAATCCAATACCGATAATGCCTCAAAACAGGAGACTTTCACAATCTACTATTCGGGGACTGAAGGTTTCTACGATCAAGAAACTATTAATAGCCTGGTAAATTTAGATATCCCGACCTACGAAGAGATCCAAACGGCATGGCTCCATATCACCAAAACAGATGGAGACACCAGAGGAGCTATCGATGACTATTATCTTCCGGTAGACGGAAAAATTTCTCATCAGATCTTCCTGCGATATGGTCCCGGAACCTATCAGATTAGTGTCTATGAAAGCTCTAACCAGGAAGGTTACCGCCCTGGCCCTAGCTTTACCGTGATAAATAAAGATACTCGTGATCTGACCTATTCCGGTCGGAGCTACTGGGTTCAGTCCGATGATCCTGCAGCTATCCAACTCGCACAGCAAATTACTGAGGGAATATCCGATGATCTCGCTAAGTCCAAAGCAATCCACGACTGGGTGTCCACCAATATCACTTACACCGACCAGGTCTCTGCCAATACTTCTTTCAAAGCCATGGAATACGCGGAAGCTAACTCTGGCGGCTACGCAGCCCTCACAGCAGCTTTACACCGGGCTGTTGGAATCCAAGCCAAGGTGATAGTAGGTTATACGATAGGATTTGGGGCAGATCCCGGAACGTGGGAAGAATTCGATGAGCAAACCTCCAATTATCCAATAAAGTATTGGAATGAGATTCTGATAAACGGACAATGGATGAACGTCGATACTTTATGGGATTCAGGAACCTTGGATTCTGAAATGGTTTTCACACCACTAGTTAGTGATAAGTACTTTAACCTTAGTGATGAGGAATTCTTTAAAGACCATAGAAAACTTGTACTCTCTGAAGGCTCAAAATCTATACCATGGTAAGAATCTTAGAAAATGGGGCTGTCGCCAAACTACTAAAGAGATCTCCGTAATGTATAGCCGCTCTCGGCAGATTGCGCCCTCCATGGCGCAATCTGCCCGGTTTATTTGCCTCCTGCCAGGCTGTTTCCTTCGATAACCGAAGAGTTGCAAACGTTTGCAACTCTTCTAATTCAGAAATTTTGTCTCAGGGAAGATTCGCTTTTAAAGGCTTGTCAACATATCATGCTGTTATAGAGGAGACCAGAGGTAATTAATATATATCTATAAAACCTCTGATTGTAAGGGGACGTATCGAAAACTAAAGTTTTCGTTACGTCCCCTTCCTTTTGTTCATAAGTTTTATTTTTGATTAGCCTTAACTATAAATCCTTCTTATACCACTAACAAAAGTATTAAAACTAGATGATAAGTTAGAATCTAAATTCAATGTCTGGCAATAATTTCATTATTGCCTTAGTGAATATTCGGTAGAGGAACCTTATTATGGATACCTGCTTTAAGTTGCGACTATAACCTTCACACCATATTCTTCAACTTTTTTCAAAAGATTGGAATCTGCTCCTGAGTCGGTTATAAAAGTATTTATCTTATCCCATTTTTCAAAAGTATGATAAAAGATTCTAGTCAGCTTTTCACTGTGAGCCACAAGAATAACCTCTTTGGAGGCATTAATCATAGCCTGTTTGACCTCAGATTCACCCATACTTGTCGTAGAAAGACCTTTAACAGCACTGACGCCTGTAGCCGCTAAGAATAATTTATCGGCATTGAACCCGGAGAATGATTCTCTGGTCATTGGACCCATCAGAGAAAGTGTGTTTCTTTGGACTTCTCCGCCTGTTAACACAGTTGTAATTTCTTGACGCATTCCTAAGACGTCTGCTACAGGTAAGGAGTTAGTAACAACGATACATTTTTGGTTAAGTGCTAAAGCAATAGCTAAGGTTGTTGTTCCTGAATCTAAGATGATAGACTCTCCTTCTTGGACAAGTCCTGCCGCAGCCCTTCCGATCGCAAGTTTTTCTTTATGAGCTTCTCCTAAGCGGGAAATAAAGATACCGTCCCGGGATTGAGGAACTTGTGGGTATACGGCTTTACCATGTTCTCGTTGAACCAAGCCCATTGACGCCAGTTGTTTAAGATCTCTGCGGATGGTCATTTCAGATACATCAAATCTTTGAGCCAAATCGGATACTGTTAAGTTTCCGTGCTTCTGAAGAAGAAAGCGTATTTTTTCCTGCCTGCCTGCAGTCACCTTGCACACCCCTTTGATGCCATTAAATCATGCTAACAGTGCCCTCATACACCACACCGGCTGAAGCGTCAACTGTTATAACTGTACCTTCTTTGATCTGATTTATTGCATCTTTTGCTCCAATTACGGCTGGTATGCCGAATTCCAGGGCAATAATAGCGGCGTGGGAAGTCAGCCCGCCCCGTTCAATTACCAGAGCTCCGGCTTTGGCTATGACAGGAAGCATGTCTGCATCAGTAATGGGGGCAATAAGAATATTGCCTTGTTCAAATTCATGCGGATTCGTTATTTTGGTTGCAATTCCTGAATATGATTTTCTGCCTATACCGGTGCCTCTGGATAGCACATTACCAACTACCTGAACTTTAATCATGTTCGTGGTTCCTACTTGACCAACAGGGACTCCTGCAGTAAGAACTACGATATCACCGGTTTTAATATAGTTATTATCTAAGGCTTTCGTAACAGCAACTGAGAGCAGTTCATCTGTTCCCTTACTCTCAGCGACCAGGATACAGTGTACTCCCCAATTCAGGGCTAGGCTTCTAGCAATTTTCACATGCGGGGTTGCCGCTACTATTAAAGATTTAGGCCGGTGACGTGATATCATTCGAGCGGTTACACCTGATTGAGTAGGAGTAATTATGGCTGCGGCATTCAAGTCATTGGCAATGGTGTTACTAGCATGCCCAATGGCTTCAGCTATATTGCCGCCTCTTTTTGATAGGCCTTTGATTTTTAAAAGGATAGCTTCGGTCCGTCTGGCAATTTTATCCATGGTTTGGACTGCTTCTATAGGGAAGAGTCCTGCTGCTGTTTCTCCCGAAAGCATGATGGCATCTGTTCCATCCAAGATAGCATTGGCTACATCACTAGCCTCAGCTCTGGTTGGCCGTGGCTGACGAATCATAGAGTCTAACATCTGAGTAGCTACGATTACAACTTTACCTAAGTTATTACATTTAGTGATCATATCTTTTTGGTGAATAGGAACTTCCTCGACCGGAATCTCAACTCCAAGATCTCCGCGGGCGACCATTATACCGTCAACGACTTCCAAAATACCATCAATATTGGAGAGCCCTTCCCTATTTTCAATCTTGGCTATGATTTCTACTGAAGCTCCTGCATTTTCGACAACTCGTCTGACTTCAAGGATATCAGCTGCTTTACGAGTGAAGGAGGCAGCAATGAAATCAATATCATTTTTTAATCCGAATTCTATATCCTCAATGTCTTTTTGAGTAAGCGCAGGAAGTTGGATAGAAACATCGGGTACATTAACACCTTTTTTAGACTTCAGTAATCCTCCATTACGTACGATGGTTGAAATCTTCCCATCACTTACAGATATTACTTCCAAATCCATCAGTCCATCATCTAAGAGGATATGTGTACCGACCGCGACTTCACGCCAGAGGTTGTCATAAGTAACATATACTCTTTGGGAAGAACCAATGGTTTCATTATTATCTAATACGAACTCCTTGCCATTTTCCAGAGTTACTCCTTCATCCGGTACTGTGCCGGTACGGATCTCCGGTCCTTTGGTATCGAGGAGGATTCCCAGATTATAATCATATTTTTCAGCTACTGCTTTAAGTGTCTTAATTCTAGCTCCATGTTCTTCATAGCTCCCATGGGAGAAATTCAATCGGGCCACATTCATACCGGACTCCAAAAGTTTTTTGATCATCTCTGGTGACTCTGTGGCAGGACCGATAGTACAGATAATCTTGGTTCTTCTCATATCTTTCGACCTCTCGTGTTAAGTTTATAGTCCACGGGAAGATAAATATTTGATCAAATCGATCACTCTGTTAGAATAACCCCACTCATTGTCATACCAAGCAAGTATCTTAACCATGCGCTTGTCTATCACCATGGTGGAAAGGGCATCTACGATAGAACTATGAGGATTTCCATTAAAATCTTTGGAGACTAATGGAAGTTCTGTATATTCAAGAACACCTTTCATTTTACCTTCCGCAGCTGCTTTGAGCTTAGCATTGACTTCTTCTTCGGTGGTATCTTTACTAACATTCACTACAAAGTCAACCAAAGATACATTTGGAGTAGGAACTCTGAGAGCCATCCCATTTAGCTTGCCTTTCAGTTCAGGAAGAACTAGGGCGACAGCTTTGGCTGCCCCTGTAGTGGTGGGGATGATGGACATAAAGGCTGCTCTAGCACGACGCCAATCACTATGTTCAAAATCAAGGATTCTTTGATCATTAGTTACAGAATGCGCGGTTGTCATCAGTCCTTGTTCGATACCGAATTCGTCCATAATAACTTTTGCTACAGGAGCCAAACAGTTTGAGGTACATGAAGCATTAGAAATAACATGGTGTGTTTTGGGATCATATTTATCTTCATTAACTCCCATGACGATCGTGATGTCTTCATTCTTTCCTGGTGCCGAGATAACAACTTTTTTGGCTCCCGCCTGGAGGTGTTTACTTGCACCTTCTTTGGAAACGAATCTTCCTGTTGATTCGATTACAACATCAACATTCAGTTCTTTCCATGGTAAACTCTCAGGATTTTTTTCGGATAATAATTTAATAGAACTTCCTTTGATTTTTAATACGTCCCCAGCTAGTTCTACATCATACGGCAAAATACCATGAATAGAGTCATATTTAAACAGATGAGCTAGTAAATCCGGACTCCCTAAGTCATTCACTGCCACTATTTCCATTTGACCAGATGAAGGTGATTCAAGAAATGCCCTTAAGCATAGTCTGCCGATTCGTCCAAAACCATTGATTGCAACTTTTACAGTCATAAGATTCAGCCTCCCATTTTGAAAATTAATGTTTATATAAACATATATATTCTGTGCAAATAAACATTTTCCTGCTAAATTAATGTTTATATAAACATTTTTTTTATTTATCAGAATATGTTATCAGAATATGTTTTTATAATCCCCATAAAAGTAGTAAAACTTGCAGTAAATATCCTAAAATATATTACTAACAGCGAGCGCAATTAGTAAATAAATATCGGAAATAAATAAAGGTGCTTTCACAATATTAGTAAAGCACCCTTTAGCCTTTGTTGAATTTCTTGATCTTATGATTCAAAGTATAAATGAGTTGTGATTAAAGCTGTTAGTAAGTCGATGCCAGCTGTTATATCCTTTTTACCCACTATTTCATTACCACTATGCAGATATCTGACAGGAATAGCCAACCCTCCTGTCGGGATCCCTCCCTTGGTAAGATGGATAGGCCCGGAGTCAGTACCCCCAGCTGTAATTATTTCCCATTGATGAGGAATGTCACTAGCCGCTGCTATTTTGGCCATCCAGTTTTTAATGGCTGGCGACACGACGATGGATTTATCCATGACTTTGATAGCTACGCCGTTATTTAAGGAGACACGGTTATTTTGTACTTTTGGTGTATCATAGCTAAAAGTGGTATCGATTATTATAGCTAGATCAGCTTCAATAGCATAAGCTGCAGTTTTGGCACCCCTGGCCCCTACCTCTTCTTGGGCGGAAAAAACAAAGTAGAGGTCATAAGGGCTAGTTACAGTTCTGATAACTTCCAAGGCGATAAAACAGCCTATTCTATCGTCTAGCGCTTTGGAAATAATTACACTATCGTTTTCCAAGAAGTCTCCTGAGATAACTGCCATATCTCCGACTCTAACTAATTCTTTAGCTTCCTGCTCGTTAGCTGCTCCTATATCTATATATAGTTTTTCAGGTTTCTTATCAATTGTCTCATCTTTTTCTTTGTGGATTATTCCGACAGTTCCATTACTGAAGATAACTCGTTTGGAGATCATATCTGTATTTTTCAGTCCACCCACGGTCGCATAATAGAGAAAGCCATTCTTGTTAATATGAGTGACTATTATGCCGACTTCATCCATATGACATACAATCATTATCTTCTGTTCATTACCTTTTTTTCTGACTATTAAATTACCCATGGTATCAGTGACTATGGATTCAACATAATCTTTTACATTATCAGTGATGATTTCAGCTACTTGTTGTTCATTTCCGGAAGGACCAAAGGCTTGAGTTAGCTTAGCTAACAAACTATAATCAAAATCTCTATTCATGCTCATTTCATAACCTCCCAACCTCGATGAGGTAAGTTGATGTATTCTTGACAATTGTTCAGGATGAGATTTATCAATTCTATACAATTTGTGTAATCTGATTGAGAAATAACGGAACTCATGGAATGAATATATCGGCAAGGTATGCTAATTGTGATGGTAGGAATACCGGCTCCTGCTAAGTGGATATTACCTGCATCGTTAGCTGCGGCAGTTCCTTCTCTAAGCTGTAACGGTATCCCGTAGCTTTCAGCTATTTGAATTGTTTTTTTAATCAGTTCAGGTCTGTAGATTGTTGCTTGATCCATCAGGGAACAGGCAGGTCCTTGCCCAAGCTCTACTACCCAATTCTCTCTGTCTTGTTCCTGATTGTCCATGGCTGAAGTAGTTTCTACGACGATGGCCAAATCGGCATTCAGATAATTACTGATTATTTTAGAACCACGAAGACCTAGCTCTTCTTGAACAGTAAAAACTGTGGTCAGGTCACAATTATATTGTTGTTTTAATAATTCCATTATTACCGCACAACCTGCTCTATTATCCAAAGCTTTACCTTTATAGAATCCGGAACCGAAACTTGTAAAGGCTGTGGTGAACCCAGCATAGTCTCCAAGTTTGACATTCTTTTCCGCTTCTTCTTTCGAGTTGGCTCCAATATCTATGTATAATTGGTCGATTAGGAAACTTTGTTTGCGTTCTTCAGGTTTCTGAAGATGAATTGCCTTGGAACCTATAACTCCATAAACACTGTTATTAATAATTACCGGCTTGGAAACCAGGATATTGACATCCATGTAGCCGATAGTTTGAAACTTAAGATACCCTTCGGAAGTAATCTCAGTAATAAATAACCCGACTTCATCCATATGGGCAGTGAGCACTACCTTTATTGCTGGATTACTTTTGCCCTTCTTAGTAGCCAAGAGATTGCCTATCTTGTCAACTCTATAAGAGTCTACGTTATTATCTATGTTCTCAATGATATAGTCTCGAACATCTTTTTCATTTCCGGAGACTCCATGCAATTCACTCAAGTATTTTAAGAACATGATATATCCTCCAAATCATCAGGCAGAGCGGCAATAAATCTAGCCAAAAGTTTGCCACAACTGACTACATCTTTCAATGAAACAGTTTCTACTGAAGTATGCATATATCGTAGAGGGATGGATAAAAGTCCTGTAGGAATCCCAAATGAACTTAATTGAATTATACGCGCATCTGTTCCTGTAGGTCCGGCAACAGCCTGAACCTGGTAGGGCAGATTATTATCTTGAGCACAGGCGGTTAGGAGAGCGTGCATGGTTGGATGGATGTTCGGGCCAATGGTTATTGCTGGACCTTTCCCTAAATGGATTGAAACTTGATTCTTAGCATCGATTGTTTGAGCATGGGTAACATCAATAGCTACTGCAATAGTCGGGTTCAGCTTTTCTGTACTAGTCTGAGCACCTCTTAACCCCACTTCTTCTTGGACAGTAGTGACTGCAATTACGTTATGTTTGTGTTTAATGCTGTTAAGTTCACTCAGACAAACCGCCATCACTGTAATCCCTGCTCTATTATCAAGTGATTTTCCAGCTATAGTCTGATCAAGCAGATCTAGAGTAGCTCTGTTGATACTTACAATATCTCCAGGCTTCACAAGGCTCTGAGCTTCTTCTGATGAGTGACCGATATCAATAGCCATCTGATGAAGCTTAACACTTTTTTTCTTATCACTTTTGGTTTGGTCGGGTTGAAAGGAGATTATCCCCGGTAAATCTCTGCTGCCGTGGACCGTAACTTCTTGATATAACAAGGTTCTATCATCAATGCCACCTATAGGTGAAAAGTGAATGAACCCTTTCGAATCAATATGCGTTACCATTAAACCTATTTCATCTGAATGAGCAGCTAACATAACAGTTTGATTATTACTTGCGTATCCATTTTTAACCGCATAACAATTATGCATATTATCGGTATATATATCGTCAACCAAGGGTTTGAAGGTTTGTTCCAGGCTTGGAAATAATTTATATTCATAACCTGAAACGCCAGGTTTTCCAGCTAATAAATGAATCGTCTCTTGGGCTAGCTGCAGATGTGGTTTCGTCAAATCGATCTTCCTTTCGTTGTGGTGTTACTCTCCACTAAAAACAACTTCGATATAGTCACCTTTATTAACTATTTGCCCGGCTTCTGGGAACTGTTGGCTGGCAAGTCCACTCCCTGTGAATTTGTAACGCAGTTCCAGTTCACCTAATTGTTCTCCAGCTTGTCTGATAGTAAGTCCTGTTAAATCCGGGACACTTACTTCCCCTTTACCGGGTTGTTTATTGGGTAATATGGGCTCAGAATTTTCATCAACTGGATCTTGGGGAGTTAGTTCTTCGAGATTACTGGGAGTACCGGTATTAACAGGTATTCCATAGTATTGTAACGTTCCTTCGATAATCTGCTTAGCCGAAGGCCCTGCCAGTGTGCCCCCCTGAATAATTTCAGCTTGGGGAGTATCAATTACAACTAGCACTGCAATTTTAGGATTGTCTGCCGGAGCATAAGCAACGAATGAAACAATGAGGTCTGTTTCTGAATACATGCTTGTTGTCGGATCAATTTTTTGGGCTGTCCCTGTTTTGCCTGCCACTTTGATCCCTGGGATTTTTGCTCTACTTCCGGTTCCCTTATCTACAACATCTACGAGAATGTCACTTAATGTTTTACTGGTAGACTTAGATAAAACTTCCCGAATAGCTCGTGGTTCATTCTTATAGAGAACTGTTCCATCCTTATTAGAAATACTATCAAGAATGTAAGGTTGATATAAGGTTCCGCCGTTAGCCACAGCACTGATAGCTGTGAGTAACTGAATGGGTGTTACCAGGTTTGCCTGTCCGAATGACATAGTAGCTAATTCAAGTTCTTTAACTCGACTATTATCAATAAGGAGTCCCTGTTCTTCTCCTGCTATATCAACTCTGGTTCTAGATCCAAACCCAAAAGATTTTAAATATGTGTAAAAGATATCTTTCCCCAAAATCTCTCCTACTTGAGCCAAGACAACATTAGAAGAAATCCTCATCCCTTCAGCAAAAGAGATTTTGCCACGTACTGTGCGATCTGAATCCCAGTTCGTGATAGTTCTTGGTCCTACTTTTAGGTATCCTGGATCATCAAATAATTTTTCGGGGGTAACAAGATTCTCTTCCAAAGCAGCGGCTGCTGTGATTATTTTGAAGGTGGAGCCTGGCTCGTAAATCATACTGATGTTGAGATTCTTGCGCTGTTCGGCATTTGTATTAAGATAATTATTGGAATCAAAAGTAGGTCTCGATCCCATGGCTAGAATCTTGCCACTCATTGGATCCATGGCGAGAATACTTGCTCTTTTAGGTTGCGTGTTTTCTACTATCTTATCCAGTTCCTGCTCGACAAGGTGTTGGATGGTAGAGTCCAATGAAAGTGTTAAGTTGTAACCAGTTCTGGAATCAAACTGTTGATTCTCACTGGAATCATTAAGTTGTAATTGATAACTCTTTTGCCCCATTAGTTCATTGTTATAATAATATTCTATTCCTTCTACTCCATCACCAGCCATATTTACAATTCCTAGTATCGGTGAAGTAAGTTGACCTGTGGGATAAACTCTTTTAAAAGTATTGGTGAAACCTATGCCTTCTATATCCAAGTCAGCAATTTGATTAGCTTTATCAAGATCTACTTGGCGTTCTATGCTCACCCAAGATAAGTCTTTTTCTAATAAATCCAAAATTTCTTGACTGTCACTTTCTAAGATCCCAGCTATACTATCTGCAATTTGCTGTTTCGTTAAGCTTTCATTTTTCTCTAAGAATTTCGTGACGGTCTTCGGGTCGGCATAAATATCTTTAGCAGCAACACTTTTCGCGAGAATATTCTCCTGATTATCTAAAATCATACCTCTCTCATAAGGGAGATTATGACTTACTCCTCTAAAAGTTGTTGCTCTAGCTTTTAATTCAGAAGCATTTAATATTTGCAAATAAAATAGTTTCCCGAAAATAAGAATACATACTACTATTAAGCCTATATAAATAAACCACTCTCTTGCAAAATACTTGTCTTTGTTTTTATCCTTGTTCTTCATTCCTACCTCACATGCAAAAATATATACACAATAAATCCGATAGAAGTTTCACTATACATTTTAGCATATGATGGCAGTATTTTAGTATGGAAGCTCACAAAAACTTAACTATCGATGGCAGAAAATAATTAAAGCCACCTTGCTAAGAATCTGTGAGCTTAATAATAACATTCCCTAATATTCATGAAAGGATTCAATGAAAAAAATGTAATTATAACTTGAATAAACGTAAAACTGCTCCTAAAGAAGAACCACCTATCAGCCCTCCTAAGTGAGCATAATTATCTAAACCCGGTAGTATCATCCCCAACATAAGGTTTATTCCCAAAATAACCATTAGATTCGTGATAAGACCGCTACTGCGCAAAAATTGATTATTCCACCCATAGATGACAATTGCCCCAAGAAGTCCAAATATCGCTCCAGAAGCTCCAGCCGATAAATGCGGGCTCATCAAATAGCTTAGAACTGAGCCTGAGAGACCGCTAACCAAGAATAGCATCACTAGTTTACCATGTCCAAATATTTTCTCCGAATATTTTCCTAAGATATATAAAGCATATGTATTAAATAAAAGATGAGTAAATCCAATATGGATAAAGATACTCGTCAATAATCGCCAATATTGACCTGCTTCTATCAAAGGGTTTACCTTAGCTCCAAATAAAATCAGAACATGAGTTTTTGTTGTACCACCCGCTAATGTCATTAGAAGAAATACAACTAGAATAATTAGGATAAATATATATGTAATATAGAAATTTCGAAAATCGTTCTTGTAGTAATTCTTATAGTAGTTATCCATTTTAATCACCTATCAATAACAGGATAAACTTGAAATGCATAGTGTCTTATCAAAGCCGACACTTGCATTTCAAGTTCCATTATTTTGCTAAATTTTTAAACTCATCTTAACATATCTCATGGATTGAAGCAATTTTAGTAGCGAGGGGGAATAAATAGTCTTTCACCAGGGTAGATAAGATCGGGTTGCCCTAAATGATTATAGCCTGCTAATTCCCGCCAATCGAGACCGTACTTCTTAGCTATTTTGTAAACGGTATCTCCTTTTTGAACCACGTAAACCTCAGGCATTTTCTCAACTAATGCCGTGTGTTCACAATATGGTGCACAATACCCACAAGCGTCACATGTATAACCCATATGAGTATGAGTACTTGCCATACCATAAGGACCACCAGAATAGTCATAACCTTCATAAGGCATTCCAGGTGTTGCCATTCCAGGCATTGCCCCGTATTGATTTGGATCAAAGCCCATTCCATACTCTGGCATTCCAGTCATGGCACCTTGCTGATTTGGATCGAATCCCATTCCCTCAGGCATTGCACCATATTGGGTTTGATAAGGGGTCGGAACACCAGCCATTGGCGGTTGACTCATGAAGTCAGTTTGTTTCTTCCCAAAGAACATTTCCATACCTCCTTTTTGCTATTATGGTATGGAATAAAATCAATAAAGTGTCTGTACATGGTAATAAATGTATTTATTATTTTATTCTTTCGTACGCCGCAAGATATTTCTCAATTTGTACTCCAGCAATAGCTCCATCTCCTACTGCTGTAGCTACTTGTCTTAAGGGCGTAGTACGGATGTCACCAACAGCATATACTCCTTCAATACTGGTTCGCAAGAATTCATCGGTAATTATATATCCTTTTTCATCGGTATTAAAATAATCTGCAACAAATTTTGTATTTGGTTCTGTTCCGATATAGATAAAAACTCCGTCAACTTTTAAATCTTCTATCTCTTTAGACTCTTTATTTTTCAATACTACCTTCTCGACTTTATCTTTACCTGAGATTTCTTCTACAGTGTAATTAAGCATGAAGCTTATTTTGGGGTTACTCTGGGCATGTTCAATGGCAATTTGTGATGCTCTAAAACCCTGACGTCTGTGAATAATAAACACTTCTGTAGCAAATTTAGTTAGATATACAGCTTCTTCAAGAGCAGCATTACCCCCTCCGATAACGGCTAGTCTTTTTCCTTTATAAAAAGCTCCGTCACAAGTTGCACAGTAAGATACCCCGCGGCCATGAAAAGTCTTTTCCCCTTCAATTCCAAGAAAGCGAGGTTTAGAACCTGCCGCAATAATTACAGATCTTGCTTCTATAGACTGTTTGTCAGTAACGATTGTCTTTACCTTATCAGTAAGTTTAAGTTCGCTAACATTCTCAAAAATGAACTCTGCTCCCTGATTTAAAGCCTGCTTATAGAAATTATTGGCAAGTTCGAACCCGGAAATCCCATCAGGAAAGCCAGGATAATTCTCTATACTTTCCGTTAATGCCGCTTGTCCTCCTGGAACCATAGACTCAATCACTGCCGTTTTAAGACCACCCCTAGCTGCGTAGATAGCAGCCGTCAGTCCGCCTGGTCCACCACCAACTATTATTACATCGTACATATCTTACACCAACCTTTTTTCCAGATTATTCCCAAGTATATATCAAATCGCCTTATAAAGAAAGCGATCCAGAATTATTAATTACCCTGAATAGTTCGCCAATAATAATGAAATCCTATTTCACCTGGTACAACCTGCATATATATATTACCCGTGGGTGAAAAAACAATGGATCCCTCGGGCAGCTGAGTTTGCATCGTTGTTCCTTCTGTAAGGAAAACAGTTAGCTGTCGATTATGCTTGATTAATAGCTTCTTATCATTACTTATAAAAGATTCAATATTCTCATAGGTCATCTCACCTTGCCATAGATTTATAGGATTACCGCCTTCTTTATGATAATCATAAATAGATAGTCCTTTTAGATAACCATCTTCTACTCGCCCGATATAGATAGTATTATCTTTACTTCCCAGTAATATATCATTTGGGTGGATGGAAATAATCTTTCTTTCTTGTCCTTCATGCGAGAATATCCGCTTGGAATTATCATAGGTGCTTTCCACAAATAAATTACCCAGTTTATTGGAGACTGCTATATTATCGATAAATTCTTGTGGTAAATCAAGCCAGTTTATCCCCTTCATGATATCCATTTTTATGAGCCTTGATTTCTGTTTGGAGTCATTAAATAATACATACAGATTATTAGTGTACGTAGAAATCTCAATCTTGAGAACACGGGCTATAGGAAAGCTAAACTCTCGATCTAGTTTTGGCAGGTATTCATTATTCGTACTATTATTTAAATCCAGACTATAAAGGTATCCTCTTAAATGTCCTGGTTGTGTGGTGAAAAAAAGCAAACTGTTTCTATCAGGCAGCCATTTGTAATTAAGCATTTCGGATGAAGAATCGAGAAATACTGAGCTATCAAATACTGATTTATTCTGAAATAGATCTATCACTTCTAGTTTATTATCGTTAATAAAACTTAGATATTTATTATTGTATGATAATTGTAGGTTTTCAGCCTCGGTAATATCTGTTTCAACCAGATGTGCTTGATCAATAGTTATAGACGAATGTAAAAGCTCACCGGTTTTCCAATCTAAGAAAGCAAAGATTAGATATTGAGTGAATAAAGATAATCCTATAATAATTGCAATTACATTAGCTTTCTTCTTCAATTAAATTTCCTCTCAAGCTAGTTACTCGGCAGCACTACAAAGGCAGTAGGAATATAGCGTTCACCATATATATTCCATAAGCTGTTAATTATCTGATCATTATAAATCATTTCCGTCGATGAACCACCGTCGAGGTTGGCTGCATTGACAGCACCATATTCGATAAAGACATTCATTAGATCCCTCAAGGTCGCTCCCATGCTCCAACTAGGCTGTCGGCCATCTATAACAACAAAGATAACCGTTCCGTCTGACTTTTGGCCTATCCCTGTACGAGGGGCTATTCCCCATCCACCATCACCTTGAATAAGAGGTTCATTGTCTAGAATCAAGTTGGGGTTAAAAGTGACTGCATTTTGAATCTTATTGGCATACACTTGGATAATGTTCATGTTTTTAAGGATTAATCTATCCTGGTTGTCAAAACCAATTATATTCACTTCAACATCATCTGTATTATTGTGAACAACTATTCCATCTTGGACTGTTATCCCATCAGGGAAAGCTCCATTGCCCTGAGCATTAGGATCATAAAATCCTCCCCCGTTTATACCTGCAATAGCTTGATTATCCAAAACCATTTCCGAAAGTCTCTGACCGGCAGTTCCAATCTCTTTCGTGACAGCAATTTTAACCTGACTGGGGTCTTTAACCAACATGACTTTACCTTTAAAATACTTACCTTCAATATTTTCTATTCTTATGTGATTTTTATTATCAACTATAATATTCTCTTTTGTATGAATTACCGGTTCAACTATGATTGGATTCTGCTTGTTACGCTTGGCGATCTCATTAATCTTTTCTTGAGACAAGAAAAAATCTACCACCTGCGGGTGTCGAGATGTAAGGATAGTATTGACAGTGAAGCCTTTTAAGGATTGGAAAGGTCCATAGAAGATAATAAAAGGTGAAGAAATAAGAAAGAAAAAGAGATTGAACAACAGAAAATAAAACCCAACTCGTTTTTTGCTCATTAAGGTTTCCACAACCCTTTGATAACTTCAGTCGCTACTGCTTTAATCGTTTTTCTCGATGTCATGGCTTGAGATCTTAGTGAATTATAAGCTGTTTCTTCATCGAGACCGTCAGCTACTAAGATCAAGACCGCTTGAAAGATAATCTTTCTTGTTTTGATCTCATCATTAAGGCGTCTTATTTCATCCATATTTTTTCTTTCTATCTCAAACTTATGTTCTGCTTGAACGATAGCTGTCACCACATCTGCAGCTCGCAACGGAGCTGCAACTATCTGATGCAAATTGGTTTTAACTGCTAAATGCAGGTTGGGATATTCCTTTTCTTCCAAAATTAGTATTACGGGACAAATGTGGGAATGAACTAGATTTTGCAAAAGATCCAGTGGATTTAAACCGTCTATATCCCAACCACAAATTATAAGGTCAGGGTCAACTCTTTGAGCCATTCTTAGTGCTTCTATTCCATTGTCAGTTTTAGCGATTGCTTGGTAGTTAGCAACGGGTAAAACTGGGCTAAGGTCATTGAGGATTTTTTCTTTTGCTATTAAAATTGCTCTTTTCATAATTACTCCGTTTTTTTTACTTTGATATAATTATACTATCAGATCGTTCAAAACGAAATAAGTGCTATTGATAAGCACTTATTTATAAATCTCTCTTTATATAATATTTCAAATCTAATAGAACTTCAAATATAAAGCCAAAATCCCTCTGATAAATGTTTACTTTATTTTACTGAGGTATCTACATTGAAAATTACTCTAGCTTCAGTATTTTGTAATATTCCTCCCTCTGAATTAGCTTTAATAGCTAAAATCATTTCATGTTGTCCTGCAGTAGCACTTTTTCCTTGAGCATCACCAAGGGCTTCGATATTTTCAAAGACAATTCGAGCTGTTTCCCCTGGTTCCAGGGTAGGTATTTTCCCTTCTTTACTCATAGATTTGGACTTATCTTCGATTGCAGAAATAGTAAGCTTAACAGGTATGTCAGTAATCATTTTTTCAGTCATGTTTTGAACGATTGCGGAAATCTTGAAACTATCTTCATTCAATGTCTGCATTCCTTTAAAAACTTGACCTTCATAAGATATGTCCCGAATTTCAATCTGTGGTTCGAATTCGATAGAAAGAATTTTTAATTCTGGTTCTACTTCTGTAGGAGTAGAACTAGCCTGTAAACTTCGAAACACATTTACTCCAAAAACAGATACTAAAGCTATTAGAACAAACAGCCCACCATATAAGAAATACTTTCTTTTGAGAGTAACGAATCTTGCCAATATATTACACCTCCTTAAATAACAATTCCTAATAAAAAACCTATGCATTATTCTCTTGGACATGCATAGGTTCGTACGTTTTATTATTATGTTATTTTTGAGGATTCGATTATTTATTAACTTAACTTCTCTCTTTTATCATATTTCTGCCTCCGAATGTCCTTTTCTGTAGAGAGGCGAAAAATCCTGCACATCTGTAACAAGCGAGAACAAGTTCTTTCACCTAAGTATGTTTCTATCTCGTCAAAACTTAAATTGGTTGTGATAATAGTCGGCAGTTGTTCGTTGGTCCGGTAATTTAAAATTGTGTAAAGTCTATTCCTCGTCCAATCGGTGTAATTATGTGCACCCAGGTCATCAAGGATGAGCACAGGGATAGTCCTGGCTATATCTAATAAATCGTATTCTGATGTTTCGCTTTTAGAATCATAAGTAGCTCTTAATTCATCCAGTAAATCAGGTACCACAAGGAAGAGAAGCTTTGTTTGTTGTTCGATTAACACATTGGCGATGGCGGCTGCAAGAAAGGTCTTGCCACTGCCGACTGAACCAGAAAAAAGTAAACCTATTTCGTGTGGATTGTTCAATACATTACGACAAAAATCCTGTGCTGCTTTTAAAGCTTTTTGAGCTTTAAGAGAATGTTCTTGATCTAAAGATCCACTATTATAATAATCAAGATCGAAAGAATCAAAGCGACATCCTATTAATTCACGAGATAAGCGAGCATATTTAAATGAATTAAATAATTTCCTTTGTTCCATACATGAACAAGGAATAGCCGTATCGCCTTGTAGGATAATTCCGCGATCACCACAAATTGAACAAACAGCGTTTTCGTTTGCTAAAACACTCTCTGCTGCTGAAAGGTTTTGGTTATTGACTTTTGGCTTCTTCATTATCTTTTTCAAGATTTTATCCGAGCTTTCCAAGGTATAATACACCTCCTATCTAAGTTATAGGTATATATCATCATATTTATTTTTGGGAGTGTTACTTTTCTTTTGTTTTTCACTTTTCTTTTGTTGCCTTGACTGAAAATGTTGGTCTTCCGCTTCAACTTCCATACGAGTTTGAATGCCCTTTTTTTCCCATTCTCTCAAGATAGTATCCAGGTACCTAAAGCTTCTGATACCTGCGCTAACTCCCCTTCTCAAGGCTTCAATTATTAGCTCCTCTGAATAAGAAGCCATAAGCCATTTCCCAATATGTTCACATTCTAAGCCAGTCAAAGGTCTGCCTAGTTCACTCTCAAATAAGGTTGTAAGTTTCTGCAGGGAATTATCTGTATTTATATGAGATGATTTTTTGTTATTGTCATTATCATCTGACGCTTCCATTTGTTTGAATTGATATATGCCCCACAGTTCAAATAATTGATCAATTAAACCACTTAAATCAAATTTGTTAGTTGCAGTTTTATTTTTATAATCGTTAATGGTTAACAAGTTTTTCTTTTTTAAGCTCTGAATAACTACGGTGAATTCTTGTTGGGAAATACCCATTCTTTCAATAATATTGGGGAAGATATCTTCGCTCTGATTGTTAGGTTCTGCAAGAAGATGAATAATAAATAGCATTTCTCTTTCATTAATGCCTATTTCAACATAATGATCTAATAAGAAACGGGGAATAGATACTGTCCCTGAAAAGAAAAGAGCTTGCGAAAAGCCCCCATAGACGTTTTTCTTATGCAAACGAAACCACCTCGTGTCTTTCCTGAAAAAATACTTTCTCACAATTAATATTATATTATAGATTGCTGAATAAAAAGAGGAAAAGAATGAACTTTAATGGGTAATAATAAAAGAATTTAGCAGAATATTTTACATAATATGGAAGGATTTTTCCCCTCATTCATGTAATTAGTAGTGGAAAAGGTGGTGTGAATATGGATATAACAAAAGAGCTTTATAATATCCTTAATAAAGCTGGTGCTCATCCAGCTCTTGGCTGGAAGCATTGTCAAAGAGTTTATCACTTGGCTAAAGAGCTCTCTCAACATCTAAGTCTAGATGATGAGATTCTCTATATTTCAGCGATGTTACATGACACCGGTAAGTACCCGCTATATTGTTTGCCCAATGTTGATCATGCTCTGCGTTCCAAGGGTGTTGCGATGAACCTGCTCAAAAATTATGAATTGGAAAAGGATAGACTCTCTAAAATACTGGATGCCATCGAATCACACATGTATTATTCTGAACCTGGCAGCAGTGATGAAGCTGTCTATATTAGAGATGCCAATATTCTGGACAGCCTGGGCAATGTTGGATTAATGAAGCTGTTCAGTCTGGTAGGTCATGATGAACTTATTAATACTCCAGAGGATGCTTTATTGAGAGCCCAGGTTTTCGCTGAAGCTCTACCCAAAAAAATATATTCAAAAACGGGTAGACGAATAGCTGTCAAAAGGCGTGAAGAAATAATGCGTTTTTTATCGGGCATTAAACGCCAAACTTCAGAATACGCCTGGATTTAAACCTAATAAGCTTATTCAATTATGATTTCTTGCGCGTTTCTTGTAAGAGAGCCGAGATTTTTTCGAAAGTATCCAATAATAACGTGTAATCTCTTTCTTTCCTTGCTTTCTCTACTAGAAGTTTAAGATCTTTGCGCACTTTTGTATAGGAATGATTAACTTCAGAAAGGAGAATTCTTTTTTCTCGACCGGCCTTCTTAATGGGGAAACCTTTCTGAGTTTCTTTTCTATCTGGCTGTTTTGGAAGTGGACATACTTGTTGTTGTTCTTCTATAGCTTCCAACCACGGTTTTTCCGGAGCAGTACGAATAATATCGTTTCCTCTGAATTCAATAGATTCGCCTAATTCTGGAATCAGAGTTTCTTTTCTTAATTGTTCCTCTATCAGATCGGCGAAAGTATTAAGTGAGTCCTTTTCTCCATGTACAAGAACAATTTTAGCTGATTCTTTACTAGTGGTCTCAACCCAATTTAAGAGCTCTTTTTGGTCGCTATGGGATGAAAATCCTGGGAACATTTCAATGCTTGCTTGCACAGCAATTTTCTCACCATGGATGGTAACTTCCTTACACCCTTCTATGAGACGACGTCCAAGTGTTCCTTCCGCTTGATAACCCACAAAAATCACAGTAGCATTTGATCTCCAAAGGTTATGTTTTAAATGATGTTTGATTCTCCCGGCATCAGCCATTCCGCTAGCTGAAATAATAATAGCCCCCTGGGTTATGTCATTAAGTTTCATTGAGTCTTCTGTAGTTTGACTGAATCTAAGGTTCTCCATGGTGAGCGGATTATTTCCTTCTTTAATAAGTTCTACAGTTTCATCGTCAAAATTTTCCGGGTTTTCTCTGAAAATCTTGGTGGCGGCGATAGCTAAAGGACTGTCAATATAGATGGGAAGGGTTGGGATTTTATTATCCTTTTGTAATTCTTGCAAATAGTATAAAAGATCTTGGGTCCTTTCAACAGCGAAAGCAGGTATAATAATATTTCCGCCTTTGGCTTGTGCAGAATTTATTACATCTGCTAAGATATCCAATCTGTTGGATTTATCTGCGTGAACTCTGTTGCCATAAGTGGATTCCATGATGACAATATCAGCATCTTTAACTCCTTTGGGATCTTTCACGTATGGTTGATTCATGCTCCCTAAGTCTCCGGAAAAGACAACTTTCTTAGTAGTATCTCCTTCTTTAATACTTAGAACAATTTGAGCTGATCCCAGGATATGTCCGGCATTGACTAATTGGAAAGAAATAGTTTCCGATAGTTCAATGCTGGTTCCATATTTTGTAGGTTTAAAGTGTTTAATTGCATTAAGAGCGTCATCAGAATTGTATATGGGTTCTATGAGTTCCATATCTGCTCTGCGAAGTTTACGGTTCTTTCTTTCTACTTCCATCTCTTGTATGTGTCCACTATCAGGAAGCATTATAGAACATAATTTAACAGTTACCGGACTCGCATAGATAGGTCCACTATAGCCTTTCTTAATCAATTTTGGGATAAGTCCAGAATGATCGATATGGGCATGCGTCAAGATAACAGCATCAATGGAACTTGGATCATAGGGAAAATCTTTGTAATTAAGCTCTTTGACGGTTTTAGATCCTTGGAACATGCCGCAATCGATTAATAAACGATAATCTGTCGTTTCTACGAGATATGATGAACCGGTAACTAAGCCGGAGGCACCATAATATGTAATCTTCATTGCAATCCCTCTCTTTATTGATTATTCCAGGTTAATTAATTTTAGTTTTACCGATTTTAGTGCTGCTTGCGTTCGATCCTCAACTTCTAATTTTCTAAATATATTAGACAAATGATTCTTAACTGTCTTTTCACTAATAAATAAGGAAATACCAATATCTCTATTAGATGCCCCTTTAACCACATAAGTGAGTATTTCCATTTCTCGATTGCTTAAACCAAAATTATTCTTAGATGCTGAAGACGTATTTGTTAATTGATCAAGCAATTTGCCTGTCACACTCGGTGATAAGATAGGTTCTCCTGCATAAACCTTTCTAATGGAATCCACTAAAGCCTTGGGAATTACATCTTTTAAGAGATATCCTGCAACACCTAACTGAAGTACTTGGAAGACCTTTTCATCCGAATCATCAACGGTTAAAACCAAAATTCCTATTTCAGGCTTCTCTCGGCGAATAACCCGACAAGCCTCTAAACCATTGACTCCTGGCATGTTAATATCCATTAGCAGTATATCGAAAGGAGTGCTTCTGGCTATGTTAATGGCTCCTTGACCATCTCCTACTTCTGCAATTACATGGATACCATCTTCAAATTCAAGAATTCTTCTTAATCCTTCTCTTAAAAGTGGATGATCATCGGCGATTACCACCCTTATCATTTATTGTTCCTCCTTTATTCTGAGTAAGGTATCCCAAATTCGAATACTGTTCCTTTTCCATATTGAGACGTTATGGAAAACTTGCCTGAATACATTTCTACTCTTTCTTTTACTCCTATAAGTCCGTAATGTTCTCCAGGGTAATCTAAAACTGCTTGAGTATCAAAACCTTTACCATAATCGATTATCTTACCCATTATCCAATCATCCTGAAATTGAAGGAAAATTTCACATCTTGGAGATTCAGCATGTTTAGCTACATTGGTCACCCCTTCTTGTACTAGTCTAAATAAAGCTAATTCAATAGAGGGATTGAGATTAATCTCTGTACCTTCTATCATAAGTGAGCATCGAATACCATAATTCTTTTCATAATTATGGATATAATTCTTGATGGTTTCTATTATACCTTTATTGTCAATACGAACTGGTCTCAAATCAAAAATGATACGCCTGATATCCTGGAGGTTTTCTCTTACTAAACTCTTCAGGTCATTTAACTCGTCTTTTACCTTCTTATAGTCTATCTCCAGTAATTTTTCAGCTATTTCCAATCTTAAAACTATATTAGCCAGACTTTGTGCCGGTCCATCATGTACCTCTCTGGCAATCCTGCGCCTCTCTTCTTCTTGAGCTTTGATAATTTTAAAAGCTGTATCTTTCATTTTATCACTGCTATGTATAGCCGAAATTTCGGTTATACCTTCTTTAAGAAGACGAATAGCAAGACCAACCTGATTCATAAGATTATCTGCCCTTTGAACTGTGCCCTCAAGATTCTTTAAAGATCTTTCTATCTCGTCTCTTCGGCTTCGAAGTTGAAGCTCTTTAGCTTGGAGGAGTTGGAGCTCGACTTGAGCATCCTTCGCCTCTGTGTAGATATCTAACATTGCCCGTTCAGTATATCTTTCGAAATTTTTGTTTACTTCCATGAGTTTCTGGCGCATTCTTTTTTCTAGTTTATACTGATTATCAACCTTCTTGATAGTCTCTTTTATTTCCGACGAAAGAAATGTTAACTCTTGTTGTAATCTTTGCACTTCAGTACGTGTGGTTTCGTATATATTAAATATTTCTTCTTTACCATCTTCCACTGCTTTTAAAGTAGATTCGAAAACATCGTTTAGGCGATCCATACTACTTCTCCTCTGCTCCTTGCTAAGTTGATTTAAAACATCTGATTTAACTTGATTCGACATTTTATCAATTTTTCCTACTTCCAATTGAAAAAACATCCTTTCACATGCTTCGTTACTCAACCTGAACCTTTATTTGGCTGACAGCGTTATATCCATAACCTTTTCTGTTCCAGTACGGTTCTAGTGGTTGAATTCTGCCACTAGAGTCTTTGGCTCTGGACAAGATTGTATATTCACCTTTGTGAGGAGGACTCCAGGAATGCCACCAATAAATCCAAGCAAATGGTTGATAGGGATACCTGCTGAGGGCAGCCTTATGCCATTCAATACCGTTATCCATACTAATTTCAACTTCGGTAATAATTCCTTTTCCAGTCCAGGCAATTCCTTCAATCCGATGAGTTACTTTGTCAATAGCAGCTAAATGATGAGGATAAAGTATAGTAGAATTTACATTCTTAAAATTAACAGGATGTTTTCCCCTATCTGAATTCTTATCTGGATAATAAATATAATCAATTGTCTGAAATGGCCCTGAGAACTTTCTAGTTATAACCGTAATCCTTTTTAACCATTTAACCCAGGCCATTCCATACCAGCTTGGAACAATCAAACGTAGAGGAAAGCCATGTTTATAAGGTATTGGTTTACCGTTTAACTCATAAGCGATTATCGTATCCGGGTGCAAGGCAATGCTCATGGGTAGGCTTCTGGCAAATAAGAATTCTCCTGGAATATCTTTTCTCGTTCCATGATCATGTCCTTCAAATACCACTTCTTTGGCACTATCTTTTATTCCTGTATGTTCAAGCAGAATTTTGAATGGTACCCCCTTCCAAAGCCCCTGACTCATAGCACCTTCTTCCCACTGTATTCCATAAACTTTCGGATCAAAGAAAGCTCTTTTATTGCCTGAACATTCCAAAGAAATAACAAATTCTCTTGTGGGCATTACCTTAAGTTGGTCCACCAGGAATCTCGAAGGGTTGTATACCGCCCCGTCTATACCCACTGAATAATTTCTTTCATCTACTTCAGGATAAGAAAAATGATTTCTTATAAAGAAATATTCTTCAGGAGTAATCCATTGTCTTAAAAACCTAAGTGGTGTTTCCTGGTTCTCAGGATTTAACTTATGAGTTTTATAAAAAGGTACACTTAAGTTATCATTTTTAATTGTCACTTTCTGAACCCTCCATTTCATGATATATTTTAGATAGTTTTGTTTGGATATAATATTCTACATACTTGATTATGGTCTTGACACCCAAGTATCGTTTTTGTTATGATTTCTCTGTTCTTTATCGGGGCGTAGCGCAGTTTGGTAGCGTGCTTGGTTCGGGACCAAGAGGTCGCAGGTTCAAATCCTGTCGCCCCGACCATCCTAATATCTCTTTTAAGCTCAATTATGGGCTTATTTTTGTATAAACTTTAAATTAATAGTTAAACTACTAAAATACATAAAGATATAGAGGTAATTATCATGGTTCAAATTGGCAACATACACATAGGCACAGCTGATACAGCTACACAATCTAAAATAGATATTGGTGAAGCTTTTATACTGTCACAGCATTTGTATTTTAGATATTTCTGCACTGAACAAACAATCCAATATTACAATGCGGCACATGATTCCGATTTTAAGCAAGTAATTAAAATCGGATTAACTTATTTGGAGAAAGAAGTTAAAGCTATCGAAAAGCAGATGGAAAAATATAAAGTACCTCAACCTTCAAGGTCACCCAAAAGTGTAAAAGTATCTCCCCCTGTTAGTACACTAATCAATGACCACTACATTTTCGAACAAATTCGTTGTGGCTGTACCGCGGCGGCTGAAAAAAATCTGCGCAATGCGATTATGATCCTGAATAATGACTCTTTAAGAGAAATGTTTATAGACTTTCTGAAAGATGAGATTGACATGATTAATAATCTCCTTAAATATGGCAAATTAAAAGGGTGGCTGCCCACATATCCTGTTTATAAAGCAGATTAATTAGTAGGATATATAATATAAAAACAGAAGAAGATGTCTCGGAATAAATAGTATCTTCTGCTTTTATATTTGTTTTTTGAGTATTAGGAATATAGTTTTATTATTTTGCTTTAATTGACGTATCTGGTGTTTAAATATAGAATACTATTGAGTGTTTAGTGGCTAATATTGACAGTTGTATTTCTGTCATAAGGAGTAGGGAAAGTTTTGCAAGGAAGAATAACTCGAATCCGTTCACTGGAAGCAAATGATTTGGATTCGCTCTATCAGTGGTACAACAATCATGAGTTCTCTTATTGGGTTAGCGGTAACTGGCCCCTGTTAACCTTACTTCGCCGTGAAGAATTTGAGCAAAAGTTTTATGATGAAGATCTGAACCGCTATGCCATCACAAATATCGAAGACGAAATTATCGGCACAATAGGTTTTGATGAGGTCAATATCCCTGCCAGATCTGCAAGATTATTCATCGGGATTGGCCCCAAAGAGTTATGGGGTCAAGGTTATGGAACTGATTCACTTAGGACTTTTATTAATTATTTATTTAACCAATGGAACTTCCGCAGATTAACTGTAGAAATATGGGCAGGTAATCTTAGAGCACTTTCTTGTTACACCAGCCTCGGATTTGTTGAAGAAGGCAGATTACGGGAAGCATATTATATAGATGGGAAATACTATGATGGTATAATATTAGGACTATTGAAAAAAAACTATCAGGATAATTAATCCTGGATTTGAATAATTACTAATTGCATTCTCCAATTATTTGGAGTAATATATTCTAAGGAACACAAACTGAATATTTCATACTCTGGGGATGGGTGTAAATCCTTACCGGCGGTAAAGCCCGCGAGCCTTATAAGGCAGATTCGTTGAAACTACGAAGCCGACAGTTAAAGTCTGGATGGGAAGAGTAATAATAAGCAACTAGTGAGATTGGTGTAACCATATCATTGGTTTGTTTAAGCTTGTTAGTGCAATACCCAGAGTAAATACTGGGTATTTTTATTTTTCTTCTATAAACAGATAGTGAGGGAATCAACTATGGTTGATAATTTTTCTTTTCAAGACAAATATTATATGGAAAGAGCTTTAGAAATTGCTTGGTTAGCTCGAGGCAGAACCAGTCCAAATCCCTTAGTAGGCTGTGTGATTGTTCAAGATGGTCTTATTGTTGGCGAAGGTTATCATACTAAAGCAGGTACTCCCCATGCTGAGGTTCATGCTCTCAAAGCTGCGGGAGTCAAGTCAGAAGGTGCGGATGTCTATGTTACCTTAGAACCATGTTCTCATTATGGCAGGACTCCACCTTGTGCTGAGGCCTTGATTCAAGCGAAAGTTAAACGAGTGATTGTAGCTTTAGAAGATCCCAACCCCCTTGTGAGCGGCCAAGGGATTGAAAAGCTTGAGGATGCTGGAATCGTAGTTGAAGTCGGCTTACTTAAAGAAAAGGCAATCAGAATAAATAAATTCTTTTTAAAGGCCATCACTACCAGGTTCCCTTATGTTCTTTACAAAAGTGCTCTTACTCTCGATGGAAAAACTGCAGTTGAATCAGGAGATTCTAAGTGGGTCACTTCGGAACAATCCAGGACCTATGTACATGAACTAAGAAATATCTATGATGTAATCATGGTAGGAAGCAATACAGTCTTAAAAGATAACCCTCTCTTAACTTGCCGTAAGCCAAACGGCAGAAATCCTGTCAAGCTTATCGTTGACGGTAATCTTATAATCCCCATCGATGCAAAAGTATTAAACGATTCCCTCAGTATTATTGCGACTACTACGGCTGCCGACCCCGATAAACTTAATGCTTTGAAGGAAAAGCAAAATATAGAGATTTGGCAATATGATGTTCCTAGATATGTTCCCCTAGCTGAGTTAATGAAAGATATCGTCAAGAGAGGTTTCAATAGTATTCTATTGGAAGGTGGGGGAAATCTAGCGGGAAAAATGCTTCAGGAGCGTCTTATCGATAAGATTGAGTTTATTTATGCTCCTAAACTTGTGGGGGAAGGCCACTCTCCCCTCTCCGGCTTTCATTTAGATAAGATGAATCAAGCTGTCAAAATGTGTAATATTGAAATTAGTCAAATTGCAGAAGATATTAAAGTCTCGGCAGAGATAGATTATTCAGATGGAGGTGATGTTGGTTGTTCACCGGATTAGTTGAAGAATTGGGAAAAGTCAAGACGTTAGAATTACTCCAGGATTCGGCCAAACTTACTATAGAAGCTGATAAAGTCTTAAACCAGGCCCAGATTGGAGATAGCATCGCTGTTAACGGAGTTTGTCTAACAGTCACAGAGATGAATCAGAAGTATTTTTCTGTAGATATTATGCACGAGACACTAGCCAAGACGAATCTTCATGAGTTAAAAAGCCTCTCCAAGGTTAACTTAGAACGTGCTCTTCAGTTGAGTACTCGTCTAGGCGGTCATATGGTCAGCGGTCATGTTGATGGTATAGGTACTATTTCCAGTATTGATAATAAAGGTATAGCTAAGGTCTTTAAGATATCGGCTCCACCTTCTCTAACCTCTTTTCTGATTCCTAAAGGATCTGTAGCCATAGATGGAATCTCTCTTACTGTAGTCGAAGTAGAGAAAGATTACTTTACTATATCTCTTATCCCCCATACCTTTGGACATACTACCCTTGGCTTTAAATCAATCGGTTCAACTGTTAACCTGGAAACCGATATCATAGGGAAGTATGTAGCTAGATTTATGAATATGGGGCAAGAAACTAAAAACAAAGATATCTCTATGGATTTCTTAGCTGAACATGGCTTTATTTAAAAAAGGAGTGAATTACTAATGGATACAGAAAGAACTTTTAACACAATTGAAGAAGCTTTAGAAGATATTAAAGCTGGTAAGATGGTAATCGTGGTGGATGATGAGGACAGAGAAAACGAAGGTGACCTTATTATGGCCGCCGAGAAGGCAACTCCAGAAGCTATTAACTTTATGGCTTCTTTTGGGAGAGGGCTAATATGTGTATCCTTATCCACGGAACGTATCCAACAACTCGAATTAGATCTAATGGTCCAAAATAATACCGATCCTAACTGTACAGCTTTTACAGTTAGTGTGGATGCTACTACCTGCACCACCGGTATTTCGGCCTATGAACGCGCTCATACAATTCAAGTATTGGTTGACGACAATAGCAAACCCGGAGATTTACGCAAACCGGGACATATCTTCCCTCTTCAGTCCCGCGAAGGCGGAGTCTTAGTCAGAACTGGTCATACGGAAGGTTCACTAGATTTAGCCCGTTTGGCTGGTCTAAAACCTGCCGGGGTATTATGTGAAATCATGAATGATGATGGCAAAATGGCCCGCGTTCCTGATTTGATTGAATTCAAAGAAAAACACAATTTAAAACTCGTTACGATTAAAGATCTCATTAGCTATAGACGTCGCACAGAGAGATTAATCGAGATGACCGAAAGCATTAACTTTGCTACAGACTATGGAATATTTAAAGCCATAGGTTATAAAAGTACAATCGATAATAAAGAACATCTCGCCATGATCAAAGGTGATGTCGATGATGGAAATCCTGTTCTCGTCAGGGTTCACTCTGAGTGCCTTACTGGAGATGTCTTCCATTCCAAGAGATGCGATTGTGGCGATCAACTCTCTGCAGCCTTAGTTCAAATAGAACGTGAAGGACGAGGAGTCTTCCTCTATATGAGACAGGAAGGACGCGGAATAGGTCTCTTAAATAAATTAAAGGCTTATAAACTTCAAGAGGAAGGTAAAGATACTGTTGAAGCTAATTTAGCACTTGGTTTTGCTCCAGACTTAAGAGATTATGGTGTAGGTGCTCAGATTCTTGCAGACCTAGGAATAAAGAAAGTTCGCCTAATGACTAACAATCCTAAAAAAATTGTGGGTTTGGAAGGATACGGTATCCAGGTGGTTGAAAGAGTTCCTATCGAAATGAGTTCTAAGCCGGAGAATGAACGTTATCTGTCTACCAAAAAAGAAAAAATGGGTCATTATCTTACCAATGTAAAATAATACTAAGAATACCCGCAAAAAATAACAGTTTATCGAATTTGAAAGGTGGAGTTAAATTGAAAACCGTAGAAGGAAAATTAATAGCAGAAAATTTAAAGTTTGCCATAGTCGCTGGACGTTTTAATGAATTCATCACGAGTAAGCTAATTGGAGGTGCCTTGGATGCCCTCAAACGTCATGGAGCAAATGAAGATACTATGGAGTTAGTATGGGTACCAGGAGCATTTGAGATTCCTTTAATAGCTAAAAAAATTGCTGAACAAAAACAATTTGATGCAGTTATCTGTTTAGGTGCTGTGATTAGAGGTTCTACTCCACACTTCGATTATGTTAGCAGTGAAGTTACTAAAGGTATCGCTCATGTTGGTTTAGAAACAGGAGTACCGATAGTTTTTGGTGTTCTTACGACTGATACTATCGAACAGGCCATTGAAAGAGCCGGCACTAAGGCTGGTAATAAAGGTTTTGATGCTGCCATGACTGCTATTGAGACAGCTAACCTACTCAAGCAACTTTCCTAATTTCTTTTCTAGAACCTAAAGAAAAAGCAATAATAGCGGCATAACAACCGTTTTTATTGCTTTTTCTTATATCAATATTTTTAATCGATTAAGCGATACCACCAGCTCTTTCAATCATTGTACTAACCTTTTCATGAACTTTACCTGCCTCGGTAGCAAGCTGAAGAAACCTAACCCTCAAATCACTGTCAGCTGCTCTCGTGGCTAAAGCCATATAACCTGTTGCTGCGGTACTTATATCCTTTTCGTAATCATATAACATGTCGAGATCGGTAAAAGCACTCATTATTCCTTCTCCTTTCTACATTACTTCCCCATGTTTCTTTTTGAAATAATCTACAACACCATCAATAGCTTCTCCTTGATGTTTAAAAAATGCTTTCACATCTTTGTCTTGTGCCATCTGACTGTAGAGGAAACACTTTTTCATAGCAACTTCATTTTCGATTATTGATCTTGTGATTAATCCTGAATCCAAGATCTTTTTAAGTTCTTCTTGGTTATATTGCATGTTCGCACCTCCATCCATACTAGATAATTTCAGGATATACCGAATATGAACAATTTATTCATTTGTATATATAGACACGAATCTCCTATTTAATATTATTTACCTAAGCTGCGATTTTTATTATTATAAATCAATTAAAATCCCGCATACTATCAAAAAGTTTGCGGGATTAAAAATTAAATACCAAAACAATCTAAATCAATTTAAAATCATATTCTTTATCCTCAGAGTATTCAACATTAATTTTTGATCCTTCGGGGAATTGCCCCTCTAAGATAGACTTAGCAAGTTTATTTTGTAAACGCTGCTGAATCACTCTCTTCAAAGGTCTGGCTCCAAAGATAGGATCGTAACCTTCTTCAATGATTGCGTCTTGTGCTGCTTCAGAAAGTTGAAGAGTTATTCCCCTTTCTTGCAGACGTTTTCTAAGCTGGTTAAGTTGTATTTCTACAATTTCTGCTATCTCTTCCTTTTTTAACGGGTCGAAAATAATTATTTCATCTAAACGGTTTAGGAATTCTGGTCTAAAATGTTTATTTAACTCGCTATCAACAGTTCTGCGTACTTCTTGAGGGTCACTGTTATTATAATTAAGCTCTCTGATCTGTGAACCCGCAATATTACTTGTAAGGATAACTACAGTATTCTTAAAGTTAACAACTCTTCCATGACTATCTGTTAACCTACCGTCATCGAGTAATTGAAGGAGAATATTGAAGACATCATTATGAGCTTTTTCTATCTCATCAAGTAAGAGTACTGAATACGGTTTTCTTCTTACTGCTTCTGTCAGTTGCCCTCCTTCTTCATAACCTACATATCCAGGAGGTGCTCCCACCAAACGAGCAACAGAGTGCTTTTCCATATATTCAGACATGTCGATACGAACAAGAGATTGTTCATCATCAAAAAGAAACTCTGCTAAAGCTTTTGCCAACTCAGTTTTCCCTACCCCTGTCGGTCCAAGGAAAAGGAATGAACCTAAAGGCCGATTGGGATCCTGTAAACCTGTGCGTGCCCTGCGCACGGCATCTGAGATAGCTTGTACTGCCTTTCTCTGACCGACAACTCTGTGGTGAAGATTATCTTCCATACTGATAAGTTTTTCAGTTTCACTTTCCAAGAGTTTAGTGAGCGGGATACGGGTCCATTTGGCAACTATTTCAGCTATATCATTTTCCGTTACTTCTTTTCTTAACAGGGTGTTGTTACGAGTTGACACTAATTCCTCTATCCCAGCTAATTCCTTCTCTAGTTGAGGAAGCACACCATATTGAAGTTCTGCCGCTTTATTATAATCAAACTTTTGTTGAGCATATTCAATCTCATTTCTGGTTCTATCAATATCCTCTTTAAGCTTATTAATTCTTCCAAGCTTCTCTCGTTCTTCCTGAAGTTGGACTTCCAAGGCGCTGCGTTTCTCTTTCAGATTTGCTAACTCATTTTCGATATTATCCAGTCGTTCGACACTCGCCTTATCTTTTTCTTTTTTTAAGGCTTCCCTTTCTATCTCCAGCTGCATAACTCTTCTCTTGATATTATCCAATTCTTGAGGTTCGCTTGTTATCTCCATCCTAAGCCTAGCCGAAGCTTCATCTATCAAATCGATTGCCTTATCGGGCAGAAACCTCTCACTTATATAACGATCGGAGAGAATACTGGCAGCGATTAACGCACTATCTGTTATGCGGATGCCGTGATGCGTCTCGTATCTTTCTTTTAATCCACGGAGAATAGAAATTGTGTCTTCCACACTTGGCGGAGAAATTAGCACATTCTGGAATCTTCTCTCTAAAGCAGCATCTTTTTCGATATGCTTTCTGTATTCATCAAGAGTAGTTGCCCCTACCATCCTTAACTCGCCTCGGGCTAACATAGGCTTAAGCATATTACTGGCATCCATAGCACCTTCTGCTGCTCCAGCTCCAACAACTGTATGCAGTTCATCGATAAAAAGAATTATATTATCCCTACTCTGAACATCTTTTAGGACAGCTTTTAACCGTTCCTCGAATTCACCTCGATACTTAGCACCAGCTATCAATGAGCCCATATCAAGAGAAATAACTTCTTTATCTTTGATGGCTTCAGGAACATCACCTCTAACAATTCTCTGAGCTAACCCTTCCACAATTGCAGTTTTACCTACACCTGGTTCACCTATTAGAACAGGATTATTCTTGGTTCGCCTGGAGAGGATTTGGATAACCCGCCTGATTTCTTCATCTCTGCCTATTACTGGGTCAAGCTTCCCTCTCTTTGCCAAAGATACAAGATTGCTGCCGTATTGCTCTAAGGCTGCATACGTTGCTTCCGGATTGGCACTAGTTACCCGTTGGGATCCTCTAACTTCTTTAAGAACTTTTAGGATAGTTTCTCTATTGACACCAATTTCTTTCAAAATTCTTTGAGCATCGCCGCTATCATTAGCTAAAATAGCTAATAGTAAATGCTCGGTGCTCACGTAATCGTCACCAAAAGGCTCCATCTGGTCATGAGCATTTACTAAAACAGTTCTTGCCCTTTGAGAATAGACGAGCTGCGTGGTTGCTCCCATAATTTTCGGTAACTTTTCTATACTCTTTTTGGTCTGGTCTATTGTTTTCGTAACGGAAACATTAAGCTTATTTAGTAATTGGGGTACTACCCCGTCATTCTGTTTCAATAGTGCCAGTAAGAGATGCTCAGATTCTATCTGGCTGTTTCTATTTTTTTCAGCCATAGTCTGGGCATTAATAATGGCTTCTTGGGCTTTTTGGGTAAATCTGTTGGTATCGAAAGCCATTTTTATTCCTCCTTTACACTATTTTCTATTCGCTTGCAGTTGGTACAAGGTGTTGATTTCTTCATCCGTTATTTCTGGCGGTAAGACTATTGTTGTTCTGGCATAGAAATCGCCGTATTTATTCGTTTGGTTTAAAACAGGCATACCTTTGCCTCGTAAACGGAAACTTCTTCCTGATTGAGTCTTGGGAGGAATTTTTAGCATTATTTCTCCAGCCAAAGTATTCACTCTTACTTCTCCCCCAAGAACTGCAGTATAAAAATCAATTTCCAGGTTGGCTGTTAAGTCATCACCATCTCTCGTATATTGAGGATGAGGTTTGATCTTGATTGCTAGTAGGAGGTCTCCCTTCTTTCCTCCAGAGGATCCGGCTTCTCCTTGACCACTAAGCCTTATCTTAGCCTTGTCACGGATACCTTTAGGAATCGTCGCTTCTATACGTTTATTTCCTATTTCGAACAGTTTCTTCTCACCTTTGTAGACTTCCTCCAAAGTTACAGTGATTTCACCTTCAATATCTCTGCCTTTCCTTGGCTGTCTCGATACTCCGGTATAGATATCATCATTAAAGCCAGCACTTTGACCCATACCAAATATTGTAGAGAAAAAGTCGGAAAAACCTCCTCCGAATCCTCCACTAGAACCGGAACCATAACCAATATCTCCAAACATCTCCGAAAATTCTTCAGGTGTCATCGTCCTTGTATAACTACCGTTACCGGGTGCTTGCTGCCATTGGGACCAATCAAAGGATCCTTTGCCGCCCCGATTCTGCCAATGTTGGTAATTTGATCTTAAGTCATCATACTTTTTACGTTTACTAGGATCAGCTATAGCATGGTAGGCCTCATTAATCTCTTTAAATTTATTCTCTGCTTCTTTATTTCCAGGATTAACGTCAGGATGATACTTTTTAGCTAGTGTTTGATAAATCTTTTTAATCTCTTTTATATCAGTATCCGGGGAAACACCTAGGATTTCATAATAATCTTTAAAGTCCATCCATTCTCACCTCTTGACTTTCACTCTTCATTAATTAAAAATATTAACCTTTTGGATGTATTATATTCTAATTCTTAACAAAGGTCAATATTGGTCAGATATATTTCTGTCTTTTATTGACTAATACTGAAACTTGCCAACTTTACAGGCTTAGCCGAACCTATCAGCAAACTAGCAATCGTTATTCACCGCTTATAGTTATTAATGCGCAAAAGAAAATACCTTATTTAATAACAAGGTATTTTGGTAGTCTTGCAGGACGGAGACTTTAAAATTATATTCTTAAAGTTATAGCCTTCGGAATTATTTGACAAACAAGGGGTGACAATCCTGGAATCTCACCATCAGCTTCGAAGATCGTTTGTTCTTTAGTAGTAATGGAGATCTTTTTACTTCTATAGATAACTATCTCCGGTAAGTTAATGTGTTTCCCCAGATAAATACTTGGGAAACAGGTTAAAAATCTTAGCTTTGTGAGGTCTTTGATAAATACGATTTCGAACAATCCATCATTTGTTTGGGCTTGAGGAGCGATATGCATTCCACCGCCCATATATTGACCATTACAAATTATCAGCCCTTTATATTTACCTTCGATAATCTCATCGTTATCAAGTTGACACGTAACCTCAACATTCTCAAAATTCAAAAGTGTAGCAATCGTTCCTTTAAAATATGTAATCTTACTACCTAAAGCCTTACTGTTATTATTTACTCTATTAACGACTTCGGCCCCGATACCTAGATTGACAGCATTAAGAAAATAACGACTCTCTTGAGAACCATTAATGCTCTCAAAATCTAATCTGCCAATATCAACTTTGACGGACTTATTCCTTCTAAGGAGTTTGATAAAATTATTTATTCCCTTCTTTTGTTGGAATGAGCGAACAAAATCGCTTCCTGTTCCATGTTCTAATATTGCTAACTCCATATCCTTGTAATTCTCTTTATCAGCTAAGAGGCCGTTCAATACTTCGTTAACAGTTCCGTCCCCACCAACCGCAATTATCTTTTTATAGCCAAAATCTTGTGCTTGTTTAGCGAGAACAATACCTTCCCCCTGGGAAGATGTATACTCATATTCAATCTCGATATTATTCTGGAGAAGTAATTTATAGAGATTGGGCCAATTCTTAGCAGTTTTGCCGTTACCTGAGTGTGGGTTGACTACGGCAAACCATTTACCATCGTATGTCATAATTATGTTTCCTTACTTATATTATCTTTATAATTAGTTCTGTTAGATATTTAAGATTGATTTGTCCTAGTAAATATCCAGTTTTCAAAATCTGATACAGAAGAGAATACTATATGCGCGCCAGCTTCGACTAAAGCATCGTAGCGGGCGGTTGAAGCCCAAGCTGCACCAATGGGAATAGTACCCGCTTGTAGCGAAGACTTCATATCATATACAATATCACCTATATAACCAACTTCAGAAGGCGGTAACCCCCACTGCTTAACAACTTCACCAATCGCTTCTGCTTTCCAAGGGCCGGTGATCTTTCCTGTTAGTATTATATCAAAAAAATCTGTAAGTCCAGCCTTTTGCAAGGTAATTTTCGAACTATTGATACCTTTGCCGCTTATAACTGCTAGCTTATAGCCATTTTCTTTTAATCTTAAAAGCAAGGGCTGTATTCCAGATAGTTTCCAAGGTAAAAAATCATGGTTTGTATTATAATAATTAATATAAAAGTTAAGTACCTCTTCCCACTGCTCTGGGAAATGTTTTCGAAAAATCCCCTCTTCACTCGGACCAAAAAACTCGCGGATACCCTCGTTAGAGTATCTAATTCCAGTAAAGGTAAATAGAGTCTCTCTTAAGGTCTCATAACATAAGGGCAACGTATCGGTAAGTGTACCATCAATGTCAAAAATTAAAGCTTTAAGATTCAATTCTTCTGACTCCTTAAGGTAATGATTACTTAAATCTCATTTTGTTTTAGAGTACCATATGTTCTAATTATTTAACAGTTTTTTGTCGCAAGGAAGTTGCTTGTAACAAGCAACTTCCTTGAAGAAATCTTTTTAATAAAATATATTTATTTAAAAGATTAGACCTAATGCTATAAGAATGAGAATAGCAATAGCGATGATTCCAGCACCCTGACCACCAATACCATATCCATAACCAGCACCGTTTGCGTACATTTATAAAAACTCCTTCCAATTTTTTTTAATTGAATTACGGTTTATTTTTAATTAAAAAACAATACCAAGAGCAATAAGCAATAAGATGATTACTGTTATAACAGCAATTCCACCAAGAGAACCTGCACCAAAGCCTGCACCTGCACCGAAATCAGTTGTAGCTACTGACATAATAAAACCTCCATAAATTTATTGCCAAATATTGGCTATTACATTTATAACCTATGTCATAAGTTTATTTCCTGTTACTAAAAATAAGAAAAAATTACATTCTTAAAAATTATCTTAATTCGTGGATTCATTGACAAGAAACATCATTACATGTAACATTAAAATATTAAACTAAAGAGTAGATACATAATTATTTATTTATTGGAGGAGGAAATAATATGAGAAAACTAAAAAAACTATTATTAATCGGGGTTATCCTAATTTTGGCTTTTTCCACTTTTGGGTGCAGCTCATCATCTGATCAAGTCAGTATAGGTATCGTTCAAATTGTTGAACATCCTGCATTAGATGCTGCCAGAGAAGGCTTTCTCGAAGTTCTTAATGCCAATGGCTATACTGAAGGTGATAACCTAGTCGTTGATTATCAAAATGCCCAAGGTGATCAATCTACTTTACAGTCCATAGCCAATAAATTTGCTTCGGCCAATCATGATATGATTCTAGCGATTGCTACCCCTTCAGCTCAAGCCGTTGCAGGAAGCACTCAAACCATACCTATCTTGATTACCGCAGTTACCGACCCTGTTACTGCTAAACTTGTTGACAGTTTAGAAAAGCCAGGAACTAATGTGACTGGAACAACAGACATGAATCCAATAGACAAGCAATTTGAACTTCTTAAGCAACTCGTTCCTAATGCCCAAAAAGTTGGGATCATCTACAACGCCGGAGAAGTTAACTCTCAGGTTCAAGTTGATATTGCCAAAGAAGTAGCCCAAGCCATGAATCTTGAGATACTGGAAGCCACCGTCGCTACAAGTGCTGATGTTTTACAAGCAGCTCAATCATTCATTGATCGGGTCGATGCTATCTATGTTCCTACCGATAATACCGTAGTCTCTGCTGCTCAATCTGTAGTCCAAGTGGCTAACGATAATAAGATTCCTCTTATTTCTGGTGAAAGTAGTGTCGTAGATGCTGGTGGGCTTGCTACTATTGGTATTAACTACAAGAACTTAGGAATGCAGACCGGAGAAATGGCTCTTAAAGTATTAAAAGGTGCCAAACCCCAAGAAATGCCTATTGAATATCAGAAAGATTTTGATATAGTTATAAATGAAGAAACCGCTCAGATTCTTGGTATCGAAATACCCCAAGAGCTTAGCAACAAGTAGCAACAAAAGTATTAGTAATTTGAGGTGTTAACGGATGTCATCCTTAGTCGTGCTAGGTACAACAGAACAAGGTCTCATGTATGCCATAATGGTTTTAGGGGTATATCTTACTTTTAGAATCCTTAACTATGCTGATTTAACAGTTGATGGCAGCTTCACTCTTGGAGCTGCCACTGCTGCTACTTTAATAACCTCCGGTTATAACCCTTGGTTAGCGACCGGAGTTGCTTTTATTCTAGGCTCTTTAGCTGGATGTTTCACAGGTATTCTGCATACAAAATTTAAAATTACCCCTCTTTTATCAGGGATCTTAACGATGACTGCCTTATACTCCATTAACCTAAGGGTTATGGGTAAGGCTAATATCTCATTATTAAGAGAGAGAACAATATTCTCGGATTTTGAAAGCTTACCCTATATGCAAGAATACGGTGTATTAATCTTAGCCTTGTTAGCTGTCATTATTATCGGTTTCTTCGTCTATCTTTTTTTAGAAACAGAATTCGGACTAGCTCTTAGAGCAACTGGTGATAATGAGCTCATGATTCGCAGTCTTGGAGTAAATACGGACTTGATGAAGATTACTGGTTTAGCTTTATCTAACGGTTTAGTTGCTTTTGCCGGTAGTTTTGTTGCTCAGAATCAATTATTTGCCGATATCAGTATGGGCATAGGTATGATTATTATTGGCCTTGCTTCGGTCATTATCGGAGAAGTATTAGTGGGGACACGTACTATTGCCAGGGCTGTTCTGGCCGTGCTTTGTGGTGGTGTTATTTACAGAGGTATAATTGCTATCGTTCTTCAATTAGGTTTGGTGGCAACCGATTTAAAATTAGTTACGGCTCTAATCGTTATCTTAGCGTTGATAACCCCACAATTAAGAAGTAAATTTTCTCTTCCCATAAAAAACGTATAGGTGGTTCTCTATGTTAAACGTACAAAATCTTGTAAAAATATTTAATAAAGGATCTGTCAATGAAAAAACTGCCTTAGATAACGTCTCCTTTAATTTGAACAAGGGAGAATTCGTCACAATCATAGGCAGTAATGGAGCTGGAAAATCATCTTTCCTCAATGCCATTGCAGGAAACTTCCCTACTGATTCTGGAACCGTTATTATTAGTGATAAAAATGTTACTAACTTACCCCAATATGAAAGAGCTAAGTATATTAGTAGAGTCTACCAAGATCCTATGTCTGGCACTGCGGCTACCATGACTATCGAAGAAAACTTAGTAATGGCCTTACGCCGTGGTGAGAAACGAAGGCTTAAGTTAGCTATTAGAAATAAGGATAAAGATTTCTTCCGTCAGGAATTAAGAAAATTAGGACTTGGACTTGAAGAACGACTAACGACTAAAGTGAGTTTGCTCTCGGGTGGTCAAAGACAAGCCCTGACTCTTTTGATGGCTACCTTTAAAGAACCAGAACTACTCCTATTGGATGAACATACAGCTGCATTGGATCCCAAAACTGCTGAAAAAGTTCTGCAACTGACATGTGATGTTACCAAGGAATCGCATCTTACCACCCTTATGATAACTCATAACCTCGATCAAGCCTTAAACGTCGGCGACCGTACAATTATGATGCATGAAGGCCGTATTATCTTAGACATACAAGGTGAACAACGTAAAAATGCTACCATAAATGATCTGCTTAAAATGTTTGAAAATGCCAGTGGAACACATTTCCATACGGATAGAGTATTGTTCTCATAATAATATACTACTAATCGAACTGAAGTAAATCGGATTCTTAACAGAACAAGTATAAAGAAAACGGGGAAATTTCCGCTGGATGGAAAGTTCCCCGTTCAGTAATTAATAGTGACTTCCTTTGAGAAACTACCCGTCGCTCTTACTCTTTCTAAATGTCCTATATCCTAACCAACCCAAGGCCAGAAGAAATAGGACTGGGATAGCATAACCTACGAATACAATGATATAATTTGCACCGTTCCAAATAAAGCTAACAGATTTAATCACTGCATTTTTAGCAGCTAGAAAAGTACTTTCCAAGGAAACGGGCTGCCAGGGATCAGAAACGGATAAGTTACTTTTTTGTGGATAAATATTCATTCTGATTTCCGAATAGTCAACACGATTATCCCAGTATTTTAGCTGTCCTTTTAAGCTCTCCATCTCTCGTCTGACATTGGCTAAGGAATCCTCGATCTTAAGGATGTCTTCTACTGTTGCTGCCTTTTCCAGAATCTCAAGGTACCTCTTCTCTTGTGCTTCCCAAGATCTGAGTCTTGTTTCCACATCGAAGTATTGTCTGGAAACATCATCAGTGAATAAATACTGATTAGAAACGATTCCGTATTGAGACAGATCTCCTTTGAAGTTTTCAAAGTGCTCAACAGGGATTCTAACGGTCATATAAGCGTTAATCTCGGTGTCCTGGTCTGTCTTCCTAGACTCCGAAATATATCCTCCCAGAGAAGTAATCTTGTCTTCAATCAGATCTACAGTTTGACCAACGTTTTCTACCCTTAAAGTGGCTTCCAAAGTGTAGATTATCTTTTGTTCAATTGACCCTTTTTCTTGTTGTTCGGTAATTCCTTGCTCTTCTTGACTAAACGTTGTGGGTTCTTGTGGTGCAGGAGCATCTTCCGGTGAGAATTCCTCCTTCGCCATAATTGCAGACCTCTCACTGTTTACAGATGACATAAAACCATCGGCCGAACCTGCAGTATCGTAGGAAACATCATTTCGAGCTTGTTCAGATGCTGCTTTTGGAGAGCCACCCAAACCGACTGTGAATGGAACAGTTCCATTAGATAGAATAGAACCTAGATAGACAGCAAAGACAACTACAGCTGCCGCAGAGAACATTTTAAGAACTGATTTCCCTTTTTTTCTATTGATGGACTTTAATAAAGAAAGTGGCTTTAGCTTATTTAGCTGTATTTTTTCGGACTTCTCGTTTAAAGTATCTTGTTCTGCTTGGATTTTTTGACTTATTTCTTCCATTTCACTAGTAGGCACTGAAATCTTGGCAAGTGCTTTTTCTTTAATACGTTTTTTCAGATTTTCATCTTGATACACGTAGCCGAAAAACTTATTGAGGCGCATCAAATCACCATCTTCTTCCCACATGGCTGTTATTTTGTCTTTATCCATTAACACTCACCTCCAGCCATTTCTGCTTGGTATACAGTACGAAAACTCTTTTTTGCTCTATACAAGAGACTATCTACTGCCTGTTGGGTTGTACCTAGAATCGATGCCGTTTCCGAAGAACTGAATCCTTCAATCAGTCTTAATTGAATTACTGCGACCTGAGGTTCTGTTAACTGAGCCAGGGTATTACTAACTGAAAGAACGGTTGATAGTTCATCTCCATAATCTCTATCACTATGTGCATTTTGAAGTTCTTCAGTTAAAGGAATAATACTGATTTCTTTCCTGCTGCGATAAAAATCAGCGACATAATTGGCCGCTATGCGCAAAGCCCAATATTTGAGAGTACTTCTACCCTCGAAGCTAGAGATTGAACGCCATATCTTAGCCATAATCTCGGCTGTCACATCTTCAACCTCTGGTGTAGGTATGCGCAGACAGACAAACCTGTACACTGCAGGAAAAAGCTCCTCGTAAATTTCGTCGAATGAAATCTCTTTCACGCCCTGAGCCTCCCTTTGGACGATATCCACAATATTTTATTTGTATAATTAGACGGTATTTAATGTCCATTTCTGATTGTAAAAAATCAGATTATATGAAAAATAGGCTTCTGGAATAATTAATCAAATAGATAATTACCTTGATCAGAAGCCTATATCACTTGTGCTTATTAATTATATCATTTCTTTTTAAAGAGAAGATATCCGAGTAACATAGAAGCAATAACTAGAAAAGCAGGATGAATCCAAGGCAGTAACAGCAGAACCGCTAGAGATACTGCTCCAAAAATCCAAGTAATATTATCACTGAAAGCTTTCTTACCCATCTGAATTGCTGTTTGGGCTAATAACACTGCAACAACGGGTCTGACTCCTTTGAGCATAGACTGCAGAGCGGGTGATTCAGCATAATTCATTATTAGACTACCGAGAAATATTACAATCAAAGAAGTGGGTAGAAAAACACCTACAATAGCGACCAAAGCCCCAAGCCAACCTTTTACTCTATACCCTATCATTCCAGCCATTTTAGTGCCAATAGGAGCGGGTAAAGAATTCGTTATAGCTAGAAGGTCGGCAAACTGTTCGTTATCAACCCATTTATATTTTTTTACTACTTCTTCCTGAATAAGTGGTATCATAGCCGGTCCGCCCCCAAAACTAAAATTACTGGCTCTGAAAAAGGCTATGAATAAGTCCCAAAGTGTTTTCATTAATTTCAACCCCATACTTTTTAATTAGAAGACTATATAACCGATAAACATAGATGCTACTATAAGTAAAGCTGGATGAGTTTTGAAAAAGTATATCGCTCCAGCTGCTCCAGCTGCTATAACCACGGTAAAGAAATCCAGAGGAACATGAATATCAAAAGCCGCTACCCCCATCTGATAAGCGACTACTGCCAATAGAGCAGTAACTATCGGTCTAACTCCTTTTAACATTGATTTTAATGCTTCAGAGTTAGCATACTTCATAAGAAGATTACCTAAGAATACCAAAATAATAACTGTTGGAACAACTGTTGCTGCCAGGGCAACCAAAACACCTGGCCAAGAAGCTACTTGATATCCTATGTAAGTAGCTATCTTAGTGGCTATCGGCCCTGGAAGTGCGTTAGCTACAGCCAAAGCATCCGTAAACTCAGCGTTGGTCATCCACTTATAATGGTCAACTGCCTCAGCTTGAATCAGAGGAATAATTGCCGGGCCTCCCCCAAAACCCAGATTACTAGCTCGGAAAAATGCTACAAATAGATTCCACAAATCCATAATCTTATTTTTCACCTTCCTATATGACTATTCGAGATGCAAACAAAAACTAAAACTAATTATACCAAAAGCTCTTAAGCTTTAATACATTTGCCTGTAACTTTAATTTAGAGATTTTATTTAAAGCTGACATTCACTATATCACACCTCTAAGTGGAAAAATTAAATAGCAGATTTAGTCTCTTCTGTTATCTTAATATAGCCCTTCTTAATCAATAATGCCGTCGAATAATTAACTATAAAATGGCAGATTATCGCTACCCAGAGTAATGAAGTTATGGCATAGGTAAAACCCAAGATAATACTCATCAAAAAAACTTCTAATAATATAACTAACTTTTTATAATAGCGAAAATGGATTATGACAAAAAATATACTTGCAATCCAAATTCCTAGTTCGGATTGTATAATTCCTCTAAAAAGAAACTCTTCAGCTATTGAACCGCTCAGGAATATGATAAATAATTCTTTTAATCCAAACTTCTCCATAATTATTACATTTAGTTCATCGAATAATTTTTCATTTGGAAACAACTTATGAAAAATAATTTGAAGCAGGACCAATAAGCCGCTCCCTATGATAATAACAACTAAAGCTTCCGTATTAAACCCAAACTTGAAGAGATGATATAACTTGATATCGTCCAATATAGTAGAAATTAGCAGCAATCCTACTCCGTAGATAATCACTTGGGATAAAACAATATTGAGTAGAAACACTCTTTTTGATAACTCATTCATTTAGAAATTCTCTTTCTTAACAAGAAAATCTGTGTCTTCATGACATTCAAGCAAACCCAAAGATGACCATACTAGTGCCTCTGTTCCCTTCATCAACGCATTTTCATCGATGTTGAAGCAGGGATGATGATGAGGATTGATTATGCCCTGTTCCCTATTTCCTGCACCAATAAAGAACATGGCACCAGGTACAACTTTCAAATATTCAGAAAAATCTTCTCCGCCCATCACTGGATCTAGTCTTTCAATTGAACTTTCACCTAGAACGTTACTAAGTATATCCGTAAGTTTCTGAATTATCGCGTGATTATTTATCACTGGGTCATATCCTTTTTCATAGTTGAAGGAGTATTTTGCTCCATGAGCAGTACAGATTCCTTTAACAATGTTCTCCATCAGATTGGGAATAATTTGTCTCATCTCAGGATCGAAGGTTCTTACAGTTCCATTAAGTTCTACACTCTCGGGAATGATATTATTAGCTGATCCTCCATGAATACGAGTTACAGACAACACTAAAGGCTTGAGTGGATCAGTATTCCTAGAAACAATACTCTGCAGACTTGTTACGACATAAGCACTGACTAAAATTGGGTCTATTACTTCTTGAGGCATAGCCGCATGTCCACCTTTACCTATAATAGATATGGTAAAGTTATCCGGGGCAGCCATTAAAGGACCAGGTGATAATCCAAGCTTGCCAGTTTCTAAGGCTACCCACAGATGTCCCGCTATTATCATATCCACTCCTTTTAATATCCCTTCACTTACGAGGTCTTTAGCACCGCCAGGATGTTGTTCTTCAGCATGCTGAAAAATAAAACGAATCTCTCCATTGATAACATCTTTAAAACGAGCTAGGATTTTAGCTGTACTCACCATCATAGCGATATGACCATCATGCCCGCAGGCATGCATTACTCCTTCGTTCTTTGACTTATAGGGTATTTCGTTTTTTTCCGACAGATTTAAAGCATCCATATCACTTCTAAGAGCCAATGTCTTGCCGGGAAAACTCCCCTTCAACACTCCAAGAACACTTGTTGGTGTCGGCCTAGAAACAATGATACCTGGTATATCATTTAGATTAGAGTAAATCAGATTTGCTGTATTATGTTCCTTAAAAGATGGTTCAGGGTTCTGGTGAATCATTCTTCTCAAAGAAATCAGTTCATCTTTTAATTCAGCTACATAACTTTGGACTAATAAAGTTAGTTCCTTCCCCATTCAATCACCTACCTCCAAGCATATATACTGTTTAATTCTCTTTATATAAGAAAAAATCCTTGGTCCGAGAGCTTTTTAAGTTAAAATTATTTTCACCTTTTTCCTTAATTGGTTATACTTCTATTATTTCCAAACAATTACCTGATTAAGATACCAAAAATAACAGATAATAAAAATGTCTCATATAACAAAATCTTTTTACTAAAGGAGGGAAATGAAATGGCTGGTGAAAGAAACTCAAATACCCCTGCTGTCCAAGGAGCAAAACAAGGATTAGAACAGCTGAAGATGGAAGTTGCTAACGAATTAGGTGCTACTCTTGGTGGAGACCGTACGTCCCGTGAAAACGGTTCTGTAGGCGGATATATGACCAAGAAAATGGTTCAGTTTGCTGAGCAGCAACTGAAAGGCGGTCAGAAAATTTAGCTAAGACACTTATTTAAATTTTAAGAAGCATTCCATAACTGGAATGCTTCTTCTAATTATCATCTATGATATAACCCTTACTTAGACATTCATTAAGTAATTCAGAAAAATAGCCCCACAGAACTTGTGAGCCTTCATTTATGTGTTCATTCTTTTGTAATACCCTATTATATTTTATTCCGAACTTTTTCCAGGTATGCCCTTCTGTCTTGAAGTTTAAGAGCGAAGGCTGGAGTCTGTCCATAGCCGCAGCAAACTTAGCTTCTGATGTGTTCCGGGCTTCGAACTCTTCCCATAGTTCCCTGAATTCTATTTCTTGATCAGGTGGCAATATCCCAAAAATTCTCTTTGCTGCTTTCTGTTCTCTTTGACTTTTACTTTCATTATATTCAATATCGTAGATAAACGTATCCCCAGCATCAATCTCAACAATGTCATGAATCAAAATCATTTTCAATACTTTTTGAATATTAATATTTGAATCATTAGCATATTCTGCAAGTAATATAGCCATCATTGCTAAATGCCAAGAATGCTCAGCATCATTTTCTTCCCTAGTACCGTCCGTAATCCTGGATTGCCTAAAGATCTGTTTTAGTTTATCAATCTCTAAAATAAATTCTATCTGTTTTCGAAGTCTATCTCCAGTTGACATTTTCTTAATCTCCTATTTAATACAATAATTTATTTAGATGTTCTTTACTCTTAATCATGTCAGTTATAATTTCATTTGTCAAAGCTCGAAGCCCAAATCTTTACTCCAATCTCTTAAAGAATTATACCATATTCTAAATACAAATAACTGCAACATATTGTTGCAGTATATAAGATATTATAATAATACTAGTGTTTAAGTCTTAAGGTTTAATTATCTAATAAGTTCTGGTTTCGGCTGTTGAAGAATCTTACTATACTCATCTTTATATGACTTACCTTTTTTCATATAAGTATAGTCAAAAGCATCTTTTTGCGGTAGTACAAGGTCTCCATATTTTTCCGGTCTTCTATCATGATTTTGACCAGGTCTGGACTTATATACTTCTTCTTCGTTAGTAAATGGGGATAATATCACTTCATCATAAAAATGCGTACGGAGGTATTCAAGACGATCCAGGTCTGCATCAGCAATAATAATTCCAACATCGTCGCGTTCTCCAAGCATTTCTTCGGGACCTGCAATACATGCTCTGCCTCTCCCTTTTTCTCGAAACATATTTTGATTCATAACAACATAGACAATATTTTCTGCAGCTCGTGACCGGGCAACACATCTCCAGGTATCAGTTAGTCTTGTACGGATGGTAGAATGGGCTCCACCGCCACCCGCAACAATGATATCAGCACCTCTTAACATCACTATTCTAGAAAGCTCAGGGACAAAAAGCTCAGAGCAAATTAACAACCCTATTTTACCAAGAGGAGTATCAACGATAACGAAGTCTTCACCCGGCACTATATCTGTCTTCCCACCCATTAAGTACTTGTTAAATATGGGATGATTGGGTTGCATCCGATAATAGTTACCTAGGACTTCTCCCTTAGGATCAATCAATTTTTCGGAAAGTTTAAAGCAACCGTTTTCTTCCTCCTCGAGACAGCCAGCAACGACGTATACACCAAGCTCACGAGCCTTTACTCTGACCATATCAATTGGAGGTGATTCGAGCTTATTACAGCTATCCATCGGACCAGTATATGGACCAGGATACCCTTCAGGAAAACATATTAACTGGGCTCCCTGTTTTGCTGCTTCTTCCATATAAATTAAGGCATTAAAGGCGTTATGATATTCATCATCACCCATTAACGACTTGGGCTGTACACAAGCAATACGTACTATATTAGTCATCTTATTCACTCTCCTAAAAATTCATCATTAACTAGGTACCATCGAATTCCCTGATTATATTTTTCTTATCGCAGAGTAAAACTTAAACATTCTGATGTGCGATACTTAATCTTCTTTTCTTATATCATTCCATGGTGCTAGCTTACGTTCCAGCCATTTAGTAAATTCCATGCCAAAAATCCCCAAAATCATTAAAGTTACAATAGGGACAAAGAGTTTTGCAGTTTGAAACGTGTTAGCATAGACTACAACCATATAACCTAAACCGGAAATAGACGTATAAAAATCGGCAATAACCATACCTACAAGACCGCGACCTAAAGAAAGCCTAACTCCGGCAAGAATATAGGGAAGTGCCGAAGGCAAGATAACATCAAACCACAGCTGCCTCTCAGAAGAACAAAAGGAACGTGATACTTCCAGTAATTTAGTATCGACGTTTTTAACACCTTGGTAAGTATTGATAAGAAGCGGGAAGAGTGTAAATAGGAAGATAACGATAACCTTAGCCTGTACACCAAAGCCAAACCACAACACTAACAGAGGTACCAGGGCAACCATTGGCGTGGCATATAAGGCATTAACATACATATCGGTAGCCTTATCAAATACCCTGTAACGCGCTGTAAGCACTCCCATAGGAATCCCAACCACACAACCTGCAAACATTCCGTATATGAGTACTTGAATACTCTGGGCTCCATATTTGAAAAGTTCTCCATTTGAGATCAGTTCAACAAAGGCACGTGCTACGGCAGTAGGATAGGTAAATAAAATAGGGTTTACTGATCTTCCGTATATTTCCCAAACAGTAAGTACGAACACTAATGACAAAGCCCTTACTACAGTATCACTTTTCAGGGTTTGAACAAATGTATTTTTTTGTTTAAAGTTTATATTACTTTGAGTTGGAGGGCTACTTTGTATGCTCAATTTCCTGCGCCTCCTCTATATTTTTCTGACTCATCAAAAGATCCCAAATATGAACACGTAATTCATTGAACCTTGGCAGGCCTTTGACCACTTTCATGTCCCTTGGCTTTTCAAATTCTACATCAAGTAATTCTAAAATGTTTGATGGACGTTTACTCATGACTGCTACCTTGTCTCCCAAGATAATGGCCTCATCGATACTGTGAGTGATGAATACCATTGTTCTTTCTTTTTGTTGGATAAGATTAAGCAATTCTCCTTGAAGAACTTCCCTGGTCTGGGCATCTACAGCTGCAAAAGGTTCATCCATCAACATCAGCGTCGGTTCAGTCGCCAGAGCGCGTGCTAAGCCTACCCTCTGCTGCATTCCACCCGAAAGTTGATACGGATACGAATCCTCAAAGCCACAAAGACCAACGGTTTCGATATTTTTCTTAACAGCACTTTCAATCTCGTAACGATTAACTTGACGAAGTTTTAAAGGATACGCAATATTATCCTTTACTGTCTTCCAAGGAAACAAGCCGAATTGCTGGAACACCATAGCCATTCTGGGGTCGGGTTCACTGACCTTGCATCCCTGAAAAAGTATCTCACCCTTGCTCAACTTTGCAAGGCCATTAATACATCTTAATAAAGTTGTTTTTCCACAGCCACTGGGTCCCACAATACAAATAATTTTATTTTTTTCAATGGTTAAGTTTAAATCTTGAAACGTTATTACCTGTCCGTCATTAAAAGTTTTCGTTGCCCCTCTAATTTCTACAACCGGGTATTCACCCTGTGCAATGGACAATTTAATTCCCTCCTTGTTATTTAACTTGCTTTCTCTAGGCTCCAATGATTAACAAGAAAAAATAATAGATGCTCCCCAAGACTCGCCTCCCCGGAAAGCATGGGGTTCATTGACTTAGACGTTTCCAGGGAAGCACCTATAATCGGTTTTGGATTAGAAAACCGTTACTTAATTAATACCAACGTGGGTCTCCAGTCATTCTGCCACCTAAATTCTTCAGAGCTTCTTCAGCAATTGAGGTGTCAATGACTTGCTCAAAAGTGGGTTTATTTTTTTCTTCTATAGTCCCAATTTCTACCTGTTTGTTAATGGTATACTCAAGCATATTTTCGGGCATTCCATCATTCACAGCCCAGATTCCGCCTTCAGCAAGGAAATCATAAGCTTTGCTCTCTGCTTCCCTGCTTCTTTTGGTATATTTAACGGCAATGTCAATAGTTTCTTCTTTGTTTTCATACATAAACCTTTGAGCCTTCATAATTGCTGTTTCAAAAGCTACCAAATTTGCTCTTTGTTCCGGGTTTGCAAGTTGCTCATCCGTGACCATATATGCGGAGTACCACCACTCTGGAAGTATATCCCACATATTAGCCACAATTTGGAGATCTCCTTTTTCACTTAAGGCTGAATAGTATTGGTCAATGTGAAGCGGAGCTGCATCTATTTGTCCAGTTACCAGTCCAGTTACACGTCCAGCCGTAGAAACGTTAACGTATTGTACATCATCTGGGCTCATACCGACAGAGTCTAAGAGGGCACGGGCCATAACCTCGCTAAAACCTCCAATTTCTTGGATTCCTATCTTCTTACCGCGCAGATCTTCTATACTATTAATTCCGGGTTGTACGACCATAGATACGCTGAGTTTAGGGGCATATGTTCCGATCCCTTTGACTCCGCCACCTGCTGCCGCTGCAATAATTAACGGATCTGCACTAGTCCCTGCAACGTCCAATCCGCCGGATGCACTCCCGCGTAGAGACTGTACTCCACCTTCAAACTCTATCAGGTCTTCTTCTGTAACTAATAAGCCTACTTCTTCAAAGAAACCTTTCTCCATAGCAAGATAAGGGGCAAGATGGACTAGACAAGGTGGGCTTACTGGAATACCGATTTTAAAAGGCACAAGTTCTTTTGGTTGATCTCCAGGCGCTGGAGCTGGAGTGCTTGCTGGTTGGGAACTGCATCCTACAGAAAATACCATAACAATGATTAACAAAGCTACTAACCAAATCTTTTTAGATTTCATAATTTTCCTCCTCATTCCATTCAAACTTTAATATCTAGGGAATAATCTTCTTCACCACCTCCTGGATTTTGATTTTTTGCATTTTTGCCTGTATTATCCTTGCTTTTGTGATGTTTAAATGATTGATTGACTATATAATCGATAAACGATTATTTTATATATTCTCTATATTAATCAAAAAACCTTCCATGTGAAATAGAATATTTACAATATTCAGAATTTAATTAATGTTCAGGCATATTCAGCATATTAATCATCATTTTCTCCAAAATTATTATTTTTTTAAGTCTAGATAGAACTAAAACTCCCATGGCATTAAATGCCATGGGAGTAAACCCGCAATACAGAATACTAGCCCAGGCTTTAGCCTAGGTTATGATATGAAGGAAAAAAAGGAAAATATGCTATGTTATTAATAAAAAGTCAAAATCAATCGTTTTTGGATGGTATTCCCTTGCTCCTAGTTATAAGACCTGAATTAGACGACGACAAGACTCCAGTTAATCTTAAATGCAATCGAATATGGGATAAAGAATATATTAATAATGCCGCCCATATAAAGCCGAACGTTAAAAAGTGAATCATAGTAAAGGGTTCATCGTATAAAAAGATTCCTATAAATAAGCTAATAGTAGGCGCCGAATATTGAATAAAGCCTATAGTAGTCAAAGGAAGTTTTTGAGCACCATACGAAAAAAGGAGCAAAGGTATGGCGGTAATAATCCCTGTCCCAATTAAGAATAATAATTCATAAGAGGTCAATGAGGTATATATATGTTCTCCTTTTAACGATAAAAAGAGTAAGTACCCGAGAGCAATTGGAGTAACAGCTAATGTTTCTACAGCTAACCCTAAAGTCACCTCTAAATCAGTTCTCTTCTTAATTAATCCATATGTGGAGAATGTTAAGGCTAAAATGATTGCTATTAGTGGAATACTGCCAAAACTCAGAGTAATAATTCCCACCCCAATGAAAGCCAAGATTAAGGCAATAGCCTGTAGTCTATTTAATGTTTCTTTGAGGACGACTCTCCCTAGAAAAATTGTCAATAAGGGACTGATATAGTATCCCAAACTAGCCTCGACTATGTGGTTAGTGTTTACTGCATAGATATAGGTAAACCAATTAAGGCTTATGATAAAGCCACAAAGAAATAATGTCGAGTTGTTTCCATTACGAAGTAAGTTACCTAACTCTTTGGTTCTTGCTTGAGCGAATAAAAGAATTAACACAAAAATAAAAGACCATATTACCCGATTTGCAAGTATCTGTTCGGGAGCAACCCCTTCAAGCTGTTTCCAGTAAAATGGCAGAACCCCCCATAGAAAGAAAGCTGTGAAGACGGAACTTATGCCAAAGATAGAAATTCTGTTTTTGTTGTCTGACATTTTATAACCTTCTTAATTATTATAGTCACATGTTAGTTTACATAAAAAAGCCGAACCTTGGGTAACAAGGTTCGGTACCTTATTATCTCTTCATTTATTATTTGTTCATCTTAGCCCAGCTATCTCTTAGCCCTACTATCCGGTTAAAAATCAATCTATTCGATTTATGATCTATAAGATCAGCACAGAAATAGCCCTGGCGCATGAATTGAAATTTGCTGCCTGGTTCAGTATTCTTCATGCTTGGTTCAAGTTTGCATCCTTTTAAGGTTATTAACGAGTCTTTATTTATCATATCCAGGAAATCTTGTTCATCTTGTTCGACATTATCATCATTCTGATCATCTTTTATAAGATAATCATAAAGTCTTATTTCAGCATCTACCGCATGCCGCTGGGAAACCCAATGGAGCGTTCCTTTTACTTTTTTCTGGCTGGCTGAACCACCGCTCTTGGTATCAGGATCATAGGTGCAGTGTACTTCGCTAATCTCTCCGTTTTTATCTTTGATCACATTCTCACACTTGATAATATATGCATGTTTGAGTCTAACCTCTTGACCAGGAGAAAGTCTGAAATATTTCTTGGGTGGGTCTTCCATGAAATCTTCTTTCTCAATATAGATAACACGTGAAAATGGAATAAGTCGTGATCCTGATTCGGGATTAGCTGGATTATTCTCAGCTTCTAAGAACTCTTCCTGATCTTCAGGATAGTTTTGAATAACTACTTTCAGAGGGTTAAGAACTGCCATTATTCTTTGTGCTGTAGCATTAAGGTCCTCCCTCACACAATGCTCCAGCAAAGCCATATCCACGGTGCTATATGCTTTAGCAACACCTATCCGATTACAAAAATCCCTGATAGATTCAGGTGTATATCCTTTACGGCGTAAACCTGATATGGTCGGCATCCGGGGATCATCCCAACCTTGAACATAGCCACCCTCGACTAACTGACGAAGTTTACGTTTACTCATAACGGTATTGGTTAAATTAAGACGAGCAAATTCATACTGCCTTGGTTGATCTTGCTGAATTAACTGTTCTATAAGCCAATCATAAAGCGGCCTATGGTCTTCAAATTCCAAGGTGCATATGGAATGGGTGATTCTCTCTAGAGCATCAGAGAGAGGATGAGCAAAATCATACATTGGGTAAATATTCCATTTGTCTCCTGTTCGATGATGATCTTCATGCATTATCCTATAAATAATTGGATCACGCATATTAAGATTAGGTGAAGACATATCTATTTTTGCTCTAAGGACCCTTGATCCGCTGGGAAAAAGACCTTCTTTCATTTGTTCAAATAAGTCTAAATTCTCCTGTACTGAACGTTCCCGATAAGGGCTATTCTTACCTGGTTGAGTAAGTGTACCCCTCATATCCTTAATTTCTTCCGAAGACAAATCACAAACATAAGCCTTATTTAGCTTAATCAGACCGACTGCAAATTCATAAAGCTTAGGGAAATAGTCAGAAGCATAATACAGCCGATCATCCCAACTGAATCCCAGCCACCTAACATCTTCCTTAATAGACTCTACGAATTCAATTTCTTCTTTACTAGGGTTAGTGTCATCGAATCTCAGATTGCAAAGACCACCAAATTCCTGAGCCAGACCAAAGTTTAAACAAATAGATTTGGCATGTCCTATATGAAGATAACCATTGGGTTCAGGAGGAAAACGAGTATGTACCCTACCGTTATTCTTATTCTGTTTTAAATCTTCTCTAATGATATTATGAATAAAATTTGAAGGTGTAGATATAGTTTCTATGGTTGATACCCCCTATGGTAACTTATTATTTTAGTATAGAGTATTTTTATAAAATAGCAAATTAAAAAAATACTATTTCGCAAAAAAATTTCTACTCAAATGTTCAACTTGGATAATCAATTTTATATAGATTACCAGCAAGTTCTCGAAGCTCATCCTTAACAACTAAATTCTCAAGCCACCTTGATGGTATCCCATAATCTCCGTAATAAGCACCTGCTAGACCACCGGTAACTGCCCCTATAGTATCTGCATCTCCCCCTAAATTAACAACCTTAGTAAGTGCAGATTCAAAACTATTCGTTTGGTAGACACAAGTTAAAGCAGTTTGCAAAGTATGTACAACATATCCAGAAGTGTTTAGCTGGTCCGACGGGGTCGTCAAATCTAATTCAAAAGGTGCATCTTGTTCAGCTTGAAGCAGAACTGAATGAAGGTTTCCTTCTAGCAATACAGTCCTTACTAGATCACAATAATACCGAATACACTTTTCTACTATGCTATCAAAATGGGTCAACGCCGATACTCTTTGAGCCAGAGATAACATTAAATCCCTATCCCTAAAATAGCCAAGTACTATAGGGATAGTCCTCATCAAGGAACCATTGCCCGCACTTCTCTTTCCACTCCAAAAATGGGCTGTTTCTGCGATTTCTAACCATTCTGCTTCTGAACAAGTTCCTCTTCTGTGCCCTTCCTCCAGAACAAGTTTACATATATTTCCGATATCTTTAGGTTTTGATTTAGCCCACGCTGTGAAGTTATTGGCAATACTAAGTACAGGATCTTCAGGCATGGATATTATCCCTCGGGCAACTGCTATAGTCATCGCGGTATCGTCTGTCACTTCACCAAGGGCTAAATCCCAATACCCTCCTCCTGTTAGCTCCGTATGGAGTCCGTATTTATACTTAATCTCATCTTTGGTCATAAATTCCAAAGTAGCTCCCAGGGCATCTCCTATGCCGACCCCAATCAGGGCTCCTCTAGTTCTAGCTAATAGTGCTTCCAATTCGATTTATTCTCCTAATTACTTCATAGATTTCTCTTAGTATAATTAATATATCACATGCTGTTGGGAACGCCTATACAAAATACTTAGTCTCGCTCTCTGGCAGGTACTTCTCAATATACACTTGGAACTTTTCTTTAAACAGATCCATAATATCTGATGGATAAACATATTTGCCATAACCAAATTGTCCGTATTTAAACTTCCGTTTATCTTCGTCCATCGGTAATTCTGATTCAGGAAAGATATCCATAATGTTGAATTTGGCCCGCTTGGTATACCTATGACTAATTAATTCTAAGGTGATTTTTTCGTCAACATTACCTCTATGAGAGTTTATACTTTGTGCTAAATCTTTTACCATACTTTCATATTCCTCTTCCCAACCAGGAAAGAAAATAATCGGAGCAATAAGAAAGCCAAGAGGATAACCTGCTTGCAGGATTTTGCCAGCAGCTTCCAAACGCTCTGCCAAGGTCGGAGTCCCGTGTTCATATTTCTTTATTATGCTCTGACAATTAATACTGAAGCGGATGGTCGAATGGTTATTATGATTCAGAGCTAAGAGTGAATCTATATCAGTAAATTTAGTTACAAAACGGAACCTTCCTAATTCTTCTTTGCTAAAGAATTCAATAGTTTTCTCCAATGATTTGCTATATCTTTCAACAATAATAGGGTCAGATACTGCCGAACCTTCAAATACCGTTATTTCTGGCGACCTTGCTTGTATTAGTTGCTGAGCAGTTTGCAATATCTCGTCGATATTTACATATATACGAATATAGGGTTTCTTCCCCATATTCGTTGATAAATAGCAGTATTCACACATCCCGGAACATCCCGTTACTAAAGGCAGTTGATAATGAGCTGAAGGTTTACAAGTCTGAAAGGGACTGTCCCTCCGCACACCAATTACCAGAGTTTTTTTTGACTCCCTGTATGCCTGAGCGGCTGTCTTACCTGGAATTCCTGTAACCCGATTATGGGAGGCTGTACTGTTAATCTCTATTCCCATTTTATTAAATCTATCTATCAGTTCCCTGCCTAAATCATAATCCAGACTTTGTGGTTCGTAATAAACTCTTTTGGGGATAAAGTATTGCATGTTAAACTCCCTTAATATTTTAGATTAGAACTTTATATTATTATTATTAAAATAATCAATTATCTTCATCTTTTCTTCCTCTTCAGCATGATTGGTTGCTAAAATATTACCATCTTCCATACCATTCCATTGAATATATATAATCTGTTCAAAGTATTTATCTATTATAGGATCCTCATAACGAAGTACAATAACGGCAAAATGTGGAGGTATATTCCCTGTCTTTGCTTGTTCCTCAAGTTTTTCTAGAGTTATTAATAAAGTTGCTGAAGCATTTTGGGGGATATCGTTAACAAGGGCGTATTCGTCTACTGCAATTGGCTGGGATGATAAGTCCGAATTGAAGACAACAGACTTACTCCATAGGTTTATTGCCGGATGCTCTCCTACATTTGTAAATCTGATTTCAAAATCGAGAGAATCTCCCGCAACCACTTTTGGTGACTCCTGAAAAGTAAAATACGGCCTGTTAGCCTCTCTTTCCTCTCTCCAAGCGGAAACAGTTATATAAACTGTAATCAAAGCTGTAATCGCCAAAACAGCCGTGGCCACAGTTGCAATAATACTTGTATAGTTTGCGAAATTGATTTTCTTTTTAACCATTTTTTACACTCCAGCCCAAATAATAATCTTTAAACATTATTTACAGGAAGCTTTTAAGATAACCGAGAAGTATTTGGCAATATTATATCCGTATCAATATATAAAAATATATTTACTAAAGGGAGAGCTTATGAATAATAGTTTTTATGATTATCCTTATCTTTCTAGGAGAACAACCGTTTGGGCAAGCATAGCATTCGCCCACGTATGCTAAAAAATCTCTAATCGTCAAAGAAGATTTTTCAGAAGATATTATGTGTAATCTGCAAAAAAATGGGACATCTTATAGAAATGAGCCATAATACAGCCTTATTCGAAATAGGTCAAATAATTAGGAAAGACATTCAAACAAATATCTACATCGGTGGAACGGAACATCATTCTGATAGCTTAATTGCTTATTGGTGAGCTTTAAGGAATAGAAAAGTATTAAAAGGAAAAACTAGGAAGTACTGAGATTACTAAACGGAGTGCATAATGGAGTCAATTATTTAATAAATCCTACTAGGTTGTATTACTACTTGTCATTAAAGATCGAGAAAGGGGCGGATGACAGAATGAAAATCTTATTTATGCCATTTTTACAAATGCCCACAGGGCATCATACTGTTGCTGATGCTCTAATCCGTTCTTTAGAGAGCAGAATCGTTAATGTCCAATGCAAGAAAATTGATTTCTTTAGTTATGCTGATAAACTTCTGGAAAAAGCCTTTCGTTTAACCTATTTAACTTGGATTGATCATTCTCCGCAAACTTTTGTCTGGTTATATCGTAATTTTGTCTACCCTTCAAAATCCACCAAACATTTTAACTGGTATGAGATTAAATTTCTCGATAAAATGGATTCTCTTCTCAAAGAAGAAAAACCTGATTTGATTATTTGTACCCAAGCCTTTCCGTCTTTCTTAATCAGCCGCTTGAGATCTTCCGGTGTTTCTACTCCACCGGTTGTCAATGTTTATACAGACTTTTTTGTAAATAGACTATGGGGTCTAGAGGGTATAGATTATCATTTCGTACCTGATCAATATATTAAAGCAGAATTAGCTGCCAAGCATGGGATTAACCCCCAAACTATTTTCGTAACTGGGATACCAATAGATGAGTGCTTCATTCCTCGTTCAGAGAATAAATTTTCAGCTCCCTATCACATCCTTATTTCTGGTGGTAGCGGTGGGCTAGGAGATATTCAAAGTCTCAGCAATACCCTTGTACAAAGTAAAGATTTCTATTTTTCTGTCTTATGCGGTAATAATAAGAAACTATATAAAGAAGTATTTTCGCTTAAATTAAATCATATAAAACCTTTATCATATATATCTTCTCGTGAAACTATGAATGCTTTATATAACGAAGCTCAGGCAATAATAACTAAGCCTGGTGGGGTCACTTTAAGTGAAGCATTAAATAAAAAACTGCCGATATTTATCCACTCTTCTCTTCCCGGTCAGGAAGATATTAATAAAGATTACCTCCTCGACAAAAAACTTATCTATGACTTAGATCAAAACCGTAACATCACCGAACAACTTAATGACTTTTTTCAAAATGAACAAGAACAAAAGCTTTGGCATAAACGAGTTAACAGTTATCTTGGTCAAATAAACGATCCTGCTTGGCACAAAATCTTGGAGATAATTATTAGAACATCCCTAAAGCCTCATATTTATCATGATATTGTTAGCATGTCTAAGAGCACTAGCTAAATCTAAGGAGGATTTAAAGTTCAGGATGTACGAATCAATAGTTCTTATTTTATTCTTTATAATAATTATTTCTTTAACAGTCTACCAGTTCATCCCGGAGATTGTGGTTAAATACCTTGGGCTTGGTTCTTGGAAACGTCAGTATTCCCCAGGGGTTTCGTTAACATTTGATGATGGTCCAGATCCACGATATACCCCCTTACTTCTGAATATACTTAAAAAGAATAATATACAAGCTTGTTTTTTCGTATTAGGCGAAAAGGCTGAGAAATATCCGCATTTAGTAAAAAGCATTTATGATGATGGACATATTATTGGTTCCCACGGCTATTGTCATCAACATGCATGGACTATGTCACCCCTTAAAACTTGGAGATCGTGGGATAAAAGTATAGCAGAAATTCGCAGAGCAATTGGTGAAGAAACTCAGTTTATTAGGTCACCTTGGGGAAGCATCAATCTTGCTTTAATTATATGGTGCTTACTAAAAAAGAAAAGAATTGTTTCTTGGAATGCTACCGGGAAGGACTGGAGAAGAAATAACACTCCTGAAAGTATAATTAGTAAGATCAGCCAAAGAATGGCTGAAGGATCGATAGTTCTTCTTCATGACAGCGGAGGTGAACAAGGTGCTCCTGACAATACTATTGCTTGTATTGAGCAACTCTGCCGTCATATCAGAGAAGTCCATAAATTACCTATTATTGGTCTTCAATTCCCAACATGGTCTGTATTCCGACGCTTAAGCTTCCGAATCTGGGAAAAATGGGAACGTCTATATGCCCAATTTAAAAAAATTAAACGAATTGATGATAATAACCTTTTTCGTCTTGGTTTAACACATTACCAGGGACCTGATCTCCTAAACGATAAAGGAGAGATCTTAGCTACCAAAGGAGATATTATAGGGGAAATTCATCTTGATAATATCCGTTTTCAACTGATCGGGGATGATCTTCAAAATATAGGTCTACGAGCACTAAAGCAAATCAGACTGTCTTTACCGTCCTTAGTAAAATACATCGCCAATAATCCTGATTATAACCAGGTCAAAGTCTATATTGGGGTTACTATGCTTAATAAAGGGGTTAAAGGATTAGGTTTCAATGTAGAGGATTTTCCGATTCATAATGGTTATATCATAGGTTTTTTTCAAAAAATTATTATGTTTATATACCATCCATTAGGCAGTCAAAGGAAAACTTCTACCTTAGGCAATAAACCTAAACTAGTCTGGATTAGTAAAGAAAAGCTAATAGAGAAATACTTTTTAAGAGAGAAAGTTTTAATGTAGGGCTTCCTTATCAAGGTGAAAGCTAGGGCGTAGCAATTATTATTATTCTTAATCAAAAATTATTTCGACCTATGTATTAGGTCTTTTTATCGTTCTTTCCTATTATCTGAAAAAGAAAAATGATATAGTATAGTGTATGAAATATATTTGAGGAGGTAGGAATGATGCAAAAGCAGGCTGTAGTCATCAATAAAAATGATAATGTAGCGACAGCTGTTGCCAATCTTGCTGCAGGCAGTCCGGTAAGTTTCTTTATAGGGCAAGATGTTCAGCAAATCGTACTATCTGAAGACATTCCTGTAGGTCATAAATTTGCTATCCAAGACATTGCCAGTAACCAAGATATAATCAAATATGGTGAGGTTATTGGTAGTTCACTTACTGCCATAACCAAAGGTCATCATGTTCATGTCCATAACATCCAGAGTAATCGAGGCCGTGGAGATCGAAAGTAATTATTTTAGCATCTTAAGGAGGTATAGTTATGAAATTTACCGGTTATTTACGTCCGGATGGTAAAGTTGGTGTTCGTAATTATCTTGCAATTATTCCAACATCAGTATGTGCAGGAGTAGTTGCTTCTAATATTGCTTCTCAAATACCCAAGGCAGTTGCTTTACCTAATCAACATGGTTGCTGCCAAATAGGAGCCGATCACGACCAAACGGTAAATACTCTTATTGGACTCGGCAAGAACCCGAATATTGGGGCAGTATTAGTGGTAGGTCTAGGCTGTGAAGGTGTTCCGATAACCAAAGTTGCTGAAGAAATCTCTAAGACAGGTAAGACTGTTGAGGTGGTTATCATTCAAGAAGCAGGCGGCACTCTCAAAGCTACTGCTGAAGGAGTACAAAAAGCCAGTCGTATAGCCAGGGAAATATCACTCATAAAACCCCAAGAATTTCCTGTCAGTGAACTCTCTCTGGCTGTTGAATGTGGGGGGTCGGATTTCACATCAGGCTTAGCTTCTAATCCTGTCGTGGGTATTGCTTCCGATATACTCGTTAAAGCTGGCGGTACATCCATTCTTTCCGAAACTACAGAGTTCATCGGCGCAGAGCATATTCTGGCTAAAAGAGGAAAATCAACAGAGGTTGGTGAAAAAATATTTAAAATAGTAAATGACTGTGAGCAAAAAGCCAAGCTCCTTAATGTTGATATTAGAGGTGGGCAACCTACCCCAGGAAACATTCAAGGTGGTATCAGCTCAATTGAAGAAAAATCATTAGGGTGTATCTATAAAGCTGGCAGTGCTCCTATTGAAGGAGTATTAGCCTACGGAGAAATCCCCCAAGAAAAAGGTTTATATGTCATGGATACTCCTGGACAGGATATTGAATCTATAACCGGAATGCTTGCCGGAGGTGCGACTGTAGTAATCTTCACTACCGGTCGGGGTACACCAACAGGCTCTCCGATAGCACCAGTCATTAAGATTACAGCTAATGCCGATACCTACTCTATGATGTCAGACAATATTGATCTCGATGCTTCCGATATAATCCAAGGCGTAAAATCAATTGAAGAAGTGGGTCAGGAACTATTCCAGGAAATACTTGATGTAGCCAACGGAAAACTTACTAAAGCTGAGAGTCTCGGCCATCATGAATTTGGTATATATAAAATAGCACCTACTTTTTAGCTCCGTATTCCCCACTCTCTATCTTCTGGTCCTTATAAAATAATAAAAGAAGCAGGTTAATTGCCTGCTTCTTTTATTATACTTAAACCTAAACCGACAATGTTCTCAACCCTTCTCTCCTCTAAAAGCATGTATAAAATTATAACAAAACCAATCTTTTTTACTCATTCTTGTTCCTCTTTAAATCTATTAGCATAACATGTATATTGATAACGATTATCATTATATTTTACCAAAGGGGATGTATGTAAATGTGTGGGATAGTTGGTTGGTTGGATTGGGAAAAAGATATATCGAATTACGGCAGGGTTATTGATGAGATGGTAGATACCCTCGCCCCCCGGGGCCCTGATTCTAGAGGAAAATGGTTAACACCAAATGTTTGCTTCGGCCATAGTAGATTAGCCGTAGTGGATATAGAAGGCGGAAAACAACCGATGACTAGATCTAAATTTGGCTGGGATTATACTATTACTTATAATGGTGAACTCTATAATACTGAAGAAATTCGCAGAGATCTCTTATATAAAGGTTATGCTTTTCAAGGGCATTCTGATACTGAAGTACTGCTTCTTTCTTACATTGAATGGGGTAAAGATTGTGTACAAAAATTGAATGGTATCTTCTCTTTCGGAGTCTGGGATAGTAGGAAGGAAACACTCTTTCTAGCAAGAGACCGAATGGGAGTGAAACCACTATTCTATAATCATAAACAAGACTCTATTATCTTTGCTTCAGAACTAAAAGCTTTATTAGCCCATCCAGATATCCCAGCAGAAATTGATAACGAAGGTTTGGCGGAGATCTTCATGATTGCACCTGCCCGTACACCTGGCCATGGCGTATTCAAAAATATCGAAGAATTAAAACCCGGTCATTGTCTAGCTATAGGCAGAGATGGAATGAATATTTGGCAATACTGGCGATTGGAAGAAAAAGAGCACGAAGATGATTTCGCAACAACCGTAGAGAAAGTAAGATTTCTAGTAACTGATTCTATAACAAGACAGTTAGTTTCAGACGTACCATTAGGCACCTTACTTTCAGGAGGTTTGGATTCCAGCGTAATCACAGCTATCGCTGCCAATACCTTAAAAGAAAAAAATCAAGCTCTAGCAACCTTTTCCGTTGACTTTGTCGGAAATAATAAGTATTTTCGTCCTAATGAATTTCAACCTGATCCCGATGCCCCCTGGGTTGAAAAAATGTCTAAGGAATTCGGTACAAAACATCATTATATAACTTTAGATACACCGGAACTCATCACTGCACTGCAAGATGCTGTCCTGGCTAGAGACCTTCCCGGGATGGCCGATATCGACTCCTCTCTCCTACTTTTTAGTAGAAGAATTAAAGAACATGTTACTGTGGGTTTATCCGGCGAATGTGCTGATGAGATATTTGGAGGTTATCCTTGGTTTCATAGAGAAGATTTGATGAAGGCCGATACCTTTCCCTGGTCAGTCAATTTAGATAGGCGATTGCAAGTATTATCTCCGGAACTAGCAGTACGCATATCTCCATTAGAGTATGTCAGAAATAGATATCAAGAGGCACTACTAGAGTTGCCGTTCTCTCCTGAAAGCATAGATAACCAACATGAAGTGTTCAAAAGAATCAGTTATCTGACCTTGACCAGATTTATGCCTACACTTTTGGATCGCAAGGATAGGATGACAATGGCTACAGGCCTTGAAGTAAGGGTACCGTTCTGTGATCACCGAATCGTCGAGTATGTCTGGAATATCCCCTGGGAAATGAAGAATTACCGGGATAGAGAAAAAGGTCTCCTGCGCTTTGCTTTGGACGGAATACTACCCCAAGATGTCCTATGGCGTAAGAAAAGTCCCTACCCCAAAACTCATAATCCGCAATTCCTCCAGAGTGTTAATCAAGAATTGACTAATATTCTAAATGACTCTTCTACCCAGTTGCCTAATTTAATCAATAAGAAAACCATCTTAGATCTCATGAAGAATTCTGCTGATATATCTAATAATAAACCTTGGTTTGGACAGCTCATGGATACTCCAAGACTCTTTGCTTTTCTGATTCAGTTAGATTATTGGCTGCGCGAATATAAAGTAAGATTCGATTATTAATCCAATATCTTGTATGTTTCCTGTTTCACCAAATCATAGATTGCTTTAAGCGGTTTATTATATTGTTCAGCAAGACTACGACAAACTTCATATTCAGGAGCTACGTTTTTAACGACATCTTTTGAGCGTGCTACTTTTACAGGAACCGGACCGAATTGTGTCTCTACTGTGATAATCTCATATGGTAGCATGTATTTGGTAACCGGGTAAGTACGAACACCAATAGAAGTTGTCTCTTCAAATATCTGTTGACAAAACTCCTCGACTTGATGATCATGAACTAGCAAATTGAGAATAATTGCGGGTCTGTTCTTTTTCATCTGAATGGTTTGCAGAAAAACATCCATTGCTCCGTCCTTTAAAAATTTTGTTATCAGATAATTATAAAATTCAGGGTTCATATCATCTATATTGGCTTCAATCATCGTAGCCTGTCCTTGATGAACAGCACTTGAATCGTTAAAGCGTTTAGAACCATGGGAACCAGCTTCTCTTTTCACTCCTAGGTTAATGCGTAATAAATTGGGGATATCTAAATTGCGCTCACCTGCTCCATAACCAGTATTAGTAATCTGCATAGGAGGCATATGACCGAATTTATGACAGTAAGTTGTAAGAACAGCTGCTCCTGTCGGCGTTACAAGTTCATTTTCTATCCCTTGACTATAAACGGGACAGCCTTTCAGAAGTTCTAAAACAGCAGGCACAGGTATAGGTATTGTTCCATGCGCACTGCGGGTAAAACCAGTTCCGGTGTGAATGGCTGATGAATATACTTCCTCAATTCCCAAGCGCCATAAACCAACTACTGCTCCTACGATATCAATTATCGCATCCTTGGCCCCCACTTCATGAAAATGAATATGGTCAAGTGTGGTCTGATGAACCTTCGCTTCAGCCTCTGCTAATCGAGTAAAGACTTGAATACTTCTTTCCTTAACTACTTCCGGCAGCGTGCTTTCATTAATAATTTTAGTTATATCCTGAAGGTTGCGGTGAGCATGTTCTTCTTCTATTAATACATGGACCTTGGTAGCACTGATACCTTGTTTCTTTACTTTTTCGATTCGGAGTTGATAACCACTTACAGGGAGTTTTGCTAAATCCGCTTGCCATTGTTCTGTATCTAAACCTGCATCAATCAAAGCACCTAGTATCATATCCCCGCTAATTCCGGCGAAACATTGAAAATAGGCAATTTTCATACCTCAACCTCCCCCAATTTATTAATTAAGCCGGCTAAATATCCTGCTCCAAAACCATTGTCAATATTAACTACTCCAACTCCACTCGCACAACTATTGAGCATGCTGAGTAAAGCTGCTAATCCGCCAAAACTTGCACCATAACCGATACTCGTCGGGACGGCTATCACAGGTTTATCCACCAAACCCCCAACAACACTGGCAAGTGCACCTTCCATTCCGGCTACAACGATTAAGACGCGAGCGGCAAACAATTTATCCTTCTGACTTAACAGCCGATGAATGCCGGCAACGCCCGTATCATAAAGACGTTCCACATGGTTTCCCATTACCTCTGCCGT
>LOEZ01000056.1 GCA_001516055.1 Gracilibacter sp. BRH_c7a
GCCAGAGGCATCGCTGGGTAGCTATATTCGGAACGGATAAGCGCTGAAAGCATCTAAGCGCGAAACCGACCTTAAGATGAGATTTCCCACAGAGTTAATCTGGTAAGACCCCTGAAAGATGATCAGGTTGATAGGCCGGAAGTGGAAGCGTGGTGACACGTGGAGCGGATCGGTACTAATAGGTCGAGGTCTTGACCTACAGTTTTGAGGATAATATGTGAATCGCACTTTTGCTAAAATATGTTGTGCAGTTTTGAAAGAACAGGAGGCCATAACGGCTTCTAAGTTCTTCAAACTAAATAATCTGGTGACAATACCGGAGGGGTACCACCCGTTCCCATCTCGAACACGGAAGTTAAGACCTCCAGGGCTGAGAATACTGCTTTGCGGGAAGGTAAGTCGTTGCCAGGTAACAAAAGGAGTACATGAATCGCATGTACTCCTTTACTATATTAATACGACCGACGCCCATGAATGCGTTAAGGCCTTAGATGGCCTTAACGAGTGCCGCGGTGCCATGGATGGTAAGGAGCGGCCCAGGTAAAAAGTAAGAAGACTGTCATTACGGCAGTCTTTTTGCTATATAGCTAAAGACTAAGTTGACTTAGAGAATAATTCTTGGGGTGGGTACCACCCGTTCGAGCTCACACGGCATGGGTATTCCTTTGATAGTTTGCCGTGTGGCCGAAACAGTCCACCGGACTGTTTCGTATCTCGAACACGGAAGTTAAGACCTCCTGGGGCGACGATACCAATTGGGAAAATAGCACATCGCCAGGTACTAAGAAACTACTTCGATAGAGGTAGTTTCTTCACATTAATGAACTGTTGGAAGTTTGAGGTTTGAGTACCTCACAGGGCTAAAATACCAATAGGGAAGATAGGTCGTTGCAAGTAATAAAAGGAGTACGCATGTACTCCTTTTGGTCATTAATTGGACTTCCCTTACCATTTCCTGCATGGTTGTCGAGATGCGTGAAGGTGGTAAACCTTCACGGGATGGAGATTTCTGTTGATGAACGAACTACTGATTTCGTCGAAGTCGAACTAGGCCTATCGTAAGTGCTATCAAGATAAAGAGATGATGAATTCAAAAGTTCAATCGAAAAGCGTAATACAGACATCATGGAACATTGTTTGTAACCAACAGTATGCAAACTAAAATAGAACGTACGTCACCTTTCACTCGGCTTCCAAATGGGAGCAAAACATTATTGGACAACTATCTTACAACATTAACTTATGATTGTGGACCTACTCAGATTAGACACGCTTGCAGAGCTTCTTTTTTTGGAGTTTATAGACCTTACCAGCTGTTCAGATATGGAAATGAATTTGTTTACTGCCCTTGTAGAGCTTTTGGATGAAGCAATTCCGTATTTTACTGTTAGATCAGATTCAAATGGAATAGATATCAAATTTTTTCGCGAAGAAGCGAAAATATCTAAAGTCATATTGATGGCCATATGACTAAAAAGCATAGCGATTGTACTTTCTGCATCTCTTGACTCTAGTATGGTAATATTTGGAATATTTTTTTCTAATTCTAAGCGAAGGTTAATAAGATATAATGGGGAAACTTTATCAGGATAGAATACAAAAGTATGGCCGTTTAAGTTATTAGCAGTAATTAATTTTTTATTAGCTAAAGGGTGATTCTTATTTAAAACACAACAGATTTTCGCATCAAGCAAAGGAGAAAAAGAAATATCTTTAAAACTATGAACATAATCTTCGACACTAAAAATAAGAGTATTACTATCGTATAGTTTAATAATTTCTTCATAAGCAGGATGAATTTCCTTGATCTTGATTTTAATCTTTGGATATAACTCAAGAAATCTGCTGGTACACAATGGTACAATTCTTTGTTCTAAACATGTTATGTAATGAATATTGAGGGTGTTTTCTATATCATTATCTATCCTTCGAGTTTCATTGACTGCACTCTCTACAATCTCAGTTATATTTAATGCACAGTTATATAAATAGTTGCCAGCTTGGGTTAATTCAATTTGCTTATGGCATTTGTCAAAAAGTTTTACATTTAACTCTTTTTCCAAAGCATTCATCTGGTGAGTAACTGCGGGTTGTGTAATGTAGAGTTTTTCCGCAGCCCGAATATAGCTCTTGTATTTGACTACTGCAATAAATGTATAGAGTTGTCCGATATTCATTAGATTACACCCTCCCTTCTACTATCTATAAGGTCAATAAAAACTCTTAATACTTGTAAACTTATAAACGATATTTATACAACTATAAAACATTGTGAATGTACAGTCAATAACTTAGATGGTAATATTTAGCTGTAATTTTGGAAGGAGGAGTCAACAAATGTCTAATGAAAAGAAAAGGGAAGAGTTAGGATCTAAAACAATTTCTCGTAGGGACTTTTTAAGAAATACCGGTCTCTTAGCCGGCGGTGCTACTATTGGAGCTAGTCTTTTACTTACTGGTTGCAGCAATGAAAATGCCCCTGCTTCTGCAGTTGGATCAAAACTTGGGCTACCTGAAAAATGGGATAAGGAAGTTGATGTGGTCGTTTTAGGTACGGGTTCTATTATCCCCGCAGCCTATAAAGCTCATGATGCAGGTCTTAAGGTTTTGATACTAGAGAAGCACCCGACATACTTTGGTGGAACGACTGCATGGTGCGGTGGAGCAGTATCCTGTCCAAACAGCACTTTAGCCATTAAGGCTGGAAAGCCTGAGATTCCTCGTGAAATTGTTAAAGCCTATCTTGAGGATTGTGCTGATGGTCAAAGTTCAGATGAGTTAATCGAAATGATGCTAAACAATTATGTTCCAGCAATTGATTACTTGATAAATGATTGTGATTTTGATATGAAGTACTATAATCCTTCAGATAAACCGAGCTATACAATCTATAGACCATTTAGTGAAATTGAAAAGCAATATGCCGGAGTGTGTGCAACAATTGGCATGAACGCTCATCCAGATGGATCTACTCTCGGTCGTGCATTTCGATCTGCCCAGAAAGACGCCGTTGAAGCTCGCGGTATCGAAGTTATGTATGGAACAGCAGGGAAAAAGCTCATTTATGCAGGGAATCCAACATCAGGGGACGGCGAGGTAGTTGGAGTTTATGCCGAAACCAAAAGTGGCAATATCGCTATCAAAGCTCGATATGGAGTTATTATTGGCACGGGTGGATTTGACCATAATAAGGAAATGGTCCAACACTATTTGCCTGCCCCGATCTACTCTACCTGTGCAATCGAGACCAACACAGGTGATGGACACATCATGGCAATGGAGGTAGGTGCTGACCTTAGAAACATGAATGAGAGCTATAGGGTAGCATTTAATATGGTCGAAGGGACAGATGTCTATCAGGCAAGCGATGTATCACGTGATAACGGCACCTATGGTTCCGAAGAAAGATCTCGTGTATTCACTGCTCCAGGGAGAGTTGGGTCAATCATCGTCAATAAATATGGAGAACGTTTTGGAAACGAATCTTGCTCATACGATTTGTTCGGACGTAACTTTGAAAAATATGATACAGGTAACCTTGAATGGCGAAATATTCCTGGGTATTTAATTTGCGATAAAACGTATCCTGGGAATTTTGGAAGTGGATTAGAAACTATGTCAGTACTGCTCAAAAAAGGGGAGTTACCGAAGTGGATTCATAAATTTGACACTATCGAGGAACTTGCAGACGGAATGGGGATTAACAAAAATAATCTACTTGCAACAGTTTCTCGTTATAATGGTTTCTGTAAAGATGGTGTTGATTTGGATTGGAATCGCGGCGTTGGCTCGTGGGATCAATTTACCTGTGGTGACTTGGCACGCGTTAAATCTGGAGAATTAAAAAACCCATGCCTCGCCCCATTAAAAGAAGGACCATTTTACTGTGTTGAAATACATCCTGGTATGCTTCAAACAAAAGGTGGCTTAGTTATCAATAAAAATGCACAAGTTCTTAATGTGCGCGGTGAAGTAATTCCAAGGCTATATGCTGGATCAAATACTATTGCCAACCCACTTGGGCGAGGCTACGGCTGGGCCGGAGGTACAGTTGCTAATGGCTATATTGTTGGCTATGTAGCTGGCGGCCATATTGCTACCCTTACCCCATGGGAGAAGGAAAAGAAATAATGCTTACTGCGAAAAAAAAAATCTTCATTTTAGCCGCCTACTTTTTTGTATTACTAGTAACATTTTTTTTAACAGTTTGCGCTATTCAGCAAGCTGAATCTGCTAAAACTTTGAAGAATGAACCATCACCATCAGAAGATACTGTAGCATGGTGGTCCCCAAGCATTGATTGTTTAGGTTGTCATACAGAAGAAGCCACTTCTGTAAATGATGCGTCTTATCCTGTCTTTATCCATTATAAGCAAGGATTTTCGTGTGCTACTTGTCATGCAGATAATGAAAATTTGGCAAAAGCACATGAAGGAGCTACTGATTCTAAGCGGATGCCAACAAAGCTTAAAACGACTAAAGTTGAGGAACAAGCATGTCTTAGTTGCCACAATAAAGAAGATCTTGTAGAAAAAACATGCGATGTGTTATTAGTTGACAGTGAGGGCACTTCGGTTAATCCTCATGAACTATCTGAAAATGAAAGCCATGCGTTAATTAATTGTAATAATTGTCATTCGATGCACTCTTCAAAAACGTTCCAAGAGCAAGCAACGTTAACATGCTTAAGTTGTCATCATGCTGAAGTGTTTGAGTGTGGAACATGTCATGTGCATTAAACATTAGAATCAGTTTTATGCAATATGTTATTCAAAAACCATTCTCTGACAAATGTTAGGGTATGCTCAAAACGGTGAGCTAATTAGGCATCAATGATGAGACTGCCGTCACTTGTTGCGGCAGTTTTCTCCATAAGGAAGGGTATAAAGGGCAGTAGATTCGATTTGATGACTCCCACAGTAGCCATCATCTTTTTAGTAATAGCCTTAATCATTTTTCGCAAATTACTTGTCACATTATAGCCAAAGCTTGACACGCCTCCAAGTGAGATACTACTAAAAATCAACAACAGCATATCATGTTCATACTGCTAAGGAGATTTTGATGGTAACATTGAGAAAACTTGTTTCATTTCTTTATTCGATGAAGGCCGGTTTGTTTTTATTGGCTACGATCGGAATTATTTCCGCCATTGGTTCATATTTTGTCCCTAAAACGTATTATCGATCTAATATATTTGAACTATTATTGGTACTTTTGTTTCTTAATATGACTTTCTGCACGGTCAACCAGCTGAACATATACTTTAGGTCGGCAAAAAACATTGCGCCTAAGGCTCTTCATATCAGACGAATCGGAATTTTACTTATCCACGCCGGAATGGTCATAATCCTCATAGGCGGTACGATGAATTCCATTGGCGGAAAATCGGTCACAGTCAGAATTACAGAAGGAGAGACAGTAGAGATTGCTGACATTGTACCTAACGCTCACCCGTTTGCTTTAAGAGTAAACAAATTTACCATTGAGTTCAATGAGGACGCTTCTCCCTCCCAATATATATCTGACGTTAGTGTGATTGAAGAAGAAAAGTCTTCTCAGGAATATAACATCAGTGTCAACCATCCTCTTGTTTACGAAGGGGTGAAGGTTTACCAGTCCAGTTTTGGCTACCTTATCGACATAGAAGGGAAAAACGGGACAGAGTGGTCGGAGCAAGAACTTCTGGGAGAACGCCAGTTTTTTAAAATCCCTAATACTGACAAAGCTGTGTTGGTTTATAAATATGTACCGGATTTTGACCAAGCTTGGGGAATGAAAACAAAATCGTACCAGCCCAACAATCCCAGAATTATTTATGCCACTTATATAAATGGTTCTCGATTGGAGATTGGCTATGCGACTTTGGGCGATACAATTGAACTTGAAGACCATGTTACTGTAACGTTTCATGGAGTAAAGCCTTTTACAGGATTGGTCATTAAAAAAGATCCCGGTTTGGCATTAGCTAGGGCCGGTGGAATCATGCTGATGGTAGGAGCATGCTTAGTCTTGATTAATAATAAAAGAAAAGCGTAAGGGGATGTGCAATGACAGTATTTATCAATGAATTCGTATACCTTACAATTGCTCTGTATTTATTGGCCTCTGTTATCTATTTTCTATCCCGGGAAAACCTCAGTCGTCAAAGAATTGCCCAAATGTTTGTCATCGCTGGTTTTTTGGCAAATTCGCTAGCATTATTTTTCCGAGCCATGCTTGTCGGAAGGCTTCCGCTGACCAACGGAGCGGAATTCATATTATGGTTTACCTGGTTTACTATGTTGTTATATTTGTTCTATGAAATCAGAAGCAAAAGTAAAGGGGCCGGAGGGGCAGTTGCCTTGCTTGCGGCACTGCTCGTAGCCACGATTCCTCTTCTGATGGGTCATCAGCTTAGTAATGAATCAGCACTAATGCCGGCTTTGAAGAGCCATTGGCTGATCAGCCATGTATTGACTGCTATGTTCTCGTATGGCTCTTTCGCTGTAGCTGCAGGTATATCGGCTGTTCAATTGACGAAACGTTCAACCAAAGCCGAATACTGGATTCATAAAATCGTGACATTTGGGTTTGTCATGCTCACACTGGCCATCGTACTGGGGGCAATCTGGGCCGAACAAGCCTGGGGGCGCTACTGGAGCTGGGATCCCAAGGAAACATGGGCTCTGGTTACTTGGATTATTTACGCCATCTATTTTCACCTTCATCGACAGGAAGCCTGGAAAGAAAAAAGAGCTAATCTATTGGTGGTGGGAGGCTTCATCCTAGTATTGTTTACGTTTTTTGGAGTAAACTATCTGCTCTCAGGTCTTCATAGTTATAGCTGATATCATTTGCTGTTGGTGCCTTTAATACAAAGTGATATCAAGCCCATGGAAAAAGTAGACAGCTCAATAATTACATGACTCGAGAAGCCAATTACTTTATATGGAGCACTTATATTAACAAATGATACTTTTAAGAAAAGGCATAATGAGGTGAAGGACTTGATAACTTTTGGTATGATTACCCCTACAGTTGCAGTCATTGTTTTAGTGATAGCTTTGATTTTTTTCGGTCCGGGAAAACTTCCTCAATTAGGGAAGGGTTTAGGCAAAGGTATAAAAGAATTTAAGACAGAAGCGAATCTAGATACAGAAGAAAAGGACAATACATCTGAAAGAAAACAAGTAGAGTCTTGATTTTAGTTACTTGATATTATTAAAAAAGAAAACAAGAATAAGGAAGGAGAAGTGTTTACGGTGAACAGCTCAAAGAAAGTCTTACTTACCCGTAGAAGTGTTTTAAAAGCTGGAGCCGTGGCTGCTTTTGCTCTCGCAGTAGGTATTACCCCTACTGTTGTAAAAGCAGATACAGCGCAAGATGCTCCGAAGAACCCACTTCAAAAAGGATTCATCTATGATCAGAGTAAATGCATCAATTGCAAGATGTGTGTTAACGCTTGCAAAGAAGTTAACCAGTGGGAAGAAGGCACCGTATGGCGTCGTGTTCTGGCAGGCGGAAAAGATGGCAAGCACTATCTATCATACAGTTGTAATCACTGTGAAGACCCTGCTTGTGCTTCTGTATGTCCAGTACTCGCTTATAAGAAGAGAGATGAGGATGGTATAGTAATCCATAACCCAGATGTTTGTGTAGGTTGTAAGTATTGTATGTTTGCTTGCCCATACCATGTTCCGCAATTCAGCCCTGCTACCGGTAGAATTAACAAATGTCACTTCTGTTATGAACGCCAAGATAAGGGTGAAAAACCAGCATGTGTCTCTGCATGTCCTACCAGAGCGCTTAACTTTGGACTTCTTTCAGATATAAGGAAAACTTCTGGTGCAACTGCACAATTAGAAGGGATGCCCAACCCTGAACTTACAAAACCATCATGGGTACTAATTCCCAAAGCATAGGAGGATCGAAAATAATGCATCATTGGAATTGGTTGATTGTCATTTATTTATTTTTAGGCGGACTTGGAGCTGGAGCCTACTTAGCCTCCTTTGCAGCAGAAAAGAGGTGGTTAGGTAGAAACTCCCACCTTGCCAGAATCGGATATTATCTTGCAGCCCCTATTGTTGCGTTTGGCACCTTGCTTTTGGTGTTTGATCTTGGGCAAGGACTTCATAAGCCTTGGCTTCTTATTCGATTGATATTTAACTTTGGTTCCGTTATGACCTGGGGCGTTTATATCTTAGCCGCATTTATTGTAGTTGGTCTCTTAAAAGCATTCTTTGTATTCAAGAAAAAACAAGCTCCTCAAGTTATTACCCTAGCCGGTGCTGTTTTAGCATTAGCAACAGGAGCTTATACCGGACTTTTAATTGCAGTTATAGAAGCGGTTCCATTTTGGAATACTTTAGTTATGCCTATATTATTTGTAGTATCGGCACTATCCACCGGCTTATCGCTAACCACTTTAGTGGCTCATTTTATGGAGAAAGAAGGAAGTGCCAATCCTCTTGAAGGAAAGGTTCACTTAGCTTTAGTTGCAGCTGAACTACTAATCGTGGCCATCTTTTTTGGAATGATGGCTTTAGGTTTCAAAGGGCCTGTAGGTGCTAAGTCAGCTTCCTTAGTAATGTTTGGCTCCTATGCTATTGTATTTTGGGGTTACTTTATAGCTTTAGGACTCTTATTACCCCTAGTAGTATTTGGACGCGAATATCTCCTTGCTAAACAATCCGCACCCAAAGTAGCAACAGAGGGGGCTTCTACAGGCAAAGAAACTGCTATTGCAGCAGAGGCAGAGCATAGCTCTTATCTTGTATTAGCTACAGATCTATCAATATTAATAGGAGGATTTGCTCTACGTGCTCTTATTATCTTCACAGCTCTTCCTATCTGGGATGGTAAACTACTATAGATGATTAATTCTACATTCACGTTATAGATGTTGAAGGACAATCGGACTTAGGTTGGCAATTCACAAGGAGCTTCTTAGAGATGGGTAGATATTTAAATTCTTAATTCTAAAAAGACCATAGAAATTGAAAGCTATGTTCCAAATTATGATTCTCATTATGGATGAAAACAAGAACTGATGTGGGTTACCTGCGACAGGACAGAAAGACCCCATGGAGCTTTACTGCAGCTTGACATTGGATTTTGGTATAAAATGTACAGGATAGGTGGGAGGCTTAGAAGCGAGGACGCCAGTCTTCGTGGAGCCGTCTCAAGAGACATCTTTAGGTCAAGACCTCGGCCGATTAGTACCGATCCGCTCCACGTGTACCACCTTCCACTCCCGGTCTATCAACCAGATCATCTTTCAAGGGTCTTCAGATTAACTCTGTGGCAAATCTCATAAAATCGGTCACTGGTGACCGATTTGACCACGACTGAAGGAATAGAACTGGACTTTCCAAAACGAATACTCAAGTTCGGATTTCGGACATCGGACTTCGGACCTCCAGTAAGATCTGGTGATTATCCCGGAGGGGTACCACCCGTTCCCACCTCGAACACAGAAGTTAAAACCTTCTGGGGCGACATACCAATTGGGAAAATAACACATCGCCAGGTAACGAAGAGACTACTTCGAAAGAGATAGTCTCTTTACTTTTATCTAAAAAAAACCAAGAATGCTGACAAGAAAAATTTGGGCATCTTTTTTTAGGTAGCCTTAACTTCTCGCTGTCTGGATGGGCACCGGTAATTGATTGCACAGGTTTTGACGTGCTTTCCTGACTTTTTTACTCCTTCTCTCAACCGGGATTGCCTCATCCATTTGGCAGACAGTCTATTTCATTTCCTGAACAACCTCCTGCGGTTCCCGTTTGCTCATTTTCTCAACGTCATGGCAAGCCATAAATTTCTCCCGCTCCTCGTTGGGATTCCTAAGAGGATGACTGCTTGAGAGAAACTAAGAATCAAATCCGGATTCGATTCTGTCGAATCTTCGTCGAATTTGGGTCAGAATTCCCAGTAGCTTCGTATTAGGTGCTCGGCAGTCCACTGCGAATAAAAGACTTCTTCCTTAAGCCAATTTTCTCATTCCTCATACGACTGGATTGCCTTGCCCTCTGTCAATGAACGCAGTTTTGCAGCATCATTTTGTTGGTTCGGCGCTTCAACGTATTGATTTCGGAGGCGATTTGGGCAGGCGTCCTTAAGGAAAGTTAACGACTCATACGGGTTTCATATCCTTAGCCAGCATGTCTTATTTTGAATTCGCTATAAAATATGGCGGACTCTGTAGAAATGTGACAATTTCGGGATAAAACAGTAACTAACTTACAGCATATCCCATAAAATAAATTAATCTTAAGCTAAATGTATAAAAGACGATACATTCTTCCAAAAACAAAATATTTCCAAGCTTGACAAAAAAAACATTTGGTTGTATATCTCTAATTATAAGTTTAATTTTATTGAATGATTCATTAATCAATTCTTTTTCTTTTTCAGGAAGTTAAAAAAGATTGACCCTAAGGTGAAATGAATATTTGTGTTTAAGGGATAGTACAAAAATGCACAAATAAATAAGCTCATAAGGGTTAAGGTATTAAGAAAAATGAAGAATCGAATTCTTAAAATGACTCTTGAAAAAAACATTCTAATCCTGGTATGTGTAATCGTCGCCTTATCGTTAATCGTTACTAGTGTATTGATCAGTAGAGAAGTAGGAAATGCCACGATAGAAAATATTGAAAATCAGGCCGTGAGTATTTCCAAAATTGTGGCTCTTTCTCCTATTGTTATCGAAGGACTCAGCGGTCAGCGGGATATCAAAGAAATGCAAGCCTTCACCAATAAAGTTATGGATTTGACAAAAGTAAATTATGTCGTCGTTTTTAATATGCAAGGAATTCGGGTAGCTCATCCAAATAGTAAGCATATAGGGACATCGATTATTACAGAAACCTTTCATCCACCGGTATTACAAGGTAAGGAGGTTGTTTTGACGGGCACAGGAACTATGGGGTTATCATTGGGTGCCTTAACCCCTGTGTTTGACAAAGAGAATCAACAGGTTGGCGGGGTCGCCGTAGGAATTTTGCTTAATAATGTACAAGACACTGTGAATCAAAGTCAATCAAGGATTTATATAGGGCTGGGAGTTGGGCTATTTGTCGGTATTATTGGGGCGATTCTCCTCTCAAAAAGACTTAAAAAAGTCATGTTTGGACTTGAACCTTCAGATATTGCCAAGCTTCTTCAAGAACGGAGCGCGATGCTTGAGTCGATAAGGGAAGGAATACTTGCGGTAGATTCTAACGGAAATGTAACACTGGCTAACGCCGAAGCTGTTCGCTTGTTTCAGCAGGTAGGGATTAGTGACGTGAGCAGGATTAACCTTGATGAACTGGTTCCAAATTCCAGGGTGAAGAAAGTCCTTGAAACGGCACAGGCTGAATTGGATTTAGAATATAATCTTCATGGCATTACGCTTCTTTCCAATACGGTTGCTCTTAACGTTGAAGGTAAAATTGTTGGCGCGATCTCGACGTTTCGGGATAAAACGGACATAAAGCAACTGGCTGAAGAATTATCCGGAGTTAAAGTCTACGCGGAAGCTTTGAGGGCACAAACCCATGAATTTATGAACAAAATCCATGTCATACTGGGGATGATCCACATGAAATCCTATGACCGCCTGGCACACTATGTGAGTCAAATTGAAAACCAATATCAAATAGGAATTGGGTCGGCCGTCCGTAAGATTAAGGACCCAGTGCTTGCTGGATTTATTTTGGGGAAAATAAGCTATGCTCGTGAAATCGGTTGTGAAATAGTTCTTAATGAGGAGTGCTTTTTACCGCAGTCAGCAGATTCAGGAATCATACACGACCTGGTTACAATTGTAGGAAACCTGCTTGACAATGCTTTGGAAGCAGTTGCTGCCGCAGAGAATAAAGAAGTTGATTTAAAACTCGTCTATGATGAAGAAGAGCTCCTGATTGAGGTCAAGGATTACGGGCCGGGTATTTCGGAAGAAATAAAAAAACAAATATTTGAAAAAGGGTATTCAACCAAGGCAAATAACCGGGGTTTTGGACTTTTTTTGGTCAATAAATCTGTAGTACGAAGAAACGGACAAATGGAAGTTTCTTCACAAGAAAACAAAGAAACGGTATTTAGAATCTATCTTCCGTATAAAATGATGGAGGAGAGTTATGATTAACGTTTTGATTGTAGAAGATGATCCTATGGTCGCTGAATTTAATCAACATTATCTCGAACAAGTGGGAGGATTTCAATTACAGGATATTGCCGAATCAGTGAATGAGGGTTTAGAAATTCTGAAACAAAAAGAAATAGATTTGATCTTACTGGATATTTTTATGCCTGGACGAGATGGATTGTATTTTCTTTCGCATATTCGAAAAATTAATGTCGGGGCCGATGTAATAGTCGTTTCGGCCGCTACAGACAGGCACAGTATAAGCAAAGTACTGCAACATGGGGTTGTGGATTATTTAATTAAACCTTTTAAATTTCAACGATTTCGAGATGCGTTGACAGCCTATAAAGAACGGGTACTATTGCTGAAAAGTCATGATAAACTCAGTCAAAGTGATTTGGATAAGCAAATCTTTTATAAAGTTTCTGGTAACAACAAAACTGAAGAACTACCCAAAGGAATTTGTCGGGAAACACTCAAACTGGTCTGGGATCAGATTCAAAAGACCGGGGGCAAGCCTTTTAACACAGAAGAAATGGCACAGCGGGTTGGAGTCTCAAGAGTTTCCATGCGCAAATATATCATTTTTTTAAGAAAACTTGGAATTCTACAAACAGAGACTATTTATGGATCTGTGGGTCGCCCTGTTTGTAAACTACGATTTATATCGTCTAATAGTAAGGCGTTGATCAGCTTTCTTGATGTGTAAAGAAAATTAATATAGATAAGCGTTTTAAGTGGGCTGTAGCTCTATGAACAGAAATGTTTGTAGAGCTACAGCTCGTTTAGTTTTTAAGAGATACGTTTGAAATGTATTCACTATCACTAACAAAAGTTAAAAAACTAATTACTAAGTTACTTAAACTATTCATTGTATAGATTAGAATTTATTATAAAAATGGTTAGAATGAATTTTTTGGAAATTAGTACGTATTTCGTCTGCTCTTTGAAGTAGCTATGGATAAATTACATATTTGAAAAGGACATAAGCGGGTTCCAAGATTCCCAAGCGTGACGCAATTACGTTGGAGCATTAAAGGCTGGGGATTTAAGGCAAAGTTTTGTTACTATGATATGGCTAAGATAGGAGGTGAGTTAGCTAGAAGATGTAAGGATTAGTAATATAAAAAAATTGAAGGGAGAAAAAAATGTCTAAAGAAAAAAGTGAAGAGTTCAAATCGGAAAACATTTCTCGCAGAGAATTTTTAAGGAAAACTGGTATTCTGGCTGGTGGTACTGCTGTTGGCGCAAGCATGTTACTGGCCGGCTGTTCAAATGGAGCAGCAACAACAGCTGCTGATGCAGAGAAATGGGACTATGAAACAGACGTTGTCATCATTGGCTTAGGTGGCGCAGGAGCATGTGCGGCAATCGAAGCTCATGATGCAGGAGCAAAAGTGTTGGTTCTGGAAAAACAAGCAGAAGATCATCACTTCCCAAATACCAGAATGTCCGGTGGCGTTTGGCATAACCCGGTTCCTACAGGTGACAGAGATGCGCGCGTAGAGTATGTCAAAGCCATGATGAGTGGTGAAAACATCCCTGGAAAGTTAGAAGGGGAGCAGCCACACGTATCTACTGAGATGGCAGAGATGTTTGCAGATCTCATTATGGAAAATGAAAAATTCTTGTTAGCACAAGATCCCGATCTTGATCCGGAAGGAATGAAAGCTGGTGGAGATGCTTCGTTCCCGATGTTCCCTAAGTTTAAAGAAGCTCAGTACGGCCGTACTGTAAGTACCCGCTATAAGGAATTTGCGAAAGCAGTCCCTGATCTTCCACCATATAAACAAGCCAAGGTCAACAAAGCTTCAGGTGAGGCTTTTTTCTGGGCTCTGGTTGAAGAAGGACTGAAAAAGAAACGTCCCGATGTACAAATCTTATATCAAACTCCCGCAACAAGCATGATTAAGAGAAATGGTGAAATCATTGGTGCTACCGCTACAAGTAAAGACGGAAATGAAATTAAGATTAAAGCTAATAAGGCAGTCGTCTTGACAGCCGGTGGTTTTGAATACTCTGTTCCAATGCGAAGAGCCTTTCTGGAAGGACCTGGAGTTAAGGGATGGTGCTTCTATGGTTCACCTGACAATACCGGTGACGGCATTGAGATGGCTATTCAAATCGGCGCCTCTCTGGCAAAAGTTGCCAAATCAGCATCTCGCATTGAACCTGCTTTCCCCCATGGAGAAAAATATGAGGAACTAGGTCTGAAAATGGGAACCATGTCCAGAGTGTCTTCTTCCAAAAATAGTTGTGTTGTAGATAATTTTGGCAAGAGATATACTAACGAACATATTATCACGGATTCCACCCAACCATATCGTTATCAATTCTACAAAGAAGCAGTTAAGTATGATATGTTAAATATGGATTATCCCAGAACTCCGAGCTGGGCGATTTTTGACGAAACACGCAGAACTACAGGTTCAGTCGTCAGCATGACTAACTCTACTGTTGGTTACAGCTTCCTGCCTTGGACCAAGGATAATATGGACGCTATTAACAGGGGCTGGATCATCAAAGCAGATACCATCGAAGAACTTGCAGCTAAGATTATGGCTGACAGTGATAATAATGGTCGTATGATTGCTGAAAATCTGGTTAAAACCATCAAAAACTTCAATGAATACTGCGCTACAGGTAAAGATCAGGAGTTTGACCGCAATCCTTCTACAATGGGCCCTGTTGACAAACCACCTTTCTATGCCATGAAGCACTATCCCGGTGGACCGAATACTAAGGGCGGCGTTGATTGCAATGCGAAGAGAGAAGTACTCGACTGGGACGGCAAACCCATACCCAGACTATTCTCAGCAGGTGAAATCTCCTCCGTATTTAAGTTTACCTACCAAGCTGGCGGCAACATAACCGAATGCGTCGTCTGCGGACGTCTTGCCGGAAAGAATGCTGCAGCGCTAACAGCCTGGTCATAAGTAATGCTAGTATAACAAAAAGATAAGAGGACCGGGATTACTTCTGGTCCTCTCTTACTAGACCAATATCACTAAGGAGAGAATTGAGATGGATGAAGTTAAAGAAGAAGTTATTCAAATACATAAGACAAGTTTATCTATAATGAGTGAAATCCCCAATGAAATAGATGCCGGTGCCAATATATCGCTAAAGGCTAGCGTTATTTGTACCGCCGGTTGTAGCCTTCAGGGCGGGAAGGTAAGAATTATCGACTCCCAAGGTGATGTTGTAGCAGAAGCCGGATTGTCCTTGTCTGATGGGACAAGTAACCAGACCGAAGAATTTAATGTCCAGGTGCCTATCATACCCGGTCAGTATACTTGGACTGTCATTTTCAAGGCTCTGGAGAAGGAAAATATTCTGCATCAGGAATGCTCAGCAGAATTTTCTTTTCAAGTTAAGCCGCATAGTATTTCTCTGTCTGTCTGGGGGATACCTCTACCAGTAAGTAAAGGAGAGAAATTTTCCATAAGCATTGGGGCAAAGTGTTCTGCCGGGTGCTCTCTTGCCGGTCTCCCATTAAATATCAAAGACTGTGATGGTAAACAGGTTGGCAGCGGTAAATTAGGGGAAAATGTATTACCCCAGACAAACGGTGTCTATTGGACTGAGCAAGAACTTGATGCACCAGCCGATGAAGCCATATTTAAATGGTTTATTGAATGTAATGGTTTAGATCTGGAGTGTGAGCATGAGATAAACCCTATTGACTTTGCTTTCCGTACGGCAGCACCCCCTGAACATACTGTCACGATCGAAGTTAGGAATATCGATGATCTCACTCCTGTTAAAGAGGCTTATGTTATGCTTGGGTTACACAAGGCAACTGCGGATGATAATGGAATAGCTGTCTTAAAAGTACCTGGGGGTGAACACGAGTTGTACGTTACAAAGAAAGATTATTTATTGTTTCAAAAGATGGTAGTGATAACCGGGGACGATAAGCTTAAGGCAGAATTAGTATTTTTCCCAGACATGTAGATATAGGAATAATTACAGGAGGAGATCTTAACATGGTAAGAAGAATCGGATTAATGAATGGTTTCTTAACACTTGTCTTTATTGTTTTTGTACTAGCTCTCGGAATATTAGTAAATACACCTAAAAATGCAGATGCATATCCAGACATGACGGAAGGAAATTGTGCACAATGTCACGAGGATGGCAGAAAGGCTCCGGGGGGGGATTCCGAGCCGGCTGAAATTCTACAGCCAGCTCAGCCTGCCGCACCTTCAGGTTCATCAGATCCGGCACAGTCTCCAGAACAAACACCGCCTGCAGAACCTGAAAAACCGGCAGAGCAGCTCCAGCCAACACAACCGTCCGAGCCTGCTCAGCCTACACAGCCTGTAATAGCCGAAGTAACAGAACCAGCAGGACTATCAGAAGCACAGCAGGTTAATAAGGTATTCCCTATAGTTGGATTTGTAGGGGCAGTGATTGTCCTTGGAGGAGCATCATATTTAGATAGACGCAATCAACGATAGTAAAGGCATTTAATGAGGTGAAGCATATGGTAACATTTGGCATGATCACGCCAACAGTAGCGGTAATCGTATTGGTCATTGCCTTGATCATTTTTGGGCCAGGCAAACTTCCCGAGCTGGGAAAAGGCCTGGGTAAAGGAATTAAGGAGTTCCGATCAGCTACTGATCTTGAAGCCCCAAATAATAACAAGGAAGAAGAAAAGGAAAAGCAATCTGCAGTTTAAATAGATCTATTATAAGGAAGGAGATGTATCTTTAGTGAATATGGCAAAACATATTTTGATCAGCCGTAGAAAAGTATTACAGGCTGGCGCTGCAGCTGCTTTCACTCTGGCGATAGGAATAGTTCCAGGGCGTATTGTAAATGCTGATACTCCTTCGGATGCTTCAAAAAACCCCGATCAGCTAGGATTCATGCATAATCAAGAAAAATGTATTGGTTGTAATGCGTGTTCAAATGCGTGCAAGGCAGCGAATAACTGGGAAGAAGGTACGAAGTGGCGCCGTGTGCTGAAAGCTAAACAAAGAAAAGTATATCTATCCTATAGCTGTAATCATTGTGAGGATCCGGCTTGTGCTACGGTATGCCCGGTTAAAGCCTATACGAAGCGAGCTGAGGACGGCATCGTTGTTCATGATCCGGAGAAATGTGTCGGCTGCAAGTACTGTATGTATGCTTGTCCCTATCATGTTCCCCAATTCAGCCCCGTTACCGGAAGGATATCAAAATGTCACTTTTGTTTTGAGCGTCAGGAAAAAGGGGAACAACCTGCTTGCGTCTCTGAATGTCCGACTCAGGCATTGACTTATGGAAGAGTTGATATTCTAAGACAATACTTCGGTGCAACCTCTCAAGTAGAAGGGATGCCTAACCCTGAATTGACCAAACCATCGTTGATTATTATTCCGAAAGCATAGGGGGTGAATAGCAATGCATCATTGGCATTGGCTGATCGTTATTTACTTATTTCTAGGTGGACTTGGAGCGGGAGCTTATTTAACCTCTTTCGCTGCAGAAAAAGGATGGTTAGGTAGTAATTCTCATCTTAAAAGAGTGGGGTATCTAATCGCAGCACCTATTGTTGCAATCGGCACAATACTCTTGGTGTTTGACCTTGGCCAAGGTCTGCATAAACCTTGGCTGCTTATAAGACTGTTAGTAAACTTTAGTTCAGTTATGACCTGGGGTGTGTATATACTTTCCGGCTTCATCATAGTTGGACTAGTAAAAGGCTTCTTAGTATTGAAAAACCAATCGGTTCCGACAGTTATCACCTGGCTGGGGGCTTTTTTGGCTATAGCGACTTGTGCCTATACAGGACTTTTAGTAGCTGTAATAAGGGCTGTGCCCATCTGGAACTCATATTTAATGCCTTTATTATTTATTATCTCAGCGATTTCTACCGGACTATCTGTGACAACAATCCTTGCCCATTTTATAGAGAAAGAGGGTAAAGCTAACGCTAGGGAAGGTCAAGCTCATCTGCACTTAATCGTTGCAGAAGTTGTGATCGTAGCTATTTTCTTGGGAATGATGGTATCTGGATTAAACGGTCCTGTAGGAACTGAGTCTGCAAAGTTAGTTATGTTTGGACCATATACTTTTATATTCTGGGGATACTTCATCATACTCGGTCTTATATGTCCCTTAGGCGTATTTGCTCTTGAAAATCTTAAATCCAAAAAACTTGCTAAGAAAGTGCTTACGGAACCTGTCCTAAGGGAAACAACAGCGACCTCCGAATCATCGCATTCATCTTATCTGATGTTAGTTACTGATTACTTCGTATTAGTCGGAGGATTTGCTCTCCGTGCTCTCGTCATTTTCGCTGCGCTGCCTATCTGGGATGGTACGATTAAATAAATGATAACAGGCTTATCTCCCCCAAGAGTTCACATTGACGGGGAGGTTTGCACCTCGATGTCGGCTCATCACATCCTGGGGCTGTAGTAGGTCCCAAGGGTTGGGCTGTTCGCCCATTAAAGTAGTACGTGAGCTGGGTTCAGAACATCGTGAAACAGTTCGGTCCCTATCCGTCGCAGGCGCAGGAATTTTGAGAGGATCTGTCCCTAGTACGAGAGGACCGGGATGGACGAATCACTGGTGTACCAGTTGTCTCGCCAGAGGCATCGCTGGGTAGCTATATTCGGAACGGATAAGAGCTGAAAGCATCTAAGTGCGAAACCGACCTTAAGATGAGATTTCCCATAGAGTTAATCTGGTAAGACTCCTGAAAGATGATCAGGTTGATAGGCCGGAAGTGGAAGCGTGGTGACACGTGGAGCGGAT
>LOEZ01000057.1 GCA_001516055.1 Gracilibacter sp. BRH_c7a
TATAGTTTTAAGGATCTTTTATACTTGAGCATCTCACCAAGGATTTCTAGAGCTGTCTTCGGCTGATCTTCCGGTGCAACCTGAGATAGATGTAAGTCTTTTAGATCTTTTTCTCTTGCCACGTAAGGAATGCGTACTTGGTCGCTCATTTCAAGATCACCTGTCTTTCGTGGGGTCTTACGATTAACCAGCGACTAATGAATAGCCCACAGGAATGCATTAATTTGGAGTATGGGAAGTATAACAAAAGCAGCTGAACTAACGTAAAGTGAAAGATAAAAGCCATGTTATCAGGGAAGGGAACAGGATGAAATGTGAGCAGTCCAATTAAATAAGTCTGAACAGCTTCATACGTTACTTCATGAAATAGCCTCATGTACATCCCACTTCCCACAATGCCAAGAAGCAAGACTAATACCAAATAATCTGCAAAAGAAGAAATAAATTTCATGGTGGGAGAGCCTATACGGCGAATGGTTAAGAGCAGTAAACCTAACAATAAGGCTGCTCCGGCATAGGTTCCGAATAGTACAGACAGATTCAAGCTTGTTTCAGAGCTTGCTCCAAGCCAGGTGAATTGTTGTCCCAGAAAACCTATACCAAAAAAGTGTCCGATTAGGATGAAAGCCAAAGAAAGATGAAATAGTGCAGACATGAACCATAAGCTTTTTTCCCCTCTCCACAGACTTCGAAAACCAACGCTTTCTTTGACGAAGTCTGCAGCGACCCCTGCCCCAGTTTGGGGGCAGGGAAACACCGTCAGTTTAAATGGTACGGGGATTTTAAGCCAGGATAAAATGCGGAGGATCATCCCACCTAGAAATAATAGGATAACAATGTAGGGTATAACCCAGGCAAAGAGGATGTTCATTCTGGGGCACCTACTTTACCTTTAATGGCAATATAGGTTGTGGTGATATACAAGTACTCTACGATATCTTCCATAGCCAACTCTTTGACCGCCAGGTCGACATCAGATTTCTTTTCTCCGATAGCGGCTGCAATCTCTTTACCTTTTGCTTTTTGAACCGTGTTCAGGTAAGCTACAACTTTTTCCTTAATTTCGGGGTTGGCAGCTCCTTTTTCCATGAGTACAATCCCCTTTCATTTATTTATTTTCTACTTGTGATTAATATTTAAATGCAGCGGAGGTGCGGAAAGTTTCTCTTGAGAAGATGTAGTCATCAATTAACTTGTCAGAGAAAGGAATTCCGGTAATGGTAAAGAATTTTTCCCAGCCAATTCTTTCAATCCACTCATTCATCCGTTCGCCCTGACGAGCATTCGATGCCCAGGTTTCAACAATACTACGGACGGCATCCGTAACTTCCGGCCAACGAGGAGGATTGTTAGGCAGGAAAGGAATAACCATACGGGAGAAGCTAGGTACACTACGCGCATTAGCCACTTTACCGCCAACAAGAATAGCACAACCATCATTCTGCCCATCCATAATTTCCATTCCAGGAGACATGGTGTAACAGTTTCCGCAGTACATGCATTTATCTTCGACGATCGTTACACTTTTTGCTTTTGGATTTGGACGAATTGCTCCTGTAGGGCAACAGGCAACCAGACTAGGAATTTCAGTGCCCTTTTGTACTTTCTCATCATTAATTCTAGGTATAGTTCTGTGAACTCCGACAATAGCTACATCACTACAGTGAGCAGCTCCACACATATTTAAGCAACATGCTAAGCCAACTCTTAACTTAGCTGGAAGCTTCATCGATCCAAAGTATTCAAAGAGATCATCCATGACAGCTTTTACGATACCTGAAGCATCTGTAGCTGGTGTATGGCAGTGTATCCAACCTTGGGTATGAACGATATTACTGATGGATGCTCCAGTTCCACCGACAGGGAGGCCTTTATCAGCAAGACTGGCGATTAAGGGATCAACTTTGGCAGGATCAGACAGAAGGAATTCTACGTTATTTCGGCTGGTAAAACGAAGATATCCATCACAGAAAGTGTCTGCAAGATCGCAGATTTCACGCAAGAAATCAATGCTGACTAGGCGAGGAGATCCAACGCGAACACTATAAAGTTCAGCGCCTGAATCAGAGACATGCTTGAGAACGCCTGGACGAGGAATCTCATGATATTTCCATTTACCATAGTTGTCTTTAATTATTGGAGGGAGCATTTTCTTATAATCGGGAGGCCCTTGATCTATTTTAGCCATTTTATTTCCACCTCTCATTATTAATATTTACTTTGTGATTTCATCTTGTGGCCAGAACACATAAGGATTAGCTCTTGGACGGAATACCATTTGCGGTACTGGTGGCAGACCAACTTCGCGTAAGAACTTGCCCATACCTACACGGTATATAAGTTCTCCAATACGCTCGCGGGATTTGCCGTTCTCATCCCACCATTCCCAAATGCGGCCCATTAAGTCTTTAAATTCTTCGAAATCATTTTCACTTTCCATCTTCATGAAAGGTACAATGACCCAAGCCATGAAAGCGGATTGAACAATCGTAGATTTTCCGCCAAGAAGGATAGTAGCACCTTTTTCTTTACCAGCCTGAATTGCTTTAGGCATAAGGTTAATACAGTGCATACAGCGGGAACAATCTTCCCCAATAACGGTCAGTTCTTTACTTTCAGGATTAAATTTTAAAGCACGGGTTGGACATTTATCACAGATACGGTCTTGAATATCCATACCTTCGGCCACATATTGTTTTACGGCATCCTGATCGATGCGGATGGTATCGCGCCAAGTTCCGATAACAGAACAGTCTGAGCGGGCAATGGATGCTGTACAGTCATTAGCACAACCAGAGAATTTAATTTTGAATTTGTATGGCCACATTGGGCGATGGAGTTCATCTTGATACTCATTAGTAATATTTAAGCATGCTTCCAATGTATCGTAACAAGCATTTTGACAGCGAGCTGGACCAACACAGCAGCTAGGAGTTCTTAAGTCTGAACCGGATCCTCCAAGATCAAATCCAGCTTCACTTAAATCGTCAAATAGCGGTTGAATATGTTCGGTTGTTGTTCCCAATAGAATAACATCACCTGTGGATCCATGGAAATTGGTTAGTCCGCTTCCATGTTTTTCCCAGATATCACATATGGAACGAAGTGCTTTTGTGTCATAGAACCAGCCAGAGGGTTGATTCACACGAATAGTATGAAATTCTGTAAGATGTGGAAATTCTTCAGGAACGTCTGTGTAGCGCCCGATAACGCCGCCGCCGTATCCTCTTACTCCTACAATTCCACCATGTTTCCAATGACCGGTTTTCTCTTCATAAGACTTTTCTAACAGACCTAAGAGTTCTTCAGACGCAGGATTCTTGGCCGCAGCCTTTTTCATTTCAGTTACAAAACTGGGCCATTTGCCCTTTTCCAATTCGTCTAGTTGCGGAGTTTTTCTTTCTGTCATGGTATAACCTCCTTCTTTTTTATGGTATTAAATTTCCATAATGGATATTGCCCCTGTAGGGCAAACAATTACACAAGATTCGCAACCCATGCATTCACTCTCATCACCGGTGACTACGGCTTTTTCATCTACAAAACCAAGAATTTTGGCTGGACAGCCGTCTGTACAGGCATTACACCCTGAACACTCCTCTTCATCGATTGTTACGATATACACAAAATCACCTCCATTTAAATATCTTTTACAACAATGATTCTCTTGCTTTTCTTGGATTCTGCACAAAAGTCAGCAGGGAATCAGGTGTATGCACCTAAAATAGAGAGTCCTCCTTCCAAATAGGAAACATCGGACACTCCCTTACCTTGGAGCAAGCAGGCAGCTTCATAACCACGAATTCCTAATTCACAAACCGTGATTAGCCTACCTCCGGTTGGTAGTTCTTGCCACCGTTGATCGAGTTCACTAAGCGGGATTTCTATTTTATTTTCATAAGGAATTGGCGTACTTTTAACTTCTTCATCTGTTCGAATGTCAAGAATATAGACCTTTTCGTTCTTTGCTAAAGCGTTTAGCAGGTCGGAACTTGACACACTGCGAATCAATCCATCCATTTTATTGCGTAAAGCATTGGCCGAATGGGCAACCAGATCAATTGCGGTTGAAAACGGCGGAGCATAGCCCAAATCCAGATTGGCGATATCCTCTAAAGTAGCTCCATATTTCATGGCAGTAACCAAAACATCCAGACGCTTTATACCTTCGCCTAGGCCAACAACCTGTGCTCCAACAACGCGTCCTTTACTTTTCTCCGCTATTAATTTGACCCGGACCTTATCGTGCATAGGATGGTAATGAGTTGCATCATAACCTGAAACAATAACTGAACTAACATCAAGACCATTTTGGATTGCTTCTTCTTCTCCTAAACCTGTACGGCCGATATTATGCTCAAAACATTGCATTACCGATGTTTTATTTACTCCTGGAAATTCAGAATTTCTGCCGGCAATATTATCGGCTATAACCCTACCATGCTTGTTAGCGGTAGATGCTAACGGTGAGTAAACAGGCTGACCTGAAATAAGATCATAATTTTCAACGCAGTCACCACCTGCATAAATTGATAGGTCTTCGGTCTGCAGATGGGAATTGACCTTAATCGCTCCTGTAACCCCCAGTGCCAATCCTGCAGTACGAGCAAGTTCTACTGTTGGACGCATACCGATAGCCAGAATTACTGCATCGGTCTCTATCAGACCGTTGGTAGTTTCTACTCTAGCAACAGCACCGCTATCACCTGCTGTTAGTCCCAAGACTTGGCACGATAATAACACTTCCACTCCTTTCTCTCGTACTTCGTGTTCTACCAAAAGCGCCATATCTGTATCCAAAAATTTAGGTAAGATTTGGGCTTGGGCTTCACACAAAGTTATTTTTATACGGGGTCCAAATAAAGCATCAGCAGCTTCCATTCCGATCAGGCCTGCGCCAATAATTGTGAGGTGGTTCAATTTTTTACTGCGTACTAACTCGCGAATAGCCTGAGCATCGGTAGGGTGATGCAGGGTAAAAACATTAGATAAATCCTTGCCTGGAAGAGTGGGAACAGTAGGACTCGCTCCGGTTGCCAGCACTAGATAGTCATAGGGCAGTATGTCTTGCTGGTTGTGAAGCAAGTTGCGAATTAAGACAGTTTTCTGTTCCCGATTAATGGCTTCTGCCCGAGTATTGTTAAGAACCTTTACCTGTTTTGTATTATAAAAGAATTCGGGATCACGGACACTTCCCGAGGACGTCATCATCAGTTCCATCATGTCGGGAACAAGGTTCCCCAGATAGAGCGGCAAACCGCAAGCACCGTAGGAAATAAGCTCTCCTTGCTCGATAATGGTAATGTCGGCATCTGGTCGCAACCGCCTCAGCCTTGCCGCGACCTTCGGGCCTGTGGCCACTCCACCAATGATTACTACTTTCATAAAGGATTTACACCTCCTCCAAGTCTACTGTTCCTTGGTTCATAGCTCCATGTCATTTAGGCACGCTGCCCCAGACCATTCGGACCTTAGCAGCTAAAATTCTTCATCCTCGAACGTCAAAAAGGGTTGGTCCAAAGTGACCAGGGCATTAACCATCAGCTCCACTAAGCCGCCGTAGTGTACGTTAAACTTGGCAGTAGCCTCATAGAACTCTAACATATCTCTAATTGTTCCTTTACAGTTGGAACAAGGAGCACATACATACTTAACGATGTCCGGATTAACAAAATCATCTCCAAAGGCTGATATAATTTGTTCGAACTTCTTCCTAGAACTAACTTTATTGCGAAATTCTGCAAAGTTCAGAGATTGCATAATAGCGAAGCCACTACCGCCTCCACAGCAGTAATTGTTGACACCATGCGGAGTCATTTCCCTGAATTGAGGACAAATCGCTTTCAAAATATCCCTCTGTGGTTGGACAATGCCCATTTGACGGACATAGTTGCAAGGGTCGTGTAAGGTCACAGGGAAGTTATTCTTTACTGGATCAAACTTCAGTCGCTTGGTCTTCACTAAATCCCACAAGAGCGGTAGACAGCTCTCTACAGGTACTTTGCCATCTCCATAAGTCATACGGTCAGCACTTACCGCTGCGGCTTTGTGAGCATGTCCGCATTCTCCAATCACAATACGCCGAACTCCAAGTTCTTTGGCTGCTTGAAATTGTTGCATGGCAACCTTTTTTGCTTGGGTATCGTCGTACCAGATGCCATAATTCACATTGTCATAGCCAATCATGGAACTACTTAAAGTCCAATCCAGCCCAGCTTCTTCAAAAAGGATAGCAAAAGCTGCCGGATTCTCGGGCCAGGCCATAAATTCTCCAGCGTTATGAGTCAGAAGAATATCTGCACCTTTTTTATCAACCGGAATTTTAATTTTTCGACCTGTTTTTTCCTCGATATCTTCTTCGATAAATTCCAACGTGTCTAGTAAGGCAGCTTTGGTAATCCCTGTCGAGGAACCCGTTTGTAACTGCAGCATGGAGCCCTTGGCATGCAAGGGAGCAGGGGCAATTCCCATCTCTTGGCTGAATATTTTTCGAATCTCGCGTGCCATAAGGGCATTATCTAAGCCGAGTGGGCAAGTCTGAGCACAACGGCGACAGAGATTACAGCGATAGGCAAGCTCGCCGAGACGAGCAATACTCTCCCAGTTAATATCGACATCTGCACCGACAAAGTTACCTAGTAATTTCCCGCTGGTTGTAAAGTGTTTCTTATATATTCTACGCAGAATCTCAGAACGAAAGATTGGTCTGTAGAGTTCATTCTGATTAGAGGCTTCAAAAATATGACAGGCCTCGGAACAAGTATTGCACTTGGCACAATAATCCATGGTAAGCTTTATCGGTTGCAGAAAATTGTTATTGCTGTCGGCAAATACTTTTTCTAGACCACTGATAAATTTACGTACAAATTCATCTTCTTCTTCCGGACTTGAAGGTCGAGTCATGGTGTCTAGGCCTACAAAGCCATCCAAAGAAGTACAGTATTTTGTTTTCCAAGTATCTTTTGGTTCAGTGAATTCCGGCTCCATTCCTTCTTGGTCATAGGGACTAGGCAAGGTCTTCAGAGAGTCAATTTCTACAAGTTTGTCTGCTGGTAAATTGATATCCTTCGGTTGCAAATCCGCTGATTTACGCATTTAAATCACTCCCTTCTTTGATATGAGGAGCGGAAATATGAGGAGCAGCCCATTTAGTTTTGGGCGGATGAGATGCAGCTTCTTGCAAATCCTTTTCTACCTTGCTTCCCGGTAGATTGGGGTCATTTTCCCATAATACTTTATGGAAAGTAAAATATTTTCCTACGTAATGATTCATTTTGCTTAATGGAATATAGAAAAACATTAATCCCAGTAAAACAAGATGAACAGTGAGAGCAGTTCCAACGTCAAGAGCTTGGAAAGAGATCAGCTGCCCTACAGTCTGGCTGACTTGAGCAACATTACTGCTCCAAGCATAGATACCGCTTAAGAGGACTGCCAAAATTAAGATCAGATTAAAATACTCTTGCGGGGTTGTATATTTTTTTAAGTCTGATTCAAGAAGTCTGTGCATGAGCAGGACTACATTCCCTACGGAAGCCAAGATGAATCCGATGATGCCAATAGCAGTAGTTATGTATTGAACGAATATCACCGGCCATGCAATACTGATCACTAATAAAATAGTCCAAGCAAATAAGAAGTAAATTCCTAAATGAAAGGAATAAGATGCCCACCAAAGCTTTCTTTGGTTCTCGAATAGTTTTTTAATAAAGAGCATCTCCATTAACATGTCCTTTATTTCATTAATATGAGAGACCTTTCTGGGTTTAGACCACCATTCCAGTTCTTCATAGTAAGAGCCACCGTATTCCGCTCTATCGGCTTCTTTCGGTACCGGATAAAGATCAAGGCGGCTGTGGATAGGCATTGTAGCATATTTCCATGCTTTATATGCGGAAAAACAAATAAAACATAAGACCGATAAAAGAATGTAAATTGTTAAAAGCAAGTCTCTTTTCCTCCTTTGCAGTCATAACCTAACTTCTTTCTTTGTAATTGGTTTCATAGTAGTTCCATAGACGAGGTCATACTATCCAATACTCTATATTTAGTGTAAATTAGTACAAAGGGTATGTAAAATTGTCTTTTTTGATAGTAGCCATTAAAAAAGTAAATACATGTATGCATTAATGAAGAAATCTCTTTTTAACATTCAAATTCTTAATGGTCATCATTATAAAAGGTGATTTTACATAGATTTTTACAGAAGTTAAACTAGTTCTAAAAGGTACATTCAACAGGTTCAATGCTTGGAGGGCTTAATTTGAAAATCAAGATGGCAGGAATAGACTACAATAAAGCCAAGCTATCACAACGAGAAATCTTTGCCTTTTCTAAAACTGAGGCCCACAATGCTATGCAAAGTGTAAAAGAAGCTTATATTCTTAAAGGTTGCGTACTCGTCTCCACTTGTAACAGGACAGAAATATGGATATGTGAGGATGACGACCAGCAAACTGATTTGCCTAAAGTATTATGTAGTTTAAAGGGAGTAAACCTTGAAGAGTATCGCCATTTGCTTACTGTCAGAGAAGGAATAGAAGCTGTTAGACATTTATTTGAGACAACGTGCGGACTTAAATCTCAAATCTGGGGAGAGGATCAGATTCTTGCTCAGATCAAACTCTCTATTGAATCGGCTAGAAATGCTGAAACGACAAATGAAGTGATGGAAAAACTGTTTCAGACTGCGATAACCTCTGCCAAAAAGATTAAATCCACAATAAGATTGACTGCTTATGACGAATCCACTGCTACCAAAACACTCGAAGTTATTAAAAGTCATTTTCCCGTTTTACCAGGATTAAAATGTCTTGTTTTAGGTAACGGGGAAATGGGCAGAATGGTTTCCTCCATGCTCACCGAGTATGACGCTCATGTTACAGTTACTATAAGAGAATATAAACATAAGACAAGTATTGTGCCTAAAGGATGTATGGCCATTAATTATGAGAATCGTATCGCTGAAATTAAACATGCAGACTTAATAATAAGTGCTACTTCAAGTCCTCACTACACTATCAAACCTGAAGATGTTTCCAATATCTTGGTCGATAATAAACATAGAGTCTTCATTGACTTGGCTGTACCTAGGGATATCCATCCTGAGATTGCTGAATATGATAACGTACTCCTGCTTGATATAGAAAGTTTAGGTGGCGTTACCCAGAATAAGGCCAGTAATAGGTCGTTGTTAATGGCTAAACAAATTATTGATAAATATATGGTTGAATTCCTAAAGTGGAGTATAATAAGAGAGGTTGTACCTTTAATAAACAGTACCGTCAATGCATCTGAATCTGTCAACAATAAGCTCCAGCAGGAAATTAAGCAGTTGGGCCTTGACTCACAGAAAGGTAATGTGTTTGACAAAAAAGTTATAAGTGCTACAACCACGACTATTCGTCAGATCTTATCGAAGCGAGACAATACAGATAACGAATACTTATTCAAATCTCCCCAAGCCTTAGGATTATATTAAAATAAAAATTTATTTAAAGGAGAGAGAAAAATGAAACCAGATAATGTAACTTGTGTACAAAGAGTTAGATTTTTTTTCTATTTCTATGAAAAAAGGGAATGGCTTGAAGGTGAGACACCTCCTTTAAATAAACTATTAAAAGAGAAAAAGGTGGTACCTCAAGCTATCCGCGAATTAAGAGAATTCTTAAATATTAGACTGGACCGAATCGCAGCAATGATGGATATTCTTCTCACTGCTCATGACAACTGGGCCATTACAGGTAAGGCTGATAGAATACTGATGGAGACCCAAACTTTTGATTTTAATGATGCTTTAAAGGCTCTAAAAGATAACGGCTTTAACGATGATGAGTTCATTCTTGATGTAGAATATGACCGTAAGTGGGGCTTGTTATAATCCTCAAACAATAGGCTATTTCCAGAGTAATAATATATGTTAGTAAAGAAGCTGCCGAAGAATTTCGGCAGCTTCAGTTTTGAACATATTACGATTATTGTTGAGCCCAATAGGATCCAAGAATTAGGACGGACATAATGAATCCTAATGGAACGTTGACTGCAACACCTGCGGTAAAGGCTGCAAAAGGTTTCCAACCTACTGAAGCAAGTTCTTTAAAGCGGGTAGTTAAGCCAATACAGAAGAAGCAGAGGGTAAATGCCCAAGTTCTTAATGTTTTAACAGGTGAGATAATATCTGAGTTAATCACTTTAGAAACATCAGCACTTACGTCAGTAAGCATTAAAGTTAAGATAATGGAAGCAACAAAGAAGCCTAAGACAAATTTAGGGAATCTGACCCAAATTTGCTTAGCATCAGGCTTTGTGCCTGTTTCATTCTTTTCCCATCTGGTAACAGAAATGAAGGCCATGATGAAGCACCAGATACCAATGAACATATCGCGGCCGACAACTTTCATCAGGGTAAAGGTTCTAATTGCTTGCTCGCTAATAGTAGCAGCTGCAGCCATACCTGCGGCATCAGCGAACTCAGAAGTACCAATCCAAGCTCCGGCAGGACCATCAGCAATACCAAAAGCCTTAATGACGATAGGTAAGAAGATAACCATAATAATAGCCCAGACAACTACCAAGCTAATTGCGATAGAAACGTGTTCTTTTTCTGCTTTAAC
>LOEZ01000058.1 GCA_001516055.1 Gracilibacter sp. BRH_c7a
AGTTACGTTCAGTAAAGACTTAATCTCCGAGGTAGCAAGTACATACGGTAGTCTCTTTTCTGCCTTAGTCCTGGGAATGGATAAGTTATTCCAATTTCTTTGTAAGGATACCTGGTAAAGAAATTTCAGTGAACTGTAAACACTACTTATATAAGAATCACTGACATTCCGGCTCGCCAAATGGCGAAGATACTCTCTGATTTCTGATTCTCCCATCATTGCAGGTGATTTTGCAAAATGATTTGCGAATCGCTCAGCATTTTTGAGGTAAGCTTTCTTTGTGTTTGGACTAAACCCCTTGAGTTCTAAGTCCATCTTCATTTTGTCTCGCAACTGTGACATACCTATCATTCCTTTACAGCTTTTTGGTTATTGTTTCCTGTAAAGTAAATAAGTATGGGGAGGTTACTAATATATTTACGCCACCGCGTAGCGGTTTTGTTCAACGTCGTTTACCCGCTAAAAAGTTGCGGGTAAAGTCAAATTTTAAATGGTATACCCGCATGGGTTGCGGGTAAATTACCTTTATCTTCTCACGCTATTTCATACTATTCTTTACACTCAAACTTTTCTTATTTAGCACTATCTGAATCAAAATTATGTGCCTAGATAAAAACCTAAACAAGATTAGCAAACTTCAAAAGAACTCACTTAAATTTCCAATGAATCCAAGGGGCTACGGATCTTGGCAATATCTTTTTTACTAACATGAGTGTAAATTTCTGTAGTTTTAGAATTCTTATGCCCCAGTAATTCTTGTATGTACCTTAGGTCTGTTCCGGCTTCTAGCAGATGGGTTGCAAAAGAATGCCTAAGAGAATGAACAGATACGTCCTTTTTAATCTGAGCTTTACTACAGGCAACCTTAAAAATATTTTGTACTGTCCTTTCAGATATATGGTTTTCTTGCTTTTCTCCTGGGAAAAGCCAATCTTTTATTTTATACACTTTCACATATTCCCGTAGTATTTTAAGAGTTGACTCGGATAGAATTGAATAACGATCTTTGCGTCCTTTTGCTTGTCTTATATGTATAAGCATTCTATCCTTATCGATATCTTTAACTTTCAGACATATTACTTCGCTTACTCGTAGTCCGGCGGAATAAGTTACAAATAGAATAGATCGATGTTTAATATTCCTTACAGAATTGAATATCTTAACTATCTCTGTCTGACTTAGAATATCAGGAAGCTTCTCTTCTTTTTTGGGTCGAGGCAAATATATATTGATGTCATTTCTTTTTAGCACTGTGCTGAACAAAAATTTCAAAGCACTTATTGCCTGATTGATATATGAGTGGGAAATATACTTATGGTCTAATAGAAACAGAAGATAATCTCTAATATCACCATTTTCTACCAGACTATGTTCCTTCCCCGCATGAATAAGAAATCTCTTGAGTTGTGCGGTATAATTCTTCCGGGTCCTCACACTATACCCTTTCAGGATAAGTTCTTCATCTAACTTATTCTGTATGTATTTAATATTTAAAGCTTCCTCTTTAATGGATTCCATCCAACTATGGATATCTTTGTCAAAGACCAGTTCTTCTCCAAAAGCCTCGACTAGTTCTCTTACTGCTTTTTCTGTTCTGGGAACGACCCAGGATTTCTTCGCATTATCCCAATCTCGTCCTTTTATTGTCTTTATCTTCTTTAAATTCTCTTCTGTATAATCGAAAGTCACAAAAAGCACCTTGTTGTCATTGTCTTTATCTCCAATAACATTAACAGGCATACTTTTTCTCCTTAATATTTATTTGTCACTATGTATTCGACACCTTTCTTCTTTATACCTTCCTTACATTTCTTTACAATTGAACTAACTTTGTGGTCTCCCTTTGGCCGCCTCTAAAAATGAGATTCTTATAAGGAAACGATATAGTATGTTTTATAAACAGGAAAATAAACTATTTTTTGGTGGAATGGGTATAGGTAAATACAACAGACGTATTATAGAAAAGGAGGAGATCGTCCAATATAACTTTGGGACGCCCTCCTTCTCTTAGTGAAGACTTGCTTCCAGAAATCTAAGTGTTAATAAATCCCTCTAACCTTACACCCTAGCTTTTGGCCAAGCTCTCTGAGCCAGGAGTCAGGATAGGCTTCATATGTTTGTTTATCGAGAACTCCGTCCGGAGGTTGGCGGAATTGTTGAAGTATCCAGTTGGTATCTTCTCCTAGTAGATTACGTATCTTCTGTAATTCATCAAAATTATGCCAACTCGGTATAACCGTTGTCCTAAATTCATATGGAATTGGGCTATTTTTAACCCATTCCATGGTTTTACTTACTTTTTCCCAACTATTCTTACACCCTGTCAATTGATCATATTTCTCCGGGGTGCATTTAATATCCATAGCGATATAATCTAGGTAGGGAGCAACTGCCCGAAGCAAATCCAAATTACTGCCGTTGGTATCAAGTTTTACTTTGAATCCAAGTTCCTTTATTTCCTTGATTAAAGGAAACATATCCTTTGAAAAGATTGGTTCTCCTCCCGTAAGACATACGCCATCAAGTAAGCCTTTCCTAGTTTTAAGGAATTCAATAATGTCACGAGGAGAAGTCTGAGACTTCTCCTCGACATTTACTAGAGCAGGATTGTGGCAGTATCCGCACCGAAAATTACAACCCGCGAAAAAAACTGTTGCTACGATATGGCCAGGGTAATCTACCAGGGAAAACGGCTCAATATCCATAAGCATGGTATTCTCACCCTCCAAGTTATATTTATTAAAGTTATATCTATAAAATTATTTTAAAAGGTTTACTATATTAAATTCCATATTTATTAAAATATTATTTATATCATTCATCAAAAGTTTGGTGGTAGTTTAGTTAACTAAGGGTCTTTCTGTTTTGTGTTTCAGCATCATCTTATCAGTTTTACATTTATTAATGTCGATAATTTGTAATTAGCAAATTGTTAATTTGCATTTGCAATATCGGCAAATTTGCATTTTGTAATCTGTCTACTTTGCATTTGCAAAACGGCTAATTACATTTAGTAAAGCAAACAAACTTTGATATATATGGAATCCGGCTGACTACTTCGCCACCCCGTCGAACAGGCTTGGGGCGACTCCATCGACTTTATATTTTACGGTTTCCCTCTTTTCTTCTTGTTTACCAGGATTCATAGCGGAGATAGGACGATAGAATCCGGTTACTCTGGTCATGACCAAAGTCTCTCTGCCGCAAGTAGGACAAGTGTAATGCTCGCCTTTAATATATTTATGATCTTCACAGATGCTGAAAGTCGGGGTCAAGGTGAAGTAAGGCAGTTCGTAATTCTCGAAGACTTTCCGAACAATAGCTTTGGCCACTGCTAGATCATCTAAGCTTTCAGCCAGGTAACCATGCAAGACAGTCCCTCCGGTATAGAGGATTTGGAGGTCATTCTGAAGTTGAACTGCTTTAAATAGATCACTGGTATGGCCAACCGGAAGGTGAGTGGAATTAGTATAATAGGGTTCAGTATCTCCGGCTGTAATAATATCAGGATAATCAAGTCTATTGGCTTTTGCCAAACGATAGCTGGTGGCTTCAGCAGGCGTAGCCTCTAAGTTATACAAGTCACCATCCTCTTCTTGGAATCCCTGTATCCTGTCCCTCATATAGTTTAGGGTTTCTTGAGCGAAGTTCTGTCCGAACTCAGTGGTGATATCGTCTGCATCTGAAGTAAAATTACGAATAGCTTCGTTTAGACCAACAAGGCCGATTGTAGAGAAGTGATTAGTCCAGTACTTACCGAAACGTTTTTTGATATCCCTCAGATAAAACTTAGTATAAGGATAAAGGCCGTTATCTGTTAGCTTTTCCAAAATCTTGCGTTTAGTCTGAAGGGCACTACGACCAATGTTCATATGGTGATCGATAAGAGCGATAAACTGTTCCCAGTTTCCCTTAGCGAGATATCCATAAAGTGGAAGGTTAAGGGTTACGACTCCTATACTTCCTGTCAAAGGATTTGCCCCAAAAAGTCCGCCTCCACGTTTCCTAAGTTCTCTGTTATCCAAGCGGAGTCTACAGCACATGCTCCGAGCATCTTCAGGGTTCATATCAGAATTTACAAAATTAGCAAAATAGGGGATTCCGTATTTATCGGTCATCCTAAAGATAGCTGAAGAGACTTCACTATTCCAATCAAATCCCTTGGTTATATTATAAGTCGGAATAGGGAAGCTAAAGATGTTGCCATCTGCATCTCCTTCCAGCATAACTTCGCAGAAAGCCATGTTGATGATATCCATCTCTTTTTGATAATCACGATACGGAGTATCCAATAGTTCACCAGCAACGATTGCTGGCTCATCTTTAATAGCGGATTCATCAGCCCTTACATCCAGCGTAATATTGAAAAACGGAGATTGGAATCCTACTCTGGTAGGCACATTTACGTTAAAGATGAACTCCTGTATCCCTTGCTTAACTTGTTTATAATCAAGGTTATCCACTCTAACGAAGGGAGCCAGATAAGTATCAAAACTCGAAAGAGCCTGAGCACCAGCAGCTTCTCCTTGAAGTGTATAAACAAAGTTAACAATCTGTCCAAGTGCAGAACGGAAGTGCTTGGCAGGTTTGGATGTTGTTTTCCCTTCAGCTCCCCTGAACCCTACCACAAGCAAGTCCTTGATATCCCAGCCTACACAGTAAGGAGCCAGATCCCCCATATCATGATTATGCAAAGCTCCAGAATGATGAGCCTTACCAACCTCAGCGGGAAGTATAGATTGCCAGAAAGCGTTAGTTGCTTTCCCAGTAACGAATCTATTTAGCCCTTGCACGGAAAAACCCATGTTAGAGTTTTCTTTAATTTCCCAGGTTCCTAAGCCTAAATAATCTGCAAACAATTTATTATTATCGTTCTTCGTGTTTTCCTGGTTACGGATTATCTCATGTTGGAAACGGTAACGGATATATGCTCTGGCAACATCGGTATTACCCGTTTGCATGAGGACATCTTCTACTTTATCCTGTATTTTCTCGATCTCAAATCCTTCATTTTCTCCAAATAAGGATTCGAGTTCGGTTACTACCCTATCGGAAACGATCTTAGACCATTGTTTGGCATTAGGTGTCTCGGTCGCAGTAAAGGCTTTTTCTACAGCTTTAAGAATTTTCTCTTGAGTAAAAATTTCTCTTCGTCCATCTCTTTTAACTACATACATTTAGAAATCCTCCTTGACTCATTCTTATTCTTCTTTAGATAAATAGGTACTATGTATTTGTCTACTATTTTATGTGTATATTTTTTACGTCTATCCTACACCTATCTATTTGCGTCTTTTCACTAGTTCATCCAATTCCTCCATAAACCTTTGGATATCTTTAAACTGTCGGTAGACTGAAGCGAATCGAATATAGGCTATCTCATCAATATCAAAAAGCTTGTCCATAACAGCTTCACCGATAAGCATACTGGATACCTCGCGTTCATTCATATCACGCATCTGTCTCTCGATATCTGATACTATCGTTTCTAACTGTTCTGTGGGTACCGGCCTTTTCTCGCAAGCCCTCAGTAAACCTGCCATAAGTTTCTGACGCGAGAAAGGTTGTCTGCTTCCATCTTTTTTTACTATGAACAGTTGCAACTCCTCACACTTTTCATAGGTGGTGAACCTCCTGGTACAGACATCACATTCTCGTCTCCTTCTTATAGCTGTCCCAGCCTCTATTTGTCGTGAGTCCAGTACTTTGGTTTCATCATTTTGACAAAAGGGACATCGCAATATTCTTACCACCTTTACGCTATATCTTGTATAGTTATATTTTATCAGTACTACATATAGTAATCAATGGGATTTCTAATGAATTACACAATTTGCTACTTTAGTCCTATTTCCATAATTTATCTAGTCTTAATCCAACTATATACAGCTATTTTTAGATCCCAATATCATATTTTCTTATATTATTAATTTCCCTATGCAGAATATTTATTTCTTTTGCGTTACTAAAAGTTCTTAAGAAATATATCTCAACCCTTACTTAGGTACAGACACACATCTTTAGAGAATGCATATGCTTGTAGTGTAGTTGGAATATAATTCCATATTAACCATAAGGAGGTAGATAACTATGTCCAGCCAGGCCTCCTTTCTTTTAGAGAAAGTAGCTCCTCTTATCATTAGGGAAATAGGACCGCAACTCACAAGTAGGGTAACACCCTTAATTGCAGAAAAAGTCGGCATCCCTATCGCCAAAAAGGTAGGCCTTCCTATAGCCAAAAGAATAGGTATCCCTATCGCTCGAAAAGCCGGTAATCTTATAATAACAAAAGTCGGCTATCCAGTTATAAATAAGGTAATCTTTAAGAATAATCTTGATAGCCTCAATAATCTTTTTCAAAATAACACAAGACTTGCAGCACCACAAGCTTCTGCTTCTGCTGTTACCCCACCTTCTGCTTCTGCTCCTGCTATTACCCCGGCTTCTCCGTCTGTTACTGAAAAAGTCAAAAAACGCAGAAGTCTTACGGAGCTGCTCAGGCCTAAGAAACTAAAAACTAAATCCAAACTCAAAAAAGCACCCAAAACAAACCCCAACTTTATAAATACAACCCCTCTTCCCTTGCCTGCTCCCAGTAATCCTAACCCGATTCCAACTCCTCTTCAACAGCACCCTTCACAAAATCCATATCCCTATACAAATCAAGGCAGTAATCTTTTCGGCAGGAGAAGAAATACCTTCCCTTATTAATAAATACTCCCAAATCAATAGTAACTAAATGACTTCAAAAAATCATGTTCTTGATTCCTGGGAAATAAAAAATCCTGGTTAGCTTTTAACCAGGATTTTTGCATTTGTGTTATTCTTTTCTATTTCATATTCAACTCTTTGTTTAAATAATTCTATATCATCTACTCGCTGCAACCCGTTTAGATATTCCACTTTAATATATGCTTCTAGACCATCGATAAGTGCAAAATCAGTAATATTAAGTTGTACATTCCAAGTATCCGGTTTATTCTCATTGTCTTTAACAAGAGATAAATTCTTTAATTCCTTGCCGTTCGCTTCAAGTTTTAGAGTGACATTCTTTGGTTCCATACCAGGTAATGGCCAATTCTCAGTTATAAAAACATATATCTTAAACTCAATATCACCGGAATTGTTAGTCTTTGGTTTTATTTCTTCTTTCCATTTTGGAGCTCCATAGATATTATAAGGGATTACCCGAATATCACTGGCTCTTTTTTGATCTCCGCTAGTAAGCAGCTGATACTCATACTCTAAAAGAGGGGCTAGGTTTAACTCTACTTCATAATTAAGTACCCCTTTTTGCGCAAGCTCTAACTGAATCCAGTCCTGGGCACCTTTTTCTCTGTAAAGAAAGTACGGACTCTGGTTTTGCTCCATTGTGCTAAAAGTAAACTTAGCATTTACAACCATAGTGTTCGTCCCAGATTCTTCTTTATTTAAAAGGAAAGTATTTTCCTGAATCCATTTCTGTTCTTTAGCGAATACTTCCAAAGTCTGGACAGCGTCAGAAACACTCAGACCTATACTGTCTACTTGGTCTCTCCGAGCCATGCCAGTTTGATTATCTTTGATATCTTTAACTTCACGCCAGATAAAAACATTAACTCCCAAACAAACGATTAAAAGCGTGATAAGTGCTAAGTCCCACTTACGCATACTGTCCTCCCTTTTATAAGCAATTAATAGAATAACTATGATGAGTCCAGTTTTGCACCAAAAAGTAATAATATACTTTAATTTGTTTAATTTGTTGACTCTTATATATTCAACCTCGAACTATAATTCTCCTTCATAAAATATAACACAATTTTTAACATCTTTTATTCTGATTCAACAGAGCTATTAACAGTCATTATCCCTGCTGTCACTAGAATCAATGCTCCAACAACTAGAATATTTATACTTTCTTCAGAGATAAAAACAGCAGATAGGATAGCCCCCGCTATCGGTATCGCAAACCTGTAGACAGCAATCTCCCCAGCTTTATTGTATTTAAGAACAGCATACCATAAGGAAAATGCGGTAGCTGAAAGAAACACAGAATAGATTAATAATCCGAAGGCCAAATTTGTAAAATGTAAAGAAATAGTTCCTTGATAGAACACTCCCGCGGTAAAAAGCAATCCGCTTCCGATAATCATCTGCCAAGCAGTAAGCACAAAAGCACTGATATCTTGAGTTAAACTCTTGGCGATTAACATGGCGACAGCACTTGTCAAGCCAGCCAATATAAGAAAACCTTCTCCTGTAAAAGTAAAATCCAAACTGAAGTTTTCTCCCCAATTAATTAATACAATTCCTGCAAAGCCAGTAGTTAGACCGAATGCCTTAGACCAACTAAGTTTATCATTCTTATAATAGAAATGGGCAAGCAGGACAATAAAAAAGATACCACTTGACTGAAGTATAGCACCTTTCATCCCCGTAGTTCTGGCTAAACCATTATAAAAGAAAAAATACTGCATTGAGATCTGTAATATTCCCAATAAGGCCACTGACGGCCAAAATCTCTTCTTTATCTTAACAGTCTGTCCCGCACCCACACCGACAGCACTCAATAACAATAATCCTGCCAGAAAAAATCTTATTGACGCCAATATCATCCTTGCTCCATAGTCCTCTGGAGAAAACAGCATTTCCTCGTAGGTAACCTTAAGAACGGGGAAAGCACTCCCCCAAAGGACAGAACAAAAGATAGCCGTCAAGGCAGCTCCATATTTATTGGTCAAGATTTTTTCGAAAGTTCTTTGTGTCATTTAAGAAGTCTTTTTCTCCTTTATCCAATTGGACTACTAAACGGGGAAAATCTTAGCCTCAGGATGAGAAAAGACTAAGGCTGTCACTGAAGCTTCCGGATCCATCATCAGACTCTCTGTCAATACCATCCCTACCTCTTCAGGTTTAAGCAAGCGGAAAAGTTTTTTCTGATCCTCTATCTCTGGACATATAGGATAACCAAGGGATACCCTGATACCTTGGTATTCTTTTGTCTTTCTTGTGGGATCAACTTCCCTGTCTGCAGGCAATCCCCAAACAGAACGCATCTCTTCATGTATTCTTTCAGCGAGACCCTCCACCATTTCCAGAGCTATAACTTGAAGAAGATATGATTTAAGATACTCTCCCTTAGCCCTTAAATCTTCAGCCCGTCCGCTGACCCCTTCTCCGGTAGTTACAGCGAACATTCCTAGGTAATCTTTTTCTTTGTTTGTCCAAGGTCTGATATAGTCAGCCAGACAGAGTCCTTCACCCTGACTTTGTCGAGGGAAAGTGAATTCTTCCAGAATCTTAGTCCCGTTAAGGCTGTCATATATATAGATACTATTATTATTGGCTTCTACTGGAAAGAAAGCATAGACAGCTTTAGCTCGAATGAGTTTATTTTCTTCGATCTCTTGCAAGAAATCTTGGAAGAACCTATTGAATTCTTCGTCTTTATTTCTAAATTTTTCCACAGCTCTAACTTCTTCTGAAGCTGCTCTCTTGGCAAGCTTGCCTACTCCCAGATAACGCCGCATAAGCAAAGGAATATCTAGGTAAGGTATGATATCTTTAATTGGGTAATCAAGGATAACATTTCTCTCCAGGTTTGGAGGTTGATAAACTGCAATATCATGGCTAACAAGAGAAGGTGACTTGTCTATAGAAGTCTCTCCGTCTCCGGGTTCCTGAGTAGAAACGTTATTCTCGGTCTGAGGAACCTTGCCAGGTAAATCACGTGAATCACTTGATGAAGTGCTGCTAGAAGACATTGTCGAGGAAGGCGTATTCTTTATAACATCACTTAACAGTTTGAGACTATCCATTGCATCCCGGGCATAAAGAACTTCTCCCCTATAGACTGGGGCAATTTTTTCTTCCGTATATTTACGTGTTAAAGCTGCTCCCCCTAGAATAAGAGGTATATCAATATTTTCTGCTCTGAGATCCTGTGCCGTTAGCAGCATCTGTTGAACTGATTTGACCAGAAGTCCAGATAAGCCGATAGCATCGGGGTTCTCCTTCCTGCTTGCTGCTATCAGCTGTTCAGACCCTACTTTAACGCCAAGATTAACTACCTTGTAGCCATTATTGGTAAGAATAATCTCTACCAGATTCTTACCGATATCATGGACATCACCTTTGACCGTGGCCAGAAGAATCTTGCCTTTAACTGCTTCTTCTGCTCTCTCGAGATGGGGTTCCAGAAGAGTCACCGCAGCTTTCATGACTTCAGCACTTTGAAGTACTTCAGCTACGATTAATTGATTTTCATTAAACAGTCTACCTACTTCCTCCATCCCTTTCATCAACGGTCCATTGATAATATCCAGCGGTGCATACTTTTGTAATGCCTCCTGCATATCTTTTTCCAGACCATCTTTAGAACCATCCACTATATATCCTGCCAAGCGTTCTTCCAGGGAGAGAGTGGTTGAATCTTGTGTTTGCGATACTTTCTTCTCTCTATAGAAGTCTGTGAATTCTCTTAGGGTCTGGTCGTTTGTGTTAAGGAGCAAATCTTGAGCCAGTTTTTTCTCTGCTTGTGGAATAGATGGATAACGTTGAAGCTTTTCCGCATTAACTATGGCATAATCTAATCCTGCTAGGGTATTCAGATAGACGAAAACCGCATTCAGTACTTCCCTGCCTGCGGGAGGGAGACCAAAGGATACATTACTTACTCCCAAGATAGTCTTACACTCCGGCATCTTTTCTTTAATCAGCTTCAACCCTTCGATAGTCTCCGCCGCTGAGCCGAGATATTTTGTGTCTCCTGTTCCAACAGGGAATGTAAGTGGATCAAAGATGATATCTGCAGGGGAAATGCCGTACTTATTGACCAAAAGATCATATGAACGTTCAGCCACTGCCAGTTTGCGTTCCCTGGTCAGGGCCATCCCTTGTTCATCTATCACGCCTACTACGATTGCCGCACCATATTTTCTAATAAGTGGCACAACCTCTTCAAATCTTTCCAACCCATTTTCCAGATTAATAGAATTAATAACAGCTTTACCTTGAGTTAGTTTAAGACCGGCCTCCAATACTGCAGAGTCCGTGGAATCAAGCATTAAAGGGGCTTTAACTTTATTGACTACATGGGGCAGAAAACTAACCATGTCGGAGAGTTCGTCTCTGTCAGGGTTGGCTACACAGATATCTATAACCTGAGCACCTTTCTTGGCTTGATTACGAGCTATCTCCGATCCCTCTTCAAATCCTTCAGCAGCGATTAGGTCCCTGAACAGACGGGAACCGATAACATTGGTACGTTCGCCAACCAACAGAGGACGGTTCTCGTCTTCTACCCAGACTGCCTCTATACCAGACACTCCACTCCGTAACTGAGTTTTCACAGCTCTTGGTTGATAATTCTTAAGTGCGTCAGCTAAAGCTTTAATATGAGCGGCTGTAGTCCCACAACAACCGCCAGCAATATTTAGCCAATCATTTTCTACGAATCTAACCATTTTTCCAGCAAATTCTTCAGGTGTCTCTTTATAAAGCCCCTCTTCATCAGGTAATCCGGCATTAGGGTGACAACTCACAGCACAAGAAGCTATACCCTCAAGGGTTCGAAGATGATCATTCATAAGTTCTGCACCGGTTCCACAGTTCAAACCAACAGAAACCGGTTCAAGATGTTCGATGGAAATATAGAAAGACTCGATATTCTGACCTGCCAGCATGGTTCCTGATGGCTCGATTGTACAGGAAAGCATGATAGGTACCTCCCGGCCAAGATCAGCGAAAGCCTTCTTGATGCCGGTTCCCGCCGCTTTAACATTCAAGGTATCTTGGGAAGTCTCTACCAGCAGTAAGTCTACTCCACCTTCGATTAAACTGGAAGCTTGACGTCGATAATCTTCTTCTAATCCTTCAAATGTGATTCCGCCCATCAGAGACAACATCTTAGTTGTTGGTCCCATAGATCCAGCCACAAAGCGTGGTTTAAGAGTAGTAGTCCATTTATCTGCAGCCTCCCGTGCCAGTCTGGCAGCTTCCCTGTTTAGTTCCAGATCTCTATCTGCTAAATCATATTCTGATAGAACAGTCCTGGTAGCTCCGAAGGAATTAGTCTCGATGATATCTGCTCCGGCTTCCAGATAAGACTCATGAATCTTGCTAACAACCTCAGGTCGGCTAACATTAAGTATTTCATTACAGCCTTCGTATTCAGCACCACCGAAATCCTCTGTTCCAAGTCCCTGCTGTTGAAGCATCGTTCCCATAGCACCGTCAAGGATTAATATCCTCTTTTTAAGTTCTTCATAGAAAACATTCACTCTCAAGATTACCACTCCAATTTTTCAACTTTATCTTAGTTTCAATTTTAGGTATTGTATTCCTATTCTATGCTCTCCAACTTAGAAGTAAGCGACTCAAGCTTAGCATCCATAGTTGCCGCCACATCACGTCTGTCATCAATCTTAATCGTAGTGACCACTCTTTCAACGCCAGTTTCAAAAACAGCTTCTTGCATCTCCCGGATAGCTTGCATTATCTCATCTAGATCACCTTCCAAGGTGGTGAACATCGGTCCAAGTTGTCTTTTTATCCCAGGTCTATCTTTAATTACTTTCTCCGCCGCCGCCACATACTTGCTGACGCTAGTCCCAACACCCAAAGGCACCATATTAACAGCTACGATTGCCATATAATCATCCCTTTACTTAACCTATTTAAATCTTATGGAAAATTATATCATATAATTGTTTTTTAAACATATTTAACTTGTTAACTGTTCATTCTTGCCAATCAAAAGAGGCAACAGACATTTAAATAAATATCGGCTGCCTCAATAATGAACGTAGAATCTTTACTATTATTATATAAGTATTTTGCTAAGATAATAACAAAGCTAATATGAAACCTGATACAATTCCTATGTTAGCAAACTCACTATGAGTTTTATGGCTCTTAGGAATGAGCTCATCACTGGTAATGTAGATCATAGCTCCGGCTGCGAAAGCCAGGAAGAAAGCGATAAACAAAGGAGATATCAGTCCAAATATTAGCCCCAGCCAAGTGCCAAACAGGGTCGAGAGTCCTGTCATAGTAGTAATAAGTACAATCCTGAATTTATTGACTTTCCCCAGGCAAAGAGGCATGGCTACGCAAAGGCCTTCTGCAACATTATGTAATCCAATGGTAACAGCTGTCATAATACCCAAAATATGCGATACTTCGTAAGTAGCACCGATAGCGATACCTTCTGGAATATTATGCAAAGTGATCCCTAAGGCGATAAAGTATCCCATTTTGGCATATTGCTGGGATTCAGTCTCCATCTTATGCACATGAGGCATAAAAACGTCTATCAATAATAGAAATAATGCTCCAACGATAAATCCGGCTATAGTAATATAGGCAGAACTCATCTCTAAGCTAGCCGGTATAAGACCAAGGGTAGATATCCCTATCATAATACCTGCCGCAAAACCAAGTGACACGGAAAGTATTTTGTCTGAAATCACCTTTAAACTAATAGATATTAATGCTCCTAGGCCGGTTGCCAAACCCGCTAATAGACCAATTACTAAAATTGAAATAGTTATCACCACCTAGATACAATCTATTCTACGAATCCCTTGCTTTAGAAAATAATAAATCCTCCCCAAATACCATTCATGCAGATATTCATGCGGGTATTCATGTGGGTATTTATGTAGGTATTTAATCAGATTATTAAATATAAATATAATAGGCATTGATACATAAATATTGATTATTACTTAACCCTGTCATGGCTAAAACCCACGACAGGGTTAAGGTCATTTTTAAGGTATGCTACCTCAAACTACATTGGCAGCATATCATTACTACTTGTGACTCACTGCCCTTTCTAAGATGTTATTGAGTCTATTAACCATCCCCCGAGGATCTACCAGCAGGCCGGCAGCTATTTGAGCATTCTCCAGCACTTGCTCAGCCGCTGCAGCTGCAAAGGGATCATTATTCTTTTGTAAATCATAAATTCCCTTCATAACTGGATGTCTGCTATTAATCTCCAAAATGCCGGGAGGAGTACCGCCCTGATCCTTATTCATGAGCTGCATCATTCTTACCATACTGTTCGTCCCAAAAGAGCTTAAGACAACCGCCGGACTTTCAACCAACCTTTTGGAGACCCGCACTTCAGTGACCCTATTTCCTAGAGTCTCTTTGAACCATGTCAGCAACCCATCGACTTCATCCTGAGGTATCTCCTCTTCTGACTCCTTTTGTTCGACCCCTTCAGGAAGATCCTCGCTATCTTGTTCAGCAGCTACAATCTTTTTGCCTTGGAATTCAGGCAGAGAGTTTAAAACATAATCATCTATGGTTTCATAAACATACAGAACCTCTATTCCTTTATCCTTGAAGATTTCCAGATAAGGCCCAGATTCGATACTTTCCCTGTTATAACCGCTTACATAATAGATCCCTTTTTGTTCTTCCTGCATCCGCTCCACATACTGTTCCAGAGAAATAAGTTCCTTATCCTTGGTCATGTTGGACTCGAAACGCAGAAGTTTGACTAAAGCATCTTTATGAAGCACATCAGTAGCTGCTCCTTCTTTCAGGAAGCTGCCGAATTTTTCCCAGAATTCCCTGTACTTTTCAGGATTATTTTTAGCTTGCTCATCCAGGAATTTCAGGAACCTACCAGTTACAACCCGATTAAGCTTGGTCACCAAAGCACTATCCTGAAGAGTTTCTCTGGATATATTCAAAGGAAGCTCCTCACTATCAATAACACCACGAATAAATCTAGCCCATTCCGGGACGATAGCCTCCGACTTCTCTTGAATAAGAACCTTTTTACAGAAGAGATTAACTCCTCGCTCCATTCGACTAAATCCAAAACTTTCGAAGTTCTCCTTGGGCACGAAAAGCAAAGCTTTGATATCTAAGGGAGCGTCTGAAGAAAAATGAAGTTTATAATAGGGTTCATCGAAAGCATTGGCCAAATATTTGTAGAACTCTTCATATTCCTGATCACTTATCTCCGAAGGATTCTTGACCCAGATAGCCTCTACTGTATTAGCTTTTTCTCCATTAACCTTCACAGGGAAAGAAACAAAGCTGGAATACTGCTTAATTATCTCATTGATATTATTAGGCTCGGCATATTTATAAGCATCTGGTTTAAGGCTAAGGACTATCTTAGTCCCGCGACCACCGGTTGCTTCACCTTTTTCCAAGGTGTAACTACCACTGCCATCTGATGTCCAGGTATAGCTTTCATCTTCCGTTCTATAGGAACGAGTAGTGAGCGTAACTTTCTCAGCAACCATAAAAGCAGAGTAGAAACCTACGCCGAACTGGCCAATTAAACTCAAGGCCGTTTCCCCTACTGAAGATTCTTTACTCTCCCGGCTGGTTTGAGCAAGTTGGCTGATGAATTCTTTAGAACCGGAGTGAGCTATAGTCCCCAGATTAGCAATCAGATCTTCTCTGGTCATCCCTATCCCATTATCCGAGATAGTAAGGGTATGAGCCTCAGCATCAGTTTCAATCTCGATCTCCAACGGGAGTTCCTTATCTGCAACTTCATCACCACTTAGGGTAAGATAGCGCAGTTTCTCAGTGGCATCTGCAGCATTCGATATTAACTCTCTCAAAAAGATATCCTTTTCGGTATAGAGAGAATTAATAACAATATCTAGTAGCTGCTTGATTTCTGTTTGAAATTCTCTGGTTTCGACCTTTTGACTCATTATTACTAACCTCCCAACTATTGATTAATAATTGAATAATCGTCATCTAAGACCTAATTGTCCTAAACGACTTATATTATACCATGTTATGGATAAAAATCTATTATTTACAACAATAATCATCCCTTTTCATTATACAAAGGAATTAATATTCTTTCTGGCGAACTATAATATAATTGTCTTCAATTAAAAAATATACAATTATTATCAGTATTTCGTGATATCGAACCATTAATAAGTATTTTAGGAGGTAAAAGAATGCAACAAATAAAGCTAAAGTCCCTTTTTCTAGTATCTATTATAATCATAGTCTTAACCATCTTCTCAGGTTGTGGCGATAAAAATTCTAACACCTCGGAACCTGATCCAACTCCCATCCCATCTTCGGCTCCTATGTCAACCCCGGAACAACCCTCTGCGGATAATCAAGTCTTAGATGAGAAAGAGGCCGTAATCGAATTGATGAGTAAGGGCAGTCAAATAGATGAAATGTATTATGAACTCGTCATGATCGGTGCGGGATTATCTTCAGAAAGTAAATCCTGGCTCAAAGGGTCTAAGATGAAAATAGACACCACCATTAACGGTCAGCGTCTCATATCAATCTTTGACTTATCAAAAGGGGAACTCATTTCCTATATGCCGGGAGAAAAAATGGCTATGAAGATGAATGTTGAAGAATATCAGGGACAAGATAATATAACTCCCATGGACTATGTAAAACAATTAGATAAAAATGAATTTGTCTTAACAGGAAGTGAAAAAGTCAATGGGATGGAATGTCAGGTAATTCAGATTGCCAACGGGACAAGCCTCTTTAAGCAATGGATAAGTGTGGAGTATGGAATAGTTGTCAAGGTAGAAGAAGACCATGACGGTCAAAAAACTGTCATGGAGTTTACAAACCTAAAAGTTGGTCCTGGATCGGTTTCTGATGATATTTTTGCGTTTCCGCAAGATCTTGAGATTTTCGATATGAATGAAATGACGCAAGCCTTTCCTAGTGCAGTAAGTCCTTGACATTACATTCTAACTCTCGTCAAAACACCATAATTCTGCCAATTCTTCAAGCAGACGCTGAGCTCGCTTCGGATTGAACACACCACAAATACAAGGAGTCGCTAAGAATTCCGCAGCCTCCTGGGAAGTGAGCTTTCCTCTTTTCATATCCAATAAAGTCTGGCGAGCCAGATACTGAGATATCATTCCATGCCCGCACATCGTTGTTATTTCTAATATTTCATCTTCGGGAAGCTTTGCTGGTTTAACTCGGATACCTATCTTACAATTATGCTGAGTTGGATCTGAAACAGTTATCGTTATACCATCTTTACTACTATTGCTTGTTTGAGATTCATTTATTGTTGTATTTCGTTGATTTGTTATTTGTGTCATTTTATCACCCGCTCCTTATATAAAGTAAATACAATGTTTCTGATTATGGGGCTGGTTTTTATTCCAGCCCCATCACTATGCTTTTCTTATCTTACTACTTGAATAGGAGCTTTTAGTCTTAGCTTTATATCTTCGAACGACTCGTCCATGGTTTTCATTTGACTATACAGTTTTTCTGTGTTGAGTATGCAGTAGTTCCTGGGCTCTCGGGCTATATGGTTCTTGAAGATACTCTTTATATAGCGCACTTATAACTTCATTATCATTAGGCTTACTCGTTGCTTTACCTTCACTTTGCCCATAAAGAGCTTCCAGACGTTTCTGAAGAATTTCTAAGGTTAGGGGTCGGGGCTGTCCTCCACCATTAACACAGCCGCCAGGACATCCCATTACTTCAATAAAGTGATAGGGGGATTCACCTTTTACGATCTGATTCATTAAGAACTCAGCACCTCGGAATCCGCTTGTAACTGCAACCTTAATAGTTACACCATCCAAGTATTGATAAGCTTCAAGAGGATTCTCTATTTTTAACTCCATGTCCATAGTCTGATCGAATCCTGCTATAGAAGTAACCTGAAGCTTGTTAAAGGGAAGCTCCCGACCTGTAACCATTTCATATACGGTACTGAGAGTAGCTTGCATGACTCCACCAGTGACTCCGAACAATTCAGCAGCTCCTGAAGAGAGACTGAAGGGCTGATCGAATTGGTTTTTACTGAGATTTCTTAAATCAATCCCCGCTTCTTTAATCATCCGGGCCACTTCTCTGGTTGTTAGAACAGCGTCCACATTGGGCAGTCCATTGTTCTGCATTTCCGGTCTCGTTATCTCAAACTTTTTGGCCGTACACGGCATGACTGATACAACATATGTTTCACTAAGGTTCATATTCATCTTTTCAGTATAATGAGATTTGGCTAAAGCACCAAGCATAAGATCAGGAGATTTAGTTGTTGAGATATAATCCAATTCTTCAGGGTACTTATTCTCTACATACTTGATAAAGCTGGAACAACAACTTGTTACTAGGGGTAACTTTGCTTCATTACCGGCTTGTGTTGTCTTTAGCCTATTTAGGAGTTCAGTGGATTGCTCCACAACTGTCAAGTCAAAAGCAGCATTCGTATTAAAGATGTCATCAAAACCCATTTCACGGAGACAAGATACTAACTCTCCCGCCAGTGGTGTTCCTGGCTCGTAGCCAAACTCTTCCCCTATTGCCACACTTACCGCTGAAGACAGCTGAACAACAACACGTTTATTCTTATCACTAAGGGCCTGCCAAACATTGTGAATCTCATCCGTCTCTTTAATTGCTCCAACTGGGCAGACTACTGTGCACTGACCGCAATAGGTACAATCCACGGTATTAAGAGGTAAATCCATAGCTGTATTGATAACAGTCGAGAAACCTCTGTTATGGGCACTCAAAACACCAACATTCTGAATATCATTACAGACTGTAACACACCTGCGGCATAGGATACATTTATTCATGTCCCGGGTAATGGACGGTGATATATCTACTTTGCTCACCGTAGTTTTCCCTGCAAAACGCGCTTCTGTAACCCCTAATCGAACTCCCATGTCCTGTAGTTCACAGTTCTTGTTGGTCTCACAACTCGGACAATCTTGGAGATGGTTTGACAGAAGAAGCTCGTAGTTGTTTTTCCTAACCTTGCGAACTTTTTCGGTATTCGTGTGTACAACCATCCCTTCTCTAACTTCAGCCATACAGGAAGCTTGCAGATTTTTTACGCCTTCAACCTCAACCACACATAATCTGCACGATCCGAACTTATGCACTCCCTCTAAGTAACATAGGTGAGGAATGTCAATATTATTTTGTTTTGCAGCTTCAAGAATGGTCGTTGAGTCAGGAACGCAAACCGATTTATTATTAATTGTTAAGTTTATCATTTTCTCACCCTACCTCCTGTCACAGCGTAAACACCGCATTGATTCGGCAATCGCTTTAAGCTTATGGTATCCTCTGCCTACTTCGGCGAAGGATTTTTTCCTTATTTCTGGAGCAAGAACTTCCATTTCATATCTTTCATGTTCATGCAGCTCATCGTTATCCGTTGGCAATGGATAATTAACGGCTTCACCTTTATGGAGGATTCCTTTACCTCCCAGAAAACGGTCGATTGCTGCAGCTGCTTTTTTTCCATCAGCAATGGCATGGATCGCTACATCTGGTCCTCTGGCTGCATCCCCGCCAGCAAAAACGCCTTCTAAAGTTGTCATCTGACTATCTTTATTAGTAAGGAGTGTTCCCCATTTTGTAGTACTAACTTCGTTAGTATCAATAAACGGTAGCTCTGTAGACTGACTAACCGCCGGAATCACTGTGTCAACTTGCAGACGGAAAGTAGATCCCACCTGGGCTTGTGGTCTTTTTCTTCCGCCTGAATCAAATAATCCCAGCTCCATCTTGACACATTCTATTTCGGCTATCTTATCTTGGCCGATGAAACGCACTGGGGCTACCAGTGGCATTATTTCTATTCCTTCTTCGATTGCTTCATGGATTTCTCTTATATCTGCAGGCATATCATCTATTGTTCTTCTATAAAGAAGCATTACTTTTTGGGCGCCCTTCCTTAAGGCCGTTCTGGCTGCATCCATCGCCGTGTTTCCTCCACCAATGACAGCTACAACATTCCCCACTTGAACCTCTTGACCAAGATTTACGCTCCGTAAAAAGTCAAGACCATGTATTACTCCCGCTAGCTCTTCACCGGGAACATCTATTTTATTAGCGACCTGGCTTCCTGTGGCTATATAAATAGCATCATGCTTGCTTCTTAACTCTGAGAATTGTATTTGTTTGCCGATTTCCGTATTAAGATGAATATTGACACCGGCCTGTTTTATTAGCGTAATCTCCCGGTTTAGAATATCATTCGGTAATCTATATTCTGGAATACCAAATGCCAAAACTCCCCCAGCCAACCCATGTGCTTCATAAACATCAACCTGGTATCCTAACTTTGCTAAATAATACCCGCAGGTCAGTCCTGAAGGTCCAGCTCCGATAATCCCTATGCTCTTTCCATTTTGGGGTAAGCCAGTCTCTTCATGAAGAAGACTATCCTGATTTTCAAATGCACAATCAGAGACAAATCTCTTCAAATCGGCTATGGCAATCGACTGATCGAGTTGGGCTCTGCGGCATTTGCTTTCGCAAGGGCGGGTGCAGATTCTACCACATACTGCTGGGAATGGATTTTCCCTTCTAATAAGATGATAGGCATCAATATATTTGCCCACTGAAATCAAGCCCATATATCCAGGGACGTTAATTCCTGCCGGACAAGCATTCTCACAAGGAGAAACTACCAAATCAGCACAAGCTCCGGCACGGCAGTATTTATTGAAAATATGCTCTTCGTATTCCTGGCGGAAATACTGAATCGTGCTTAAAATCGGATTGGAAGCATTTTCGCCGAAACCACACATTGCCGATAATTGGATAGATTCACTTAGTTCTTCAAGAAGTTCGATATCCCCTACTTGTCCTTCACCCTTGATAATACGCTCTAGTATTTCTAAGAGTCTTTGAGTTCCTATCCGACATGGGGTACACTTTCCACAGGACTGACTTTGACTGAATTCCAGCGACCGTCTTGCTGCCTCTACCATACAGCTGTCCTCATTCAGTACGGTCAGTTCACCGGAATTCATTATCTCCTGGAGTATCCCCCAAGAATCATAACTCATAGGAGAATTCAGTAAACTTTTCGGTATCAATTGTCCGGAAGGACCTCCTACGCGAACTGCTTTGAGTGATTTGCCACCTGGAATACCTCCGCCAATTTTATATATCACATCTCCGAGGCTCATGTTCAACGGTACTTCAATAATTCCCTTATGGACAATATCACCTGCCAGGGAGAACACAATCGTTCCTTTATTGGTATCTGTTCCATACTGGGTATACCAATTAGCTCCTTTATTTATAATCGATGGTACACGGGCGAAAGCTTCAGCGTTATGGATAATAGTTGGTTGAGAGAAAAGCCCGATTCCAGGTGTAGAGGATATCTTATCCTGGGGTTCGGCTCGTCTTCCTTCTATAGAAACAAAGAGAGAACTGTCTTCACCGTATACAAAGTTCCCGGCTCGGAGATAGATTTCTAGGTCGAAATCGAAACCGCTTCCCAAAATATTATTCCCTAGTAAACCATATTTCCTTGCTTCTTCGATAGCCAGGGAGAGATTATCACAGGTGAGTCCGTACTCAGGACTAAGATAAATATAACCCTTTTTGGCCCCTATTCCATAACCTGCGAGGATCATGCCTTCAAGTACACTATGTGGATCGCCTTCAAGGATGGTGTTGTTAATGGAAATCTTAGAATCTCCATCTCCGGTCTCACAGACTATATATTTCGGGTCACTCTTTACCTTCATCGCTTGTTCCCAGGTAATACCGATGGGAGTACCGCCATCACCTCGTCCTCTTAAGGTAGATTTCTTAACTTCTTCAATCACTGCTCGGTTATCCATGCTCTTCAGAACTTTAACCACAGCAGAATAGCCGTCTTTGGCAATATAAGCCTCTATGGAAGAATAATCAATAATTCCGCAGTTCTTCAAAGCGACCTTCACTTGATATCTTAAAAAATCAATATCTGTTATTTTGGGAATATTCTCATCCAGTTCAGGATCGAAGAATGTGTACTCTTCTTTCACTTGTCCATCAATGATATGAGCCTGAAATATCTCAGCCACTTTCTCAGAATTAAGTTGGGTATATAATATTTCATCCGGCATAATTACCATCACCGGTCCATGAGCACATATCCCCATACAACCAGTCTCTATAATCACCACTTGGTTTTCCAAATGATTTTCTCTTATCAGTTTCGCAACTGTATTTTTCACTTCATCACCCTGTGATGAAGTGCACTTTATTCCTCCACAAATAAGTATCTGGTATTTAAATGTTTTAAGTTCTTCATGATAACTTCTTTTAATTGTTTCTAAATCTTCAAGACTTTTTATCTGAGCTGTAAGCATATTTTCACCTCCAAACTGCCTTAATTAATACTTAGCTAATATGGTTTCTAATTTATCAGGATTAACCTGTTTGTAAACAACATCATCGATCATCATGGCAGGAGCCAGACCACAGGCACCTATACAACGAGCAATATCTAAGGTATACTTCCTATCCTCGGTGGTCTCACCTACTTGAACCTTTAGAATATCTTCTAAGCGGTCAACCAGTTTCTTCCCCCCTCTTACATAACAGGCGGTCCCCATACAAACTCTAATTGTATGTTTTCCTTTAGGTTGAGTAGAAAAGAATGAATAGAAGGTAATTACGCCTGAGACTTCTGCAAGAGGTTTATCCATTCCCGCGGCAATGAATCTCTGCAGTTCCAGAGGTAAGTAGCCGTAGATATTTTGGGCAGCATGGAGAACTTGAATAAGGCTGCCTGCTTGATTTTTATACTTAGCAATGATTTCAGCAATCTTTTCATACTTTTGTTGATCTGTTTCTTGATCACAACCACATTGGCATTTTGTAGCTTCGCAGTTCATCTTGTACCTCCTATATATTATCTGTTTGATTTAGCTTCAATAGTTCAAGCAGTAATATGACTATAATCTATACCGCAAATAATTCTGTTTTCAGATTAAGCTTAACGGCAACGGAAGCAAACTGTTCTCTTAAATCTAAATCCATTGCTATCCCCTGAGTAAAGATTGCCTGTTCCCTTTCCCATTCCCTTTCACCAGGTAACTTAATCGCCTCAAATCCTGGTGCCCGAGAAAGATTCTTGATTTCGGACACGAAAGTTTCAGTTCTTTCTTCATATTCGGATTCACCCAGGAAGCTATCAGCTTTAATCAGTACCATAAAATGACCGACATTTGCAGGTTCTTCACTGGCACTATACTGCCAGGCTACCCCTTTACCATAACCCGCTCCCGTAAGTACCCCCGAAAAATGTTCAGCCATCAGACTTAAGGCTGCTCCTTTAGGTCCGGCTATAGGAAGGAGAACTCCTGCTAAGGCAGCTTTGGCATCCGTTGTAGGATAACCTTCTTGGTCTAAAGCCCAACCTTCAGGAATCTCCTCACCCTTTTGAGACGCCCTGATAATTTTACCCCTTGCAGCTACGCTGGTAGCCATATCTACGATAATATGCGGTCTACTTTTTCTTGGCATCCCAAAAGCTATGGGATTTGTTCCGAAATAAGGCTCTTTACCGCCAAACGGTGGGGTTGCGGGAGGGCCGTTGGAAAGCAGGATGGAAACGTATCCCTCTTCAGCCGCTTTTTCACAATAATAGGTTGAAATACCAAAGTGATTGCTATGTTTGACCCCTAAGACGCAGACTCCTATTTCGTCTGCTACCCCAAACCCTTCCTGCAACGCCTGGAGCATTACGACAGAACCTAGTCCATTATCTCCATCCACGGCAAGTACTCCCGGTAATGCCTTCTTTATGGATATCTGGGGTTGAGGATTGACCAACCCTTTTTGTATCCGCTGGAGATAGACAGGAAAACGACTCAAGCCATGACTTGAGATTCCTTTCATTTCTGCTTTAAGCAGGTTATCCGTTACGATCTCTGCGTCAGGCTCTGGTACACCACTTAGAACGAAGGCTTCTCGCATAAATATCTCTAGATCATTGACTCTAATGACCTTTGAATCTCCCATTTAACCCACTCCTTTTATCTCTAATCGATAGTCAGAATCTAATTCAAGCCAATAAGGCTGCAATAACAGGAATACTTAGAATAATTGTTAACACTCTAACTAATTGCATGATACTGATTTTCAAGGTATCTGCTTCCATTTCTTCCCCGAGAACCAACATCTGACTAAGTCCTCCAGGAGCCGATCCCAGTAAGCACGTAATGGTATCCCAATTCGTCATATGACGAATGAACCATCCAACAAAAAGGTTACCAAGAACCACAATTACAGAAAAACCTATGATTGGTAGAATCATCTCCTGAATCTTTTGCAGCATTATGGGCGAGAATTCTAGGCCAATCGTGACTCCTACTCCAAGAAGAGCAAATCTCATTACATTACGAGGGAATACATATTGCTCACGCAGTAAGATATTTGTCAATCCTGTGGCTAGCATAGCACCGACCACTCCTCCACCAGGAAATCCTACTGTCAGAAGAATTATCCCTCCCGTGATTCCAATAGCGTAGACTAAGATTCTGCGCAGCGAATACTCTTGTTTTTTTGCTGATACTTGGGAACTTTCTTCTTGTAAAGAAATTTGTTTGCCCTTAACAATCTTGGCTATTATCGGGATGACACTGACAATTACAATGAGTCGTACAAACTGAAAAGTGGATACAATGGCTATCTCGGAATCATAAGAAAGTGCCAATACCGTCATCTCAGTAATTCCACCGGGAGCTGCTGAAAAAAGAGCCGTCGCAAAATCAGTTGTAAAGTTTCTGATTAAAAAGGTCATAACCGCTGTTGAAGCCATTGTATAGATAGCAATTACCAGAGAAGATCTCCAAATACTTCTTATGTCCCGAAGATTTTTGTGGTTGATCTTAGCTCCAACAGACAAACCAATTATGATCTGGAAACAATTGATTATGCTCATGGGAAGTTCAGGTAATCCTGCACCTAGGATCTGGATAAGACCAATGGAGACCATCGGACCCATAATTAATGGAGCAGGCAGCCGTAACTTGGTGAAAACCCAGTAACTTACCACTGCCAAACCAACAATCAAACTGACTTGCGTAATAAAATCCATTATTTTATAGTCCTTCTTCCTGAATAATCAAGATCAAATAAACAATATTCTTATTTCAGGTGGGGTTTTACCCCCACCTGAATCTTTTTTTATCTTTATTTACTCTTCGCTTTAGCCAAAATATCAGCGAGCTGTTTTCTTTCTGATTGGCCTAACGGTAATAACGGTTTACGAGGTTCACCGCCATACAGCCCTTGCATTTCTAGTGCTGCTTTTAAACCAGGAACACCCCACCTTGCAGTTACTGCATTATTGATATCAAGTAATTTAAGCTGGAGGTTCTTTGCTTCATCATGTTTACCAGCTAGAACAAGTTCCTGCATTTCTGCACATTCATTGGGCAGTACGTTAGCTAAAGCAAGCGTTCCTCCTGTAGCTCCGAGAGCTAAACTGGGATACAGAAAACTTGCAGATCCAGCGAAAACAGCAAAGTCTTTAGGAGTGTTGTTGATAATCTCTGCGATCTGGACAATATTTCCGCCCGAATCTTTTACTCCCATAATATTGGGATGCTCTGCTAACTCTGAAACTAGTTTGGACGAGAGATTAATAGTAGAGTTTCCTGGCATGTTATATAGGATTAGCGGGATGGGGCTGGCATCAGCCACATCTAAGTAAAAACTTTTATTCAGGGCATCTGTCATCGCCCGTTTGTAATAATTGGGACTTAAGATTAAGGCAGCCTTAGCTCCCGCTTCAGCAGCATACTTCGTCAATTCAATCGTTTCTTTGGTCGATTCACATCCGGTTCCGGCCACAACAGGTTTCTTGCCGTCAGATAATTTGCAGACTGCACTGATTAATTTCCTTTTTTCTTCTGGACTCAAGACCACAAATTCTCCATTAGAGCCTAAAACCACGATTCCCGCTAGTTTTGAACTAAGCCAAAAGTCCATATTCTCAGCCAATTTATCAAATGCTAATTCATCATTTTTAAAAGGTGCTGGTATAGGAGCATATATTCCTTGCAATTTATACAAAATTAGCCCTCCTTATTATTTGGATATGGACACACCCACTCGATTCCAGGTATTCCTTTTCAGGAGGGAATGTAGTCCAAACAATTATCGCGCACTTCCATGAAATCCCAAAGAAAGATTGGCGGAATGCGGCTTTAATCCCACTTCTTTGCAAATGCTCTGAACATTATCAATGGGACCACTGACAATCACAGAGAGTCCTATTTCTTCCTCTTTAAGGCGCTTTAATACTTTTACTACCTTTTCCCTTTCATGGAAACAACACATGACCGGAGAATTATCTTCTGTTTTAGCTATAAGTTCTTGAGGATCAAGACCCATGGTCAGGTTCTCTTGAGTAGTTAGTGATCCAAGATTAGTCGGCCCTTCTTCAAAGATAATCTCCAGGGTGCGCTTAACTCTTGGGGCACAACCCACATGGTTTATACCCATTGCCGGTCTGGAAATCAGAACGTAATCATCCTGAAAAGTATCTTCCGATCCAATACGGTGTAAGGAATGTGTCATCTCTATTCCTCCTTCAGAGGCCTTCCCAGCCCAACGTTGATTTTCATGTTCTTGGAAGGCTTAATGCCTATTTTCTCTAATCTCTCCACTACCGGTAATGTCCCATCAGGTTCAAACCTGGAGATTAAAGCCCAGGAAAAGATACACTTGGCTTTACTGGCTGTTTCAAATATCTTAGTACAAATCTCTTCAAGATTCTCTTGTGGGATAACGAATTCTACAATCGCCGAGAGAACCTTTTCATTTCTAACGTCTTCTTTTATTATCCCAGTACGTGCATCTTCCATGAGAAAAGTAAGTGGATTCGCTGCTTCAAACTGGATGCCCTCTTCTGCCAACGCCTTGGTAATCACTTCTACATCTCCAAGGCGCGTACCCACACCTGGGCGTCCAAACTCTAAGGCGATACCAAAGAATCCTCGCTTAAAACGAGCTGTCACATCATTTGTTTTTACTTCCTCAGTACCCCTACCCCGAACACCGGTATTCTCATGTTTGGAAGTAGGGTCACTGAATACTTTCCTTACAGAACGCGGCCACTCCATGGTCTCTGGTGGCTCATAAATCGCCTTAACCGGACATTTGCTTTGCCGGATACAGATTCCACATTCCACGCATTCATCCCAATTTATTCTGGAAGTATCTTTTCCCCTCTCTATCGCCCCCATGGGACAATAGGGAAGACATTGACCACACCCAACACACAATTCTTGTCTAATTTTCAAGCCTAGTCCTCCTTGGAACCTAGTGTAAATACTTTCATCATGTAAGCTGTAAACTAATGCAAAAACCTGTTAAGCAGTTTTACTCTTCAAGAAGTACTGAATCCCTTTTTTAACCAAAGGATATAAGACGGCTAGGATAGCAATAACCATGATGGTGCCGGAGATTGGTCTTGTAAAGAAGATTGCCGGATTTCCTCCAGAGATAATAATGGATTGTCTCAAGGAAGTCTCCAGGATGTTCCCCAGAACTAAGGCTAGGACCATGGGTGCTGCAGGGTATTCTAACTTCTTCATGAAGAAACCAAAGACCCCGAAGCCGATTGTCAGGCCTACATCAAACATACTGTTATTCAGGCTGTAAGATCCGATAAGAATGAAGCTCATCACCGTGGCACTCAAAACAGGTCTTGAAACATTTAGAACTTTAACGAATAAAGGCACAGCTAGAATTGCTAATAATAAAAGAAAGACATTACCGATATACATACTACCAATCAGACCCCAGACAAAGTCAGGATTGCGATCGAAAAGTAAAGGTCCTGGTCGTAAGCCGAACATCATCAGAGCACCAAGCATAATGGCCGTGCTGCCTGACCCCGGAACACCCAGCGTCAGTAAAGGCACCATAGCACCGATTGAGGCAGAATTGTTCGCAGCTTCTGGAGCAGCAACCCCTTCGATAACACCTGTCCCGAATTCTTCACTGCGTTTGGAAGTCTTCTTCGCTACTCCATAGGTAATAAAGGAAGCAATCGTGGCACCGGCACCAGGAAGCATCCCGATAAAGAAACCAATCCCTGTACTCCTTAAAATATGTGCCCAGGCATTTTTCCAATCCTCTTTAGATGGAAGAAGTTTACGCCAAGCAACATCTTTCTTATCGATCTTTATAACATTACCATCGCTTCTTGCGGTAAGAATCTCAGCAATACCGAAAAGGCCCATGGCAACCGGAATGAAATCTAAACCCTCATATAAATGATAAGTACCAAAAGCAAAGCGAGGAATACCTTGTACCAAATCCAGTCCAATAGTAGCAAAGAACAATCCCAGCAACGCTGATAGAAAACCTTTGGAAGGATATTTGCCTGTCATCCCAGCAATGGTTGTAAGACCTAAGATCATCAGAGCAAAATATTCAGGGGGCCCAAACCTTATGGCAAATTCTGCTAAAGCGGGGGCTAAAAACATAAACGCAATCACACTGATAGTTCCACCGATAATGGAAGCAAAAGCCGCCATCCCTAATGCTTGCCCGGCTCTTCCCTTTTTGGCCATAGGGTAACCATCAAGAGTGGTCATAACCGCTGCAGAATCACCAGGTGTGTTAATGAGAATAGATGTAATAGATCCTCCGTACATTGCTCCATAGTAAATTCCCGCTAGCATAATAATTCCTGAAATCGGATTGGCTCCAAAGGTTAAGGGTAGGAGGACGGCGATTCCAGCAGAAGGTCCCAGACCTGGAAGTGCCCCGACGAGCGTACCGAAAATAACTCCAACTAGGCAATATACTAAGTTAATGGGATCATTGGCTACAGACAGCCCGAAGAGTAAATTTTGTATTGTTTCCACTTTGTCACCCCCTTAAAATCCAAAAATTCCTTTAGGTAATGGAACCGCAAGCACAAAGACAAAAATTCCATATAAGAAAACTGGCGTAAGTACTGTTAGTCCAACTATGGTTTTCCAACTCTTAGTTCCCATGAGCTTAGCAATACCACCTACCATTAAACCTAGGGCTACGAGAAGTCCAGTTATTGGAGTGATTATGACTAGAACAATAGCACTACCGATAACGATGTAAAAATCATTGAATTCTCCAGGCTTGAATGGATTAGCCATTTTGCTGGCGAAACCTGTAAACGTTTTTATTAATGGAATGAGGGCTACCAGACCTATTAAAATACCTAACCAAAAGGGCAAAAATCCAGGGCCTGGAGTTCCTTCAACCATATAGTCGAATTGCAGTGATTGCTGGATGATAACAAGTGCAAATATAATTATCAGGATACTGGCAACACGATTTGCCATCCGCATTATTTATAACCTCCTTTTTTAGTTATTTAACAATAGCTATTTGTTTGGAGCATATTTTTCAAATAATTTTTCAGCCCGCTCCGTATTATAAATTCCACATATACATAGATGACCGATATTTACAGTCGCTTGCTGAGGAGAAAGTTCCCCTCGTTTCACTTTCTCCATTGTTTGTTCAATTAAAGGCCTTCCGACTAAACCATGACCACACATCGTAACCAATTCTAAAACCTCTTCGGAAGGAAGTTTGTCTTTTTTACCCCAGACATCCAGAGATAAGTTTATCGAATGGGGTTTGATACCATATTCTTTACACATTTTAAAAGTTTCCTTGGTAGGCCCGGAAAGAGTCACTGACATTCCAGTATCTAATTCTTTAATCTTTTTGATAGCAGCAAATGCTTTCTCTTTGGTAGCAAAGTTACAGCGGACACGTGGTACCTTTGTAAATCCCTCACGTATTTGCTCCACAGTTACTCCTGAGAGAATTGTTCCTCTTTCATTGGATCCAATATTGGTTGGTCCTATTTCCCAAACGGCCTCAAGAATCTTAATCATACCCTCTTTCGATCCAATATGGTTTATCCCGGATGCCGCGGTAACCAGCAAGGTAAAATCATTTTCGAGGTATTCATCTGTTCCTCTACGATGTAATGAATGAGTCATATAAAATCACCCCCTAAGCCTCTCTCGAAATAACTAAAGGTCTGCCCATTCCCAGGTTGACTTTGGCATTCGCTCTGGGGGTCATTCCTAATTTTTCAAGTCCGGACAGAACGGGTATCGTCCCATCTTCATCGAAACAGCATATAAGATCAAGAGAAAATACTGTATCTAGCTCATTCGCTACTTCTTTAATAGCTTCCAAAATTGTTTCCATATTTTCCAGTTTAGTGCGACATTCAACAATGGCTGAAATCACTCTCTCTTGTTTGTACTCTTCTTTAAAAGTTCCTTTAATTGGATCTTCCATCAAATGGGTAAGAGGATTATCATGTTCATATTCCACGCCAAGCTTGGCTAAGGCAATGGTCACTTTTTCAACTTCAACAAAGTTGGTACCAAGGCAAGGACGGCCCATTTCTATAGCTATGCCGATTTCACCTCGACAAATTCTACCTGTGACATCATTGGTTTTAACTTCTTCAGTTCCTCGGCCCGGTACTCCCGTGAGCTTATGGGAGGTAGCAGGGTTACTAAAGAAACGACGTACTTCTCTCGGTGTTCCATCAATCTCATCCAATGGTTCATAAATTGCGTTATTAGGGCACCTGTTCACTTTTTTATAATGTTTTTTAAGGATTACAGAATCAGATGATGCACTATAAATAGCCTTCTCACCTGATTTGGCAAATCTATGCCGAATACAGTTACCACATTCAACACAGAGAACTTGATCAATAACTGCAACATCATCAACCATACTGATCGCATAATAGGGGCAATATGGTAAGCACCTGCCGCAACCACTACATTTTTCCTTGTCAATCAACATTTTTTAAATTCCCCCTAGATCAAGTTAGACAGTTTCCGAACTCTCTCTTCTTCGTTATTGTTTATATCAGATAACCAAGACTTTTTTTATATGGTATTCATGAACAGACTAACTTATGGTTAGAAAGAGGAGGCAGCACGTAAAGTGCCTCCTCTTTCTTAAGATTAGAAAACTATTGTCCTACTTTGTCTAAATACTTAGCAAACATGTTATTGATTCTTTCACTTGCTGCAGTGAATTCTGCTGCGTTCATGAGAGTCTCTTCCATAAAGTTGTCAGCTACGAACTTTTTCCATTCTGGAGTTGCTGCAGCTTTTAAGACCATATCTTCTAAGAACTTAACCTCATCATCAGAAATGCCAGAAGGTGCAACGATTCCACGAGTTTGAGCCATTACAATGTCATATCCTTGTTCCTTCATAGTCGGAATATCTTTAAGATCACCGCCTAAACGCTCTTCTGTAGTAACAGCTAATGCTCTAACTTTACCTGCTTCTAATTGAGCAGCAGCTTCACTTGGTCCTAAGATACCCCAAGAAGTATGTTGTCCAAGAATCGCTGTCATAACTTCTCCGCCACCTTCAAAAGGTACGTACTTCATATCCATACCAGCTAGATCTTCAAAGGCATAGAAGATGATAGCATCCACTGAAAGTCCGCTTGAACCACCAGCACTAACTTTACCAGCGTTAGCTTTAGCATCTTGAACTAAATCATCTAATGTTTGGTACTTAGAATCAGCAGCCACCAAAATCAGGTTAGGGTCAACACATAATGCTGCAATATGAGTAAAATCTTTATAGGAAACAGGAGATTTTCCAGATAAAGGACCTGTGTAGAAACTGGAGCTAACAGTACTTAGCTCATAAGGATCTCCTTTATGGTCATTAGCTACGATGGACCAACCAATAGATCCTGAACCACCAGGCTTATTGACAACAACGATAGGCTGTGGAGAAAACTTATTGTCTTCAATAACTTTTACAAGGGTACGAACGAAAACATCACTACCGCCCCCTGCGCCCATAGGTACCATCATCTCAAAAGGCTTCTCAGGGAAAGTTGATTCAGGCTCTGCAGGTGCTGTTGGTGTTGCGGCCGGGCTACTGCAACCTACCATAGCAGTGAGGGCAAATAGACAGACCATAACAATTGTTATCCAGCGTGTACTTTTTTTCATCTCTTTTACTCCTTTAATTTTTTTAAGTTTTTTTCTGGAATGGTAACAAGGAAACTAAACAATATCCCTCCCCTTATTAAGTATCTCAGAGACTCTGTCCGTTTGATAGTGAAATTTGAGTCTCTCGCTGAGATTGTTTTACATTCCCCCTTTCTTACTAGTGCTTAATTTGGAAAATCAATCTATCAAAAGGTATATTTTTGACTATTTATTCCAGAAGTGCTCCCTTATGAGCCTGTCCGACATTTCGGCTATACACTCCTAAGAAGCCTTTCTTTACGGGAGATTTCCGTGGAGAAAGCTTAGCTAAACGTTCAGATATTTCTTCAGCACTTAATTGGATATCTAACCTCTTATTTTGGATATCTATTTCTATCAGGTCACCGTCTTGAACAATGGCAATTGGTCCTCCAACATGTGCTTCCGGTGAGACATGACCAATACAAAAACCTCTAGTGGCACCTGAAAAACGTCCATCGGTAATCATAGCCACACTATCACCCAGTCCCATACCAGTGAGTAAAGCAGCCGGAATGGACATCTCTCTCATACCCGGTCCCCCAGCAGGTCCTTCATAGCGAATTACTAACACATCTCCAGGTTTAATCTCTTTATTCATAATATGATCAATCAAATGTTCTTCTGACTCAAAAGTCTTAGCTACTCCTACCTGTCTGGTGGGAGCTTCCTTGACACCACTCACTTTTATTACGGCTCCCTCAGGGGCAAGACTGCCTTTAAGAACAACAATTCCACCTTTGGACTGCAAGGGATTATCGAGCGTCCTGATGGTATCCCATTTTCTTACTTCTCGTATATAAGAACTTATAGCGTTGCCGGTGACAGTAAATACGCCTTTGTTAATCAAAGGTTCAATTATTCCATATATTGCTCCGACTCCGCCTGCTTCATAAAAGTCCCATAAGGTATATTTGCTGGATGGTTTATATTTAGCTACACAAGGGGTTGCTTCCGATATTTGGTCAATATCATCCAGAGTTAACTCGATTTCAGCTTCTTGAGCAATAGCAGATAAATGCAGAACAGCGTTAGTTGAGCCACCGACAGCCATCAAAAAGCGCACGGCATTCTCAATATTTTCTTTAGTTATAATCTGTTTGGGAAGCAAGTTCTCACTGACCATCTCAACAATTCGTTCCCCTGTTTCTTTCGCTTGCCGCCTCTTCTCGGCGTAAACCGAAGGTGTAGTAGAAGTTCCAGGTAAACTCATCCCTAAGGCTTCAATGAGACAGCCCATAGTATTTCCGGTCCCCATCATCCCACAGACTCCAACTGTAGTGCAGGTATCCGTTTCAATAGATTCAAATAGTTCTTCATCAATAAAACCTTTTTTAAATGCCCCCATGGCCTCTTTGACATCGGACATAATCCGCTGCTCTCCCTTTTCATCGAAATGAGAAAGCATTGGACCGGGGGGCAGGAAAATGGATGGAATATTCAAGCGGGCTGCTGCCATGAGCATTCCTCCCGGGGACTTATCACAAGACGGCAAAAATACCAGTCCATCGAACCCCCCAGAACCCACCATTACTTCGATCTCGGCAGCCACAACTTCCCTGCTGGGCAGAGAATAATGCATTCCTACACCCTGAGCAATCGCATCACATACAGCCACGGTATAGAACTCAACCGGAGTTCCACCCGCTGCCCAAATACCACTTTTAACGAATTGCGCTAATTCTTTATTAGGATAACTTCCAGGGTGCATTTCCGAATAGGAGACAACAACACCAATGACTGGTTTGCTAAGATCCTTCTTGGTATATCCTACAGACTTGAACATAGCACGGGGGTAAGCACCTTTTATCCCATCAAACAACTCTTTAGAGTTACATAACATTTTCTTATCATCTTTCAAACGTATTCCCTCCTGTCCAGAAATTTTTCTAATGGAGACATCCCTACTTATTTATTCTTCATTGATTAACCGATTCACATATTCAAACCCTGCCTTGGCAGCCCTATAACAATCTGGAATCTGCTCAATTTCCAACGAGATATATCGGTTATAACCCAAAGCCTTTAGTACCCTTATCGCATCAACAAAATCAATCTTTCCTGTTCCGGGTATTCCTCGATTGTTATCTGCAAAATGAACATGAATATTATAATCTTTCCCATCAATGAAACTAGCAGCTTGAGACTTGTCCTCAATGTTCATATGAAAAACATCCATCATGATAAACAGATTAGACAGTTGTTGCCGCTTAACCCAAGATAAGGCTTCCTGAGTAGAGTTAAGATTATCTACAGCGAACCGGCATTGGGGTTCCAAAGTGATAACGGTATTCTTTAAAGCAGCGTATTCACATACTGTTTTGAAAGCCTTATCTCTCCACTCCCTGGCGGAAACTGAATCTCCCTTATTAACATCCCCACGCAATTTGCCTATATTAACTTGAGCTCCAAGTCTGGCAGCAAAATCAACAGCTGCTTTCGCTCGCTCAATCGATTCGTTTCTTACTTTGTCATCAGAGGAAGTAAAAGTTATTTTATCCTCGGCAGCCATTGGTCCAGTCCCCACAGCCGCTAGTTCCAAGCCGGAATCCGCCAGCAGTCGGCAGAATTCATCCTGATCCATATCTCGAGGGTCACGGACAAAAGCCTCTACCCCCTGATAACCAATATCTTTAAGAGATGCGAACATCTCCTTAAGTTCTCCTCGATAAGCCAGATACTTTCCGCTCGTATCAGGTGTGCAAACGGTATAAGATAATTTCATGCTTTTTCCCCCTATCTAAGTTTTAAAGTATAAATGAAGTATTTCTTTTGCAGGGTTAGCACGCTTCTATCTACTCCTGTATTGAACTCCCAAGAATTCTTCAAAGACTCCGATCATACTCCCTTTGTCTTTATCACCATGACCTTTCAGCAACGCCATCTGATAGGTACTGGTGGCAGCACCTAATACCGGCATAGGAATACAAAGATTCGATCCAATCTCTGCTGCACTAACAAGGTCTTTATAAGCATTCTTCAAAGGATATCCATCTGCAAAACTATTCTTTAAGATACGAGGAATGAAGAATTCTGAAGCATAACTTCTTCCTGTTCCACTGTTAACTACCTCACCAACCTTCTCTGGGTCAAGCCCCATCTTCATAGACATGGGGAGAATTTCTGCCAGGGCCGCTACGTTAATATCAAACAATAGCTGGTTAATTAATTTAGTAAGCTGCCCGCTTCCGGTGTCACCCATAAAAAGAATCTTATCCCCAACACATTCGAAGAATGGCATCATCTCTTTAAAGACTTCTTCTTGACCTCCACACATCACAGTTAAACTGCCTTCCATCGCCCGCTTCTCCATTCCTGAAACGGGAGCATCAAGAAATTTAACTCCTTTCTCTTGCAGACAGTTGGCAATTTCCAAAGTTGTCGTATATTTAATAGTACTGAAGTCAACCACAGTCTGGCCTTCTCGTAGAAAATTGATTATCCCTTTTGAGCCCAACATTACATTTTTTACAATGTTGCTATCAGGCAAACAAAGAAAAATAATATCGGCTGAAGCGACTTCCACTAAACTTGTTGTTGTCTTAGCTCCCTTTTCCTCAAATTCCGGGAATAAATCTGTTCTCATATCATTAACGATAAGCTCAGCATCACTCTTGAGCATATTCATGGCCATGTGCTTGCCCATCTGCCCTAATCCAATGAAACCAATTTTCATTTAACCTACATCTCCTCAAACGTTTACCATAGATATTTATTTTTTAAACAAATTATGAAACTAATTTCCACTTAATCCAGTTGCATGCGAATGCGGTTTAGGTATTCCCATGACTGCCGCGCAGCACTTGAGGGATCTGGGAGCTGGGCAATCTCAAGCGATAGATAGCCATCATATTTTAAAGCTTTGAGTATCATTAATACCTCAACGAAATCAATACTCCCTTGTCCTGGGATACCACGGTTGCTATCCGCTATATGCATATGGCAATTCTTGGTGTTGGCCTCGACGAGGCTGGCAACAATAGATATATCCTCTACACACATGTGATAGGTATCTAATAAGATAAACAAGTTGTTAATACCAGTATTTTCAATCCAACTTAGCCCTTCCTGGGTAGTATTTAGGTTATTAATATTCTTCTTGTTCTGCGGTTCTATAGCAACGGATAGTCCTTTCTGTCCTGCATACTCACAAATATCTTCCATTCCTTGCTGCAACCACTTCCAAGCTTCATCTTTCTTATCTTCTGGAAAAACACCGCGAGACTTTCCAATATTAACTTTGGCACCAAATACAGAAGCGAAATCAACAATATCTTTAACTCTTGCAATTGCCGCTTTACGTACTTCAGCTGAATTATCCGTAAGAGTGAGTTTATCTTCTATAATAGGAGCGGTCCCGACGGCCGCTACCTCTAGTCCCGATTTCTCAACTAACTTGACAAAATTCCCTATGTCCATATCTTTTGGGTTACGTACGAATGGTTCGATTCCATCATATCCGATGCTTTTTAGTTCCTCCAGAATCTTACCCAGGTCACCTTGGTAGGCAAACATAGGTCCATTTGTCTCCGGCGTTCCGATTGTATAGGCGATTTTCAAAATATATCCCCCTCTTCAAAAATGAAATAGCCTTTATTTTAGTCGTCTCTATCTTAAATTAGTTGTCTAAGGACATCCTTAATGTCCTTTAGACTAAACTAGCTCTATCTACATTAGCCATTTTCGCAGCTAAGATGTAGGCGTTTTCCCAGGCACCAGAATTGGCAATTCCTTTACCGGCAACATCATATGCTGTCCCATGAGAACATGTAGTCACAGGATAGGGTAAACCAGCCATAACCGTTACCCCGTTATCGAAGCCTTTCAATTTCATGGCAATTTGACCTTGATCATGAAACATTGTAACTGCAACATCAAATTCCCCATTAAACAATTTAATGAAGAGCGTATCCGCCGGGAAGGGACCTTGAGCATTAATACCGTTAAATTTAGACTGTTCGATTGCTGGTTCAATGGTTTCTATCTCTTCCATCCCACAAGTTCCGCCCTCTCCTCCATGAGGATTCAAAGCCGCAACTGCAATACGCGGATTGTTAACCCCTGCTCTCTTAAGCGTTTTATGAGCAAGATTAATACAGTTCAATATACTGTCCATGCTAAGATGCTCACTTACATCTTTTAAGGGAATATGGCTTGTTATCCTAGAAGTCCAATAAACATGATCTAAAACATTAAGTTCTCCCCGATAACCGTTATATCCGAAGAAATTTGAAAGAAGATCAATTGCGCCGTTTAAGGTGAAGCCTGCTAACTTCATAGCCTTTTTATTATTAGGTCCAAAACATATCCCGTCCATGAATCCCTGCTTACAATACTCCACGCACAATCCGATATTGGTTGCTGCATCCTTTCCGCATATCGGGTTTATCTCCGCAAGTTCGACGCTATCAGCATCGATACTCTTAGTGTCTAGAAGGACTAATCCCTCTAGCTTTACAGCTTCTTCTATACTTGAAGCAACTTGATACTCAAAAGATACCTTAGCTATTCTCATTCCTCTTTTCAAAAGGCGTTCGTCACCAACAATGATCGCCTGAGCGTATTCTTGTAATACCCCACTGGATGCGGCCTTGGCAACAATTTCTGACCCTATCCCTGCTGCATCACCTAAAGTAACACCAATTACCGGTTTATTATGCGAATAATTTTTCAACATCTTTACCTCCGTCATAAGCAGATATTTTCCTTATTACTTGCTTTATAAGAGCAATATTCATGCCAAATAAGTATAAATCTTCAAATATTATCTATGAATTTTCTGTTTAGCAATAGAAAAAAGTTAAGTAAGCTCTTTTTGCTAAGAATCGTTTCTCAAAAACTGTCTCTTCCCCAACAGCAAAAGCATGAAAAAACAGAATAAACGAAACATTGCAACAGTATTAAACAGTAATTATGTTTCAATATGTTTCACAGGGTTTCTGTCGACAGATTTCATGGTTTTCATTTGAGAAAGAATTCCTCCTGTTTCTTCCTTATCTCCCATAGAACAGAATGCGCTGGTTCTTGCACCATATCATAAGTGATAATACTTCCGGCCTTGACATCAACTTTCAGTTTGTTCCCAGTGAGCATATGTGCAGGGATAGGGTTATTTCTGCCTCTTCCCACTGCCGGAGTAATAAACGACGTCATATTCGGATCTCGGTCGTTGCCACAGGTAGTTCCAGCGGGTAAATCCCTAACCGTTCTTCGTGCAAGATCGAAGCGATGAATGTATTCTTTAGATCCGGTATCCACCCCAAGCATAACTGCACTCATCAGGGTTGTAGACGACTCCACTCCACATAGATGATATGGATGACAAATCACAGCAGCTGAATTATCATAGTTTCCAATCAGACCTTTTGTAGTTAAGATGTTCTGGGAGTAATCATTATTGCTTCTAACGACAAGATAAACCCCTCCGCCCATGCTGGCTTCTGCTTTACTGCGTAAACAGGTAATGATATCAATCCTACCCTCCTCACTAAACACACCGCCATTTTTTTGACTGCAATAAGCAACGGGGACTTCATTCACCCTTAAAATTCCTTGATGAAGCTCCTCTAAATCTGGATGAAGCCCTGTCGCGTTTGCCATCATCACAATCTCACAATAGTCAAATCCTGCAGCCTGCGGAAGACCACTCAAAATTTCTCCTCTTTTTTCTAAATACTCCTTAGCTTTGCCCTCAGGGATGAACTCAAGATATTCGGCATCTTCTGGAGAAATTGTCACAACGATAGGTTCTGGAATCCCCTTTTTTTCATCTGCTAGATACGTTATGGTTCTAGCTTTTTCATCATAGATGTATTCCCCATCGCGTGATTTTCCTGCACTAATAACCTCCAGACCGATAAGACGCGCCCATTCTACCAACTGCATTAATATCGCAGGCTGGTCGCCGTCCACAGGAGTATAAACCAAACCCTTCTGTTTAAACATCTGATGCAAGATAGGACCAACCACAGAGTCGGTTTCTTTCGTAATCATTACGATATGTTTCATGTTTTCAAGAGCTAATTTTGCATGATAGGCACCTGCTTCAGGATTTCCTGTTGCCTCAGCTACAACATCTATATCCAGATTAAAGATAATATCCGGCTCACTGGTAATAACATATTTGCCCTGTTCAATTGCCGCTTCAGCTTCTGACACAGTATTACATATGCAAATTACCTCATCAGGGAAATTGGCTTCTTTATAGGCTCTTCTTGCATTCTCAATGTTAGTATCCGCAACAACATTGATAGTAAGGAATTGGTTATATAAGGACTGTGTCACGATTGCTGTGCCATAATTTCCTCCTCCAATTAGTGCAGCTTTCACATGGCTTTGTCTTGCAAACTTCTCAAAAAGATGATGATAGAACATAAACTTAATCCCCTTTATTTTTGTATAACGTGTTGCCCGTAAGTGCCACGGATTTAAAACCGTCACGCGTATCTCTATTGTATTGCCACCGCACTTATATGTATAATAGCTTTATCTGATAAGAAACCATTCCTAAATTTCATAGTATACTTGAAGGAATCAAGTGAATATCAAATATTGTTATCATGTCAAAGGGGTTTTTTCCATGAAAGAAAGTGATTGGGCAATTCTCAATACCCTGTACCATGAACCAAATATCACTAAGGCTGCCGAACAATTGTATATGACACAACCCAGCCTGACCAAACGGCTACGACAAATTGAAGACGAATTCGACACAACAATTGCTATCCGTAATTCAAGGGGTATTGCCCTTACTCCACAGGGAGAATATTTAGCCAGAAAAGCCGGAGAAATGCTAAGGCAGTTCAAAGAAATTCACCAGCAGGTTATGGAAATGAACGACGGTAATAAAGGAACTTTAAAAATTGGTGTCACCAATTCATATGGCCGTTTCCAACTTCCATCTCTGTTAAATCAATATAAAACGATGTATCCTAACAATCAATTTGAGATTGTAAGTGGTTTAAGCAGCGACGTTTTAAGAAAAGTTAATCTTAATGAGCTTTACATCGGATTTATTAGAGGTGATCACGATTTTCAAGGAGTAAAACACCTGATTTCAGTTGATCCAGGATATATCGTTTCCAAAAGAAAAATCGTCCTCGATGATTTACCAAATATCCCACGTATTGAATATGAACTAGATCCTTTGACAGTTAAGTTATTAGATTCGTGGTGGGTTGAGCACTTCACAGTGTTACCACGCAAGGGATTGGTCGTAAATCACGGCGACACTTGTCGCGAGATGATTGCCAATGGGATGGGATATGGTATTTTCCTGGTACCGGAATTCATTGAGGATACTGTTGATTTATATAAACTACCTATGTACACAAAAGACAACAAAGCTTTTACTCGAAATACGTGGATGATTTGCAACAATGAGTCCTATAAAATACCTTTCGTCAAGAACTTTATAGATTTTGTATCTATGACTAAATAATGTCTAAATAATAATTAAATATAAAACAAACGTGCTAACCACACGTTTGTTTTTATTAACCAATTCTAGCTATTCTTATTTTTGTTTTGATTTCCTCCATAGGGTGGTACGACTAACTCCCAGCATTTCAGCTTTTTCTTTCTGTGTCATCTTTTTTATGTTTTTTTCATCTTCGTAAATGTTACCAGACAGTTTTTTTTGATTAGGGGGTAGAATTTGAAATATCTCCTTAACTTCCTGGCCAGTTATCTGGCCATCCATAGACAGTACAATCAGTCTCTCGCAAATATTTCTTAGCTCCCTTATATTGCCAGGCCAATCATGCTTAATAAGCTCTATAATCGCTTCATCGGTCATATCAATATGGATATGATCTTTGTCTTCAAACTCAGAAAGAAAAAATTTGGTGATTTCTTTAATATCATTTTTACGATACCGAAGAGGCGGGATATGGAGTCTTAAAATATCCAAACGATATAAAAGGTCTTGTCGAAACTTATTATCCTCAACTTTTTGCTGAAGATCCACGTTGGAGGCAGCAATTATTCTCACATCAACCGGAATGATCTTATCGTCTCCTAGTTTTCTTATTTCTTGTTCTTGAAGCACCCGCAAGAGCTTGGCTTGAAGACCAAGCGGAAGCTCGGCAATTTCATCTAGGAAAAGAGTCCCCCGATGGGCCATCTCAAAAAGCCCGACTTTGCCCCCTTTAGTCGCTCCAGTAAACGCTCCTTCTACATAACCAAAAAGTTCACTTTCCAACAATTGTTCAGGTAAGGCTGCACAATTAATAGCTACGAAAGGTTGATTCTGACGTCTGCTTTTTTTATGAATACTTTGAGCAAATAGTTCTTTCCCTGTACCTGTTTCACCGATAATAAGAACGTTAGCGTTGGCAGAAGCATATTTCTGAGCAATCACTATTGTTTTCTTAATTTGGTCGCTGTTACCAATTATATCTTCAAAATCGTATTTCGCTAGAAGCCCTTTTTTAGATAGTTTTTGCCGGATCTCAATCTCATTTTTTTGTAGCCTATCTACATTTTGAATTAGCAGAACTGTTCCAAGAATCTTGTTATTAACCTTGATGGGCTTTGTATTAATCACCATCATTTTATTATTAATATTTTTTAATAGATTAACTTCTTTATCTTCACTGGATAATAAATGGACTTCATTCAACTCTGGAAAAACAGAAAATAAATTATTGCCTATTAAAATTGTTTTAGGCGGAACGTTAAGGATCTTAAACACAGCCTGATTATAAGCTGTAATGACCCCGATACTATCTACTGCAAGTATACCGTCGTTCGTATTTTCCAGAATAATTTTAAATAGCTCGCCTTTTTTGCGTTCTTCAATAATAGCATTGGCGACGCTAAATGCTTCAAAAATAGCTATCTTATGCGACTCATAGCCTACCGTTATCTTTACACAGTTAATGCCTTCTTGGTTAGACTGACGAAATACCGTCAACCCTCCTAAGATAGCATCTACTTCCATTCTTTTTGCTATATTAATAACTTCTGCAACATGGGCATGATCTTTTACACCAACTACCTCTAGTTTTACATCCATTGTTTTTTCGATAAACTCTTTTTCTACCACAATACTCTCTGACAGCATTACAGCAATTTTCTTTGCTTTATACTTTTCTTTACACTCTTCTATCCCGCGCATGATATCATAACCCGTCATAGCTAACTCAATAGCACGAGCATATTTAAGTTTCTTACTTAGTGTTGTATAGCTGATACCACGGGCGATAATAATATTATTTTCAAAGTCAGACCCAAGAAGTCCCTGAATATCTACTTTCTCAACTAAATCAAATATTACATCCTTATTTGCTTTAGTCTGAACAATTCGGTGAACAGTTTCGTGGTTTTCCGGAACAGCATAAATGATTCTAATCATCTAATCTCTCCATCCAATTTAGTTAACTGACTTTTTATCTTATATTTATCTTATCATAAAGCCAATAGCATTTGTAAACCAAAAAGGAAAAGCCCTAGCTTTTCCTTTTTATAAATATAGTTTAGTGCAATTACATTCTATCCCTAGCAATCTCCTGCAAAGCTTTAACAAGAACATCTTCTTCCCCTAAAGTTTTAAGTTTAGCTTGGAAAGCTTGAACCTGTTCTAAGCGACCTTTTCTATCTATGCTCATTATCTCCATCAGGTACTTACGGAAATCTTCTTTTTGCAGATCGCTTTTAATTCCAGAAGAGTATTTCTCTAGACTATAAATCAAGGTTGGAATATCAGCCGGAATTTGCGTTTCTCCCGTAGAGCTATATCTTAGGAGCTGTGAATACTCCTTTCCTTCGAGCAGTTTTATAGCTTCCTCAAATCTATCCAGATAAAGTAAGGCTACTACAGGCCCCAAATCTCTAAATTCTTTCTGCCCTTTTAAATAGTTCTGGTAATACCTTAAAGCTTTTTCTGGATCACCTGTTTTAAAATATAATTCTCCCATAAGGTGATACCAAAAACTATTCTCCTCAAAATATTCCTCTATCCCTTCAAAGAATTCCAGGGCAAGCTCATAATCTTGGGCTTGAATACCCGCACTGGCAGCTTCCTCAATAATAAACTTCTCTTTGGTAATCCCTAGAAGCCGAATATAGTATTGGAGTGCTTTCTGCGGGTTAGAAGTTCCTTCACCCCAGCCATAATTGTAAATTCTGGCAAGGGAGAGCAGGACATACGGATTATCTGGTTTTTCCTTTAATTCTTGCAGATAGGCTTGCTCCGCTTCGGAATACTTCTTTTCGAGTACTAATTTATCTCCTTGGGAAAAGAAAGACGTCTCTTCGATTTGAACCGAAGGATAGTTGGCATTCAACTGCAAGACGTATCCTTCACTATCGGAAATCGATTTACCACTTTCATCTAATGCTTCTACCACGAAGAATATCTCTGCTCCCGGATAGAAACTCCCAAGGATAGCTGAAGGCCCAAGGATATCGTTTGCCCAGGTAATGAAATTCATCCCTCTTGCTTGAAGGCCTTCGGGCTCAAAGACGTAAGAAGTATCCTTGAGGTTCTGAAGATAGACTCTGGAAGCATAACCATTCTCTAGCTTTAAAGTAATATGAAGATTATAGGACTTAGCTCCCGGAGCTCCATTCCAACTTATTGGCAACTCTTCACCTTCAGTAAAGAATTGCTGTCCCGCAGGGTGATTAACTATAACTCTTGGCTGGAAAGCATATTCCAAGTTCTCTGTCTCACCTTCTTGAACAGTAAATGTATCAAGTCCTTTAAACCGTCCGAGTCCTTCCAAATCTGAAGGTAATACTCCGAGTACTACGAAATATCTTCCCGGTACTATCCCGCTAAATTCAAAACTCCCAAGACCATCTGTCTTGACTGGGGCATAACTAGCAGCCCCTTCCAGGTGACTCATCCTCCCATCGTACTCTTGCTCATTGATTAAATAGACTAGAACATTGGGCAAAGGAGCATTGCCTACAAGTATCTTTCCTATTATATTTCCCTTATCCTGATATCCGTTGTTTTTCGGAAACCCGCCACTCTCCATAGTCTGCAATAGTTCCAGTCGTGATTTACTGTGTTTATATGGTGGCTGGTCTTGAAGAGTAGCATTAATGTTAGATTCCTTCAAATCGTTTTGCTTACTATGATCCAAAAATCTTTCCCAGTCTTTTTCCGCTTGCTGCATAGCCTGTTTGTAAACGGCTTCCGCTTTAGTGAACTCTCCAAGTTGAAAATATATATCTCCTTTCAGAACAAGGAACCGAGCTTGCTCTTGTTCAGGGTAACTTTCCAAATTATATTCTACTAAGGCAAGGGCTTTATCCATATCTCCCAATTCCATATATATCTCGACCAGACTGCCGTTCACTTCAGCTACTTTGAAAGCTTTATCCCCCTCAGCAAAACCTCGAGCAGCAATCTCATAATATTTAACTGCCTCATCATAATCACTCTGAATTTGGTATATCTGCCCTATTTTCTGATAGCTCATATACCTCCACATAACCTCATCTTGAGCTTTGGCAACCTTTTGCAGATAAGAAATTACTTTTTCGGCCCCAATGTTAACCTGATCCCCACGCCCACCGCCAACAAAATTAGGGCCAATCATAATTCTTTCTTCCTGTTGGAGCAGGCTGTCAGCCAGGGAGAACACTTCCCACCTAGCTTCTTCAGAACCCGGGAAATAGTTAATGAGCCTTTCTTTCATTATTATAGAAGCTTCCTTATTTTCAGCTTTCTCCTGACTCTCAATGTTGGAAGCCATAAGTGATGGTGTCTTAGAATAACCTATTCCCACCAAAATACTAATAGCAGCAGCCAGGATGATAACTGTCCTGATTCTTAAATTTATTTTTTTCATGGTTTGCCAACCCCTTTATCCTTTTCCAAGGAAGCAGTGACCTGATGCTGTAAAGCACCAAATGGAATATTACCGTTATGAAGAAAGATTATTGGTTGGGCTTCCAGCCTGGCAATCTCCTGAGGTGAAACATAGAAAAAGGTTCTGGTATAAACTGCAGTGAGCAAGAGCAGACCTGCCAGACAGAACGAAACTACTGCCCGAGGTAAAGATACCCTTTTGTTCCACCATCTTGGAGAAGCTGTCACAGGCTTACTGCTCATGTGCATAGATTCTCTGACCTTGTTCCTTGCTTCCTCTGAGAAATAAATCTCTTTGGTCTCTTCTTGGAGATTTTCCCTTAGCCAATCTTTAAAATCCTCATTCTTCTTCATTTACCAGACCCTCCTTTCTCATCGTATTCTCCAGAAATTCCCTTCCCCTGGAAAGTTTGCTTTTAATTGTACCTTCCGACTGTTTTAATATCTGTGCTATATTAGACAGCTTCATATCTTCGAAGTAGTAGAGGATGATAACCTCCCGGTAGATAAGCGGCAACTTGTTTATACAATCTCTTATCCGCTTTCCTGTCGTCAGCCTAGCGATTTTATCTTCCAATGATTCAGCCAAATTATCTGAGTGCTGTTCTTCAGCAAGCAAGGGTAAGAATTTAACCTTGCTTTTCCTTTTTAGATAATCCCTGCTTAAGTTGATAGCTATCCTATAAAGCCAGGTATAAGGTGAAGCCTCCCCACGAAAATTCTGTAGGCTGTGGTACGATTTCACAAATACTTCCTGGGTTATCTCTTCCGCCAGATGATAGTCGTCAACAATAAGGTAGACTGCTCTCATTATTCTGTCGCCATACAGCCTCATCCAATCATCGACTTTTTCCCAACTACGGTCTTCCAACGGTTAACCCCCTTCCCTGCAATTTAGACGATTATATCGCTAATAAGGTTGCATCAGTTTTTAAGAATTTTACTGAAAAGTATAAACTTGTACACCCTTTGCCCTAAATATTAATAAGCTACCTCAGAAGGATTTATATGGAAAATAAAGAAGTATATGTATAATCTTGCTGTCTTAGTTTAACTTCAGACCAATTTTTTCCGTATAGTTGTAAGGAAAGAGTAAGGAGGAGAGAAGCTGTGGATGCGAAAAAAGCACTTCATAAAATTATCTTGAATAATTCTTTTTCTGATGCTTTTGAGGTAAGATTCTGGGATGGAGAAATCATATCCTACGGGGAGGAAAAGCCTAAATTCAGAATAGTTTTTAATACACCGATTCTAAGCAAAGACCTTATTAAAGATCCCTTCTTGGCTTTGGGAGAGGGGTATATGACAAAAAAAATTGATATAGAAGGAAGCCTGCAGCAGACGTTAGAATCCTTGTATAACAATAATGCTAGTTTTTTGAACAGCAGCAATCGATATCTGAAGTTAAGAAAGACCCTCGCCAACACTATAAAAAGCAGTAAAAATAATGTTTGCCATCATTATGACGTTGGCAATGATTTTTATCAACTATGGTTAGATGAAACCATGACATACTCCTGCGGCTACTTCAAGTCACCTGCCGATTCTTTAGCACAAGCCCAGAAGAATAAGGTCGAGCATATCCTGAAAAAACTGTGTATTAAGGAAGGCCAAACCTTGCTTGACATAGGGTGCGGATGGGGAGATCTAGTCATCACAGCCGCTAAGGAATATAAAGTAAAGGCCCTAGGCATAACTCTGAGTTCGGAACAACTGGCTAAAGTCAAAGAAAGAATTGAGACTCAGAATTTGAACGATCTAGTCGATGTCCAGCTTGCTGATTATCGGGAGTTAAAAAGCATGAAGTTTGACAGAATCGTTAGCGTCGGCATGTTAGAACATGTAGGAAAAGAATGTCTTTCAGACTATTTTAATGCAGTGAACAGACTTTTGAAGTCAGGTGGAGTATCTATCCTTCATTGTATAACCCGTCTCCAAGAGAAGGAAATGAATACTTGGCTTAACAAGTATATTTTCCCTGGAGGATATATACCTACAGTACAAGAGCTACTCCTTCACCTATCGGACATCGGATTCTATCTCATAGACGCAGAAAGTCTCAGAAGACATTACGCGAAAACGGTGGAACATTGGTCAAGTAACTTTGAAGATGTTTTATCCGAGATAAGCAAAATCAAAGATGAGACTTTCATCAGAATGTGGCGTTTATACCTGAACGCTTCAGCCGCATCCTTTAATTGCGGGAAGATAGATATATATCAGTTTCTCTTCACTAAAGGTCTAACCAATGAACTGCCATGGACCAGAGAGTATATGTATAGAGAATAGAATCCTGTAAGTGGATAATCAAGAATCTTGTTAATCAAAAAGGCCTGTAATCTGTTAAAGCATTAAATTCTCTTTAACAGGTTACAGGCAGAATTATTATTGACCTATTACATTGTTTTGTGATCCTCTAAAGCCTTTTTTCCTTTTTCCGTAAGTTTCCATCTTGTGATTATCACTTTGTTCTTATTATCTTTACTTTTATTGCAACGGACAGGACACTTATCACATTGATTGTCACCACATGCCGGATCATCCGTAATAATATACCCTAACTTCAAAAGATTGTGGAACATCTGCTTGACCATTCCCGGATCCAAATTCAGGGTTTTGGCTAATGAATCATAAGAATGGGTATTGCTTTGAGCAATCTCTTTCAGAATATTTATAAGCATTTTTCTTTCTCCTTACCCTTACTGAAAACCGAATAGGCGACCTGCCTGGTAAACCAATACCGCTGCTGTCCAACCTATTAACAACGAGTAGAATAAAGCAAATAACGCCCATTTAGTAGAATTGGTCTCTCTCCTAATCACTCCCAGAGAAGCAGCGCATGGAGCATATAAAAGGGTCATCACCATAAAGGCGTAGGCTGTTAAGGGAGTAAAATACATCTGAATCGCAGAGGCTAGCTGCACTTCTTCTCCTGCACCATAGACCATTCCGAACGTAGCCACGATTGCTTCCTTGGCCCCGACCCCTACTATAAGAGCTACAGCCGCTTCCCATGAACCAAATCCAGCTGGCCGCAAGAGGGGGGCCATAATAGACCCAATCTTTCCCAATATACTGTCAGCACTTCCAGGCTCTACACCCATAGGCATAATAGATAGTAACCAGATAATAACTACGAGCCCGAAGATAATTGTACCTGCTTTTCTAATAAAGGATTCTGTCTTTTCCCACATATGAATAAGAGTACTCTTCAAAGTCGGGATTCGGTAAGGTGGAAGTTCCATGATGAAATAGGATTTCTCACCTTTGAAAAGAGTTTTGCTGAGGACCTTGCCGGCGATAACAGCTACGATAATTCCAAGCAGATAAAGAGAGAAAAATACGATTCCTGAAACCGTCAGAATGCCAAACTGCTGATCCCCAAAAAACACCCCGGAAAACAAGGCATAAACTGGAAGCCTCGCACTACAGGAGACAAATGGACTGATCAGAATACCTATCATTCTATCTTTTTTGGTATCTAAAGTTCTTGTAGACATTATTCCTGTCACATTACAACCACTACTGATAATCATGGAGACAGCCGTTTTGCCGTGAAGACCAACAGCATTCATTAATTTGTCCATCACATATGCCGCTCTAGCCATATATCCACTATCTTCAAGAAAGGAAATCATAAAATACATCGTCAACATCAACGGTACAAACACCAGGACTGAACCGACACCGCCAATCATGGCATCGATAACAAACGATCTCAGTAGTTCAGGAGAATTAACCATAACTCTTGAAAGATACTCTCCAAGAGCGACAAACCCTGAGTCTACATAACCCCCAAGAAAATCGTTACCAAAACCCATGGTTATCTGATATAACAAGAACATAATGGCAAAGAATAAAGGTAGTCCAAGCCATTTATTGGTTACTATTTTATCAATCTTTTCCGTCAGATCATCAGTATTCGTATTATCTTTATGAACACATTCCTCAATCAGATGAACGATGAATTCATATCTTTTATCAGCCAAATAAATCTCTGGATCAAAACCGGTTTCATCAGAAATTCTTTGCCTTCCTGCTTTAACCATATCATTTAAATCCGGATTTTCTTTCAACTTTACACTATCAATAAAGTATTGGTCTCCTTCTAATAGTTTTATAGCTACAAGGTTAGCAGTCTCGGTTGCGGCTAGCCCTTTATCCAGAAGGACCTGAACTATCTTAGATGATTCTCCCTTTACCACTTGGCCGTAATCAAGCTTTAAAAGACCTCCAGCGCTGTGTTCATAATTAATTGACATAGTTAACAGATCCTGAATACCACTGTTTTTTGTGGCTATAGTAGGCACAACAGGAGTGGATAAAGCCTCTGACAACTTCTCTTTATCAATAAATATTTTCCTTTTCTCGGCTTCATCAGCCATGTTTAAAGCGATAACAACCCTTGAATTCATTTCTAAGAGTTGAAGGGTAAGATAAAGATTACGTTCTAGATTCCCTGAGTCTATCACATTGATGACAGCATCAGGTTTTTCTTTCAATATATAATTCACTGCAATTATCTCATCTTCAGAGCAAGCAGAGAAAGTATAAGTTCCAGGCAAATCAATAACCTTAATATTTTTACCGTGATAGCTTGTACTACCTTCTTTTCTCTCAACTGTCACTCCAGGCCAGTTCCCAACATGTTGCTTGGAGCCTGTCAGCATATTAAATAAGCTCGTCTTACCACAGTTAGGATTACCTACTAAAGCAATTGTATAATCCTTGCTCAATTCTCCCACCCTTTCTATATATGTTACATCGATTTGAGCTAAATAATTAATTGAATAAATAGTCCTATCACTCATATTGTATTGATAATAATTATCATTTATCTGGCGAAAATTTTCAGGGTTTCCCCTGTTTAATTCGTATTATATTCGCTCTACGAGAATATTTTTTGCATCACTCTTCCTAATAGCCAAGTTATATCCTCTTAAATTTATTCTAATAGGATCTCCCAACGGGGCCTGTCCTTCAACCTTGAATTCGGTACCTTTTATCATTCCCATATCTGTAAGTTTTCGTTTAAGTAAATTGTCCATATTTATATTAATAATTCTTCCACTGCAGTTTAAGGGAAGTTGATCCATTCCAATATATTGAACACCCATTATTAATCCCCCTTTTACTGATAATGATTATCATATTCGCACTTTAAATATTACAGTATTTTTATATTTTGTCAATGATTTAATTTCTGCAATAATGAAAAGAAGATGCCCAATTGGGCATCTTCTTTTCATTATTGTTTCATAAGATGTTTATAATCAGTAGTAATAAGGATAACCAGAATAAGCACCATAACCAGGATATGGGTATGCTGACCGACGACCCAAACCATATCCTGCTGCAGCGGCAAATGGAACTGTCAAAGCTAATAAAGCGATAGCTGCGAAAGGCAAGAATAGAAATCCTGGATTAGAAGAATGAAACAGAATGCCGTCGGGACGTACATCGGCAACATAACCATGATATCTTTTACCATTTTTAAGAACCAACTCTGTCTGCTTTCCATAACAAGTCATTGCGGTCTCATAAGTTACTGGATTAAAAAGCCTCAAGAGACATTACCTCCTTTGTAATATTTTACCATTAATACAGGCTGATACATTCTATGCCTTGAGTTATGAATGGGTACAAATAATCAGCTATTACCATGACTATTTTAGAACCAAAACACTACATCTGTTTACTCATTGTTATGTTTGAACTTATCACCATCACTTCTCAGTTATATGGTTAATGAACTCGAAGAATATGAAAGTGGCTCTAGTTAAGAGTCTTTATGTGTAATCCAGTGACCGAACATTGTTGATTCAGATGTCCGCCTTTCTTTGATGGAAATAATTAACTTTCTCTATTTAATGTGCGATAATTAAAGAAGTTTAATATATTTGTAATAATCCTTTTGCAGATGATATACTTTAATAGTTTCAAGAGATAGCTTTATCTTATGGATTTAGCAGTCTTTCCTTCTGTCTTCTGGTGGTTTTACAAACGAATCAGCATAACGCTATACAAAAGGTGGTTTAATCATGGAAAAGATGGCTCTTAAATACGAACTAGATGATAAGCCGTCATTGTCTAAACTCTTAATCTTTGGCTTACAATGGTTGGCCATAGCTATTCCAATGATAATAATAGTTGGTAAAGTCGTAGCAACCTTACATTATGATAATCCCGCTCAGCAAATCATCTATATTCAGAAAGTCTTTTTCGTAATTGGTATATCTGTTTTTATCCAGGTTTTATGGGGACACAAACTTCCTCTGATTATTGGACCAGCTGCCGTTCTCCTTGTCGGGATAGCTGCCAGTCAAGGACGAGATATCAGTACAGTTTATACATCTATACTAATCGGTGGTTTTATACTTGCGCTACTTAGTATAAGCGGACTATTTGAACGGTTGCAAAAACTTTTCACCCCAAGGGTGATAGTTACCATCCTTGTTTTGATTGGCTTTACCCTTACCCCCATGATAATCAGATTAATTATGCCTGCTGAAATGACCGTTAGTCCTTTACATAATCTCCTTTTTGTGTTGACTTTTATTTTGTGTGTTTTTATTGCCAACAGATTTCTTACAGGACTGTGGAAGTCTACTTTGATTATATCTGCTATGATAATCGGAAGCCTGGTTTACATTGTTATTTTCCCTCAAGCTTTTACTCCTCAGCAAGCAAGCATAGATATATTTGCTTTCTTCTTCCAGGACTTTAACACCAAGCTGACGCTTGATGTCGGAGTTCTCGTGTCCTTCTTAATCTGTTATTTAGCTCTGGCAATCAATGATCTGGGATCAATCCGCTCCATAGGTGAGATGCTTCAAGCAGATGATATGGCTAAACGAACTTCCAGGGGTATTACCTGGACAGGGATTCTTAATATGTTATCAGGATTCTTCGGGGTGATTGGCTCTGTCAATTATTCTCTAAGTCCCGGTGTAATTGCCTCGACAGGAGTTGCTTCTCGTTTCACCCTTGTACCGACAGGGATAGGTTTAATGATTCTTGCTTTTATTCCGCCTGCAATTAGATTCATAGGTAATATACCTTCCGTAGTTATCGGAAGTGCATTTATTTATATTTTATGTTCCCAGATAGCAGCTGGTTTATATCTGGCCTTTACTTCAATGAAAAATTTTCGATTTGAAAATGGTTTAATTCTAGGGTTGCCCTTGATGCTCAGTATAATCATTTCCTTCTTACCCGAAGAAGCCGTAGCTACATTTCCTCTAACTCTAAAACCCATTTTAGGAAATGGGTTTGTAATTGGAGTTATATCTGTCCTAATAATGGAACATATTATTTATAAAGAAAAAAATAAACCTGCCTAACAGATTTATTAAATATATCAAATCACTTTTAACATTAATTAAATTGATTCACTTTTTACTCACTAATTATTTTTAAATAATTAGTGTATCTGGATTCATAGGGTTCTCTCTGTCCCGAAGAATAAAAAATAATGTCACCTTGACCATTGTCGGCACTAAGGTTTTTCTCAGCAAGAACCTTCTTAAGATATTTAATCGTCCCCTTGTTGCCGTCAATTATATATGTATCCTCGGGAAACAGCTTACGGAAAACTTCCTGATAAAATGGAAAATGAGTACATCCCAAGACTACTGTCCCATAATCTTTAAGATTGTAAGAACCAAGTTTCTGTTTTAAATATGCAAGAATTATCTGCTCCTCAAAAATAGAGTTTTCTGCGTATTCTACTAATTCCGGAAGTGCAACGCCATCTATAATATGGGGATGACCCAATTTAGTGATTAGATTCTTATACTTCTCTTCTTGCAGAGTTAATGGAGTTGCTGCTACTAAGACCCTCTTAGTACAGTTTTTTTCAACGGCTGGTTTCACAGCCGGCTCCATCCCAAGTATAGGGAAACTATACTTCTGCCGCAGTTCATTGATAGCTATACTAGTTGCCGTATTACAGGCTACTACCAAAGCCTTGATCCCTTCATTAGCCATAAAATCAACTGCTTGCAAAATATATTTTCGCACTTCTAGCTTACTTTTTGTTCCATAAGGGACATTCTTCGTGTCAGCATAATATATGTAGTTTTCGGCAGGAAGCTGGCGTAAAGCTTCATGTAATACAGTAATACCGCCCACCCCAGAGTCAAAAAAACCTATCCTCATTTTTCCTCCGCCGTTAACGAAATAATTTTTCCTTTTTATATTATAACTCATATATAATTTCTTCTCCATTCTGATTTGGGTCCTAAACACTTCCATAATAAAGGTTTCCGAAAATATTCTAGACATAGTTGAAAGAATTCAAACAAACGTATATAATTTCATAATATGTTGACAATATCTCAATAAGTAAAATTAAAGTTAGGTGTGATGATTTATGAAGATTAAACCAATTAATAAAAAATTGAAACTCTATGGTTTTAACAATTTGACGAAGACCCTTAGCTTTAATTTTTTTGATATCTGTTACGCCCTTAACCAAGATCAACACAAAAAATATATTGCTTATATCGATGAAGAATATAATGCTGACCGTTTAGCAAGTATTCTAACCGCAGTAGCAGAAATCATAGAAGCTAGTATCTTAAACATAGCCAATCAAGATTATGACCCACAAGGGGCAAGTGTTACTATGCTAGTAGCAGAAAATGAAGTAATTAGCCATAAACCAATAGAAGTATTAGAGAATGAAACACCCGGACCGGACTCCGAGTCTGTTGTTGCCCATCTGGACAAGAGCCATATCACTGTTCACACCTACCCCGAGAATCATCCTGACAAAGGTATAAGTACTTTTCGCGCTGATATAGATGTCTCCACCTGTGGGCAGATATCTCCTCTCAAAGCTTTGAATTTTCTCTTAACCAGTTTTGAGCCCGACATTGCCATGATTGATTATAGGGTTAGAGGGTTTACTCGAGACGTGAATGGCAAGAAATATTTTATTGATCATAAGATTAATTCCATCCAAGGCTTTATTCCTGAAGAAACTAAAAACAAATATCAGATGATCGATGTCAATGTTTATCAAGAAAACATTTTCCACACGAAAATGCTTCTTAAAGAATTCGATTTGGACCATTATTTGTTTGGGACTGAAAAAGAGGAACTCTCTCCGAGCAAAAGGAGAAGAATCAAACAACGATTAAAACATGAGATGTTGGAAATCTTTTACGGAAGAAATGTTTTTTAGCAAATAAGTTGCCTATATGAAGGACACCCCATATGCGGGACTTCAATATGGCAACTTATTTTTAAATTACGATTTTCCAAAGTTCATTGGAGGTCTATCCTCCAAGTGTGATATCCTGGTTATCATACCATCTTAGAGCTTCGTAAAAATGTTCGTCTTTAAAATCGGGCCAATAATCATCGATGACATAAAAATCTGCGTAGACACACTGAGCTGGTAGAAATCCACTAAGCCTTCTTCTTCCTCCCCAACGGACCAGTAAATCTACTCGAGATACATCGTTAGATTTCAAAGATTTAATAATCTGAGACCTTTTTTTCGTATTTGCAAGAAGATTACCTAGATCCCACTCCCAGCCATAGTTCACTAAAAAATTTACCTTTATTCCACCTTTTCCGATATTCGTCCTACGGGTATATGGGAGAAGAACCTTGGGAAAAATCTTGGACTCGGTATTTCCGATTACAAGCAGAGAGACATCTTCGTTAGCTATAAGCTCTATGGCATCAATGCAGGCTTGAATAAATGCTTTAGTCTGGGTAGAAGGCCTCTTAGTATTATCCGCTGTAAACCCATAGTAGGTCAGCTCTTCGACTCCCGCTTCTTTGCATAGACGTAATAATTCAAGTCCTGGTTGTAATCCTTCCCTATAACCCATTTCTTTGGCAAGACCTCTGCCTACAGCCCATCTTCTATTTCCGTCCGGTATTACACCTATGTGCCTCGGGATTCTCATATGGTAACTCCTTTATCTTTTCTCGTTGTAAGGATAGTATTTCCAAGAACCACTTTAAAATATAACGAATTTAGGTTACTATCTAAGACTTTTTTAAAAAGTTAAAGAGATGGGAGATCTAGCGGCTGCTACTATCGGATAAAATATCAGCCAACAGATATAGAAAACAGCCTTCTTTAGGCTGTTTTCTTACTTATATAGTTATTTTCTTAACCATCCAGCAGGTTCTCTCTCTCCTACAATAGTGTATCTACCATTTTCATTTCTTAGTTCAAACTTTTCACGAGGAAGTTCAGAGTTTTGCTGAATTACTTCCAGCCAATCTTGTCCAACATCAGATACTATAGCTACATGTCCATAAGCTCCGTCAGTGAAAATAAGTAAGTCACCAGGACGTGGTTTCTCATCTCCACCATTATTATACTGGATTAACCCTCTTTGCTCATTCAGTTCTCCCTGATTTAGCATAGGGTTATAAAAATATTTGGCATTCCCTGCACCATCAGGCATCTTATGTCCATAAATCTCGTAGTAGAATCGCTTAACATATTCTATACACTGCCACTTATAACCAAAATAGTATTCATCACTACTGAAATTCAACCCATGGCTAGACATGAAATTATTTCCATTAGAATAAACAGCAATTCCTCTATATTCATCAATTATTGTTCCTACTGGAACTTCACTCTGGGGGACCATAGTGGTCTCTGGCTTATCTTTAACGGAAGATATAGTAAGTTGTCCTCCATAACTCTTAGGTATAATAGAGGTTTCATCAGCAAACATCCTACTACCCACTACTATTAAGAGCGCAAAAACAATCAGACCAATAGCTAATGGAACTGGGTTCCTGGACCGCCTCTTATTTCTTTTATAATGACGCATTCTTCTCATTTATCCCTCCGAAAATTCGGCAATCAAAAGTAATTATATCTTCAGTAAATTAGTAAGGCAATAGTTTATTAAGCTGCATTTAGTGGAACCTTCTGGAAATTATACAGTAATAATCTTTCAAGGAGAACTTATTTATTCCTTTTACGGAACCTAAAATATGCGCGGATAAGAAAAATATCGTGTATTGTTATCAGATACTGACAGATTTGCATCTTTTTTCAATTATTAATTTGAATGTTTATGGGATTTATTATATTATAAACGTTAGGCCTTTAAGGCAGACTAAGTAGGCAAGTACTTTTCTGCCGCGTACTTACCATCCGTAACACCCGCTTTAACAGTTTTACTTGAGGGTAACGAACGTAAAGTTCCTGATTGGTTCAACTTATAATCTTAGAGATAAAAACCTAATGAGAGAAAGTTGACCTTATATATGTTATTAAATAGGGAGAGTCGAACATGCAAGCAGAAAACCTAAGAAATTTAGCCATCATCGCTCACGTAGATCACGGTAAAACAAGTCTGGTAGATGTAATGCTCAGACAAAGCGGAGTTTTTCGTGCCAATGAACAAGTTCAAGAACGAGTCATGGATTCCAATGATCTGGAGAAAGAACGGGGTATAACTATCCTGTCTAAAAATACAGCAATCAATTGGCAAGGCACCAAGATTAATATCGTTGATACCCCCGGCCACGCTGATTTCGGAGGAGAAGTAGAACGGGTTCTTAAGATGGTAGATGGCGTCCTCTTGGTAGTGGATGCTTTCGAAGGCCCAATGCCCCAGACAAAATTCGTCCTGCGTAAAGCTCTGGAACTTGACCTCAAACCAATTGTTGTTATCAATAAGACAGACCGTCCTGAAGCCCGCGCTTATGAAGTAGTAGATGAGGTCCTTGATCTCTTCCTGCAATTAGGAGCCAATGATAAACAATTGGATTTTCCTGTAGTCTATGCCTCAGCTCGTCAAGGCATAGCAGGTTTAGAGCCAGGAGCAATGGCTGATGACTTGGTCCCTTTATTCGAGACTATTCTTAAAGAGATCCCCGCTCCTGAAGCTGACTTTGACAGCCCTCTCCAAGTGCTTGTCACAACTTTGGATTACAATGATTACCTTGGTAAGATTGCTATAGGTCGTATCTTTAGAGGTAAACTCATCGCCAATTCACAAGTAGCTATTATCAAACGTGATAAGAGTTTAGAAAAAGTCAAAGTGGTCAAACTCTTCACCTTCGATGGCTTGAACCGAGTTGAAGTCCCAGAAGCATGGGCAGGAGATATAATAGCCATAAGTGGTATTCCCAATATCAATATTGGAGAGACCATAACTTGTCTGATTAATCCTGAAGCACTACCGATAATCGAAATAGACGAACCTACTTTGACCATGACGTTTATGATTAATACCAGTCCGTTTGCGGGTACAGAAGGGAAACATGTGACCTCTCGCAAGCTTAGAGAACGTCTTTTTAAAGAGGTTGAAACCAATGTCAGCCTTCGGGTGGAAGAGACCGACAGCGCAGATGCTTTTCAAGTCTCAGGTCGGGGAGAATTACATCTCTCCATTCTTATCGAAAACATGAGAAGAGAAGGATTTGAGCTTCAAGTATCAAAACCTGAAGTCATATTGAAAGAAATAGACGGCGAGAAATGTGAACCTTATGAACATTTGACCTGTGATGTACCCGAATCATCCATGGGAACCGTCATTGAAATGCTAGGTTCTAGAAAAGGCGAGATGCTGAATATGGTCAACATGACTGGTGGAATTACTCGCTTAGAATTCTTGATTCCAGCGAGGGGATTGATCGGTTTTAGAGGTGATTTTCTTACTGAAACTAGAGGAGAGGGAATAATGGCTCACGTATTTCACTCCTATCAGCCCTTTAAAGGAGAAATCAGAGGCCGCAGTAGAGGCGTACTCATAGCTTCAGATCTAGGGGAATCTACGGGTTATGCTTTATTTAATCTTCAGGACCGGGGTATTATGTTCATTGACCCTGGAACAAAAGTCTATGAAGGTATGATTGTAGGCGAAAATTCCAGAGAACAAGATCTGGAAGTTAACGTCACACGCAAGAAACAGCTCACAAATGTTCGGGCTAGTGGGTCTGATGAAAGTTTAAAATTAGAACCGCCCAGAAGCCTTAGCTTGGAAGAAGCTCTTGAATATATCAATGATGACGAATATGTCGAGATAACCCCCAAAAGTATCCGCCTGCGCAAAAAATTCCTGGATAAGAACCTTCGGGCTAAATACGAAAAACAAAAAGCCTTAGGCGGCAAATAGGTAAACTTTCCGATACATTAAGATCCGTTACTTTAAGATAAGATTTACGGATACTTACTACATGATATAAATAGATTCTCCCTAATTTTGGGGAGAATCTATTTTGTTTAGCGAGTTATGTTTGAAATCATATTAAATATCCGTACAAGCACCAGATACAATATTTACCATAAAATGGAACTGATAAAGAACTTTTTTGAGGGGAGTGAATTTCCGTGAATTCCATTATTAAATTGACTTTATGTCAAGGCGGTTGCTGCCCGACCGTTGAAGTAATTGATGATCGTGTCCTGCTCAAGGATGACTGGGGTGGAAAGGTTTCCCTTACCAAAGAACAACTAGAAATACTCGTAGACAAATATCCGGAGATTAAGGGACAAGAGTAATGGTTTCTGCAATCTTGCTTACTTTAAGTATCCGTTTTTTCCTTTTTGACTTTATATTGTTCAAACGGGTTAGAGAGTATCTGAAGACAAGAGGATACTTCTTCAAAAAGTTATTAGGGTGTCCCTTTTGCCAAGGATTTTGGTGCGGTTTAGCTGTCTACCTTGCTACCAATTCAATCAGTTTTCATTGGCAGCAATTAACATCTTGGCTCGGCTTTGGGTTCATAACCGCTTATCTTGGTCTGATCTCAGCTGCAGTTTTTTATCCTCTAATCCAAAAATATGAAGAAAATTCCGGAATACCTTTGCAATAAGGAACAGACAAAAATCTGTTCCTTTTCAACATATAGATCTGAAAAACTCATATATTTAGATAGACATTGATTAACATGAATACAGAAAGATAAAGGAGAGTCACCAATGAAAGATCAGAAAATTATCGGTATATTGTTCCCCTTCCTCCCATTATTCCTTGGATTTTTACTGGTTTTTCTCCAAAAAACGTGGGGAGAGTCTGATTCACAGCTCCCTATTGCCCTCATGTTTGTAGTGATTATCTCTTGTATGATATCTTGGTTATTTTCTACAATAGGGCTTTTCTTGTTTAAGGAAAGCTTATTTGACTATTATAGGACCCTATTTATGATTCTTTCTATTGTATATGTTTTACCAGCTATAATCCTGGCCCTCTTCATACCCTGGTCACTCCTGTTTTCTCTAACCATCTTCCTAGTAGGGATAACTATGATAATCAAAACTAAGTAGGGTATCGATATCAATCATTTCTGATAATCAGATATATTATAAGCCCAATAATTGGGAAGAAAAGAGTACCGATAAGAACTATAACTGAATACTCCTTACTATTTCCTTTATTGAGTGAATCCCGATACGCCCAGATACTCGTGAAAATATTTAACAAAAAGCCAACCAAAACAATAAAAACAATGAACATGAATATACTTGACATTACGATTTCTTTCTCCTCCCATTAATATAGAGACCTCATATTATAAGACCTCTATTAATATCTAAAACTGATTATAGTATATTGCAAGATTAAAAGGTATAGTATCTAATTAAAAAAACAAATCCAAATCAAATTTGACTTGGATTTGTTTTATATTCTTTAACTAATCTCCTTTTATGAAAGTAGCACAATCTGTTTGCTCTGAATCGGAAGCATTACGAGGCTGGACTTCAATCTGCTCAGCAGAACAATGATCGCCATTCATATAGTAATAGCATGTATTAACAATACATTTGATTCCAGTATTGGGACCCTGCATTTTGTTAACTTTCATTATTAATCCCCTTTCATATATTAATTACAAATTTATTATTTGCTGGCTGGGGAAAAATATTCTCTGATTAATTTGATATTTTTTTTAAAAACTACCATTTATTTTAGAACAATATTAACATTTGCTTCTCTTCCCTTGACATCCTTTTTATTGCATACTCTCTGCGCATAGCCTCACTCTTTGATCCCAACACCTCCGAATACCTTAATACCACTGGGAACCTAGCGCGGGTATATTTGGCACCCTTACCTTGATTATGCTTTGCCAATCTAGTTTCGATATCCATAGTCCAACCCGTGTAGAGGGACCCATCTTTACATTCAACTATATAAACATAGTACAAAGTACTTCCTTCTTTCAATTAGATTTCTATTATATTTTCTTTCTAAATTTTATACTATACTATTTTTATAATAGTTTTGGGAACGCTATTAGTTATGAGAATAACATTAAATCGGAGTGATAGAATATGGAACTCCACCTCTTATGCGGTATCCCCGGATGCGGTAAATCTACCTTAGCCCAATCTTTAACAGGTTATATAATTTCCACAGATCAATTCAGAAAATTTTTATGGGGTGATGAGAATGTATGTAAGCACGATAAGCTAATTTTTCGAATTGTAGAGACACTCACGGAATATATGCTTTCCATCAAACAAAATGTAATTATCGATGCTACTAACATAACCCCCAAAAGCCGCAAAAGGTTTATTGATATAGCCAAGATGCATAACGCCAAGGTAACCGTACACTGGATTAACTGCCCTGTAGATAAAGCTATAGAACAGAACTCCAAGAGAGATCGCCATGTACCTTTAGTGGTTATCAGGTCGATGTCCAAATCCTTGCAACCACCTAGCGTTGAGGAAGGTATCGATGTAATCAGGGTTTATAACTCGGATTTAGGCATGGAATCAGTGATTGAATAGTTATCTCACTGTTTGTAATTTTTATTATATTCTGCTCTTTTTGCTGTAATATCGCAACCTTTTTTACAACAAAAAAAGAGTATAACAGTACTAATTTGTCATACTCTTTTTTCCGGCAAACTTAAATTCCCTTTCTGAAGTGTGAGCTCAATTACTATGAACGTACAATTGGGGTTTCTTTAGCATTATAAATCGATTCTTCATCCTGCGATCTCCATACTTCGAGATCGACTGCCATATATGCATCTTTCAAATCATCTTTAAACTGTTCTGAAGGCTGGAAAGGATGATAGTGTCCCTTTTCAAGCGCATAATCAGTTATTTGTGCATGGGTATCAAGAATCTCATTTAAATGTCTTCTCAAAACATCTCTAACCTTGGGAGTAGTTGTCTCGCCTAAGGAAAGAGAGTATTTATGCAACGCTGCTTTAGTAGTAAGCATAAACTCAGTAACTATATCTTTTTCCGTCATTAAGTCAGCACCTGCCACATTCTGAATTATATTCATTTTATCTCCTCCTCTACCATTTTAAATTTGTATTTCATATTCGGATTGTTGGAGAAGACCTCTGAGGTCTTTAATCTGATTCTGAGTTTTATCAAGATCAGTTTCTAAAATTAACCTTAGTTTAGGGTCTGCCACCATCCCAGATAAATTCGAGGCTTTAAGAGCACAATTGTTTTTAAGCTGTAACAGCTCATGGATTTCAAACGCTTCATGTGGAGCTATCTCATTATTAAGCATACATTCACTCCCTTGAATATTACTGATCTTTTTTTCATGTTACGTTACTAATCTTTGCATATTCAGGTGAAGTAATACATCAAATTATTGGAATCAGTCTAAGCCTATATTTTTATCGTTCTTAACTATCACTAACATTCTGTATTTGACAAAATAATAAAAGTACTTTCTATCGGTACTTGTCCTCTTCAGCCAAGCCCCTCATCAGGTTGTAGCACATCAAAATCATTATAATGGTAAAAGGAAGTGCTGCAGCTATAGCCATCCGCTGCAAGGCGATAAGGCCTCCAGATATGAGTAAAACACCAGCAAGAGTGGACTGAGTAAGTCCCCAAGCAATTTTTTTGGATGAAGGCGGATTAAGGTCCCCATTAGAAGTCATCATACCTAGAACGAAAGTAGCAGAGTCAGCAGAAGTCACAAAAAATATTAACAACAGTATCACTGCAATCAAAGAAAGAGCACTACTAAACGGGAAATAATCAAGCATCCTGAAAAGGGCCGTAGAGACATCGGCTACCGCACCTTCTGCGAAACCAGCTTTCTGCTGTATTTCCAGATAAAGTGCTGTTCCTCCGAAAGCACTGAACCAGAGAAAAGTCAGTAAAGTAGGAGCTAGTAAAGTACCTATGACAAATTCTTTGATGGTACGGCCTCTTGATATTCGAGCTACGAAGAGACCCACGAAAGGTGCCCAGGCTATCCACCAAGCCCAATAGAATAAAGTCCATGATTCAGACCATTCGTATCCCTGAAAGGGAAATGTCTGCAGGCTCATCTCTAATATTTGGTTAATATATTGTCCTAAAGAACTTATAAAGACATTAAATATATACGAAGTCGGACCAACCACAAGCATGACAACTAAAAACCCTAGGGCGACATACATATTAAACTTACTTAGAGTCTGAATCCCTTTATCCAAACCGATAAAGCTGGAGAGAAGGTATAAAACCGTTACAACTGCAATGATTATTATGGTGTATTGAACAGAATCTGGTATTCCATACAGAAGCTGAAGACCGCTCCCAATCTGCAGGGCTCCTAAACCTAAGGATGTAGCTACCCCGAATACAGTAGCGATAACACTCAAAATATTGATTATATGCCCAGGGGTACTATAGATCCTATCCCCTAGAAGAGGATAAAAACACGAACTAATTAAGGGAGGCATATTTCGACGGTAGGTGAAATACGCAAGTGCTAAACTCATTACTATATAAACAGCCCATGGCTGTAACCCCCAGTGGAAGAAACTGTAGCGCATAGCAAAGGCTGCAGATTCGCCGGACCTGGGACTCATATGAGCAGGTGGATTCAGATAGTGAGAAAGTGGTTCGGCTACACCCCAGAAAATCAAACCTATTCCCATCCCTGCTGCAAAAAGCATACTGAACCATCCGAAATAACTGTATTGAGGTTTCTCATCATCTTTCCCTAACCTTATTTTACCATAGCGTCCAAAAGCAAGAATAATACAGAAAACAAGAAAAAAGAAGGCGGCGAGATGATATATCCAGCCAAAATTGCTGATGATCTGGATATGAAGAAATAATGAGATTGTATCCAGCAAATCTGGACTGTATAGACCAATTATTACGAACAGCAAGACTATAGATATGGATATTTTAAAAACAATATTCTTTTTCATTAAGTCTCCCTTCTGTTCCTAATTTTTTTGCTCCTATTCTTTTCCCCTATTCTTTATTCCTAATTTTTACATAATTCCTAGCTCAGACCCCTAAGGTACTATCATAATAGATGATTCAATCGTATTGGCAATCTTCTCTGCAGTCGATCCCAAAATCTTTTTCATTACCCCTGTATTCCCTTTACCTAGTACAAGCAAATCAATTTTATGTTCTTTTGCAGAAGAAGATATTATTCTGGACGGTGTTCCTAAAGAAGATATCATATCTATTTCTGTCCAATAAGGAGTGAGTTGTCTTTTCGTCTCTTCAAGCTTTTGACTCGCAACCTCTTCTCTCCTGTATTCAGCTTGAGGATCAGCTGCCCTTCTTCCCACATGTTGAATTATAAGTTTAGAACTAATCTTTCCCAGGAAGCCTACATAGTTCAAGGCTTTATCTGCCGCTTCTCCAAAATCAGTCGCGTACAGAATGGTATTCAAGCTTAGTGAACCTTGCTTATAAATAAGAACAGGTGTATCCGTCATCCTTATCACTTCAGTAGTCGTACTACCAAGCATCATGCGCAATAAGAAATTCTTGTTATTTGCCGGAATCATGATAAGATCGAAATATCCTGCCTTTGCCCTTTCTACTATTTCAGTAGCTGCATGACCTTCGGTAACCTCGTAAGATGCACTGCTATATGTACTTTGCTTAATCAGGGACACTCTACCTTCCAGAATCCTATTTGCTTGTTCTTTATTAGCTAAACCACCGCCTAATACATGAAGGAGATGGAAGTGTTCCACACCAAGTTTTCCTGGAAACCAAGTGTTATTGATGTTCTGAATAAAATCATTATCAAGGGTTAAAGGCACAAGTATTTTATTTAACACTCCATCACACTCCATCCCCATTATTCGTCCTCAGGTCCCTAAAAAAGAAATGACCTAAAAAGGTCATTGTAGTAAAATCTTATTCCAGTTAAAAGGTTACAGACCAAAACTCTATTTGTAAAGAAGAGTTTTCTTAGAATATTAGTACTTTTGTAGAACTAAATTAGGATAAATTAAAGATTTCATCGGACATGTAAATATAATGTCCATCCCTTTCCTTTTGTGCTGCCCTATACATACCCTTTGCCACTACCTTGGCATCTATAGGTCTATATTTTCTAAGCGGTCCTCTGAACATAAATAAGAGTAGTTGTGACAGAACTGATGCTGCTGCTTCCCCAGACCTAACCTCTTGTCTTTTTCCAAGGAGAAGAGAAGGACGGAATATATGTAAAGAATTAAAACCAATCTTTTTGAGACTCTCCTCAACCAAACCTTTCATCTTGGAATAGAAAATAGCTGATCCCTGATTAGCTCCCATAGAACTGACAATCAAAAACTTCTCAACCTTCATTTCCTTTGCTATTCGAGCAAGACTTAAGACGTAATCGACATCCACTTTTTTAAACCCTTCCTTGGTCTTGGCCTTCTTAATAGTAGTACCTAGACAGCAAAAAACATCATCTACACTGAAACTTTCTTTATACTCATCTAAATATTCAAAATCAACTATTATCTCTTCTAACTTGGGATGTGTTATGTTAAGTGGCCGACGTCCTAATACAATCACTTTACTGTACTGCTCACCCTGCAGCAAGAAGTTGAGTAGCTCACCACCAACAAGACCACTCGCCCCTACTAGTATCGCGCTTTTATCTTCCAAAATTCATCCCCCGTTTTAAATCAACTGAAAAATAGGAACCAATTCAAAAACTCTTTTTGAGATAAACACACTATTCCCAATATTAATTCTTATCTACTATATGTTCTTTAATCTTTTTAATGTTAGTGATTTTCTTTCCACTTATCTAAGTGAGAGCTGATAAAATCTACTACCTGTTTATGTTCTTCTTTACCCATACCGTCGATAGAAATAGGCTCCCCAAAAGCTATGTGGATAGGTTTATTTCTGTCAATCGGACCTAAATCTCTTACATATTTTCCATTCTGCCAGAAATCTGTCTTAACGGCTATTGGCACAACTTGAACATTAGCCTTACTTGCTAATTTCACTCCCAAAGAATTTAATTCCTTAGGCCTGAAATCAACCCTCCTTGTGCTCTGAGGAAATACAATAACGGATGTCCCCTCTGCTAATAAAACCTGGCCTTTGTTCATTACCGTTACTAAGTCTTCTCGGGAGTTAGATCTGCTTACCACGATAGGATCACGCGTCCTTACAATTGGCCCGAAGAAAGGATGAGTTACTAGACTGTCTTTAATAATATAAGTTACCTTCATCTGAGGTGCGATAATACAGGGGAAAAGCATGGGCTCCAAAGTACTCATATGATTACTTATAAAGACTACTGGCCCTTGACATTTTTGAAGATTGTCCATCCCGGAGATATGAATTCTCCCCCCACATTCTTCAGTAATTTTAAAAATATCATAAGAAGAAGATGCCCAAGCTTCACTATCATACTGGCCCTTCAACGCTAAACTTCGCGATTTTAGAATCACGGTTACGAATTTACTTATAAAGTAGAGCCGACTATTTAACACTAACTTATCCATTAAAGCACGTGGATAATTTTCATCTGTATGATAAGAGTCAGATTTAAAAAATGGTTTCAAGATGTTTGCCTCCTTTAAGATATAGATCATTCTCACTATCTAAAGATTATCATCTTTATTATTCTCATAATCTCTATTAAACGGTAAACTCCATCATCAATATCTTTGCTTAGGTATCAAATTCTCATACTGGTATTAAAAACGATAACGGCCTTGCCGCCAATTCTTACTTCTTCGATTTCCTTGTTATTCAATGATACAAATACATCTACAATACCGCTGCGTCCAAGAATATGACCTTGTTCACCTTTAAAGCTAAACATCTTCCCCTTGGTTGCAACTAATCCATGTTTAATTAAATACGGTCCTAGTGGAGCATGTGCATTACCGGTTACTGGATCTTCATTGATACCGATAGCCGGAGCAAACATTCTCCCGTGAGTCAAGACACCTTCCAGTTGAGACTCTAAAGTAAACACAAAATAGCCGCTGCAGTTAATTAGTTTGCTGATTTGGGAAAGAGCTTGGGTATCCGGCATAAGGGAATCCAGACTCCCCCTCGACTTAACCCCAATCATAACTTTAGAATTTCCGGTAGAAACGATTTGGATCGGGCAGCGTGTATCAAGCTCAGTCTTACAAAGCCCCATGGCCTTAATAATTTGTTCTTTATTGCCAAGACTGAGTGGTTCGGAGAACACAACATTTCCTTGGGTCATAATTATACCATAGTCATTATCCTGCTTGATTATCTCAACCGGCAGGACCCCTATCCCGATCTTATGCATCACAATCCCAGAGCCCAAATCTCTCTCAATAGCTCTAACATAATGAGCAGCTAAAGTAGCATGTCCACATATAGGAACCTCAGACTTGGGAGTGAAGAACCTTATTTTCACCTCGTGATCAGGTCCGTCCGGAGATAATACAAAAGCAGTTTCTGAATTATTCAGTTCTCTTGCTATCCAAAGCATTTCCTCATCACTAAGTCCATCCGCATCGAGAACAACTCCGGCGGGATTCCCCTTGAACTTTTCAGTAGTAAAGGCGTCCACTTGGTATATCTTCAGAGTTCTCATGGTACCACTCCGTTTATTCTTGGTTTCTTAATTATACCTTCTGATTGTATTTTTGAATATAACAACATATAAACAACCCCTCCTAAAATATATAGTAGAAAGACTATTTTTAAGGGGGCTACGTTCATGGGGGAGATTAATTATGAAAGACATAAAAGGAGAGAATACTCTGATCCATCTCCATATCCGCAGATAAAAGTTCTCAGTCCCAATATTCATTACGCCAATCTTCTAATGGATGATTACGCTGGAGTAGTAAGTGAGTTTACCGCCATCAATCAGTATCTTTATCACTATTTTTTCTTTAAGGATATTGATGAGAAATTAGGCACATTACTCGAGAACGTCTCTATCAACGAAATGCTGCATATGGAAATACTAGCAGAGACAATAAAAAAACTTGGGGGTAACCCTATTATCAGAGGTTCTCATAGCACCCAGGGTAATTACTGGTCAGGGAGATTCGTCTATTATGGTACCCATGTCTGCGATCAATTAAAAGCCGATATTGATGCTGAACATAAAGCAATTCAGGAATACCGTAAGCACATTCACTACATCCAAGACCCATTCGTCCAAGCTATCTTAGAGAGAGTAATACTTGACGAGATCGTTCATATTCGCCTATTTAATCAGGTTCTACTCCAATTCTGCGGCTATGAATATAAACAATATTCTTAATGAATGAAAACCTCTTCTTTGTTAATAATAAACTATCTAAATCCTTCACTTTGAGGCAATATAGATGGATAATATCATACCTGTTCTATTCTATCCTACTTTTTTAATCGGAACATTCATACTCACACTTATATTTATTCCTAGGAATCAATATAAAGATTATTTTATTTACGGTTTATTAATTGGTGGGTTAGGTGATATTATTGCTGTAACATTTATGCAAAATTTGCTAGGCCTCATGTGGTTTAAAAACCAGGGGATTTTCAATGTTTTTGGCCATATCGCTCTTTCTCCTCTTTCTTGGACTGTGACAGTTATAATCTTTTTATATTTCTTACCAAGGAAACGTTGGTTCTTATACCCTTATATACTAACTTGGGCAGCTATAAGTCTGGGTTATGGATATGTTGTTCATAATGTAGGCTTATTTGATTTTGTCAGCTGGCTATATCCAATCCCTGCCTATTTTATATTTCTAGGTTGGTGGATTTTAGCCGCCTGGCTTTTCCTTAAAACCAGCCCTTTAGCTAGGGAGTAGCATGAATATTACCATTGGTTAACGAGATCTCTGCCTGCCTCATATCCAGAACCATAATCTTGCTCTAAAGCAGAACGATCTGTAGTCAATCTCTTGGTGCGAAATGAACTGGGTGGGTTCACTTCAAGTATCCGTATCCCTGAAGGTGGGTTACGCATAAAATCAAGTGCCTCTTGATATTTCCTCGGCCTATTCATAATCGCCTCGATTAGCCGGGGATATTTTCGCAGATATAGCTTGCTCATAGAATCTTGCCAACCAGCTTTCATAGTATAAGAATGGGGCCGGGAACGAATGACCATAATATTCACAGCCTTACGGTTATACGCTTCTATCACAGGGATTGGGTCTACCAAGGCACCGTCAACAAAATCAGTTTTTTCTAATTGGACGAATTCCCTATAAAATACTGGAATAGAACTTGAAGCCTTCAACATATCTTCCAGGTTATTTCTTTCAGGTTTCAGATAGAGTGCTTTACCTGAACTCACATCAGTTACACCGATAAGATATTCTTTATCAGTGTTAATTATTTTATCTAAGTCTAATCTTATTTCTTTGATGGTAATATCCCAAAGCCAATCTAAATCTACTAAGTGGCCGCCTCTGATGAATTTTCGCCAATTTATAAAATCAGGTCGAACAGAATAGTCCGTATAAACTTTATAGTTCCTCTGGTACATACCTGCCAAATAAGATGCCAGATTAGAGGCACCGGCCGAAACACCAATACATATATCAAAAGGGTTAAAGTTCTTCTCCAGGAAAGCATCAAGAACACCTGTAGAGAATATACCTCTCATGGCTCCGCCTTCCACTACCAAAGCATTACGACCATTCTCTCCCACCATTTTTTTCCTCATATCGTTCATCGTAACCAATACCTCATATATAAATAGCTAATTTATCTAAATTTCCTCGTCATAACTTATAATTCCAGGAAATCAATCCATAATAAAATAATATCACGATTACCTTACAAGTCCCAACCATTTCTATATATGTTTTCGCAAATACTTCGCTACTGTTCTAAAAGGCTACCTAACAATTTTTGTGTAACAGGCATAGTCTTAACATCAAAATCCAATAATAAAGTTATATCCACATACAAGAAAGGAGATTTTATATGACTGGTAAAGATAAATCACTCAATAATAACACACAAAAACCTGGCAATAAAACCGAGCCTAAAACAACTGGAAAAATGGACTCTGACTATATCCCTGCCAAAGATAAAAATCCAGATGATATGGAGATTATCGAATAATATAATAAAATCGAAAAGGAGTACCTCCCATGCTGGAATTTCGTATTAAAGATGATCGTCAACCAGATCAGAACATCAAGAACTTGATCTTCGATAATGTACTTATTGCCTCTGAAATAGGTGTATATTCTATCTTGGATAAAGCAGCAGGAACCACAATTAATCTTAAAGATTATCTCTTAGATTCCATCGAGCAAATATGGATATGGCTGACAAATCTTAAAGAGCATGGATTCATATCTATAAATAAAGAGGAAAGTATAATAACGTTAAACAAATAGCATTAAAAAAAAGCTGGACCTAGGAATCTGAATTACGATCACAACCTAGGTTCTCTTATTATTCTCCTTTCAAACATCCCAAACAAGATAAAAAAGGAGATATTAACTTAGACGACTACTTAATTTTAAGGAGTGATACTGATGTATATCGATAAAGATGCTGAGCTCCAAAGAAAAGTACAAGACGCTCTCGCTAATGATCCTGAAAGCAAGCTTTATGATATCAAAGCCGATGTTGTTGAAGGTGATGTTCTATTGACTGGAATCGTCGATACTATGGCTGATAGAGAAAGATTATATAAAAATGTTACTCAATTATCCGGAGTTAACCATATTGAACAAGGTATTACTCTTGCCACGGATGGCGATATAACCGATCGGGGGGTAGAATTTGAGGTTGCAGAAGAATTACACGCAGACCCTAGAGTAGACACCAGACACATTGGAGTCAAGAGCATCAAGGGCAAGGTATTTCTGGTGGGCAATTCAGATAACCCCGAGGAGATCGAAGCAGCTAAAGAAGCCGCATCTAAAGCCCGAGGGGTAACTGAGGTTATCTCTCAAGTGAAAACTCATGCCAGGGAACCTAATCTTGAGACCATATTTCACAATCAAGTAAGAAACGATCAGGAAGATTAGCATATATGGAAGAAGTTTAACCCCTTTGAAATTATTTCAAGGGGGTTAATATATTTTCAAGTATTAAAATTTCATTAGTATACTTAGCTATTTATAAGAGTTTTAGTACACTGTCGGGTTGTTGTATTCTATCTCAGTAATTTCCCACTTCAACCAGGTGAAATCTCCCGCTTCAAGTTCCCACGTGACTTCTCCCTGGGTAGGTATCCTTATACCATCTATAACTTTGATTTCTTTGACAGACCCAGACCACGTTTCTAAGGAGAACTGTCCACCGAAATCTCCGTACCTCTTAGCAGAGAAACTAGCTATATCCCCATTCTCATCAAATAAAAATATTGCCGAAGCCGTTACTCCTTTGTAGCTCATAGTTGCCTTTGCAGACCTCTCATCGACTGCCTCCCACTGGATATAATCATTCAAGGCTGCGGCCGGAAACCACATCATCTCTGCAAGATAACGCAGCATAGTCCCTTGATCTATTTCTTCACCTGTTGCATCTCCTAAGGTAATCAAGGAAAGTACCTTGATAAGCATATTGCCCTTACCTTCATCATATTTATCTCTGCCGGAGATATGAAACATCGGCGCAACATTTATCTTAGCCTTCCAGATAAATCCAGGATTCTCGGTGACAAAATATTGTTCAGCCTTGAAACTCATCCAAGGTTTATCTGGTTCGGTTCTCATCACCCCTGTTTGTTTTAAGCGTACATCACGTACAGAATCTTTTCCTACCACCTGAGAATTCTCCAGCCATCTTTGAACTGGGCTAGGCAACTTATCGAGATCTTCTTGTTTAACGATATCATCGTTATCTATTCTTTTTGCTAATAGCGCATTAATTTCCCTGTCTACTTTCAGGTTGAATAAAAAATCGGCTAAAAAAGCTACCATAATAAAAGATACAATTAGAAACAGTATAATACCTACTATTATCACTGCAATTTTAGGCATAGTCCCTACCTCCTATTTCTTGTAAAGATAATCATTACTCCTTTTTACATTCTATCCATTCGAAATCCTTACCTTCCCAGATCCTCCATTTCTTTCATAGCTATTCTTTCGGTTATTCTATCAGTATTTTTAAGTATCTTAATCAAGGTTGTTGGCAAGGCTGAAATTTCTTCATCTCCTAAATTCTTGAATATCTCTAACAACAATTCTTCATCCTGACTCTCCCTTTCACGCCAGAATGACACGCACTTTGGGGTTATAGATAGACGGGTCACCCGTTTATCCTCTCTATCTTTAACTAAGGATACGAAACCTCTTTTCTCCAGATTAAGCGCAATAGCTTTAATATTCTGATGTGAAGTAGAAAGCCGCTTAGCTACATCTTGAATAGAAAGGTTTATCGAGGGTGATTTTTCGATAGCCGCTAACACAAGCCATTGTTTGGTCGTAAGATCCCTCTGTGCAAGCACCTTGTCTAATAAATATTCCAGCCTTCTTTCTAGGAGGAATATCAGACCTAGACTCTTGCTTATATCCTGTAATGATTTATCTTCCATCAATGTACCCTCCCAATAAGTAATGCATTACCTTTATAGGTATTATATTACCTATTATGCTATCTGTCAATTATCTCTCTATACTTTTTTTACTTAACAAGATAATACATTCATAGAAAAAGATAAATTAAACGCCTCATGATAATCATAAGACCTAGCAACAGAAACAACAAGCTGATCAACAATTGCGGCAAGCAATCCAGAATGCGATGAATTCGTTGTCCCAAGCTAACCGACAGCTTCAAGCTCATCAAGTATGTAAAAACAAACAATAGCCAAAAGATATTCTTGGAGCTATTTAATTAAAAAATAGCAGTTAAATAATTAATATTTACTGCTATTTTTTAATTAAAATATATTCCATTCTAATTACTAGACATTAAATCTGAAGTTGATGATATCACCATCTTCAACAATATACTCTTTACCTTCCAGCGTTACCAGCCCTTTTTCTTTAGCTTTGGCCATAGATCCAAATTCTTTTAGGTGACGGAATTTACAAACTTCTGCACGAATAAATCCTTTTTCGATATCCGAATGAATCTTACCCGCTGCCTTACGGGCAGGTGTATTCTTCTTGATGGGCCAAGCCCTAACTTCGTCTGGCCCTACTGTCAGAAATGAAACTAACCCTAAATAATCATAAGCAGTCTTGGATAATTTATCAATCCCCGATTCTGTGATACCCAAATCCTCCATGAAGACACTCCTATCCTCAGGTTCCAATTCATTGATTTCCAGCTCTGTTTTAATACTAAGTTGTATCAATGGCGTATTAACCCCCTGGGCAAAATCCATTAAAGCTTCCTTAGTGGGATATTCATTCTCCATGAGCTGGTTCTCATCAAGGTTAACCACATAGATCATAGGCTTTTCTGATAGGAAGCCAAAGTTCTTGAGTTGTTCGTTCTCTTCCTCACTTAAATCTAAATTATGGATTAAAAGTCCGTTTTCCAGACCTTCTTTGCACTTCTTTAAGACTTCAGCTTCTTCCAGATTCTCTTTGGTAACTTTTTTAGATGAATGAATGCGTTCAATACGATTCTCAATAACGCCTAAGTCTGCAAATAAGAGTTCGAGGTTAACCGTTTCGATATCTCTCATAGGGTCGATACCGCCTTCATCATGAATAACATTGTCATTCTCAAAGGCTCGCAGCACATGAACCAAAACATCTGCCTTCCTGATATTATCTAGGAATTGGTTACCTACACCCTGGCCTTTGCTAGAACCTCTAACAAGACCAGGAACATCTATGACTTCAATAGTTGCATAAGTCGTTTTCTTGGGCTCATACATACCATTCAGGAACTCAATCCTCTCATCAGGAATTTTGGCTATTCCTTGATTGGCTTCTATTTTCCCTTTGGAGAAACCTGTTATCTCGATATTTGAACCAGTTAACAGATTATAAAGGGAAGTTTTACCTACTGATGGCAGACCAATTAAGCCTATTTTCATATTTAATGCAGGAGCACTCAATGTTTAAGCAGTAAAGTACTTCCTACTCTTCACTCCTTTTTCCATAAAATATATTATTATTTTTAAAAAAATACACTGTTCCTATATTAGCACCCCTAAGCAGGTGCGGTCAACTTTTACCATCTAACCATCGTGCCCATAATAAAGCTATGAGCAATATATTGCTCATAGCTTTATTATTAATCATGTTTATTTTATACATATGAACATATGAACTTATGTCTCAAATAACTTCTAAATACACAACAATTAGTCTTAGTTAATTGGCGGTCTCACAATTTCAACTTAACACTTTCATCTTTTCTTATCATCTGCACAGGATCAGGATTGGAATTATATCGCTTGTTTACTGCTATGTCAGCTAACTTAAAGTGTTCGTCTATGGCGGTATTTAGATGATTTGTCCATATCTCTCTTAATTGAACATTAGTAGTTTCAGCGAGGGCTACAGTCTGACAGTGGAGAGCCGCCTTGGAATCAGCAAGCATCTTCGCAAGTATATCTTGATCGTTAATAACTGCGGTTTCCATTTTTAGTCTTCCTCCTTGTTATTGCAATATCCCTTTTGCTTTAATAAACTGCTCCAATTCTCCTCTTTGATTCTGTTTGACATTAATAGCATTAGTTATCAATGATTTGGTCTGCTGCTCCTTCGCTAGCTGAGAATACTGTTGAAGCACCTTAACTTCTGTAGTAAGAGACTTAATTATTTCATGTAATTCCGTGGTTTCATGCGCAGCCAATTCTGTCTTCTGATCCAATTCTAAAACCTCCTTATATCTTAAATAAGGGATTTTTATTCCCGTATAATACTCTGGGCATTCTCATAATCTTCCTTAACCTGTTTATTTGGAACCCAATAAGGATGGTACCAATCGTTTTCCACAGCAATATCCGCTAGTCGAAAATGCTTTTGGAGTGCTGAATTTAGCTCTTTCTTTAGAACTTGCCTCATTTGAGGATTACTACTCTCGCTTATTGCTAGGATAAGTGAACTCAAAGCAAATTTGGAGTCTTTCATCATATCGTTGACAATATCTTGTTTAGCTAGTTTGCCAATATCTTCTACTCCAAATAAAGTTTCTAAAATACCCATCTAGACCCCCCCTATTTCCATGCTCGATTTTTCGCTTAATTTACCAAGTTCATTGATAAAGCTCACAGAACTCTCCAGACAATCCTGCATATAAGATCTGAGCTTCTCGTCTTCCACTAAGGCCATATTCGCTTTAATTTTCTTTATCTCTGTTTGTTTGAAACGTAGAATCTCATGAAGTTCGAGAGTCTCATGAGGCGCTAATGTATCCTGATTCATCATCAACCTACCTCCTTCAGTGATTAAGAGAACATACTAGTTCATATAACCTTTCATATTATTTTGGTTCAATCAAACAATTCTTATCCCTGAAGTCAAAAAAAGATTAAAGGTCAGATATGATCTTGACCTTTAATCTTCAAACGGGCATCTAAAGTTATACATATTCTACCTTAGTTACTGCATACTTTTCCGGAAACATTGGCTATTTCCTTGATGGACATGGTGGGATTATTGCAATCCACACTTTCCAAAACTTTTTTAATATTGCTGATATCTTTTCTTTTGGCAGTTACCTCGATAACATATCTCTTATTCCCATGGATTCCATAAGTCACTATAGTATTTACGGAGAAACCAGCTTCTCTCAAATGGTCAGAGATAATAATCATTCTCTCTTTATCACTTACCATAATATCAGCCTCGATTAATCCGATCGCAATTCTTTCTTCAACTGCTCCCCCAACAAAAACCCCAAGCATCTTTCCTACCGCAAAAGCCAATATATATAGATACTCGCCACCTGAAGTAACTTTAGTAATCACTGACGCAAAAATAATTGCATCAATAAATACGATGATATAAACAGGCTTAAAATATTTTTTCGCTGTAAAAATAGTCTTCAACGTTCCTATGGCATTACTTATTGTCATGACTAAGACGACCAAAAATAATTCTACAAATAAATTCATTCTTAACACCTCCTTTCTAAGGTTTATATATAACATACAACTTTTGCTGTATATTCCAGCTATTTGCACATAAAAAGGCCCCTCTTACCAATTAGAAGAGGAGCCACTTTTTGTTAACCTATCTTCTTTATTAGATATCTAAATTGCAACGAAACATTATTATATCATAGTTATGTATAATAATAAAGAAGCAATCGTATATTTTATTTTTTACTTCATTCTATCGTGTCGACACTCTATTACCATATGATAAAAAACCATATTTAGAACGAATTAGTTTTTCTAATCTCTTAAATAATTTATATCCTGAATTAGTTGCTGAACATCGTAGTACCTTAGATGCTATTATTACTTTACTCAGCCAAAAAACTAATAAAAGGCTAGAAACAGTACTAGATCTGAATCTCTCATTCTACCTAATACCCTTCAAATCTGTTTCCCTGTGTATTACAAGCAGAAACATACATCATCTTGTAAAATTTCCCATATAAATTTATACTTTAAACTGCTTTTGGGTTATTTTCCAATATATAGTTACAAATAATTCTTTAATTATCCTCTTTGACAAATTTTTTCAATTCTCATTTACCCAAATATGGAATATCAGTTCCTAATAACTATCCAAAACTTTTCTGAATATCCAACTAATGTAAAAATAATTGATTTGCTTTTGATAAAGAATAACTTTGACAAAAAGTAATCAGGGAGCTGACTTCTCTTGAAACTTCTCGATATTCATACATTCACTTCTCCTAATGTTTACAGTCTGGATCAGGATATCGTATTGATACGAATTAGATTAGATAATTTGAAAGAAACAGAGACAAAAGATATACCCGGCTTTAATGAAAACATCATTCATTTGTTTCCAGGACTAGCGAATCATAAATGTACAAAGGGTTATGTAGGCGGTTTTCTAGATAGATTGGAAGAAGGAACTTATCTGGCCCATGTTATGGAACATCTTTGCCTTGAGATTCAAGGGATGCTAGGAATTGACGTTAAATATGGCAAAGCCCGTCAAGAATTTGAGGACATCTATAAAATTATCTTTGCTTGCGAGAATACTTCAGTAGGAAAAGCATGTGCTTATTTTATTTATGAGACTGTCTATCGGCTTGCGAATGATGAGCAGCCACAATTTGAAGAAGGATATAGCCGCTTAAAGCAACTGAATACTGCATACCATACAGGGGCTAGTGCAGGTGCTATTCTTAAAGAGGCTAAAAGAAGAGGTATTCCTACGAGTGAGATATCTGACAGTGGGCTAATTCGTTTGGGTTATGGAAAATATCAAAGATATATCTCCTCAACCCTCTTTGAAAATACAAGCAGTATTGCCACAGATATAGCTTGCGATAAAGCCTTAACTAAAGCCTTACTTGATGAGGTCTGTATTCCTGTCCCTGAAGGACAGGTTTGTTTTACGATTCAGGATGCAGTCAGTTGTGCCCAAAATATTGGGTATCCTGTTGTTGTGAAACCTAAATGTGGTAACAAAGGAAAATATGTAGCTGTTAACCTTAAAGATGATGTAGAAGTCGAATTAGCTTTTGCAGAAGCTTTAACTCTAGGTCCAGAGGTTATTATTGAAAAGTATATACTCGGTAAAGATTATCGAATTCTCGTCGTTCATGGGAAAGTTGTGGCGGTGGCTGAACGAATACCTGCGAAAGTTGTTGGGGATGGGAAGCATACTATTACAGAACTTATTGATTTAGAAAACTCGAATCCCCTTCGTGGAGAGGATCATGAAAAGCCCCTAACTAAAATAAAAATTGATGATTATGTTATTAGAACACTTTTCAAACAAGGTATTGAACTAGAAACAATCCCAAGACCGGCACAGATAATTTATTTAAGGACTAATTCTAATCTGAGTACTGGAGGCACAGCCATAGATTGTACCGATTTGATTCATCCCCATAATAAAGAGATAGCAGAAATCGCCGTCAAAACAATAAATTTAGATATTGCAGGTATAGATCTGGTTATTCCTGATATATCTCAACCGTTAAGTAGAGACTTCGGTGCTGTTGTAGAAGTTAATGCTGCACCGGGAATTAGAATGCATCTTAATCCTACTGAAGGGCAAAAAAGAGACGTAGTATCACCAATTCTGGATATGATCTATCCTCCTAATCAGAAATCTAGCATTCCTATAATTTCGATTACTGGTACCAACGGAAAAACTACTACGACAAGAATGGTTAATCACATTTTAAAACATAGTGGATATTTTGTAGGAATGACTACGACACATGGGATTTATATTAATGGTCAATGTATCGAAGATGGAGATACCACCGGATATATGAGTGCTTGTCGAGTACTGAATAATCGTCAGATAGATGTTGCCGTCCTGGAAACTGCCCGCGGGGGAATAATTAAGAATGGTTTGGGATATAGAAAAGCTGATGTAGCAGTCTTGACCAATATCTCTAATGATCATCTGGGGGTAGACGGACTCAATACTATGGAAGAATTGTACCATATTAAGTCACTGGTGACTGAAGCAGTGAAAGAAGATGGTTTTTGTGTGCTGAATGCAGATGATAACTGGGCACTTAAAGCTCGTAACAAGGCAGGGGGACGGATAGTTCTTTTTACCTTCAATAAAGATAACCCTGAATTTGTATCCCATATCCAAACAGGTGGTTATGGGGTTTTTGTAGATAATAATTCTATTTATGTCAGCAAAAAAGGAAGAATAGATTATGTAATAGACATCGAAAGCATCCCCGCAACTCTTGGAGGGATACTTAAACACAATATTTTTAACGCTATGGCGGCAATAGCTGCTTGTCACGCAGTAGGAATACCTTTAATAAACATCAACAAAGCAATACGCTTATTTTCTTGTGAACTTGGCATGAATCCTGGACGATTCAATGTGTTTGACTTAAAAGGTGATATTAAAGTTATCCTTGATTACGGACATAATTATGATGGTTATCGTGTTACTATCGATGGTCTTAAAGGATTAAATCCCGAAAGGCTTGTTGGGGTAATAGGAGTTCCAGGAGACAGAAGAAACGAAGATATTATTAATATCGGGAACTTAGCAGGAAAATATTTTGACGAGTTAATTATTAAAGAAGACAAAAATCTTAGAGAACGTCAACCATTAGCTGTGGCAAGTCTTCTTAAAACTGGAGCACTCGCAGCTGGTCTTGATCATAAGGCTATAAAGATTATACCCCTGGAAGAAGCTGCTCTAAAATATGCTTTAGCTAATGCTGTTAAAGGGGACGTTATTGTTGTCTTCTTCGAAAAGATGGATCCGCTTCTGAAGGTAATCCAACAATTCAATTCGTCGAAAACCTATGACCTAATAAGCTACACACCTTTCGCGGAATCAATGAATAAAGAAGTGCGGTATCCGAAGGCCCTTTATCCTGAGCAGTAATATGAAAGGAAGGTAACGATGGAAATAAGAGAAGATGTGATTATCCCTTTAGGGTATGGAAAATTTGTTCGTTCAGACAAGATTATCGCTTTAGAACCTATCGAGGAAGATCGTGGTCCAGGTAGAAGAACTCGTGTATTCGTTGAACAGATGGCTTCTCCTCTGATTGCTTCAAGAACAGAGACATCTGTCTTAACCGATATGGTCGAAACTCCCAAGGAAATTATTGAGGCTACAGCTTCCTTTGAACTGTTACATGATATCTATGATGATATCAATCAGATTGGCCCGATGCTGAGAAAAAGTATCAAAAAAGAAGCCCAACTAGACTTAGATAAAATAGAACGGAAAATTGAAGAAATCCTTAAACATGAAATCACTTTTGAATAATTCTCCCTCCAAACCCTTCGTCTACAAACATCGTATCTAAACTTACACCACCAGCGTAAGACTGGACAACATCTGATTAAATCTCTATTCACATAATCCAGCTTGAGATTTTCTAATCTAATAAAAGTTTAGATATTATAATTGTTATTTCCGTACTATCTTATAATCACCATTTGGTCTTCTTTCATATGTGAATTCTGGAGTCAACGTCTCTACAAACGCTTTAACCCAAGCTTCCCTTAGATCATAAAAGTGTTGGATATCTCCTTCAACTTCATCCCAAAAAGGTTTATGCAGACATTTTGTTGTTCGCCAGATAATGACGTTATCACTACCTGAGAGAATGTCATTTACTCGCTGGTCAGGCATACCTTCTAGAACAAAATCATTAAGGACAATGTATAACTCTTCTGGGGTCCTAGGCATAACGCCTTTATATTCACGAGCTGCATTTTCACCATGTTTGGCGAAAATTTCCGCAATATTATACTTAAATTCTGGTTCCTTCTTTAAGATAGTGGTTATAAATGCTGCCTGTCTTAATTCTGTGCTTTGAACCACTTCATAAAGCCAAAGATGGATATTAGATTTAGCAGCTGCTTTCTTTAAAGGAACTGCTCCCGTAGGTTCACCATAAGACTTTACTATATCCTGCATTAACGTATTGGCAGGGAAGCCTTGGCTATTCGCCCATTGCACGATATCTTCCTCTATTTTCTCCAGCATTATAATCTTATTATATAGCCACTGATGTATTTCTCGTTGTGCACTCACGTCTTTTGCCTCCTGATTAATATATTCTCAATGCTGTTTTTATTCTTATACAGTTTAACATACTTTCTTCATATTGTAGAAACTAAGCCCCATAAACAGAATCTTCCGTTTATAGGGCTTAATTAGAACATTAAACATTTACCTATTTGTCAAGCATTAATTCAGTTTTATCAGCTCACCACGATCAGCTGTTTCCGGTGGTTTTTCCAGCCAACCTCTTTCTATCATCAAGTCTGTACCATCTTTGGCAAAATGAATGAGCTCTAGGATAAGGCGACCGAAAGCTGCAGCTACATCTTTTCTGGAGGTATTTGTAAGAGACATACCGTACCCTAAGATACTGTAGGCTGTAACCACTGTAAGATGGAACATAATCAACTTGTCACTAAAGGGAGATTCTGTTGAGGTGGTGATTTCAAAGTCGGAAGTAGTCGGTACAGGTAAATCCTCCTTTTCCAATAGAGAACCAAGGACTTTTACTTGTTTATCGGTAATTTTTTTTCCCCTAGATAGATGTTTCTTGACCTTCTCATCCTTGACTGTTTGACTTGTCCCCAAGCTTAAGGTCTCCAATATGAGCTTTGATTCCATATTATCAAAGAGATAGCTTATTTCCAGAGCGTTAAGAGGTCTTTTTGTTCCAACCAAGGAACCATAATAATTCTTGTCATAAACATACTCTACTCTGTCCGGGATGACAATATTTGGGGTTTTAATCAATAGGCCTTTTGCTAAGAGTACATCCGTAGATTTTTGAATTATTTCCCGACATGTGGAGATACATTCATAAAACAAATCTCTGATTTGAGGAAGATATGATATCCCATAAGCTTGACTATATTGGTGAAGAATATACCTATTCGTAAGTCTTGTATAGGTTATTAAGAAACTCTCGGAATAGAGTTCTTTGGCATTGGTTTCTACATCATTTTCACCGAAACCCGCCGGTAAAGGATGCTTTATGAAGTTGAAGATATCCGCCATAGATCTTAACCGTTTACTTGAGATATCGAGTGCTCTTTGGAAGATGGGTTTGAAATCAGGATTTTCTGATTTTGCAACTATATATTTAAGCATACATACAGACATGGTCTCTGCTAAATAACTGGACCAAAGATAGGCAATCTCTGAAGCAGATGGCATAATGTTTGAAGGATTATGGTGGACTGTCTCATGTGTTATTGCCCCTAGGTAATCTTGCCCTGTATTTGCTTCTGTTTGGTTTGTTTGTTCTATGTTTTGCATATATTTAGATCGCCTCCCGGAGATTATCATGTGAATAAATCTCTAAGTTGTCATTAACATAGTGTAACAACTATTGAATGATAATATACTTTAGCAATACACCTTATAATGAACGAAATCAACAAGACCCAACAAGTTTCTACTTGCTGGGTCTACTAATATCGTAATTATCTTATCAGGCTAATTGACTTAAATTCAGCGTCAAACAGCTTTGCACAGCCTTAACCACATCCAAAATATCAAAGGGCTTACTTAGAAATGCTTGGTAGCTATCTCTGCAGGGAAAATCACTTAAATTAGGAATCGAACCTGACATAAGGATTTTAGGAATTTCACTTAGTCTATTACTTTCATTCATCTGTTCAATTATCTTTTTTCCATCTAGAGAGGGAAGTCTATAGTCCAGTAATACTACATCGGGCAAGGGATCTTCCCCAAGCCTCTGAAACCCTAATAATCCGTCATGCATAACAATTACCTCATGCCCGCTTTCGGATAGAATCTCTTTCAGAATAAAAGCGATATTCGGTTCATCTTCAATTATAAGAACTCTTGCCATATAAAAACTCCCCCTGATTATTTCCTTTGCCAGATATTAGTTTAAACCATTAATGCGATGATATTTGTCGTTTGGGGGCGAGCCTATTATTTTTTGTATTTCAACATATTTCTTGTTTCTTTTAATATATATAAAAAGTCTAAGTTCTCATAGGTTAATTCCCTGTCGCCCTCTCCAAAAGTTTGAGACTGCTCAATTATTAATAATTGAGCAGTCGGCCAAATATTTTTTACAATTACTTCTGCTTTAGAAGTCGAAACGGGTAATATCACTAGACGGGGTCTATATTTTATCAGTTGTTCCTGTTCATGGTCTTCTATATCTTCTATCGTAAGTACTGTATATCCTGTCTGCCTAAGCATTTGCTCAAGGGGAAATCTTCGATATTCGTTTGCCATAATAAGAGCGATATCTACAATCGTTGTAGATGTTCTCTTACTTATGGGAAGGCAAACAGCAAAAGCTGCTCCCCCTTGTGGGAGGTTACTGACTTTTATCTTCCCACCATGATTATTGGCGATTGTCTGTACTACCGAAAGCCCTAATCCAGTGCCGTGAGGCTTGGTGCTAAAGAAGGGATCAAAGATTTGACTCTCTTTATGTGGAGGAATACCAGGGCCATTATCCTCTATTGAAAGTTCCACCCAATCTCCTATTTGTTTGAGCTTCACGGTCACTTTACCATTGTCGCCCGCAGCCTGGATAGCATTGCGAACCAGATTAAGTGTTACTTGAGTCAGTTGCCCAGAGTCTCCGTCTATAGGTGAAACTTCATGAAAATCGGCAGTTATTTTGGTGTTATAATGTAAGGCTTCTCCCTCTAATAATGGTAAAAGTTCATTCAACAATGATGTTAAATTTAAAGGTTGGGAAGATATTGTTGACGGCTTCCCCAAGAGTAAAAATTCATTTAGGAGGCCTGTTACCCGATCTAATTCTTTCAGGATTAAATCAGAGTAACCCCTTACTTTTACCGGGTCCTGCTTTCTAGCAAGTAACTGTACCAATCCTTTAGCGGCGCTTAGAGGATTTCGCAGTTCATGAGCAAGTGCTCCTACCATGGTAGCTGTTACTCCCAACCTTTCCGCTTGGCGGACTGTAACCTGAAGTTGGTGATTATCGCTCTCATCATCTACTAAGAGAATCCAACCAGAAAAATCTTCTTTGTCAAATATCGGACAGATTTGCCAGTTAAGCCAATAATCTCTTTCATCATTATGCCAGAAATCCATATGACCTGCTTCATTTAGTTTGCTCTCCTCGGTAATATAAGAAATCCAGGGGGCATGGATATCTGAGATTGGCATATTCAGAATATCTTTAACCGGTTTATTTATTAGCTTTGCAAAACTATTATTAACGTAAATTATTGCTTTGTTCTTATTTATTAGTACAACTCCACTTCTTAAACTCCCAAGAACGTTGGCAAACTGTGCTTGAACTAGTTCAAACAATCTTTGAATCTCAAATACTATTGTACATTCTTGGGCCATTAAAGGAAGCAAAGACTGAGCTCGTTGCTGATTATTAGGTTCTAATATCCCTAGAGAACCAATCTTACTGCCTGTTTGCAGGGGAGCCTCAACTTTTAAGAAGCCTTTGCTCTTCACAGCTTGCCTGACAGCTTGCTCTTCACCCTTAATGAGTAAGACTTCGCAATCACCATCTTGATACTCCAACCAACTTCCTTTGGCATCCAATAGAATAACCAGAGCACTTAGCACAAGGTTGAATGCATATGAGACAGCATTATCTTGTCCTTGAAAGAAGTTAAGTACAATTTGGTTCATCTGTCTTAGTGCGGATAACTCAACAGCTCTTTCCCCCCCGATAGCACCTTCTAAAAGGGAATTTAGAAAGTCGGAAAGAATCTTACTGGCTATTTCTGCCTTTTCTCGCAAAATTAGTTGATTATTTGATAAACAGTGAGGACAATCTAACGCAAAAATGATTATTTCACCTGGAATTTCTACTATAATGCATGTACTCCCATTGTTTGTAACAAACTCTTCTAGGTTAGACATCTTGTCCTGGGCCCTTCTGATATCGGCAAGGGTCAAGTCGGGATACTCTGTTTTACACCTGGAACAAATTTTAGAGGTTTTAAAATAAAAATTTGATTGGGGGCTGGTAACGGTCATATTCAATTGAAAACCTTGGGCAGTGCTTTCCAAAAAGCTCAACCATCTGTTAGAATTCAATAATCTATTTGGGGTCATTATTAATCCCATTTATCCATCCCCTTTCATACGTTATTTGAGACTAAATCCATTCTCATCAATCACAACTTCAGTTATTGTATTCGCATGAGAACTCCCACGCATCTTGACTACCCGAAGGTATCTCTTCAATTCAAAATCACTCTCAATAAATTTCAAGAGAATTAGGTTATCTGCGACATAGCTTATTCCATGTTTAGTAAGCTCAGAGGCAATTGCTGAATTATGTATTTCGTTTGTCAAGCAAACTGTTACTTCTTGAGTTTTGAAATAATCAGTCAATCCAAAAATATAATTCGTGTATTTTATTTTATCCGCCATCCCCAATTCAAAAGAAGAGATAGAATCAATAACAACCCTCTTGGCTTTATTCTCATGAGCTAGTCTTTGAATATAGTACACATGTTCATCAACATCCAGTTCAACGGGGGAGAAATGCTCTAAGAATAGTAAGCCCCTGTCAATATAATCTTGTAAATTAATACCCATTTTTAAGCAAGAATGGATTATTTGCCTTGGATTCTCCTCGAAAGTTATAAAGACAGCTTTCTCTCCCTTTTTCATACCAGCTAAGATAAAATTTAAAGCCAGGATAGTTTTCCCGGTACCGGAAGCCCCGCTTACCAGCGTAGCAGTACCGTAAGGAATACCACCCCGCATCATCTCATCGAGTTTAGGCACACCCGTAGATACTTTCTCCGCAAAGTTATAATAGGTTTGTTTATTAACAGAGGCATTTAATCTTGGGAATATCTCTATTCCGCCACTACCAATAGAGAAGACATTCTCTCCACCTGTGTAAGCAGTGCCGCGCATTTTAAGGATACGCAGATACCTTTTCTGTCGTATTTTTTCCTCTGTCCCGTATAGCAGGATTATACCATCTGCTATGGCACTCTCCGGTCGTATTTCTATATCCTCTTCTGAATACTCTCCTAGCAGAATAGCGGTACAACCCCAAGTGGTTAAACGCAGAGAGAGGTCAAGCAAAAACTCTCTATACTCGGTCATACCAGGTATCATATCAGCAATAGTTTTTATTGTATCAATAACCATCAACGTTGGCTGATGAGTTTGTATAAGCTCATTTATAACAGCAAGAGATTTACTCGGACCGTATTTGCGCAGTGTACTGCCAAGGTCCTGATAGATTACAGATTCTTGTACCTTGGTATAATCAAAGAAATCAAATTGCTGTTGAAATTTCATAACTTTTATCTGTGGCTCCGCTAAAGTGGTAAGATATACGGCTTTTCTCTCTGCAGAGGCGTTGGAGAACATCATCTGATGTGCCAGGATAGTCTTGCCAGTTCCGGGGCGACCCGCGATAAGGATAGCAGCACCCTCAGGAAACCCACCAGATAGAATATTATCTAACGATTCTATACCCGTTGATATTCTGTCCAAGTTCTTCTTCCTCCTAATACTCTAGGTATTTTGTCAATTTGCTTGCTAATTCTTTACCTACAAGCCTTCCCAAGCTAGTTATAATAGTCATTGTAAATTCATGTGCTATTTTCTCAGCTTGATTAGGGTCTATATCATCCAGCCCATCTAAAGAGATTCCACTCTCCGAAAACTGTATTAAATTCGCTTCCTCATACTTTTCTTTTGTTTTCCATTGGGCATGCTCAAGGATTAATATAACAACATGACTACCCAAAGACTTCTCAACCTGGTCAAACATTTCTTTAGTCATCGTCTTATAGGTTGCTAATTTTTCCGATCCCATTTTACTTTTACACCTCCTCTTTGTTAGGACGGTTTAAACACTTCTTTTTCTGCATATTAAATGTGTATTCTGCATATTCACGCAGAATCCTCCAAAGTTTACCATATTATTAGAATCATCTACAACAAAGTAATGTGGGTGAATTCACCCACATTACTTTGCAACATTTTTTAGTGGAACCTTCTTTTTTTTCGCTAGGTAATTTTCATTTGCGGCGGAACCTGTGCCCATCCTTTTTTCTTAGTAATAATACAAAGCTCATCGAACTCATAAATTTTTTCTAATAACATATCGATAAAAATTTCTCGTAACGAATCATTAACAACACTATTCCTTACCGCTGTTGAACAAAGTGAAAGAAAGTCCTGAAAACCTGAAAAAATCCGCCTATAAATGAATTCATCTTTCACTACCCCACTATCAGCCTCGAATTGGATTGTTTCCCGAGGGCGGGGGGGCAGTGGCAACTGGTATAACGCAAGCTGCTCTTCAAGAGTTGCGGATTGTTTTTGTACAAGCTTCATCAGTTTCTGAATTATTTTTTGTAGTTCAGGGTCATGAGCATAATTATAGAACATCTGTAAAGAATCATCCCAGTCATATCGTGCTACCAAATTATCCCAGATGGCATACGCTTCTCCTATAGATACTGTTGGTTTCTGGGCTGAATCATATCTTCCTATATGGAAATTTCCTATCTGCACCATATTTATCCTTCACCTATTTTCATTAAAGGGGGATTGCGCAGCCATCCCTTCACTTTTCCATATTTACATATATTATTATAAGCCCCTAACTCATTTTTAAGAAAACCAATAAAGATTCTTCTCAAATCATCGTTATACACCATGGTCTTTACAGTCCGAATCAAGTTATCTATGAAAGACTGAATACCCATAAAGAGTTTGTGAAAGACATATTCATCATTAACTATATTACCTTCTAATTTAAATCTGACACTTTTGGGAGGTCGATCGGGCAAGGGTAAGTGATACTTATCCATTTCTTTTTCTAGGATATTGACCTGGTTCTCCAGAATATCCATTAACCCCTTTTGCATAATTATTTTAAAATCTACATTGTGGATAGCATTAAGGTATATCTGTGTTGTATGAATAATATCATATCGAGCAACAAGGTTATCCCATAGTAGAAATGCCTCACCGCAGTTAATCGCTGGACACTCTGCAGATTGAGCTAAACCTATATGCCAGTCTTTAATCTGCATGTATTGTTCCCCCATCAAAGATTCTTTTTTCTAAGAGTGTCCCGATGATTAAATCTTTATCCATAATTATTGAATCCTTTTACTCTCAGAGTTTTATTTATTTCGACAAATTAATCGGATTAAATCCAGGAGATAAATAAGATACTAAATATAACCATGATTAACAGGTAAGCTATAGTGCACTGGAGGTGAATCATACATGAGTAATCAAAGTTCTTTTTCACTCCCGAAGAAAATTGCAGCTACTACTTCTGCTCTAATCGCCGCTAGGTACTTAAAAAAACGACAACATGATAATATTAATAAAGAATTAACCAAGAACAGAAAAATTATGATAGGTGGTTTACCCATAGCTTTCTATGCGGTTAAATCTATTTTCCGTAGAATGACCCAACAAAAAGTAGCTGATTCTATCACTACTCTAACCACCGATGAATACAGTCATAACTTAATTGAGTTATTGAGTGCTATTAAACGAGCAAGTCTGGAAAACATTATCTTGATTAACATACGGGCTACTCAAGGAACTGTTATAAATAAACCTCTTGGCAGCTCTAAACAGTTTGACGGTTTTGATAACTTGATGTTTGTCAAACCCCAGCTGGGGAAAATCTCAAAACCCGGAAATTGCAATGTCGATATGGAAGTTACACTTGGCCCTAAAGCACAAAAACCACTGGTCACAAAAATTCCTTTGCTTATTACCGGAATGGCTTATGGCGTTGCCTTGAGTGAACAAGCCAAAATAGCTCTTGCCAAAGGAGCTAGAACTATTGGTACCGCAACAAACTCTGGTGAAGGTCCATCTCTGGCTGAGGAACGAAAAAATGCCGGCAGATATATTCTACAGATTGCACGTTTTCCTTGGGGATTACGCACTAATCAAGAAATTGAATCCGCAGATATGCTGGAAGTGCAAGTATCCCAAGGTGCCCAAAGCGGTACATTTTATTTAACTCCTGAAGAGATAAAAGGTAAAGCAAGAAAGTTGATGGGGCTATCTCGTAATCAAGGAATAACTAGTTTACCAGCACCTCTTGGTGTAGAAAGTGTAAAAGATTGGAGGTTATTGGTAGATAATTTGCGTAAAAGGGCTCAGAAAATTCCGATTGGTGTTAAAATGATGGCCACTCATAAACTTGAAGAAGATTTAGAGATAGCTATAGATGCAGGTTTTGATGTCATAGCAATCGATGGCGCACAAGGCGGATCATTTATCTCTAATGCAACTATGCAGGATGATTTAGGTATTCCAAGTCTTCATGCCTTAGTTCGAGCTGTCCGTTACTTACAACATCGAGGAATTCGCAATCAGATAAGCCTGATTGTGGCCGGTGGCTATTATACACCCGGAAGTTGTCTGAAAGCCCTAGCTCTGGGTGCTGATGCTATCTATCTTGGTACAGTACCTTTATATGCTCTGGTCAATAAACAACATAAAAAAGTATTGCCTTTGGAACCCCCTACAACTCTCGTGAGTTACAGTTCTAAATATAAGAACAAATTGGATATCGACTTAGGTGCTGAGAGAGTTGCCAATGTACTTCGATCTATGGTTGTCGAAATGGAGCAAGTCCTTCGCGCTTTAGGAAAATCATCTATCAAAGACCTTAATCCTGATGATCTAGTAGCTCTTGATAGTATTTCCGCTGAAATAACAGGAGTACAAAGGGTATACTGAACGCTGCAACATATAGAACAGGCTGCCTGTGTCAGGCAGCCTGCTTTTATTCGAAGATCATAAGATTTAGAAGATAACGCCTAAAGCAATCAGGATTAAAATTGCAATGGCGATGATTCCTGCTCCTACGCCGCCGGCATAACCATAACCGGTAGCAGCAGCACCAGCACCATACTGTGGTCCATAAGCATTTACTGCGCCTGTATAACCATTTCCATAACCGTACATAAAAACTCTCCTTATTAAATATTTTTGTAGTTGAAAACTAAAAAACGATTCCCATTGCAATCAATAAAAGAATGATTACAACTACGATAGCAATACCGCAATAACTGCCAGCCCCAAAGCCTGCAGTACCAATTCCAGCTGCACCTAATGCCATTTGAAAACCTCCTTTGCCTTATTTGTCAATGGCTTACTTTATAAACCATTAATTCAAATTATTACCAATATCATTGTATGATTTTAATTTATTTTCGGTACAAAGAATGTAGCTTTAAATAACAAGTTTTTTCAATTTACTTCAAGAAATAAATCTTGACCATGTCGATAGGAATTGTTATACTTTCTATAATATTGATATTGATTATCATTACCATGACCATGACAAAAAGGGGGGGCTCGCTTTCTAGTAACTTTTCCTTATTGTAACCAAATAAAATAATAGGAGTGTATCTAACAAAATGCTAAACAAACGAAAAATTATAACAATTATATCCATCCTGCTTACTTTGACTTTAATTTTGTCCGCATGCTCAGCACCCCTAAATAGCCCGGGAAATAATGATACGAAAGAAAATGGAATGGTAAATCTCTACACTGATCGTCACTACGATACCGATCAAATGCTTTATGACTTATTTACCAGTGAAACCGGAATTAAGGTAAATGTCGTCAAGGGTGATTCCGATGAATTAATTGAGAGATTGGAAAGAGAAGGTAATGATACCCAAGCCGATGTACTTATAACAGCAGATGCTGGAAGACTCTATAAAGCTATGGAAAAAGAATTGTTACAACCTGTTGCTAGCCAGATTCTGACAAGCAATATCCCTCCAAACTTACGAGATGAGGACAATAACTGGTTTGGTCTAACTGTAAGGGCGAGAGTTCTTGTATATTCGAAAGATAAAACGGATGAATCCGAACTTTCTACCTATGAAGACCTAACCGATCCCAAATGGAAAGGTAAAATTCTTGTCCGCTCTTCATCCAATATCTATAACCAATCACTTCTCGCCTCGATGATTGCCATAAATGGTGAAGAAAAAACTAGAGAATGGGCAAAAGGAATTGTAGAAAATCTAGCTCGTGAGCCAAAAGGGAACGATAGAGACCAAGCAACTGCAGTAATATCAGGAGAAGGTGATATTGCTATCATGAATACTTATTATATTGGAAAAATGCTGACCTCAACAAATCCCGAAGAAATAAAAGTTGCCGAGAATGTAAGTGTTTTCTTCCCCAACCAGGAGACTACCGGGACCCATATTAATGTAAGCGGCATCGGGCTGACTAAAAGTGCTAAGAATCCTAAAAATGCAATTAAGCTGATGGAATTCCTGGTTAGTGAAAAAGCACAGAAGCTATTCGCCGAAGCAAACTTCGAGTATCCTGTTAACCCAGATGTTCAATCCGCAGAAATGTTAAAAGCCTGGGGAAAATTTAAAAGCCAAGATATTAATTTATCTCTTTTAGGTAAATACAATAAAAAAGCTACCGAGATTGCGAATGAAGTAGGTTGGAAGTAATAACTCCTGATTCTACCCGTAGTTACTAAGAGGAGAAGCAACCTTAAGGTTGTTTCTCCTCTGTTAGAAGGAGTGGTTATTGTCATGAGATTTATTAAAGTGAATCTTAGATTTCTAAATGTTTGGTCCATTTTCAGTTTCTTATTTGTATTAGGGATTATATTTTCTAATCTATTGGTTTTTACTTCATTGTTTCAGGCACCTTCAGAGAATTGGGAACACATTAAGGAATATTTATTAGCGGATTATATAAAAAACACTCTGCTTCTAATAACCTTTACTGGTACATTTACATTTTTAATAGGCACTTCCTTAGCCTGGCTCATTTCATTCTACGATTTTCCACTAAGAAATTTCTATAAATTGGCCTTTATTCTACCACTTGCCATCCCCACCTATATCGGGGCCTATACTTACACAGGTCTGTTAAATTATACAGGTATTGTCCAATCTTCATTGAGGAATTATCTTAACTATCAGGTGAATCCAAAGCTCTTCGATATTATGAATATTGGTGGAGCAGTCTTTATTTTTACTTTATTCTTGCTCCCTTATGTATATACAATAGTTTCATCTTTTTTCCAAAATCAGTCTTCTTCCCTAATTGAAACTGCACGCTTACTGGGAAGAAAACCTTTAAACATATTATTAACTATTTTATTGCCTTTGGCACGCCCTGCAATAATCGGGGGAGTAAGTCTTGTTGTTTTAGAAGTACTAAATGATTATGGAGTGGTCAAGTATTTTGGGATCACTACTTTTAGTACGGCAATATTCAAAAGCTGGTTTGGTATGGGAGATATTGACTCTGCAATAAGGCTTGCAGCATCACTATTAATTATAGTTTTCTTTATCCTTACATTAGAGAAGATGGTGAGAGGCAGAAAAAGGTTTGACTCCTCAACATCTAAATTAAGACCTATCACTCTGCAAAAGTTAAGTGGCTACAAAGCTCTGCTGGCTTTCACTTATTCATTCCTTATATTTAGTCTCTCATTCTTAATTCCCATTCTTCAACTTCTTTATTGGTCTTTAATTACCTATAACAACGTTTTAAACAATAAGTTTTGGCAGCTGCTTGTGAATTCTATTTCCGTAGCCTTAGTCGCAACCTGTACCATTGTCTTCGCCTCTGTAATCGTCGCCAATTTTCAGAGAATTTCGGGAACCAAGTTGTCCAAAGCCTATGCCAAAATCACCACTTTCGGCTATTCTATCCCCGGAGCAGTTATTGCCATTGGAGTAATGGTTCTGTTTATTAGCTTAGATCGAAAATTATTCTGGTTCTATAATATTGTCAATCCTGAATCAGCTGAACTAGTACTTAGCATGAGTTTAGCCATGCTAATTTTCGCTTATGTAATCCGCTTTCTGGCCATCGGCTTTAATTCAGTACAGACTGGCTTTGAAAAGATAGGAAAAAAATTCTTTGAGGCTTCAAGAACTCTCGGGATGACAACAACAAAGACTTTCTTCAAAATCGATCTCCCAATGCTCAAACCGGCACTCGTAGGCGGTTTCGTACTGGCTTTTGTTGATGTTTTGAAGGAATTGCCCTTAACTTTAATCCTTCGCCCATTTAATTTTGATACCCTGGCTACCAAAGTCTATCAATATGCAAGCGACGAGATGATTCCAGAGGCTGGAGTCCCTTCTCTGATAATCATCGTAGTTAGTCTTATCTCAATATTCTTGTTAAATAAAATGATTATGAAGGAGGAAGGTTGATGTATGTCCAAATTCGCGACTTAACTTTCCGTTATAAGAATTCCGATGAAGATATCCTCAAAAATTTAAACCTTGATATTATGCAAGGTGAGGTCATCTCTGTATTAGGCCAGAGTGGAAGTGGCAAGAGCACCCTCCTTAGAATGATTGCCGGCTTAGAGAAACCCTCCAAAGGTACAATAATAATTGATAATAAGATAATGGTCGATCGTGACACTTTTTTGTTTCCTGAAGAGCGCGGGGTTGGCATGGTGTTCCAAGATTATGCCTTGTTCCCCCATCTCAATGTAGAAAAAAATATTAGGTATGGCTTACACTCGTTCAGTAAAAAAGAGCAATCGAAGCGCCTCCAGGAAGTTTTAGAGTTGGTCAATCTCACAGAGTTCGCAAAGAGATATCCTCACGAGCTGAGTGGTGGACAACAACAAAGGGTAGCTCTAGCCAGAGCTCTAGCTCCTAAACCTTCAGTACTACTGCTCGATGAACCTTTCAGTAACCTAGATGCTGACTTAAAAGGTAGAATACGCATAGAATTAGGTAGAATAATTAGACAATCAGGTATTACTTCCATCTTTGTAACTCATGATCAGGAAGATTCTAGGGCGATTGCCGATAGAGTTGTATTTCTTGAGAGTCAAAACCATAAATCCCCTCTTATAAAGTCATTATAGCACTTATTTTATATAGCTATTGAATGGAGTATATGAGGGATAAAAGACTGCTATACATATTAATTAGCAGACTTTCTTAAAATTATTTTTCTAGTTATCCTTCCTGAGTACGCTTCTCGTGAGTAGAATCCATTGACTGACAAACAATAACAGGAGCAGGGATTACCCTGCTCCTGTTATTGTTTTATTATACTTGAATCTAAGATGCTTACCAACCCATCATCATTCCACCACCATGGTGGCCAAAGCCCATGCCAGAACCCCATTGACCCGATTCAATAGATTGCTGCATTATATTCATTCTTTCTTCCATGAATTCTGCCTGTTCTTGAGTGAGGTTTCCGTCAGTGACATTTTGTTGCAATACTTCTTTTTTAACATCGAAAATTTGAGCGAACAATGAACTAATCTTTGATTGTTGTTCCTCAGTTATTTTTAATTGAGAGGAATTGCCTCCCCAGAATGGACGGTTAAATGTTGAATTCTGAGTAGCTGCCATGGTAAAAGATGAAATCCCAAGAACCAACACCAACGCTAGGATAACGATTATCCCTTTTTTCATAAATCTTCACTCCTTTTAAGTAAATTAAAATTTATTTGTTTAAACTATAACCATAAAATATGGCGAAAATATGACAGAAAAAATAAGCAATCTAAAGAACTGATATAGGTCTTTCAGATTGCTTAGTCAGATAGATATTTTATTTTTATCTTGTTACTAATTAGATGCTTCGATAATCTCGGCTAAATTATTAATTCCTCTTTCTTTGACTATTTTTACAAAATTTTTGTTGCTTGAGACTACTTTAATACTGCCCTTGACATTTTTAATGGCTTTTACCATATCCTCTGCTTTCGCCAGAAGCGAATCAGGCAAGGTTTCTATAAGGCCAAAGTTCAATACTACTTTTAATGGCTTAACTAGCAATAACCCATGCACTGCTTGTGTAAGCGAGGTAAAACTCTCGTCATTGATACTAGGGAAAAGAGTAATGTGAAAGGCGTTATCATTATTTTCAATAGTAAATGGGTCACTATTCTCAAATTGTGGTGGGTTAGTCTCTGGCTGTTTCTCTTCTGGTAGAGTATCTTCTGGTAGAGTATCTTCTGGTAACTTTTCCTCCCGAGCTTCCATAGGCTCTGGGATATTGATTCCCAATACTTTATTAACGACCTTAATCACCGTCTCCGAATCGATTGGTTTAATTATATAATGTTTTGCTCCCTCTTTTAATGCTTCCAAAACCATACTTCGTTGATCAAGGGCACTAACCATTACAATTTTGGCGTCCGGATATTCCTTTCTGATTAACTTAACTGCCTCTATTCCGTTGACATTAGGCATAGTGATATCCATAGTTACTAAATCAGGGACATGCGTACGATACATGAGTTGGGCCTGTCCCCCATTTATTGCCTCTCCCACCACCGTGTGACCGGCTTGAACAAGAATAGTTTTTAAGTTTCGCCTCATTATCGTAGAATCATCAACTATAAGAACTCGCGCCATTTTTAAAAAGCTCCCTCCTGCGTAATACTTTCATCTATAAGACGACCGCCAACTGCGCCCTCAGATTCGACCAGCCCTAAGCTAAACCGACCTGCAGACGTTTGTAACTGGCAGCTCCAAATCTGCGCTTCTTTGTATCTCATTAAAGCATCATCCGAGGTCAAATCCACTGGACTACCAATTACCAACAATTCTTCCAGACCCGGAAAATGTTTAACAGAATTCCCCAAGATTGTATTGGCACTCTCTGCTAAGATATCCTGCATATATTCATCTTCCTCATCTGGTTGAAGGTCATCGATTAAATAATTTCGCACCATTAATCTTAAAACATCATCATCAACACTTAAGACGAAATAGCATTCGATAGCTCCTCTAATCCCTAATAAAACCGTCTTCTTATTCAGTTCTATGGAGTTAGGCTGGATAATCGCTGTTTTATCAGCGGGTCTTGATTCCAAGCCAATCTGCTCAGAAAGGAATGATCTAGCTGTCTCCAACAAGGGAGCTAATAAATCACTAACTGGAACAGTCCATATTTCTTCAGTCTCTAACGGTAGATATAGATAGAATGTGGTACCCTGCCCTAATACAGTTTCTACCTTTGAATAGCCGCCTAACTTAGTCAACTCGTTTTTGAGAACAGCTAGCCCCACACCCCTGCCAGATACTTCCGTTACATTTTCCTTAGTAGAAAATCCGTCAACGAAAATAAGTTGGAGAATTTCTTCGTCACTGGCATCCTGAAGTTGTTCTTCGGGAAGCAACCCTTGAACCAAGGCCTTTCGACGTAAAGCCATTGAATCGATCCCTCGGCCATCATCACTTATTGAGATGACAATATATCTATCATTGGTTGAAATATTTATGGCTATCTCGCCGTATTCTTCCTTACCAAGTTCCACCCGATCATCTACGCTCTCTAATCCGTGATCAACTGCATTACGAAAAACATGCACAAGTGATTTAATAACGCCTTTGTAGGCATCCGGGTCTACTTGGATAGGTTCTGCAGTAAGTTTGACGGGATAGATACGTTTCTCTAAACGTTCTGCCAACCTGTTTACATAATCGGCAAAAGAGCTAAACAGTTCTGCAAGAGGCTTATAACGAAGCCTGCGCAGTTCAGGAATCAACAGTTTACACTCCGAGGGTGGCAAGAGGGTTACAATTCGATTCTCAATTTCTATCAGTTTATTTTTACTAATGACCAATTCGTCATGCTCGGTTAACAGCTTTTGTCCCAGAATCTCCTCAAGGTAGGCTAGATCTTCCTGTAACCATGTTTCCAGGTCTATCTCGGTAAATAAATGTTTAAGTTCTCCTTGATCCAATCCCCCTTCATTCTTAAAATCAGTCATTGTTGTTTCTAGTTGGTGTAAGTTCTCAACTATGAAACTCATATCCAATTGACTGAAGTTACCCTTAAAGGTATGGAGTTGGCGAAAAATCTCGGCAAACTTTTCCTCATCCTTAGCTGAACTTGCTAAAATTCTTTGTAACCCGGAAGTACTGAACCGGCGAAAATCATTGACATTTTGGATAAAATCAGTGCGATTAACAATGACTTTAACGACCATTTTTAAAAGGTTTCGTTCTTGTTCCACTTGGCTTTCCAAAAGCCGATTCTCAGTAACATCACTCAATATTGCCATACAGACTTCTGCATTATCACTCTCTGGATCTTTAATTATTTTATACTCAATATTTATGTATCTGGAGTTAATTATTACTTCTGAGGGGAGTAAGGGAAGATAAATCTCTCGCACCTCATTATCCTGGTTGTTAAGAATTTCAAAGAAGATAGATTCAACAAAAACTTGTTGTTCCTGATCCTTTGGGAAGATAAGATTAGCGAATCTGGCACCCGCAATCTGTCCCCCAAAAATTTTTACACACTCATTACTGTACTCTTCACGAACTAATAGGTCTGGCCCAAAGGACAAAAACCCTTGCCCAGCACTATTGAGAAGATTACGCAGAGCCATAGTACGATTAGCAACAGTTTGTTCAAGCACTTCATTCGAGGCCGCAATTTCATCACGCTGTTCTTCAATCTCCAATGTCTGGGCCTCAACCTGTTGGAGATGTTGCTCATTTTCCTTAAAGAGATAATACTTACAGCTCTCTACTGGATTTAGGTCGTTATAAATAGCCAACATCATATCGCGGCAATTACCGTAGCCACACGAAGCACAGTTTATTCCCCGTTCTTCCGGGGTTAGCTTATGCATAAGTTCCCAAATATTCTCTTCCTCTACCAAGGATGGAGACCGAAGGTAGCGGTTAGCAGATTTATCACTATATGAGCGGGAATATGCTGTTTGATTATTCTCAAGACCACGGTAAAACTCTTCGAAGATTACCCGCGGATCGCCTTCCATTCTGGGTTGATGCTTCTCAGTTTGTGCAGCCTTTCTTTTATCAATAATTGAATCAATTTTATACTTCGATAGACTATGACAAACAGCAGGGCCACCATTGCAACCGTAGGAACAGTTAAGGATGTCCACGAGCACAGGGGCTTGTCCGCACTGGATATCCTCCATTAGCTCTGTCAGGTATTTTCCGTAAACCTCCTCTGGACCCTCTACCCTAGGAATATCAGCTTTTTGAATCGCAATTCCAAAACGTTTAAATGTATCGGTTAAACCTCCCGGCTGTGAATATCCCACAGCACGCTCAGCCTCTGGGGTATCGAAATTTGATGGCTCTAATTCTTCTAACCGAATTCCCTGCTGATCCAAATAGTTTGTTAAGGACTTAAACGTCACATTATAGGCCACAGCTCCATGGGTATTCGGGTCGTGGAATTCACGCCGTTTTGCCAGACAGGGGCCTAAAAAAGCGAGTTTCAGATTTTTAAACTGAGGTTGTGTCTTAAGCCAAATTGCTGCATCTACAGTTGGTGAATGCGTCGGAGCCAGGTAAGGAACCAAATCACTTTGGTACGTTTCGATGTAACTCACGACAGCCGGACAAGGCTGAGCAATAATTGGCTTTCTAACATCGGCCTCTAAAGCTTTAACATATAGATATGTAGTAATTTCCGCACCAAAACTCACATCGAAAACATTATGTACACCAATACGCTTTAAGGCTGTAAGTAATTGTGGAAACCAGGGATGATAATTAACGGCTGCTGCAGGAGCCACTAAAACACCCAAAGGAACGCCAGCGTTTAAATCTTGCATGAAATCAGTAAAATCATCGACTCCGTAACGAGCATAATGACCCTTTTCAGCACAGGCTCTAATACATTCACCACAACCAATGCATAGTTCAGAATTTACGGAGATTCCATCCGGTTCTACCACATTACAAAGTTTTACGGGACATACCCGGATACAAGCCAGACAATGCTGACATTTAGTTTTATCAACTCTGATTACTTCTGGTAGGCCCATTCTCATACTCCTCTCTAAATGCAACCTTATATCTCGCGAATAATCTAAAAATTGACATAATATTCTCTATATACTATATCATCAAATATTTTATCCAGTTGTCGAAATATGTTGAATTAGAAAATTTAATCTAATATCACTCTGTTCTTTCCTGAATGTTTCCCCACATAAAGTCGTTCATCAGCCAAATGATATAATTTCTCGTAATCATCTGCTTCCGTGGGATACTCCGCACCCCCAATACTTACACCTAGTCCAAATTCTTGAAGTCCCATTTGTTTTTTAATCCTATTAATGATAAGGGTAGCCTCTGGGCTTTTTTGCATATCAGCCAGCACAATAATAAATTCATCTCCCCCACTACGAGCAAGAATATCATTTTCTCGGATAGAGGCATTGATGTTCCTAGTAATTACGGATAATGCACGGTCACCTGTTGGGTGCCCCTGCGTATCATTAAGTTTCTTAAACCCATCCAAATCAAGTAATAAAAACAGACAGGTAGAACCACGCCGCAAAGTACTAGCCATCTCTGCCTTAAAGCGCAGGCGAAACCCCTGTCGATTAAATACTCCAGTCAAGGAATCTGTTGTGGCCATCTGCTCTAGTCTCTGTCGTTGCCGGATAGTTTCTACAGCCACTCCTAAGCTGCGGGCAAAGGCAGCGAATATTTCCTTGCGCATCTCTAATTTAGCATCGATAAAATTAAGCAACCAAAACTCTCCAATAATACCGCTATTGGTTTCTATCGGCTGAATTATGAGTTTACCCCAGGGAAAATTTTCTTCTGAACTAGTCCAAGAAGGCGTAAGTACATATACATAAGTTGCTTCATGGCCGGAATAATTTTTTGGATCTAACTGAATTTGATTAAAAATCCACTGCTCCCAGCCACTATCGTTTTGCTTTAACCGGCCAAATGGGGCCTGTACCTTCCAGCCTTCTTCATGGCGCATAAAGAAAAATCCTGCTTCAAGATTTAATACCATAGCCATCTCACCGGCTTCTTCAAGCAATTCTGTTTCACTCTGGACCTGGACAAGAATCTCTGTTCCCCATAACAATAAATTTAAGTCCTTCTCCCGCTCCGATGCAGCTAAGCACATTTTGTATTCATTGATTAAAGATGCCGCCAAGGGACCAAGTTGATTAAGCCATAGTGTGGTCTTACCATCAAAGGCACTAGTACCAGAGGTAAATAACCCTAAAACACCAATTTCCACTCCAAGATGCTGCAGCGGATACCAAAGTACATGTTTGTACTCAGATTTAAATTGATTATATGAAAACTCGTCATTAACACTTAATTCACTTAAGAACCTTACATCTTGAGGATCTTCCGTGCTTTTGGCAATTAAGCAATGTTTTTCCGAGTGCGTTATCCAAATAGCAGTCAGCTGACAGGCGAACAGCTTCAAGCAACCTTGGCTAAAAATCTGTAAGGCAGCCTCAGTATTCGTTTGATTATTTACTTCTTGAATTAAGGATGTTACTTCCTCAATTCTACCTAACCAATACACGTTATTATTAGAATTTATTGAATTCAATGTTTCTCCCACCTAACTTTACACACAAATACAACCCCTACTGAATTTCTTCCATTTAATAATGTTATTATAGTTTAGTTTCTAGCATATTTCTCCCATCATCTCTGTAAAAACTGATACAAGGCAAGGATCAAATTGCACTCCAGAAAATCTATGTAATTCTTCTATTCTTTCGGAATAGTTCATTGCTTTGCGATAAGGCCGATCGTTACTCATACTATCATAAGCATCTGCAATAGAAAGAATTCTGCACTCCAAAGGAATCTCTTTTCCAACAAGCCCCAAAGGATATCCCTCACCATTCCACCATTCATGGTGTTTTAGAACAAAATCTGAGATATAAGCTAAATCTGGTGATGAATTCGCAATCCTAAAACCAATCTCACTGTGTTTTTTCATCTCCTCAAATTCGTCCTTATCAAGTTTTCCCGGTTTAAAAAGGATAGCATCCCGAATCCCAACTTTCCCAATATCATGAAAACGGGCAAAAAGAATAAGCTTACTTATTTCTGGTTCACTCATTCCAATTCTAACTGCGATTTCCTCTACCATCTTCTGTAACCTATCAGTATGTCCCTCTGTGATATAATCTCTAGCTTCTAATGTTTTCATAAGAAGATCAACGGTTCTACTTCTCGTACTTTGACTTTGAAGGAGCTTATTAAAATACATCTTTTCTTCAGCTTCTTTGAGGGCTTGAGAAATCTTATTAGGATCGCAGGAATGACAATAGGTTATACCTATTGAAATACTTAACGGAATGGGTAGAGTCTGCCTATTATATTTCTCTACCCTTTTCTGGATGGTGATGTAAACTTGATTAATCTCATCTTCTTTGACATCTTTAAGAATAATCGCGAATTCATCTCCTCCTATGCGCGCAATGACACTGTTTATCGGACAGGATTTATTAAGAATCTGCGCACATGATATAAGATACTTATCCCCTTCTTGGTGTCCCAAAGTATCGTTAACCAATTTAAGTCCATCGACATCACAAACGAGAATCCCAATCGCCTTAGTTTCTTTATTAATCTTTAAAATTTCCTCTTCAAAAAATCTTCTATTATATAATCCGGTCACTGCATCATGTTCAGCAAAATATCTTATTTGTTTATCTGCCATATGTTGTTCAGTAATATCCCGTATTACTCCGAGTATCTTTCGAGGCTTACCCTCAGAATTCTGTTCGAGAATTGCAACCGAATGAATGATTCTCTCAATACCATCAACCTCTCTGTTAATTCTATATATCACATCATACTTTCCTTCGTGATGGATTAATAGATATAATGCAGAATCCAGCAGTGGTCTATCTTCTTTGTGAACTAGTTCTTGCGGCCTTTCAAGAGGTATATAAGAGGTGTCCTGTTCAATACCATAAATTTTAAACGCCTCTGTTGAAGCCCACATTGTCTTGTTTTCCAGATCCAGTTCCCAATTACCTACATGGGCCAAGGCTTGTGCTCGATATGACCTATCTTGATTGATTCTCAACAGATTCATATAAGATTTCAATTCATCGTACTGCTGGCTAATTTCTTCATTCGTTGCCTCAAGCTCCTGATGGGCAGCAGTCAACTCTTGATGGTTCTGCAAGATTTGTGCCTCAGCCAATTCTATCTTGCTAAACGATTTTTCTAATAAGTAATACAAAATTAATGCTGTTATAATAACATAGAACCAACCCTTATATGTACTAATTATGGTTAGTGTTTCTGTATTATCGGATAACAAACCAGCAAGCCTATCGGAAAATAAAATCCAGATTGACCCAAGAACTAAATAGATTAAACAGATTCTTGTTAATTCGTACTTATATTTATTTTTCATATCCAAAATAAATCCTCCTCTTCATCAATAGTTGACGAAAATCAGACTGTTTCTTTAGTTTCACAACCCTAATTATTCACGGAATTAATATACATTTTTTAGTTAATTTGGAATAATTATAGTTTATTTGGTATGGAAAATAAATAGAAATTTCTCTAGTCATTATTCAGTTCATATTTTGATATCTAATTATTGCTTTCTATATTTATCAATTTATATTTATTGTTTTTGATTCAAGTAGTTTGTCGTTTTCTTTACATCTAGAGTGATATGCTATAAAATTGGCTTGTTAAAAAACAATTATCGGTACTAAGAGAAATCCAACGCTTTATGTTTCCAGAGGAGGAAGGATAATGACTACTAGGCTAGGATATTTTGACGACTATGCTACAGAATAAAGATGATAAAATCCATACCAATAAATCTAGTCATGTAAAAAAGATGATCAAAGATCTTATTCCAGGAGATATCGTTTTACAGCCCATCTATCGTACGGATGGTCTTATGTTGATTAATAAAAATAAAAAAGTTGTCATCTCCTTTAATAGAGATGATTAACAAGCATATTATACCTACTGTCCCAGTGCTTATAGCATCTTCTTCCGACGCAATTTCAGATAATACTCAGAATTATTTAACTTCTAATTCTGAACATATATCCCAAGACAATCAGCCTTTTATAAATATTCTATCTAATTATCCTTTATGGATCTCCTTAGAAAGCAAATTGGAATCGGAAAACTTGAAGGATAGAGCAAGAGAGGTTAAGCAAGAATTATTAGATTTAATGAACAACAATCCAACCTTTTCTTCTTTAGTTACTAGGATTAAGGAATATGATGATGTTTTATTAATCCATAGTATCAATATCACCTGTCTTTCACTTATGATCGGGTTGACCCTAGAATTTGCTATCAGTGACTTATTTGATCTAGCAATCGCAGCACTGTTTTGTAATATTGGTTTTACCTCAACATCCAAAGATGATTTTAAATATTTTTTAAAACATAAAAAAAATAACCATGAGTTGATAAAAAATCATATTGAGACTTATTCAGAAATGACTATCGATTCACCCCTCTTACGTAAAAAAAAGATTGTCTATGGTATATTAGACCATCACGAATATTATAATGGCACAGGTTCCCCCAGTGGTAAGCAAGGGGAAGAAATAAGTCTTTTTGGCAGGATTCTTTTAATAGCCCACAGCTATGATGAATTAGTAGGAGGATATAATTACACAACCGGACTTCATCCTCTAGAGGCCTTAAAAGTAATCTTTGAAAATAAAGATAATCACTTTGATCGAAACATTTTAAATATATTTATGTATCGCACAACCTATTTCAAGTTAGGTGAAATTATCAATCTTCCCCTTGGTCGAAAGGGTAAAATCGTTGGTTTTGACGATTATATTAAAAACCCTCACCTCCCTATTATTAAGTTGCAAAGTGGTGCAACTATTAACTTGCGCACATTGGATTAGAGAATTGTAAGTACATAAAAAAGGAGTATCGCTTGCTACTTAAAAAGTAGGAAGTGACACTCCTTTGATTTTTTATGTTTATTCTAGTAGTTTGATCTTTGTTGTTGGAAACAATCTCTACAATAAACAGGCTTGTCGCCAGAAGGTTGGAAAGGAACAGTGGCTTCATTACCACATGCAGAACAAGTTACAGTGTACATCTGACGGTCTTGGCTACCATAACCGCCTCTGGAACCGCCTCTGTTCTGTGCTTTTTTGGCTGCACGACACTCTGGGCATCTGCCAGGTTCATTAGTGAAACCTTTTTCTGCATAGAACTCTTGTTCAGAAGCAGTAAAAGCAAACTCCACTCCACAATCTCTACAAGTTAGTGTTTTGTCATTAAACATAGAAAAAACCTCCGAATTTTTTTTTACCCGTTCCTACGGCACTTCCTAAAACTTCCTGGATCGGGAAATCTGAAGGTTTTCGAACATTGACCAGTATAACGAGCTAGTTAAGTATAGCTAATACTAAGAAAAAATGCAAGCTTTATATTCTATGGTCTCACTAAGTGAAAGGCTATGTCTATTTCGTGATAACATTTCTAATAACACATAATAATTTTCAGGTACATTTTACCAGAATATATTTATTAATTCGAGGGTAATCTATTAAGGATAAAGCTCAAAAGGGAACCGCCAATCACGGTTCCCCCTGTTTTAAATCAGTTGCTTATAAAGTATGGGTTACTAACGCATACCAAAGCTTTCAAAAGTCTTCTTCACCATGTATCCACCAACGGAACCATTTTGCCTAGCCGATGTTTCAGGTCCTAAATTTACACCCATCGAACTAGCAGCTTGATTCTTGTCTACTGGAAGTTTATATTTTGCCATTTTTAATTCCCTCCTTTCTTTTGGAATGTAAACTTATTATTTCCATATACTACTTTTATACTCTGGGATTTTATGTAATAAAATGCGAAATAACTATTTTTTTTCATTTCCTAGAAAAGAAAGGGTTATAAACGTTTTAATAGTTTAAAATATAGCCCTTTGGGCAAAGGATATAGTAGGTGTGCGTTATTATCTAAAATTTGTTGGAGGTTTGTATGCTTACCGACTCTCAAATTATCGGTATCCATAACCAAGATCCCTTGGCACTGTTTATTCAGTTCTCAGTTGGCGAACGCTACTATATTTATGAACGAGATTGCGTAACGAGATTCGAATCCGTTAAAGAAGAGCTTTATGAAAAGAAACGTTATGGTCGTGTTGATCTTGACCTTAAGGATGAACAAGTCTTGCTCGGAAAGATTATGTTTAATCCCAAAATAAAAAAGGTAATGAAAGATTACCCCTTTTAATATATATTGGCTCCGAACATGGACATAAGAAAAGGCTGCCCCAAATTAAGTGGGCAGCCTTTTAGATTTGTTGAGACTTACAGTCAATTATGCAACTTTAATTATTTGTTTTACCTTATCGAAAACTTGAACAGATAACTGTTTATTGCCTGACATGATCAATCTGCCGTTACATACTACTGCCGGTGATCTTAATGCAAAGATAGTTTTTAATCCCTGCCCTATTGATACCCTATATCTGAATACATCCTTAATCAACCGGGGAAATAGATACCCTTGATTTCTGGGATCAACGACATCCACATCGATGGAATCGCCATACTCCTCTTTTAATCTCTGGTAAAACTCTCCGGTAGTACGGATGATTGCGGTGGTCTCCGGGAAGAGGTCTACTTTAGCAAATTCCCTCACAAATTCTCCGTCAAAGGGCACACAGCAAGAAGCGACTAATTCATCTTGTTCGCGGATGATGATTACCCTATCTTTGATATTATCCACCTACTTAGCTCCAACCCCTGTGTTTGGAGGACCTGATACTTCTTTCAATGTCTTATTGGCAAATACAGCCAGGATAATAGCCAGGATGAATAAGAGAACTGCTATTACGGCTAATACCCAGTTAGCTGCCAGGAAGTTCTTGTAGCTTAATATCACTAACGAACACAATGTTACAGCGAACATAAAGTACATTGGATATTTGACGAATCTATTATCCTTGCCAAGCTTGGCCAGCCATACAGATACTGCCAGGAGGGCAAGTGCAGCCAGTAATTGGTTAGCGGAACCGAATATAGGCCAGATTGCAGACCAGCTTGTCAATGCCAACCAACCTGAAATTACGACAGTAACGATAGTAGCAACATATGGATTAGCAGCGATACTTTTGCTTTCACCTTCAGTTGCGGATACTTTCTCAAAAAATTCCTGGAAGACATAACGTCCCAGACGGGTAGCAGTATCGAGAGTGGTCAAAGCGAATGCTGAAACAACTAAAGAAGCAAATGTGACACCCAGAGTCAAGGGAACTCCTATCGATCCTAAGAAAGCTCCCACACCTCTTGAGAATACCGCTACCGCTCCGCCATTAGCTAGTTCCCCGGCATAGTCAGCTACCATAATAGCTGTAATTAATGCCACTACTGCTAAAGTTGACTCGATTAACATACCACCATAACCGATAAACTTGGCATCAGTTTCTTTATACATTTGCTTGGCTGTTGTACCGGATGCAACCAGAGAGTGGAAACCCGAGATGGCTCCACAGGCGATAGTAACGAATAGTATCGGGAACAACCAACCTAAGTTTGTGGTAAAGACAAAGGCCGGGGCATTGATTGTAGGGTTATAGAAGAATACCCCGATAACTGCCAGGCCTATCAAGGCATATAGAAGGAAAGAGTTCAAGTAGTCCCTGGGCTGTAATAGAATCCAAACGGGAGTTACTGATGCAATTACAATATAAACTAATAAAAGTGCAATCCAAGTAGTTTTGGCTAATACTAACGGGAATAAAATCCCTAACCAGATAGCTACAACTAATAGTGCAACACCGGCAATAGTACTGATAGCAAGCGGAAAGTTCCTGCGAAATACCAGGAAACCATAAAGAAGTGCAACCCCCATAAATAGTATAGAAGCAGTACCTGCTTGCGGTACAGCAACGAAAGTATTGGCAACTACGTTAATAAATGCAGCTATAACTAGAACCAGAGTTAACCAAGCAAAAATACCAAATAACTTTTTACCTGTATCTCCTATAGTGCTTTCGATAACCACTGCGATGGATTTCCCTTTATGCCGAACCGAAGCAACTAAGGCTGAGAAGTCATGAACTGCCCCAAAGAAAATTCCTCCTAGTACGATCCATAAGAAGGCAGGAATCCATCCAAACACCGCAGCACTGACCGGCCCAATAATTGGAGCAGCACCGGCAATAGAAGCAAAGTGATGTCCTAACAGTACCGGAGCCTTGGCAGGAACATAGTCCACACCATCACTCATGGTATGAGCAGGAGTAGGATTGGAATCATCTAATTCAAACTTTTTAGCTAAGTAAGTACCATAGAATTTATATGCTAATAAAAAAGCTATAATTGCGCCTACCAATAACACCAAAGCACTCATGAGCTAACCTCCTCTAACTTTTTAATTCTTTTATACCTTTTCTCATCAATTTTTCTTATCTATTATCCTAATTGGCAGCTAGAAACCCACCCTCCTTTCTTTCTCTAAATGCTTTTTTTATCTTCTATCTTAAATGGCAGATAGAAATTCTCTACCTCCTTTCCTTTTCTATTACTTATCACTCGATTGGAGTGGAGACTGACAGCAAGAAGTCGGACATCTGCCCATCCTTTAAACGAAAATGCATAGGTCTTTCTATGCTTAAATCCTGAAATCTTTTTCTCTAGGTCTTGAGGAATATCATCAACAACCATAATTCCCGTGATGATACTAGACATATGTTCTGTATGAGGTTTAACTAAATAATCCACAGCTGATACTAAGAATTGTTGAAAATCCTCTACATTTTTATCATCCAGAGATTCATAGCATTTAACAAAACAGTATTCATATATTTCCGCACGCCATACCTTGACCTTTTTAGAAGCAAAATAACTTTCGTTATGGATTTCAGATTTTGCATACAGCTGCATCTGTTGATCTAGGATTGTTATATCTCTTTCAGTATCAAAGTTTCTCTGTAACCTGGTATTAATTAAGTCAGTATATTCAGCAAAATTCATAGAGTAAAAATGCCCCCTTAAATTTTTATGACCTGTTATTTAATTATGTAAGCAATTACTTCTTTAGAATAAAGATAGTAAACCCTACTTTTCACATGCCCTAATTTCTCCTATAATTGGTTAATTATTCAATAATGACTATATTATAACTTATATTATCTGAAAATAAAATGTATTCTGTTAATAAAAATCGGAAAACCAAATTAATCTGAAATCCAAATTGACACCAATTAATTCCCCTGAAAAATTATAATTAGTACTTACACTATTAAGTATTAATCCCATAATATGGTATTAGATTTTTAACTATAAATAATAAGGAAGTGGATTAGATGTACGTCAAAGTTAAAAGAGGCCAGACCTTATATAAAATTGCTACACATCATCATACAACGATTAATAAATTGTTAGTATTAAATCCTGTGCTTAGAACTCGTCCAGATCTTATCTATGCCGGAGAATTTATCAGAGTCCATTAACAAGATGTGAAAATTTTCAACTAAGAGCTCAGGCTCTTTTTCTTTTGGAGATTATGTATAAAATAGCCGACAAGGTGAGAATGAACTCACCCAGTCGGCCATCATTTATCTATTTGATATCTCATTTACTTCATCTTCAGTAAACCATTTTAGTTTCAGCTTTTCTTTTCAACTTCATAAGGCCAATTATTTATTCCACCTAAATTGAACACGTTTTCATATCCTAGCTTAACCAAGATATCGGCTGCAACAGCACTTCTGTTCCCACTCCTACAATATACAAAAATAGGCTTCTTTTTATCCTGGATAGTTGCCTCCACTTCTGCCTCTATGGTATTTACAGGAATCAGAATAGAATCTTTGATGTGACCTGCTTCATATTCTTCCATTGTTCTTACATCCAAAAATACCAAGCCCTCTCCACTATCCAATCTCTGTTTAGCCTCACTAGGAGTAATGCTAGCAACTTTAACTTCTATGATTGGTGCATTATTACTACATCCGGATATTATGACTCCAATAACTAAAATGCCTGTAAATATAAGTTTATTCAGCACCTTTAATTTCTTAATCATTATGAATTACTCCTTATACTCTTTTTCTAAGTCTTTTATAATTGAGAACAAAATGTTAAGATTAACACAATACCCTCACGGGGTATTGTGTTAATCTACTATACTTTATGTACTTATGCAACAACTTTTATTTACCAATTTATATTTAAAGAAGTATATTATCAACTCTTCGTATCATGCTATATTTATCATCTATACCATAGGGAGGTATTTATGGATTGTACAAAATGTACGTCAAAGGGGTGTCGCCACTCTTCTCCATGCTTAGATCGGAGTAGCGAATATATAGACAATTATTTTTTAAAAGAAAATCGTCTATACACAAAGTCAGCTTCTATGCTGATTGACAACGGAAGAGCAGGAACGCTTACTCGGTTAGAGGAGATCGTAGAATACTCCAAAATTCGAGGCTATAAAAATCTGGGGGTTGCTTATTGTTACGGGATGGAAAAGGAAGCCTTGTTACTACGTAAATATCTCGCAGAACATAAATTCAAACTCAACATGGTTTCATGTACCGTCGATGGTATAAGAGAAACTCAACTTGATAATAGTAAAACGAAACCAACTGTATCCTGCAATCCTCTTGGACAAGCTCATATGCTTAATTCCTCAAGAGTTGAGCTGACGATTTTAATGGGCTTATGTCTTGGTCACGACATTCTCCTTCAGAAGAATCTAACCATGGATTTTACAACTCTAGTAGTGAAAGATAGAATATTAAATCATAATCCTCTTCTTGGCCTACCCGGAATACAATCACCAGAAGATAAATTTCTTGAAAACTTGCCAGGAAATTTTAATTTGATTAAGATTGGTGACTTTATATCTAAACTTGAAGTTCAAAAAAGCCCAAAAGACTTATATCTTCTCGACATAAGAAATGCTGACGCCTTTAACAAAGATTCCATACCCGGTTCAATAAACTGCTCATTATCAGCTTTAACTACACGCTATAAACAAATAATTCCCGATAAAAAGAAAGAAATTATAGTTTACTGCAATGGAGGAATCCAATCAGTATATGCTGTGATGTATCTATCTTTAAAAGGATATAATAAGGTCTTCAGCTTAGCTGGAGGGTTTTCTAAGTTTTTGCTTTCTCGTCAATAAGACTAACGTTTTGTTCTTTCTGATCTAAACCCATAAAATGGCTATAAAGAGTTTTCATAAACATTGCATAAAGAAGTATCAAAAACCCAAGAAGACTAAATGCGACGGTAATAGATAGTCCATCAACAAGTAATCCGAACAGGGTAGGCCCGAGTAGAAATGCAACGCCCCAGCCAAGACCTACAAAGGACATTATAAATCCCCTGTTGGATTCAGCACTGTTACTCACTACCATGACTTGATACGAAACTGCAATAATCCCAGCGAAAAATCCAACCGTCGAGGTTAAAATAAATACATTTATAGAACCTGTTACTACTGCAACCAATAAAAACCCTGTTCCAACTCCCGCGAAACTTAATTGCAGCAGGAAGGGAAAACGCATTTTCTCATGCATCTTGGCAAAAAAGCGCCCAGCTAATATGGAGCCAACTGAATATGAAGCGAGTATTATAGATATTATACCTTCTGTATTCCCCAGCTTTTTCAACCAAATTGGAAAAAACGATTGGGTTAGGGCAACTAATAAACCAGCGCTGAAAGCAGTAATGAATGCAAATTGAAGCGGTGGTATTTTTGCCAAGTCATTAAATGATAAACCAATATTTTTTATTTTGGCGCGTTCTCCACTAGCCAGCGGAATACTTTTCATAAACCCAACTATTATCAGTCCAAGAATACCGATCACTGCTATGAGACGGAAAGTACCTAGATATCCAATATTAACAATAGCCCAGCCGGCAAACAGAATACCAAAAATTTTCCCCCCTTCATTAAAACTATGGAATTTCCCTAATATCGAAGAAGATTCTGCACTCGATATTCGACTCGCATATGATTGTGATGTGGGCCAAAAGATAGCACGAGTAGTTCCGTTGATAATTTGAAAGAAGGCCAGAGTTAAGAAACCCAAACTGAATGTAAATATAACGCTAGAAAATATAGTGAGACAGTAGGTAAAGGCCAACATCCTCTTTTCTCCAAAACGATCTGACAATACCCCGGTAAACATCCTGAGAAATACCTGCAATAAGCCTGGAATCGATAGAAGTAAACCAATCTGAGTAGCTGAATAGCCTGCGTACAATCCATATAAAGGTATAATAATTGCAATAAGCGAGAAAATCGTATTAAACAAAAATCCTACAGTATATATTGGAATTACGGTAATTAGTATTTGCTTTTTCATTTATCCGCTCTCCTTAATATCAGGAAACTAATAACTCTATTTATCCTATATTTACTATGAATTGAAAAATTCCTTCCTAGATACAAAAAATCCGTGAAGAAAACAGGATTGTTCCTGATTAACTCACGGATTTTCGCAATGTTCCAATATACTATCACCTTCCAAAAGGCGAAAGAAGATTAAATAGTCTACACTTCTAAGTTATTCTAAGATTAAGCTTATTTCTATATTTTCTTCTCATTCTTAGCAAAAACGTGTATTAAGTTTTCTTGTAAATGGTGAGATTTCTCCCTCTTTGATTGATTAACGCTTCTGTATCTGACGTAATTTCCTACTATGATGACTCCTGTTGCAAGCATGAACGGAAAGCTCTTTGCTAAAATATACGAATTCGCAAATAATGCAACGGATGTATCATTGAGGATCATCTTACCAGCTGTAAAGCATAGAAGTCCTGCCCCTACAGAAATAAGCCAAGGGAATTTCCTCATGAGGGATGACAATAACGTGCTCCCGAAGATGACTATTGGGATACTAATAGCCAGGCCAAGCATCAACAGCTGCATATTGCCTCCCGCCGCTCCGGCTACTGCCAATACATTATCTAAACTCATGAGCAAATCAGCAATGATGATGGTCTTAATTGCATCTTTAAGACTATAAGGAGCGCAGTTTTCTCCTTCAGACGAAGCCTCCTCTCCTTTCAATAATTTAAAAGCAATGATAAGCAACAAAATTCCGCCTAAAGCTTGAATATATGCCAGAGATAGGAGAAGCGCCGCGATTGCAGTTAATCCCATCCGCAGAACCACCGCACCAAAAGTTCCCCAGAAGATACCCTTTCTTCTGTCCTTCTCTTTCAGGTGGAGTGTAGCAAGCGCGATAACTACAGCATTATCACCACTAAGTATCAGATTAATCAGGAAGATTTCAAAGAGAGAACTCCAAAAAGCTATTGATGTTATGTCCACTTATATCCCTCCTCCTTCAGATTATTCACTCGGAGGGATGTAGTGCTTATCTACTTGAATAGTTATTATTGGAAAAAGGTATAAATATTTACCATATTTTGGACAATAATAAATAACTAGCCATATACTAATACACAATCTTATCTTATATTACCTGGAGGTGAGACCGAATTTAAAGATGAATACTCATATCCATCATATTCACCGTTTTCAAAATGCCACTTCTTTTAACGCTGGTCATATCCATCACATGGTAGGTGAAACAAGCTATGAGATACCGGTAGGTATGTCTCATGTGCATTCTTACCATGGGGTTACCAGTTTGGATAATGCCCACGTTCATCATTTTGCTGGTACAACAAGCCCTTCTATTCCATTGCCTGGAGGCGGTCATACCCATAGATATTACGGACCAACCACATTCGATCATGGGCATAGGCATATCTATGATGCATTAACCGGCAACGAGCAATCAACACGTCTTTTTGCCTAAAGAAATAATGCAAGACAAAGAAGAGGTAGAAAAACCTCTCCTTTGTTGTTTGAAGATTAATTCTATAAGCAATCCTATTCTTTTTAAGGACTTTATCTAGGATAAATTACTGATTATAGGCAAAAAATAAGTCAGGTTTCATTTATCCGTAGAGAAAGGAATTAATATTTATGGAAATATCCAAACAGAAAAATTTTAATGAACCTCCCCTATCATATTGGATGGACTCTACACCGCAGCCTGAGTATCCTATTTTACTTGAGGACATTGAAGTTGATATCGCAATAATTGGAGGAGGATTTGTCGGTATCTCTACCGCTTATCTGCTTAATCAACAGGGGCTGAAGGTAGCAATATTAGAAGCAGATCATATTCTTCAAGGAACAACAGGTCATACTACAGCAAAAATTACTTCTCAGCACGGCTTAATTTACAGTAAAATCAAAAGTCAAATGAGTGAAGAGTTCGCCAGACAATATGCCGATGCCAACGAATCAGCTATCCGGATGATCGAAAAAATAGCGCAAGAAAATAATATTGAATGTGATTATGTCCCGCAGTCTGCTTATGACTATACACTTGATGACAATTATGTAGATAAGATCAGTCAAGAAGTGAAGGTAGCGTCATCACTTGGGATAAAGGCCACCTACCTGGAAGAAATACCTCTGCCTTTTCCCATTAAAGCTGCTGTACGTTTTGATAATCAAGCTCAATTTCACCCTAGAAAGTTTCTGCTTCCCCTGGCAGAGAAAATCACCAGTAACGGTGGCAAAATATTTGAACAAAGCAGAATTGTTGATATCGAAGAAGATAGCAAATATCTTTTAATTACAAAACACGGAAAGAAAGTGACTGCTGAAAAAGTTATTATTGCTTCACATTATCCGTGCTACAATAAACCCGCTTTATATTTTGCCCGAATATATCCCGAGAGATCTTATGTCGTTGCAATAAAGGCCAAGGAAACGTATCCGGGTGGTATGTATATAACTGCTGAAGAACCCGGGCGTTCACTTCGAAGCCAAGTTTCTAATCATGGTGAGTTGATACTGGTTGGGGGTGAACATCATAAAACCGGACAAGGCGAAGATACGGTTAAACATTACGAAGCGCTGATAGACTATGCGAATGACACCTTTACCGTAGAAGATATCGTTTACAGATGGTCAACTCAAGACTGCATGACTTTAGATGATCTTCCTTATGTCGGTCATTTCACATCACAAACTCCTAATATGTATATTGCAACCGGCTTTGGAAAATGGGGAATGACGAGCAGCATCGTTTCAGCGATGTTATTAAAGGATTTGATCGTAAAAGGAGAAAATCCATGGCAAGATGTCTATAACCCTTCTCGCAAAACAGTTTTAGCTTCTACAAAGAATTTTGTTGTAGAAAACCTTAATGTTGCCCAAAACCTGATAGAAGGAAAAACCCAACCCCCGAAGCATAACATTGATGTTAATACAACCTGTACACATATGGGCTGTGAATTAAACTGGAATTCTGCCGAAAAGACATGGGATTGTCCGTGCCACGGTTCAAGGTTCACTTATGAGGGGGATATTGTTGAAGGTCCAGCTGTTAATCCCTTAAGTGCAGACAATGATGTAAATACGATACAGAAACTTATTTCGGAAGATTTTTAATAAGTTGGAAAAAGATATAGTTCCTCCATCATACTAGTATTCCGCAGGTAATTTTTCTAATTCAGCCAGACTCCAGATTCAAATTAAGGCCACTCGATAAATTATTTTATTTTGAACTCATAATCAGAGAGAAAGCTTCTGCTCTCGTAGCTGAACTGGTTTGAAAAATTCCCCGAACAGCTGAAGTTACCGTTTTGGAGCCCGGTTTCTTTATCCCTCTGATAGTCATACACATATGCTCAGCTTCAATCACAACCAGCACGCCCCTGGCCTCCAGAATCTGCTGCACTGTATCTGCAATTTGCCCTGTCAGGCGTTCCTGGAGTTGAGGTCTTTTGGCAAATGCTTCAGCTACTCTTGCCAGTTTTGATAAACCGGTCACCTTTTCATGACGGGGAATATAAGCTATATGGGCCTGCCCCACAAACGGAAGCAGATGGTGTTCGCACATAGAATAAATCGGGATATCTTTCACAATTATCATTTCTTCATGGTTCTCAGAAAACTGAACCGTAAGATGCCGACTTGGGTCTTCATGGAGACCTACAAAAGCTTCTTGATAAAATCTGGCGACTCTTCTTGGTGTATCCTTTAAGCCTTCCCTGTCGGGATTCTCCCCCACTGCTTCCAGAATATCCCTTACGGCACTTTCTATCTTGCCTAAATTAATACTGCTTGTCAACATAATCACCTCAAAATTCCTTCTCCTGATTTAAACGGTTTATTTAGCTGATGTTTTAACAGACTTTGGTTGGATACTTAAATCAACTCCTAAGACTTCCAATAACTTACCTGCTTTGTGAATGGTTTCAGCATACTCATCTTCAGGGACGGAATCAGCTACAATCCCTCCCCCAGCGTGAACATGAGCGACGCCGTCTTTGAGAAGAATGGTTCTGATCACTATATTCAAATCCCAGGCACCGTCAAAGCCGATATAACCAATACTCCCGGTGTATATCCCCCGCTTATAGGGTTCTAACTCATCAATTATTTCCATAGCTCTTATCTTGGGAGCACCAGTGATTGAACCACCCGGAAAGATCGCCTTGAGAATTCGACTTGGTTTTAGACCTGCTTTCATCCTCCCAACTATGGTGGCGACAAGGTGCCAAACAGCAGGATATTTTTCCAGGATAATCAGTTCTTTGGTTTTTACTGATCCATAAGTGCAAATCCTCCCCAGGTCATTGCGCTCCAGATCCACGATCATAGTCAGTTCCGCTTTATCTTTTTCACTATTCAGAAGTTCAGAGGCCAGTTTTTCATCCTCGGCTTGGGTCTTACCCCTTGGCCGCGTCCCCTTAATCGGTCTGGTTTCTATGTATCCCTGGGGCGATATCCGGATAAACCGTTCCGGCGAGGTTGAGAGGATCTGATATTCAGAATAAGGCAAAAAAGCAGAAAACGGCGCAGAGTTTTCCTGGCGCAATCTGTAATAAAGCTCCCAGGGATCTCCCAAGTAGGGTAAACTGAAGGCTTGACTGAGGTTAGCCTGATATATATCTCCGTCGTATATATAATTTATTACTCGCTCGAGATCCTTCAGATACTGTTGTTTGGGTACGCTTTTACCAACCAGTTCAAAAGAAATCCTGTCTGGATCGTGCTCGTCTAGAAGAGGATTCTTATCGCTCCAGCATGCCTCCAAATAATCACGAATAATCTCTTCAAGGTTATCCAATCTCACCCTGGCAAGTCCTGAATCACATTCCCCGCCCTCTTTCATTCCGCAGGCAGTAAGATAGTATTGTTTAGTTTCATGCTCATAAACCAAAATTCCGTCATACCAGGCTAAGGTCCACAGGGGTATCCCCAACTCCTCTTTTGATGTTTGAGGCAGATCTTCTATTTCATTTTTCAAATCATAGCTGAAGAACCCAACCGCCCCTCCGGAGAAAGGAAACGGAGTCGATAAGGGTACCTGGTACTGAGAAAGAAAATCATCCAATATCGAGAGAGCATTTTGATCGTCTGAATACTCAATTTGAGTATTGTCGTCACCACCTTTGTCTATTTTCATATACCCTTGATAGGCACTAACCATGAGGAACGGAAAAGCTCCTAGATAAGAATGCTGTCCCAACTCAACATACTGATTACCACTATCAAGGAAAAACGGTTTATTTGCCTTTCGAAAAGCCTGCACCAGATGATGGGGTGGTAACGAGATAGCAAGTGGTCGAACTTGCCATACACTTGATCTATTTTGTTTTTCCTTCCAACTGCGAGCAGATTTCACAGCATTTTCCAATAGTTTTAAGCCGCTTTCTGTCAGGATGGCCTCAGGATGAAACTGCACTCCCTCTAACGGAAGAGTGGTATGACGTATCCCCATAATTTCTCCGTCGGCGGTCTGGGCGGTAACCGCCAGTTCTGACGGAAGACTGGCTCTTTCTAACGCTAATGAATGATAACGTGTAACCTTTAACGGGTTGGCTAAATCCTGAAAAACCCCCTCTCCATCATGAGTGATTAATGAAAGTTTCCCGTGGACAGGGGTTTTGGCACGGATAACATTTGCCCCAAAAACCTGGCCAACAGCCTGATGCCCCAGACAGATTCCAAGAATCGGCACCTTTCCTTTGAAATAATCAATAACTTCTAAAGAAAAAGCCGCTTCATTTGGTGAACATGGACCCGGAGAAATCACAATCAGATCAGGGCCTAAGGCACTTATATCAGAAATAGTTCCTTCACCTGGACGAAAGACTGTAACTTCTTCCCCCAGTTCTCCAAAATATTGATAAAGATTATATGTGAATGAATCAAAGTTATCGAGCATGAAAATCATATTGTTCACCTACATCCTTTTGATCTCATTTTTCCCCTCCATAATACTCCTTCCTCTAAAGGGGCGATATCCATCAAGGAAAAATAAATCTTGGTATTCAAGGCCCCCTGAATCCCATTGTCATCCAGCCATTTTAAGTCCTGGAATCCTTTTAACCGAAGTCATATTATCCCACTAACTTGTACCAATGTTTGTTATAATTAAAATAAAACTCCATGGGGGCAAAAAGTAGATGAAAAGACCAATTATTGTTAAATTCGGCGGAAGCTTGCTTCAGCAGGATAACGGAGATATCCTCCGCTCCTTAGGTTCCATCCTGACTCAGGCAGCTTCTCCTTTACTGGTCATTCCGGGAGGAGGTCCTTTCGCTGACACAGTCCGTCACTACGGCAAACAATTGGATCTTAGTGAAGAAACCTGTCATTTTATGGCCCTCACGGCTATGGATCAATATGCATTTCTGCTTAAAGAATTCATGCCGGGGAGTGAGATTATAGATCTGGGTAATCCATTCAATCCAGCAGATACACTTAATATCCCAACCACTTCTGCTAATGCAAAAATTCTATTATGTTCCAGGTTCCTCAGACAATTGCCATCCGATGATCTCCTCCGCTCCTGGGATGTTACCTCTGATTCTATTGCGGCTTATCTAACCCGGAAGATTAATGGTGCAATGCTTGTAATCCTGAAAAGTAAAGATATCAATCCTAAACTCCAGGAACCCGATGTCGATCCATTTTTCTGTCGGTTACTCCCCCTGAGAATACCTGTATGGTTTCTAAATGGCATGCATCCGCAAAGACTTGCCGAACTTTTACAAATCGGCAGTACTCAGGGAGTTTATCTAGCTCCTGGCCATACCAACGCTCAATTCTCTGTTTAGTTCCTCAGTATACTGCCTGGCAATTAAATCCCGGTCTGTTGCCTGTTTCATAGCCTCCAGGAGAGTGATGGGCGGGGCTTCTTCTTTATAGACATCATATTCTTTAACCTGTTACTTCATCCAAACGGACTCCCCCATAAGCCATTACCTGATCCACCCCGGCATCATAAGCGGTAATCTGATCAAAAACACTGGCTTGAGCATCCGCCTCCAAATGAACCAGAATCTTCTTCATAATGACTCCTCCCTATTCTTTGTTCATCCAGACAAAAGAGCTTGAACTCATATGGCTATATTTCAAACATCAATCATAATCAGGGATTGAGATACCATGATCTCAAGAAAGAATGGTCTCGATAATCAATCCCTAACCCTCTTTCCAGTTAAATCTCTTTGTTAAGATAACCCCAACGCAAAGGAGCATCCTGAACGTATTTTTTTCCTAACTGAAGAGCCAGTTCCGCTTTTTCCAGTTCTCGGCCCAGGTAAAAGGCATGTCCGGTATCCTTAATATTCAATTTATTAAAAAGTTCCGGGGCGGAAGCGCCCTGCCAAAAGCTTTGGGCATTAAAGACATAGATCTGATCACTTACAAAAATACGGTAATTCTTATCTCTAATCATCTGGTGCATTTCCCAAAGATCTGTTCTATGGTAAGGATTACCAGTCGGATCTTTAATGGTCAAGAGACTATCGTTCAAATGCTTAGGTACTCTTTTTTCTGATATAGCTTGATGAATCAAACGGCGTGCCTGATTGATCTCGCGTACACCCCCCCGTGCTCTGTGGCTTACTTCAGTGGTGAGGATATAATTAATCTTAAGTTCACCAGCTATACCTATCATAAGGGCATTAATACCTGTGCTGTCAGCATCTGTCAGCTCGGTGACATTGCCTAGCCCCATCAGTAATTCACAATTAGGGAATTTTTTGTGTACATGAAGATAGCGACAGATTCCTTCCGCCATCCCCATAGTCAAAGGAGGCAGAATGGGATCGACTAGATAAGGAATGTTCCATTTGTCCAATTGTTCCATGTTGCGGTATAAAGATTCTAAATCCTCACCGTCGTCGGGAATCACTACCACCTTGCAGGCGAGTTCTCTGGCAAGCTCCAGGTTTTTGGAAGTGAAGCTCAGGATTAAATCTACTCCGGCTTGGTTGGCATTTAAGATATCATCTTGTTGATGGCTGTCTACACTCACTGTGAAGCCTTCGGCTTTAAGCATCTTTATTACTGTCTGTAAACGGGGAAAGGGCTTATCCACATCCCCTCCCAGGTCAATGATATCGGCACCGCTTTCCCGGTAATAGAAGGCTTTTTGCATAATCTCTTTATCTGACATCCGGGCGGCGTTGACAATCTCGGCTAGGATCTGTATTGGTGACACTTCCATGGTCAAGCTGTTATGAGTATGATTGGTTTCCTGAGGCCCCTCTTTCTCATCCTGTAAAAAAGCAGGAAGGTCAATTAAATCTTTGGGACCCCTTAACACTTTACAACCTGTGGTTTCCTCAATAGGTTGGAGTGCTCCTTCGCATAATCCTGGGATTATGATGGTGTCATCTTTACACAATTCATGTTCATGGGTAAGTTCACGCTTAAGTTCCCTGGCGATGAATTCTGTTGTCATCAGTGCTGCCACCGTACAATTCAGGGGTTTTATTTCCAGTTCGATGTCATTTATTTTTTGACTTACTTTGCCTAACGCAGGCCGGGCGATTTGCCCAGTAACAAGGAGATATTTTGTCAGTTTAATCAACCCCTAACTTCTGAGATAAACATGATGCAGAAAACCTTCCAACTCTTTGGGATTATCAATCCCCCAGGCAATTCTCGGCTTATTTTTTTCCATATGGTTTTTATCTCTATCTAACATGTTTTTACCCCTATATCCACCCAAAACTGGCCCCTTTATTTCTGCCTGAAGCCAACCAAACATAACCTTCGTCTCCGACAAAACCCCTGGTTCTTACCAATAACTCAGCTTTCTTTTCCTCATTGGTAAATCCAAAGATAGTTGGTCCCCATGAACTCTGACCTATCCCCACAGCTCCTTGTGACATTAAGAATTCCGCAACCCTTGAGCCTTGGGCTGATGCATACTGCCCACCCTGTACAGGTGCAAAATAATCACCTAAATAATTTTGAATATCTGTCACTGCTTCTCCGAAGACTTCCAGGTCTCTCTCTACTAAGCCGGGAAGTAATTTCATGAGTAGGAGTCTGCAAATTTTGCCGGATATATCTTCCTTCATCGGTAATAGTGAGTTGAAAGCATTCTCTTCTTTGCAGCCGAACATTTTTTCTTGCTGATAAGGTAAGACGAGGATAATAGCCCAGTCTTCAGGAAAAGGTATTCTGGCCAGTACAGGTGGTACATCAAATCTATCTTGTGACTGAAGCTCACTTTCCTTCTTGCCGCCGTCAATAAGAAATCCACCCCTCTCAAAAGCAGCCACTCCAATTCCGGAACGACTGCTCTCTCTATCTGTAATTGCAGCAAGTTCCGTTAAAGATGAATGCAGCTCATAGATCTGGGCAATAGCGAAACCCAGTGCTAAAGAAAGCTGTGTCCCTGACCCTAACCCACTATGACTGGGTAAGGACTGAACCAACTCAATCTTCACACCGGGAAGACTATAATACTCCAGATATTTTTTTACTATTCTTTCCAATCTCTTCTTTTCCCCACATAAACTTTGGAGGGAAAGAGAACCTGCTTTTTCTGCTCTGATTTCCAACTGAGGCTGATCTATAGCTAACCCCAGTCCGCCATACAGACGACCTAAAGATCCGTTTAAATCCAGTTGGCCCAAGTGTAGACGTGCTCCGGTTTTCACCCAAAACTTTTCCATTTTCTCACCTCTCCAGTGCACTCAGACTAAGGGTTATTGCGTAAATAGATAGAATATCGGCGAAAGAATTTTATGGCGGGACAGACTACGCTGGGCAGCCTGCCCCTATATAAAATGCATGGTGCTAACAATAGCTATAGGGAGAAGGTTTTGTGGGCGAGTATGGGACTACTCCTCTATTTCTTCTTTTACAAAAGCATCATAAACAAATACTGCCAGGATAGCTCCAATTATCGGTGCTACAAGGTAAATCCAGTAAATTGACAACCCGTTTGGACCACCTGCAAAAGCATTAACCAACATTGGTCCAAAAGAACGGGCAGGATTGATGCCTTGACCTGAAATATTACCCATAGTGGTAATCACTCCGGCAACAATCAGACCAATAATCAAACCCGCCCAACCTTGTGGGGCTCTTTTATCGACAGCTATACCCATGATAGTAAGCATCAGAATGAAAGTCCCAACTACTTCAGCGATAAATACTCCGGACATGGTTATCCCCGGGAAAGCACCGGGAGCACCCAGCCCTCCTACAGTGGTCCCTTTGGTACCAAGCATGGCCAGCAAAGTAGCCGCACCCAAGATGGCACCGGTAAATTGCGCCACCAGATAAGGGATTAAATCCTTGGTAGGAAAACGCTTAGTTACCCAAAGGGCAATCGTTACAGCCGGATTGATATGACATCCGGAAACAGGTCCAAATATATATATTGCAGCAGCTATGACAATTCCAAAGGCTAAACCGATGGCCAACCAGTCTCCCAGACCTCCTAAAGCACCTATACCGATATTGAAAGCGGAAGCTTTATCCGCTCCTTCAGCAATCATTAAAGTTACTGCAGCAGCACCGGCTCCAACCAACACAAGCATCCAGGTACCAATCAGTTCAGCAACAAATTTCTTGACGATCGAAGGCATTGATATTCTCCCTCCTATCTGATATGTTATTGATAGTTACCTATTTTTCTGGAAGTGGGAAGGCAGCTAATTTAAGCTACCTTCACCTTCCTTTTTTTATTACGACCCACTATACTGCCGAGTTCCAGTTGCAATAGTCACAACGCTTGATCAGTCCTGTAACAGCACAATTCTTACATACTCTGGCAGGTGATCCTGGTGATTTGGGATCCAAAGCAATGATATTGGTCATGAGGGTTGCTGTAACGGGCTCACTGGTCAGTAAGCATGGGAAGTCAGCCAGTCTCATTAGGGATGAGAACCTTACAGTAATAGCACATGCTGGATAGGTATAACGCTGTGGATTGGAAATGACCTCATTGGCATCTACTGCACCTAGCTGAACTTTAACTCCTTTAATCTTACCGCCTGCACCCTTCGGGGCATTATCGATGATCTGGGCACCACGCCAAATCATATCCATGAAATCAACATTGTGTAATTCTGCAGCAGGACCACGGTTGGGGTACTTGCAAACATAGTTGGTATAGCGCTTACTCAAAAGATCAACTACCATAGGCACGGTAAATCCGTCTTTTTCCAAAATGTAAGCAACAGCTGCAGCGGTGGATCCGGTAGCAACACTCAAGACATCATAGACGCTCTTATATCCCTGATCCAAACCGGCCTTTAATGTTTGCTCCATTACATCGGTAGTAGCTTCCATAATCGCCATGGTGACATCATCTTTAGCCATGTTAAACATGGACTGAGCAATATGGTGGGCTACATCTCCTACGCAATAGGCAGGAACTGTCACTATATTTCCGTAATGGACCCCTGCATCGACGGCAGCCTTGACAGCGGAGCGCATTCTTTCCTTATACATATCCATGTATTTCTTAACATCGAAGGATGTATGTCCATGATCAGTCATCAATTTGGTCTGAGCTTCGATTGGCTTATCATAAACCAATTGCAGCATCTTGATTTCTTCCTTAACAGCTTGATCTGCTGTCTTGCCTTCTTCAATAGCTCCTGCAAAAGCCGCACCAATACCATAAGAAGTATTCATGCCCCAGGACTTAGAAGACAGGATGGCCTGTTTATATTTTTTATCAATGGAGAGTCCCTGCAAGATAGTGTTAACTACGTTACTGGTTGATCCCGGAACAAAAGCAAAGTCAACAACTGCGGTCGGCCCATAAAAACCACCATAACGACGGATTGATTCCTTACCAACTAATGACTCATTATCGGCAAGTGCCTTAATGAATTGATCCACTGCCCCCCGGAAAGCAGGATCTAATTCATAAAGTATTTCCATGATGGCAGGAGTCTGATAGTGTTCAACAAAAGGATCGTCCTCAGGAGTTACAGTCTCTGTAAGCTTGTCAAAAATCTGGTAATGGGCATTAACAGAATCCACATGTAAGCGAATGACTTCCGGGCTTTGTCCTTCCCCTGCAGTCATGCCGTTTACTGCATCCACATAGGGTTTGGCATCAGAGATTTTAAACTTTCCTCCTCTCTTGGCTTTAATGACGTTGAGATCTGCTCTTTGGGCTGTGAGTGCTTCTGAGATCATCTTGGCATAGATGGCACTGGACATAAAAATACCTCCTCTAAAATAAAATAATCCTGCATCATAATTACTAGCAATTATGATGCCAACTGTAATATGCCTCACATTATCCCTTATTTGTCAGTATTTTCTGGAAAGTAAGCACGGATAAGATTGTACTATTTTTGAGCAATGCCCTGCCCCAAAATAAAAAAACAAGCTATAAAGCTTGTTTAAAGAGGAACTGTAATTAAATCTAACACTGTACCATTTTTGAACAAATCATAATCTGACTCTGCTTAGGAGTCAGATTATTGTACAAATATTCTGATTTTCTTTAAGAAAGATTTTGAAAATTCTTAGCGTTAATCCCGTATTTGTCTATTTTTCTATATAGAGTATTTCGTGCTATCCCTAAAATAACTGAGCCTTTGCTAATATTCCAGTTTACTGATTCTAGAGTATCGATAATTATTTCCCTTTCAACATTCTCTAAATCTCTGTCTTTATTTTTACCTTTGAATGTGCTCTCCGGTTGTTGCAGATGTACCGGTAAGTGTTCAATTTTAATGGCTTTCCCTTTAGCCAGATTTACTGCTCTTTCCATGGCATTAGCTAATTCGCGGACATTTCCTGGCCATTGATAGTTTTCCAGACAGTCAGCGGCTTGGGGATCTAATTGACTTATCTTATATCCCAGCATGGCGGAAAACTTATTTATATAATAGTTAGCCAAAAGTAATACATCCCCTTCCCTTTTACAAAGAGAAGGTATGATAATATTGATGACATTCAAACGATAAAAGAGATCCTCTCGAAAATTACCTTTACGGACTTCATCCTTCAAATCTTTATTGGTAGCAGCGATAACCCGCACACTTATAGGTATGGGCTTATAACCACCGATTCTTACCACTTGTTTTTCCTGGAGAACCCGTAATAATGATACTTGGGTATCCAAAGGCATGTCCGCAATTTCATCCAGGAGAATGGTACCTTCATTAGCAAGTTCAAATTTTCCTGCTCTCCCGCCTCGTCTGGCTCCAGTAAAAGCTCCGTCTTCGTAACCAAAAAGTTCACTTTCAATCAAATCCCTGGGTATCGCCCCACAGTTAATAGCGATAAAAGGCCCCTGAGAAAAACTGCTGGCGTTGTGAATGGCTTGGGCGAACATCTCCTTGCCTGTACCGCTTTCTCCCTGCAAGATCACGGAAGACAAGCTGTCAGCAATATCTTGGGCTATTTCTATACTGTTTTTGAGACACTCACTTTCTCCAATTATGTCTTCAAAGGTAAACAAAGCCCTGGCCCCCACCATTTGGTTAATCAGCCTGTGAACATTTTTGATTTCCCTGACAATTGCCACTCCACCACAGATTTCCTTAGTGTTGTCGATAATAGGCTGGGCAGAGAATAAAAAACGAACCTGTTTATGATTTCTCTCCAACAGAAATTCGTGATCGTAAATACTGCGGCCACTTTTCAAAATGTCGTCAATTACTTCTTCATTCTTAAGAACACTCTTGAGAGATTTTCCCTGGAAAGTAGAGGCATTGATGTTTAGGATGCTTAGGGCAACAGGATTCATATTGGTTATGCGGCCACTTTCATCAAAAGAGACAATACCTTCAGAAATAGTTTCTATAATGGCATTGACATTATTGTAGGATTTAACAATCTCAGCATTAGCGGCCTTTAACCTTAATTCATTTTCAATAGCTTTTACAGCTGCAACAACCATTCCCAGGGTATGCATATGAACCTTATTGAAATCACCGGAAACATCCAGGATGCCTATCATCTCCCCATCTGGGGTATAGATTGGGGCTCCCGAACAGGTAATACAGTGATTTGCCAATACATAATGCTCTGTGGCGTACACCTGTACCGGTATTTTTTCGATTTTTACTACACCCATAGCATTGGTGCCTTTAGTTTCTTCGTCCCAGATTTCTCCTACCCGAAAATGCCTGAATCTATCCAGGATATCCTGGTCTCCCATCACTTCCACGATACAGGCATCTTTATCGAGAAGGACAACCACAAAACCCGAGCCTTTAACGAATCCATATAATTCTTCTAGAAAGGGTTTAGCTACTTTTATCAGACGGCGGTTAATTTCTTTTCTTCCTTGAACTTCTTCTTCAGGTAAACGAAAAGAGATAGCTTCATCAGAATTCTGTTTGCGCTTCTTGCAGCGCTGCCAGGAGGCCATAATAATAGGATCTACTAAGGTTGTCGCTTCGCTTAAAGTTCCTTTTTTTACGAAATCTTCCCAGGCTTGATATTGAAATTCCATGGCCTATCACCTCGTTAAAACTCTGTACGATATAATTAAAATAAGAATCCTTAATAATCATTCAGTGCTGTCATTTACCATCTTTTTACTTTTTTGCCTTAAGGATATATTCTATCAGTTTGCATTATTTCCTTTCTGCATAACGATAAAAATAAAAAGTTTATAAGATAAATATTCATCTTATAAACATAGATACCTGCATCTATTCAATGAAGAGAATTTTGCTTGACAGTATTTTGCTTCCCTAGTATAGTTACACTTGTTATTCTTATCACAAAGTTTTTTATATTGCATACTTCTTAGTTAAAAGCTATTAAATGATGGAGGAAATCAATCTTGTTTAGTAAAATACCATTTAACAAAGCTAAAATCTTTAGTGTACTAGCATTATTATGGATTGCATCGGGATACTTCCTACCTATTGACATCACAATTAACGGAAGGGAATTTCAAATTAACGCATATCCAGAGTTTTATCTAATTCCTATTTTTGCAATATGGAGAATAAGAACAGAAAAAGACCCATTCCAGAAAAGAAGAGTGCTTTGGATGATGGGTCTTTTTGCAATCTTTTTTGTGACTATGCCCCTATTCATTCGTTCAGTGCCTCTATTAGATGGAAGTAATGCGCCACTTGTTGCTTCTTATCATATGGTTGGTTCTGTTAGCTTTTTTCTTTTTTTTATAGCTGTTTTTCTGTTTGGGAAAAGAGCTGATTGCGGTTGGAATTGTACATGTGTATTCACCAGAGAAACAGTTGCCTGGGCTTTTAGAGACAAGACTCGAAAAGGTGCCTTTTGGTGGAACCTCAGGCACCTAAAATGGATTCTATTTCTTACAGTATGGGGATTCTTTATATATATGTTAATCGACCCAATGAACGCTGGAACTGCTTTTGGTAAACCTATGTATCAAGTTATATACACAATCTACTACTTAAGCATTTTATTGATTCCTTTTACGGGTCATCGGAATTATTGCCGATGGGGGTGTCCTTGGTCGGCAACGTGGGGTGTATTAAATATACTCGGAACCTTTAGAATAGCAGCAGACACCACAAAGTGCACTAAATGTGGGATCTGTGAAAAAGAATGTGATATGGGAGTTCCTATTAGAAACTTGATCTTTGAAACTGGAAGAATAAAAACTGTTGAATGCATGGGTTGCGAACGTTGCGTACGTAAATGCCCGAAAGGTGTTCTCACCATCCAAGACTTTAGGGATCAGATACCTGGGTTCGGTTTGTTACCCTTTAGTCGTATGGTAAGGATTGTAATAGGTCTCCCTTTGATACTGCTTCCTTTTATTTCGAACCATTCAATACTTCTTTTTCTGGCATTGTTAGGAGTACTGCTTGTACTGTCAGGAATATTGGGATATTGCCCGATAGAGAACACATTTCTTAAGTGCACTCCAAATGTTTTTAAATGGACAAAACGAACATGATATAGACAATATCTCAGTACAAACTATTCCCTTTGGGGGCACCCTGCGTATCAGTCCATGATTGACTTTAATCGCACCTTTCTCGCGCTCCCCGCCACCAGGAATCTAATTCCGCAAAGATCGGAACTTTATTTCCAATAGTGTGTGATAGCGTTTCTTATTCAATATCGTTTTCTTCAAGCAATCTCTTATAATAAAAGTTGCTGGTATATAATGCTGCTGCAGGATTATGGGCAAGTACTCGATCCTTAGTGATAAGAGTTGTCACGGGTGCCTCAGAATATTTAATAAATAACGAGTCATGGCCGACACATAACCCGACTATCACATTTAGGTCCGTTTTTTCCTCGTTAAGTAACTTTGCTTGCATAACAGGATTACATAAGGATTCATGACAACCCTTTTTGATTTTTAACTCTTCGTCTACTCCAACTTCTGTTTTGTCAGTTGAGCCTACTTTGCAGATTACACAATAACTTTCCAACCCTTTTACATTAAGTATTTTTGCAAACGTTTTCGCTTCACTCATCAACCCTACACAGGTTGCAATTCCGATTTTTTCTGCTCCAATCTTCTTAGCAAAAAGAATGATCTCTTCGACTCGGGTTATTTTGCCATAATAAGTCCCCTCAATTTCTGCTGCCACTTTTGATAGCTTGGAGACGAACTCATCGTTTCGATAAAGCTCATTCACTTCCTCAATCATCTCGTTATCTGTATTCGTCGTAAGGCAGAATTGTGGAAAACTTTTTTCTTGTCTATAGCAGTTTATCAATCCGCAATCTGTGCAACTTAGTTTTTTAGTTTTTTTGCTCATTTTCTAACTCCTTTACTTGGTTAACATAATTGACTTTTTAAGTCTCTCCAGCTGAATATAATAACTTGGGCTGAATCGCCAAGCCACTTTTGCACAATATTCTACAGGTTTCTTTCGATATCCTTCCATTATCAGTTAAGATACGAATGAATATGTAAAAAACTGTGTGACAGGGAGAGCAACTCCACAAACACACAGTTATTATCACATCTAAACAAGCGATAACGATGGCACTTGCTGTAGATACCGTAAGGCGACTTGACAAGCTCTACCGCAAAAGTTAGATTATTAAGTAGCCAACTAATTCGCGCGTTGACCAGTGGAGACGCGAAAAAGCTTGAGCTCATTCTTGCTAAAAGTTGCAGAACTAAACCAACTCTTTTAGACGAAAGGAAGGATTAATCCATGGTAAAAAACATTAGTCGCGAGGAACTCCCCCAATTCAACAGTCACGATGAGGCCAGAGCCTACTTTGAGCAAAAGTACGGAGATAGTAACTTTCAGCTTATTGAAGAGATTGTTGACCAAAGTGAGGGAACATTCTATTTGTACAAATTGATTGTTGACCCAGAGGCTAACCAAGCAGGCTTAGAAGAGATTAAACAAAAGGGCTACTGCAGTAGCGAGGCCTTTATTCAGTCTACACAGAGAATTAAAATCATGGAAAATGGAGAGGTTCATATCTAGGGAAACAAAGCCCTTTGGACAAGATAGTTAACGTCCAAAGGGCTTTGTTTTGTATTTATATAAGGATATAAATCTGCCTTCCAAGATGAGCGTATCATATAAGGTAACACTTAAATCTCAAGCTTTAAATGAAAACCTTTAGATACTATTTTTCTTCCTAGCGAAATTAGATAATAGCATGAAGTTACAACAATACCGACAAATAGTAATAAAGTGCTTATCATATTAATCATCTCCAATCTTTGAATTCAGAAAATTCTATTACTTGTAATTTATTTCACAATATTATTATACAAATTTGTTCATTAAAAATCAAGTGAAAGTTATAACTTTCTCGAAGTTTATATATTCTGAAAACTAATTCCCTAGGAATTGAACTTTTGCTTTTGACTTGCTAAATGGTTGTATCGCAAAATAATCCCAAATATCAATCAAGGTATTTCTATGTGTGAATATGGATAATATAAAACAGTATACCACCAAAGAAAGAAGGAGTTTTCTATGTTTGATCGCATTATTCTAGGGGCAGTGAGTGGAATTATCGCTGGTATTGCAATGGGGTTAATTAGCATGACATTACATACCGTTAAGATTTGTAAGCTTTGTATAATTGCTATTGGTGGTGGAATTCTTTCAGGTCAGCAAATGGAGGGATATAATGTTTATGGACTTATCTTGGCATGGCTCGTTCATTTGGTATTAAGTGCAGCACTTGGAATCCTAATAGTAATAATGCTTGAATATTTTGGCACTAAATATCATGTTCTTAAAGGAGCAGGTTTGCTAACTCTAGTATACTTAGCTAATATTGGCCTAATAGCTCCACTTAGAGGTGTCTTTCCTAATAACCAAGATTTTTTTGATTTATTATTAATGCTTTTGTATCATATTTTCTTTGGGAGTTTGGCCAGCTTTTTATTTGTTAAATACGAAAACAATGATAATAATGCACTTGATGTAGATTACCGTAAGGCGACTTGACAAGGTCTGCCACAAAACGTCCTCCGAAGGGTGTAAAGCCCCTTCTAAGACCTCAACTGGATTCGAGAACAAAGCCCTTTGGACAGGATAATTAACGTCCAAAGGGCTTTGTTCTGTATATCAATATACGTTTATATACGTTAATATACGTTAATATACGTATCGATTTTAAACCTCTTTCTGAGTTTTATGTGGCAACAATTAAATTAAAATATTCAAATAATTCTGTTAATACTATTGACATAAAATATATATCACTATACAATCTAAACATAATTAACCAATGGTTCCAAATTATACAAATTAAAAATAACAATAAATATATACGTTAAAAGGGAGTAGCTGTACCACAAAATCGTCAACACGGGCTTGCCCCGGTTTTGTGGGTAACTATAAAGTTACAAGCAAGACTTTAATCGTTAGATTAAAGTCTTGCTTATTTTTGTGTTTGGAATTAATTAATAAACTTCAATGTGATTCCTATGTCAAGGACAAATATATTTCGCTAACTTTTTTTTTAAAAGATAATGAAAACGTTTTCCATTTTGAAAGGGGGTGATCAAGAGTAATATTATATTTCTAAATAAGGAGGTGTTAAGTTTTAATTAGACTTTAATGAGGTGATAAAAATTTGAAAGCAATGGTATTAGAAAAATTTAATTCTAGCTTGTGTCTCAAAGAAGTTAATGATCCAGCCCCTGGAAAAGGAGAAGTTCTAATTAGAGTTCATACCTGCGGTACTTGTGGTTCCGATTTAAAGATTTCATCCGGGAAGATTAGTACCACATCTCTTCCGCATATACTTGGACATGAAGTAGCAGGTCAAATTGTCCAGTGCGGAGATGAAGTTCCTCCCAATAGAATTGGGGAAAGAGTAGCTCTTCATATTTATAATTCGTGCGGTAATTGTAAATGGTGCGTAAAGGGAAATTATAACTTATGCACAAATCTAAGGGGTAGGATTGGATTTGAAAATCCTGGAGGTTTTGCAGAATTAGTAATTGCTCCCGCTAGAAATGCAGTCGTGATACCGGATAATATTTCTTACAAAGAGGCATCTCTAGTACCATGTGCAATGCTTGCAATATACCGAGCAATCAATAGAGCTAAGGTCGAAGATAATGATAGAGTTGCGATGCTAGGAGTTGGAGGATTAGGTATACATGGAATTCAATTTCTCAGACTTTTAGGTGTAGATATTACAGCTATAGATATCAACTTACACAAATTAGAGTTTGCCAAAAGTCTAGGAGCTGATAAAGCATTATTATTTGAAGAATTTATAACTGATAATGGTGTTTACGATGTAATCTTTGATAACGTAGGAGCTGTAGAGGTAACCAAGAAATGTCTGACTAAACTTAATAAGAATGGCAGATATGTAATGGTAGCTTATTCTCCTGGAATTAATTCTTCTTTCGATTCTGAATATATGCATCTAAATGAGACTCAAATTATTGGAAGTAGAAATGGATCTATTGAGGAATTTATAGAGATAATGAATTTACTATCTTCAGGAAGAGTTAAGGCTGTTATTGACAGTGTGCTTGATTTAGACCAAGCAGACCAAGCATTAAGCCTTACAAGAGAAGGAAAAGCAGTAGGTAGAGTTATACTTAAAATTTAAGAGGAGGATTATTTATGAGTGATCTTCAAACTGGAAACATGAATAATGTCCAATTGAATCTAGGCGAAAAGAAAAGATATATGGCTCCGCCAAATACTTGGAGAGGTGTCTTAACCTTTATTGGACCGGGAGCTGTCCTAGCTGCATTAGCTGTTGGCGGTGGGGAACTGGTAATGAATCCACGTGCGGGAGCGATGTTTGGATTTGCTCTAGCTTGGCTTGTACTAATGGGACTATTCTTCAAGTACTTTATTACCTCAGAAATCGGTCGATATCCAATTGTATCGGGTGGAAACGTACTGGATTCTTGGGCGAGAATGCATCCTGCTCTTCCTATCACATTTGATATTGCAGCCTTAGTAGCACGAGGTGTATCTGTTGCAGGAAACGGATTAACATTAGGTACTATTTTATTCTGGGCGTTTCCTAATACCATCAGTCATGCTTCGTGGGCTATCCTTATGACAATAGTTTCTGGAATTATCTTATATATCGGATTATATAACGTATTGGAAAAAATCTCTCTGGTCATGGTAGGAATTATGATTATTGCAGTAGTAATTTGTGCAGTTGCTGTGATGACGGCTCAAACCTGGGGAGAATTTTTTACGGGCTTAGTAAGTATAGGTAAGATACCTTCGGGTTCTTTAAAGGATGCTCTTCCGCTATTAGGATGGTCTGGCGAAGGTGCAATTGGTACAATTTTATATGCTGCATGGCTTCAAGAGAGAGGACATGGAATTAAAGTAGGTAATAATGTAACTAAAGATACTAAACTTTCTGAACAGGAGATCAAGGACGGAAAATCCTGGCTTAGAGTAATGAAGACAGACTTGTCGATTAGCTTTGTTATCCAGGGATTGGCTTGTTTTGCCTTCATGATTGCTGGTGCTGTTATACTAAGACCCCTTGGTATTGTTCCAGAGGGAAGTTCTCTTGCTACAGAACAGGCGAGGTTATTTACAGAAGTTCTTGGTCCTTGGGCTCAACAATTGTTCATATTGGGAGCTGCTGCAGCGATGTTTACAACATTAATGGTAGCAATTGACTGTGAGACAAGAATTGGTCAAGATTTATTTAAGAGACTGAAAAAAAATGTTATGCAAACAGAAGCTGATAGAATAAAGGTTTATCGAGGATTTCTAATTTTTTCTGTAATAATCACAGTAATTTTCTCTAAGGTTGCTGCTCCGTTAACATTATTAAAATTTGGGGCGGTTTTTGACGGGGTAATTTTGTTACCTATCGCTGGATATTTGACTTACCGAGCAAACAAGAAATTTATTCCGGAAGCCCTTCAATCAAAAGGTGCATGGGCAGCAATTACACTGTTAGGTATCGGTGTGCTTAGTATATTCGCTGTTTTAGCATTAGTATATCTTTACTAAATTGTAGTCCTAACATAATTTATTCTTGTTAAAGTTTTTCTATTTTCTAATAATTTAGAAGAATAAATGAGTAAAGAGCGTAATAACACCTAATAAACTTTTCTTAGGACCCCTCATTATTATGATGGGGGTCCTAAGAAACCTCATGGAAAACAGGAGGGTATTTATGAATGGTCTGGTATGGATTAATGGTAAAGTTGGCCCATTGGAGCAAGCTACTATTTCATTGCACGATAGGGGTTATCTTTTTGGCGATGGAGTTTATGAGCTAATAAAGGTATATAATGGGAAAGCATATACAATCCCTGAACATATAAAGAGATTGGAACGAAGCTTAAAAGGGGTAAGCATAAAAGTTTCCTTTAAAACTGAAGAGTGGATTTCGATAATTAATCGTCTAGTGGATGAGTCTGGATTAAAAGAAGCCTATGTTTATATTCAGGTTACTCGAGGGATATGTCCGCGTCTTCATAATTTTTCGAAAGATTTAAAACCAAGCATCATAATCTATGTTTGTGAGATGTCTAGTCTTCCAAATGAAAAAAGAGAAGACGGAGTCTTAGCGATAACTGTTCCTGATGAGCGTTGGTCGCACCCTAATCTAAAGACAATAAATTTACTACCAAACGTCCTAGCCAAACAGACGGCTACAGAAGTGGGAGCACATGAAGCTCTGTTTGTAGATGCCGAAGGAAATGTTAGAGAAGGAGCAAGTAGCAATATATTTGCGGTCTTTGGGGATACATTGGTAACCCCTCCTACGGATGGAAAGATTTTACCTGGTGTTACCAGACAGGTAATTATGAAAATATGTAAGAAAAATAAAATTTACATAAAAGAGGAGTGTATTCAGTATAAAAGTTTATTGTTAGCTAATGAGGCTTTTATTTCAAGCACAGGAAGTGAAATTATTGGAGTTGTAAAACTTGACGGAAAAGTAATTGGAGATGGAAAACCAGGTTCAATTACCAAGAAAATTTTCGCCCTTTATATGCAAGATATTTATGATAGCGCAACAAATAATGATAAAGAAGAAAAAAACGAATAATCTTATTATAAGATTTTATAAGACAATTATTGACACAGAAAAGAGGTAATTGTATGTCTAATATCCCATTTGTCTTGCTTGCGATCTTAGGTGGCTGCATGTTCGCTCTCCAAGCTACTGTCAACGGGGCATTTGGAAAACGTATCGGTATATATGAAAGTTCACTTGTATCTGTCTTAATATCCGTTGTAATTCTCTTATTAGTTGTTTTATTGTTTGGTAAAGGAAGCCTATCCAGTGTTAGCGAGGTCCCTAAATGGCACCTCCTTGGAGGAGTTCTTGGAGCTTTTATTGTTATAACTATGGTTGTTACTGTACCGAGGGTCGGAGCAGCATCTGCTGTGTTTGGGGTAATGTTTGGTCAAGTAATTATAAGCATTCTTATCGACAATTTCGGATTTTTCGATGTACCTGTTATAAAGATTGATGCCTTTAGATTTACAGGTGTTTTATTTATGTTAATAGGACTCGTATTGATTTTTAAAGGTCATATAAACTTCAATCTTAGTGACATATTTAATAGGTAGTAGTTAGTTTACCCCTCCTTTAAAAGGGGGCGTAAAAGAAGCTTAGGTTTCGCTTCGCTCCCTTTATCTTTATATACTTCTTTATTTATCTCTTAGTACTTTTCCTAAGAGAAAGGGGACTAATCTATGGAAATAATTAATTTACCTGTTGCTGATTTTTTGACTGCTCTTTTTTCCATTATTATAATTGATTTGGTTCTCGCCGGTGACAATGCAATCGTGATAGGTCTGGCATGTCGTAATCTACCTAAACATATGCAACTTAAAGGAATTATCTTAGGGACTTTAGGTGCTATTGTTATCAGGATTATTGCTACGCTAGCTGTAGTCTGGCTGCTTAAAATTCAGGGGCTCATGCTCAGTGGCGGGATACTTCTAATATATATTGCTTACAAATTGTCAACGAAGCAAACTGTGCATAATAATGTCAAATGTCAAGATTCATTATTAGGAGCAGTAGCTACTGTTATCGTTGCTGATGCAGTAATGGGAGTTGATAACGTCCTTGCAGTAGCTGGTGCTTCTCACGGTAATTCAATTTTAGTTGTGATTGGTCTTCTTATTAGCATTCCTATCATGGTCTTCGGAAGTACCATCATTATAAAACTTATGGATAACTTCCCCTTTATCATTACTCTTGGTTCTGGAATAATTGCTTATACTGCAGGTAAGATGATTACAGAAGAGCCATTCTTACATAATATCTTTGTTAATCCAGTAGTTAAATATACTTTGATTCTTCTTATTGTTTTTGGTGTAATATCAATAAGCAAATACGCAAAGAACGCTAGCTTAAGAGATAAAGAGAATCTATATAAGTATACGGATTGACTGTTAAAGATATAACCTTAAATACGCATTCTTTCCTGGTCATTCATTGAGTATCCTTCTCTTTTAACATCATTCATAGTTAATGTATCATCTTTCATTACAATATTCTTTAGCTTTTTAACTGCCCCATAAGCATCTTTTAAGGAAAGCTTATCTCCACTCCCGGAAATAACCCATAAAGTTTTATACCCCTTAGGGTTAGTCAGAAGCTTTTCTTCACCTTTGCCATCCGTAAAATAGATTAACAAATTAACCTTATGATTATTAGCATATTCAAAAACGGGGGTAAATTTAGTACCCCCTCTTATATTACTTCTATCTTTGATATCTTTTACAGATTTGACTTTATACACCCGTCTGATTTCACTATCGGATTCTATAATGGTAATCTCATGATTATAATTTTTAACGATAGCGAGTACTTCTTTCATGGCTTGATTAAATTCTTCATCACTAATGCTGCCGCTTATATCAAGGGCAACAACGATTTTTGCTTTATGACTTCTAAGTTGACCTCTGATATCTAATCTATCGGGCTGTCTTCTATTTCGTCTTGTTATAGTCTTTTTTTTATCACTTTCAACAGATCCCATCAAACGCTTAAGATATAGATTCCAAGGCAATTCACCCTTGCTATTTTTTAATGATGAGATCATGTTCTCTAAATAATCTGGAATGCTGCCTTTTCGCGCATTATCAATAAACTTCTCCGTAAATTCCTGAAGTGTTTTTTCATCTATATCACTGGAATCTTCCCACATGTCATGGGTCTTTTCAGGATTATAATCTATTTCTATTTTTTCATCGCTATCACTGTCATCTGCTTCATCTGGATTACTATCATCTGCCTCACCCTCATCTGCTTCCAGTAGGTCCAGGGCATTTTGAATCTCTTCTACATAATATTCAAATGGTTTAAAGGGCAAGAGTTTTAATGAATAATTTAAATTTACCCATTCTAAGGTAATTGCAAAAGGGGGCAAATGATCTAAATAAGTATTGACGACTATATTCATTGCTATATTAATAGCTATTGTGCTGTAACTGCCCTTAAATTCTTTGGCTCTTATTAAATGCCTGGATACTATATGGAGTATTTCGTGTTTAATGGTACTCTCCATCTGTTGGAGATTAAGATTCAAAAAGATGATAGGATTAAAATAGATAACGTATTTAGCGTTTTTAAAATTCACCGCACTAGGACTGCTTATATCAAATCGTATTTCTCTGGACATTTGCAGTAAAAAATAGCCATAGAAATTATCTTTGTCTTCCATCAGACTTAAAGATACTTTATCTACAAGGCTAAAAAACTCTTCTTTAAACTCTTTAGGTATATTTATTTTGGAATTACCATCTTTGCGTTTTGATTTTAGAAAATCATTGATTATTATATCTGCTTGTTCATAAAGCCGTTGAACCTGGTTTGCAAAAGAAGTTTCCATAGATATTTCCTCGTTAAACGACATAGCATCACCCGATTAAACTATAAGATTCAAAATATGATTCGATAAAAGCTTCATTTTCAATGGCATGTTTATATACTTCAAGATAACTATTTTTGATATCCTTCATGATTGCTATCTTTAAATCCACTGGATATATATTTAAGAACTCAATAAGCCGGTCCATGTAAAAACTTGAATCATCATGATTATTTAATAGATTTGCTTCTAAGTTTTTGAGAATATTCTTGGCACAGAGATAAAGTCTTGTATGACTTTCGTTTTTTACTTTTTCTATAATCGATTCGTGGAGAGAATTCCCTGAAAAAACATCCCCATAAGATATGAGTGGTCTATAATCAGATTCCACAAAGCTTACAAACTCTTCGGCTATTACTCTCCCGACATTTCCTTTGACAACATTTATAAACACGGATCTGGGAATTGAATCATTTTTTTCCTTATAGATTTTATAAATGCTGGAAATTCGTTCATAGCTTCTGGGAGTTGCTCTAAGATCATCTTCATTGATCTTATGCAGATAATCTGGGAAGGTCGAGATAAACTCGATAACCTTTTGCTCGATTCCGGCCTCTATTGCCCAATCTATCCACTGATTATAATCAGGCTCCATATATAACCAGACAAATCGATTTTCTTGGGCGGCATCCATATCGACAACCTGGTAATCAAAATCCGAACCATATTTGCTGGAAGGATTCATAGCGGCTAATATTTTTACACCTTCAGGTAACTTATAGCCATTGATTTCTCGATTTAAGATTAGATTCATAAGTTCCTGTTGGACTGTATGTTCACAGCGATTGATCTCGTCTATAAATAACAGAACTGTTTTTCCATTAGATATTTCTTCATCAATTTCCCTGAGCTTATGATGAACGGCATATACTGTCGCTTTCTTTTCATCCTGATCTTCTTTATTATTGACGCCTGAATAAGATTCTATCGTTGGCAGACCCCCTATTTCACCTTCTTTAAGGAGATTGCCATTAATAACAATTAAACTCCACTTATTTTCTCGAGCGATTTCCTTGGCTAAAGCTGTTTTTCCGATTCCGCTTTCCCCAACGATTAAGGGGACTTCCCCTGTCGATAGTACTAAGTCAACACTTTTTAAGGTGTCAGTAAAATTCATGATGTCTCACTCCTATATCAGCTTCAGCTTTTCATCTACAGCTATTTTTTTCGTCTTTTTACTTCCATATTTATAAATAAACATGATCTTGTCGATCGGCATTATGTCGCTGTTTTTATTGATATAATTGCAATTTAAGAAATCTCTCACATATTTTTCTTCAACATCTTCATTGGCTAAGGATGCCTTTAACACGTGTTCTAATTCATCTTTAGAGATTTCATTGATCACATATTTAATCACTAAAATATTGACTTGCAAAAATTCTAATATTTTGTTTTTATCTAAATCATTTATAAACGTAATAGCACTCTCATTATTTTTGATGGCTATAAGCTCCGCCTGATGGGTGGGATAATTTATATATCTTAAGGCATCATAACTGATTTTTACAGCCTCTTCTTGGACACTTGGGCAAGGTTCTTTGATAAACTTTATTGAATCGTAATTTTTTCTTACAGCTAATAATTGCAATTCCTCACTTGGATTATTAATATGTTGAATAACCCATCCAGCTTGATTTATTGCTAATTCCATTAACTTTTCGCTTGGATTCTTAATATACTCTAAGTTAGTCCAGCCATCATTTATAGCTTTTACCATCATATCTTCTGTAGGGTTATTTATATATTGAATCGCTCGAGAATTATTGTCTATAGCTGATTCTTGCATCTCCCTGGTTGGATTATCAATATATTTTAACGCAAGTCCATTTCCTTTAACAGCCAATAACTTCATCTCATCCGTAGGATTGTCTATATATGCTATAGCATTAGGATTATTCTTAATTGTTTCAATTAACTTTGATTCTTCCATAATGTTAATTTCCTTCTATGCTTTTTAAGTCAATCTAAAGAATGATTATACCACTATATAAAAAAGTGGTAAATGCTACGTCTCAGAGAGGAAGTTGAACCCGGGGAAAGTCATCTTTAAACATTCATTATATACTTTTTCAAAGCCTTTCATCAGCAAATATGCTGCATTCATTGTTCTATTTGTTGTCGGCCAAAGGGATGTTCCGAGTTTCCGGCTTGTATACGTAGGGCACCATTCCATTATCTATACATGTTTTGATTTCAACAAGGATGTTGCTTTAACATGGTCTGTCATCTAACGTTCTGAGCACTCCCGCAGCGTCATAAATCATTCATATATTCTTAGTTGCGGGAGTGCTCTGTTATCTGAAGCTACGGCAAATTTTTACTTTCACTAACCGTCTTTGATTCATCAGTCGCCGATGCTGGAGTTATTGAACGAACTAACAATACTCCAGCCAAAATCATCACCATAATATGGGATTCTTTAACTGCAAGAGCATGAATTGTTCCATGTTTTAGTCCAGTCCAAGCCACCCCGAACCAAAGTTGCCACTGTGCAATTGGGATAAAACCTAAAATCATAAGTAAAACTGCAGGAATCATTAACCAATTAACTTTAATCTTTCTATTGAAAATTGCTTTTAATCCATTCCACTCTATTAAAAAACCAAAAAGTAAGGCAAGAAAATTAACCTTTATTTCTGCTTGAGTCCAAGTCCATAATGGACTCCTCATCTCTCTAATCTCTTGCAGAAATTCATAATAGAATTGGCCTACAAAAAAGATTATTAAGAATAAGCTTACTCCTAAGATTAGTGGTGGAAAGTATTTTTTCACTTTTTTTGCCTCCTCCCCTTATCATTACATCTTAAAAATATATGACCGAGTAGTTTCAGATACTTCGTATATCACCTTTAATATAACACGTTTTGCCTATCCAATAATTATATAGTTCTATTTTT
>LOEZ01000059.1 GCA_001516055.1 Gracilibacter sp. BRH_c7a
ATGAAGCTCCAGCCGTCAACCATGGATTATATAGATCCTGACGGCGTAAAGTATCAACGGCCCAGCGTGAAAGTCCAGTATTGGGGCAAAGACCTGTACGGTACTTATGGTTCGACCGTCAATGTTGAGGTGGACGGCAAAACCGTTTGCGTCAAAACAGTCTACTTTACCTCCACGCTTTGGACCAGGACTTTGCAAAGAGACCGGCTGGGCAAGCCCATTCCGTGGCAATGGGACTGTGACTTTTCGCCCGAGTCCGACCAAATGGAAATATATTATATGAGCAGCGCCAACCATGACTATATGGGAGATATATTAATGGAAGAGGGCACTCATGATTCCAACATTCAAAAATTCTATGCTGAGTGCAAGGAGCGCGGCACGTTAATCTGGAGCGGAGCGAATCCCGACAAGTAGGTAAAGAAACCATGCGCACACACGATCGGTAAGTTTTGCTTAAGTCGTCGTAATGAAGCATGTATAAAAGACCAATAATGAAAACTACCCGGAACGTTTCATCGGTTAATCTATGGCTTGAGTTCCGGCAGCGGAATCTGGTATTCTTGGCCATTCTCATCCCGGTAAACCACCTTGGCAATATACTTTTCCGCAGCATCGACCAGGATTTCCGGAGTAATCGCCAACAAGCCGGGTCGGTACACCGGGCGGCCTTTCTCGGCAAAATATTTTTCCCGGTTTTGGTAGGCGCCCTCCAGAGTTTCCGGACCGTTATAGCGGTAAAACTTGCCGCTGCTGCCGATGATTCCGGTTATTATCCCAGTAGGTTGAAAGGCTTGCTCCGTTCCTTTGGCATTTATAATATTTAGATGAAAGACGGCTACTTTTTGATCAGCCCAGTCTCCCCGTCGGAAATTCAAATCTGTAACCGCGAAACCCCAGTCCTTGCCGGGAACGAGAGCAGGCTCGACAGCGGGGGTGTTATCGGAGATTTGAACAGTTTGCGTACCCTCCGCGAGAACAGGGATAAGATTAAGCTGGATTTGGAATTCATTCCCGTATTCATCGCGGTAGGTAAGGGCGGTAAACTGCTTGGCTGCAGTGTTGACGTCGCCAACCCAGAGGCAGATTTTAAGTTGTCCGGGATCAAAATTGGGGAAGGGAATATGGGGTTGCCCGGGTTCAAACTGAGAGTCATTTTGTTCCATTCGCATTTGCTGGGTGGAGATATACAATATATCCAAAAGTGTGGGTTGGATTGAATAGGACTTACCGTCGGCAGAGGTAAGGCCTACGACAGTGCCCCGGGGCATAAAGAGCTCGTCAAGACCGGAGCTGTTTTCTACCAGGCAGTAAACCTGAACACCTTGCAGGAATGGGTCGTAGAAATAAGCCCCCATTAACTCAATTTTTTCTACTTTAATATGCCAACCATCGTCGCGCTGCAGTTTATTGGCTGTGATTGTCGTTTTTTTCGGGTCATAGGGCGGGGGCGTCAGCGTTTCATACCAAGGGACAATATCTTCAGCTGTTACCTGGCCGGACTGGGTTACATACAGTCTGGAACCGTCATCCAGGGCAAATTCCCAAGCCGGTTCCCGGCTGGCAAGATCAGGCTTATATTTTTCACCGGCGAAAGCGGTCAGGTCGCTGTGGTAAATAAGGCGCGGCACAGGGGCTTCCGCAAGGCTGTTTTCTTCCCGAATCAGCTGCATCGCTTGCTCAATATCGACTGTCAGGAAGCGGTCCGCTGTCGCTTTTCTGGTCACAGGATCAATGGGCCCTCCGTATTCGTAACGAACAGTGCCTTTCGGGTCCCGCAGCACCGATACAACGGCGTCGGCTACAAATTTACCGTCCTGGACAAAAGGAACCAGGTAATAATCCGGTAAAGACCATTCGTAGGATTTTATGAACAAAGGCTTGGCCGGGGTAATTTTTTCCCAGTCAATTGCCGGGTAATAGGTCTTGTAATGGCCTGGATTATTGTCCACGTGACGCAGCATTCCGCCGTAGGCAATACCGGCAATGTCGCTGTCGTTGAAACCGATGCTGTTGCTGCTGTCACCGATAGCAAATTCCGGGGCGTCCTGCCAGTTCCTGGCTTTTTCCACCCATTCCGTACTAAGGACAACGGGTTTTGTTGAGTTGACTTGGATAACAGGATTCCCTGGCGGATTCTCCGGCGAGCTTTTTCGCAGAGGGTCGGCTTTATCGGCCATGGCGCTGCTTAAAGAAACAAAGGCTAATAAGGCTATAAGCGCAAGGAAAGGCAGCGTCCATTTCCGGGAAGTCTTTCCCCAGTGCTGTATAAGTTCGATTCGTTTTTTAAGCTGGGACCCGGACCCTGACAGCGTGGTGGCGTTGACCAGGCTGGGACGGAAGGAGCAGCGTTCCCACAAGGTGACCAAGGTCAGACCGTATGAAGCGGCCTGCTGGGAACCGAGCCGGGCCAAAACCGCTTCGTCACAGGCCAGTTCCTGGTCTTGCCTCAATTGGCGGAAAGCGTACCAGACCAGCGGGTTGAACCAGTGGACAATCAGCAGGCACCGCGCCAGCCAAAGGACCAAAATATCATTGCGCTTCAAATGAAGCAGCTCATGGATAAAAATATGGCGGAGTTGTTCGCGATCCAATCCGTCTAAAACTCCGGCGGGGAGCAATAACTTCGGGCGGAATACGCCGAAAAGTGAAGGGGTTTTAATTGCGCTGGTCAGGATTAAAGGGATAGTCTGCCACGGGGCGGCTCTCTGCGGTATGTTTTTCCGCCCGGAGTTTTTGCGCAGAGCCAGCTCTTGCCGGGCTTGCTGAAAAGCGGCTGTTATTTCGGGGCAGGCGATGGTTGGGCCGTTGATTTTACGGATAAAACTTCGGTTGGCAGCGAATGTGATTACTGCGAAAATCGCCATACCGGTCAGCCAGAGCAGGAAAAGAAAATGCGGCAGAGACAAAGATCGGTCGGATAAGGATGTCCCGCCAGGCGGAACAGTAGAGGCTGCGGCGGTGTCTGCGGCGTCGGGAATTTGCCCGGAGGGAGTCGGGGAGAGAGCAGTCTGTCCGGAGGGAGATTCAGTCAGGCCGAGTCCTGAGCTGCCGCCGCTCATAACAAAATCGGGGGAGGAAACCGGTTCTTGGTTCAAAGCCGTACGTCTGTCGGAGTTTAGAAGGAAGTTAAAAGTTGCAAGGGGAGTCGCGTCAGAGGCTGTCAGAGAGGCCGGGAAAGCGTTGGTCAAGTTATAAATGCTGACCGGGCTTGAGGGCGTCCAGGGTAAAAGCAAACTGATAAAAACCAGGCACCATAACAGGTAATGGATTTGAGCCCTGATTTTCTTCCCGAAAACAGCCTTCAGAGGCAAAAGGAGAATGATAAAGACGCTTACCCTGACGGAAGCGGTTCCAAACCAGGCCAGGACCTGAAGAACATCGATAGGCAGCAAGTCGATAGGCAGCAAAGGCACATTTACCCCTCCTTTTCCTCCAGGATTTTTTTCAGCTCTTCAATTTCACTGCGGGAAAGTGTTTCTTCCTGCAGAAATGTGACGAGTATCGGTTGTGCGGCTCCACCAAAAACCTGGTTGACAAATGATTTAGTCTCGGAACGGACGCAGGCAGCTTGGCTGACCAAAGGATAATAATAGACTCTATGTTCTTGTTTAAGGCAGAGGGCTTGTTTTTTGACCAGATAGGTGATCAGTGTTTTTACCGTATTGGGTTTCCAGTCTGTCGAGTCCTGCAAAGACGCATATATTTCGTTGGCGGTGCATGGGTAGGGCTTTAACCGACATATTTTCATAACATCCCACTCGGCTTCGGCGATATTGGGCGCCTGGTTCATGCTTGGGGCCCCTTTCCAATCTTAACTACAATTGTAAACATAATGTTCTATATCATACAAGACATCAAAGGCCTATGTTTGCAACACCTTATAGAAAAATTATGATATATTAATCCTTAAAGGAGTGATTGGATGTTATGGATGCTTATCGTCTCCCTGGCAGACGACAGAGATAAAGCTTTTATGCTGAATCTGTATCAGGACTATTACGGTCTGGTGCGCAAGACTCTTTACAATATTACGCATGATGCGGGTCATACCGAAGACTTGGTTAATGATACGTTTATCAAACTAATTAATAAAATTCCCTTGCTCCGTACCTTAGAAAGTTGCAAAACCACTGCCTATGTTGTCTATACCAGCAGAAGCGTCGCCATCAACTTTATTAAACACCGGGATGTGGAGAAAAAGCACGGATATTATGGGATGGACGCTGACCTGGCGGAAACAGCCGCCGCTTCGGATGATTCGGTAGAAGAAACAATCGTCCGCCAGGAAGAAATCAATGAGATGGGAAGCGCTCTTTTAAAGCTTCCGGAAAAACAGAAAGACCTGTTGTATTTCAAATATTTCCTGGAGATGGATAATGCTGAAATTGCAGAAATTTTAGGCATAGGTACGGCCAGCGTCCGGGAGTACCTCACGAGAGCCCGCCGCAACGCCAAAAAAATGCTGGCGAAGGAGATGGATAACCAACATGAAAAGTAGCAGCAGCACGGAAAATAATCACATGGCTGGTAACAGCGCAGAACAAATTCGCCGCAAGCTTTATGAGGAATATGAAGACAGCCTGTTTAGGCTGGTTATGCATGATACTGCGGAAATAGAAGGGAAGCTTCTGCTAACAGAGAAAGAAAAGCTAAAAAATGACCAGGAGACTGTCCCTACGGAAAAGACCGTGCAAAGGTTCAGCCGGCAGCTAAATACAAATTTAAAAAAGAACAGAACCGTTGCTGCCAGGCGGAGCTTTTTAAAGATGTTAAACCGCTCTGCGGTGGCCATGCTGGCAGTAATCGTAATTTTGGGTACGACTGTGGCCAGTGTCGAAGCTTTGAGAGTCAGGGTGCTGAACTTGTGGATGGATATCAAACCGGAGTATACCTCTTTTCAGTTAAAGGAGAACGGCAGCAACCCGGACAAAGGGAGACCTGGCAGCAGCACGGATCCGCATGTCGGTTGGGCTAAAGCTTATGTCCCGACCTATATTCCGGAAGGATTTACAGTCAGCGACTCTTCTAATCATGAGGAATATAAGAAAATTTTATATAAAAACCAACAAGGCAAGGTTATTATTTACACGGAACATGGGGAAGGCACTAACTTTGCGGTGGATACGGAAAATGCCGATGTTGTGAAAACAGTCGGCATCAATGGGCACAAGGGAACACTTGTTGAAAAAAACTCCACGGTTACAATTGTCTGGGCTATGGATAATCGGATGTTTGTCATCCAGGCACTGACCGATGAAGAGACGGCGATGAAAATAGCCGAAGGGGTAGAATATGTAGAGTAACCGATTATTGTCCATCGTTTTTTTTGCTGTCTTATTCTTGATGGTTTTTATTAAAATAACGAGAGTATCTTTTGTTGAACCAAATAAAATCAATGGTCTTCAATTGCAAATAAATTCAAACTTGTGTCACAAAATCCTCCGTTGATTTGTTCTATTGTTATAGTAACAAAAAAATAATGGGGGATTTTTATGTTAACAATATTTTTATCTTTGAAACAGTCGGGAGTTGCGTTGTCGGAATTCAAGGACAAGTAAGGTTTCGCGTAACTGGAAACCATATTCATTTGGATTATTCTGCTTTTCTTTAGAATAAGAACGTTAAGGGCAAAGCTGTCAAAAGGCAGCGACGCAAAGCCATAGGGTCTAACGTGCCTTAGCACTATGACAGCCTGGCTGCCGAAAGACGATTGTTTAAACCTGCCCTTTGAGGCAGGTTTTGTGTTGTGGTTATAATTTTTGACTTAAAACCATTGCTAATCTTTTGTGGTTTTTTAAAGGGATTGATTTGAACAGGATAGTCATTTTGTCGTATTACTTGGTGTTCAGCAAAGCTTTCACAGTAGCGGTTGCTATTTTAAGGTCACGCTCATCACATAAACGAAGTAAACGAGTCAGCTGTTCCATTTCAATATTAGCGGATTTGCCTCTTTCGGGAAAGAAGATTGTGTCTGCGGAAATACCCAGCTCTCGGATCAGGTGAAACAGGACACCATAACTCGGTTTCTTATTTTCATTTTCAATAGACATTAAATAACGTGGGGTTATCTTCAATTTTTCAGCTAGCTGTTCCCGCGTAAGGTTCATATTTTTTCGGGCGGTTTTAAGAATGTTCCCTAGCTTGTCAATATCATTACGCACTAATGGTTCACCTCCTTCAACAGTCTACAGTTCCTAATGGTGGAAGAAAACGATACCAAGTATCTATAAAAAAGGGAACTGATAGAACGTATACATCCTTCTAAATTTAATATGTAGAAAAGTGCTCGCCAAATAAAAAAAACGCAAGTTTGGCGGGATTATTTCTATGCTCATGCATTAAAGCCCTCCAATTATGCGGATTGGAGGGCTTTTGGTGAATATAGAGCAAGTTGCAACAATTCAGAAGCCGCTAGTAATGATTGGCGGCTTGGTTCATTGAGCAGACATTCCCCCTCTTTGCTCCAGATACTTAATACTGAACGATTAAAAAAAGCTCATGTTCTTTTACGGGAAAATACGGCCTTTATTGTGAACTGTCAGGACTAGATAATAGGAACTGTCAACTCAGAAACGCTTTTTGGAGATCTCTCCAGATGGGCGTTTTTCTGCTTAGTGAGAACGTCGGTTGTCGTTCTCCTCCGCTTGTTCTTCATTTTCGAATTTGAAAAATCGAAATGGAGGGCAAGCTCATGATTCAACACGAGAGTTTATATACCTTGGTCATCAACAAGAAACGAGTCGCTGTAACCAAGGAAGTTTATAAAGCCTATTACAGCTGCCGAAACCGGGAAAAATATCTCGATCGACTGGCAGTTAGAAACAACTTATCACTTGAAGAATACCTGGAGAAAGGAATTCCGGTGGAATATGCCATCGCCTCCGCTGAGGACACCTTGGAAGAGGTAATTATCAGAAAGGAAATGACGGCGAAATTGGCAAGGTGCCTTAACCTGCTAGGCGTCCAGGAAAGGCGGCTTATTCATGCGCTGTATATCATGGGCAAAAGCGAACGCCAGCTTTCGCAAGAAACCGGTATTCCGCCGATGACAATTCATGACCGCAAACGTCGGATTCTCAAAAGGCTCAAAAAACTGATGGAAATCTGAAAATGATTCCGTGCAGCCCCTCACTTTTTTCCCTAAAGAAGTGAGGGGATTTTTTATTCCTTTGTTGCTCTTTGGAAAACTCATATCCGGCAGCATAAATACATGATCTGTCCAGCCGTGTAAAAAGCGGCAGCGACATTGACGGGCGCGCCAAAACTGCCTGCGGATGGGTGACAGGCATCCGTCGAACCGATGGCATCGAAGGTGACGAGCGGAAACGCCCGGTCATAAAACAGTCTGCGGTGGACTGTTTCGCCGTGAAATGGACAGTGACAATGCTACTTCCGTCCAGCCACAGACTCAAGCAATGGGGGCGGCTCGCAGAGATCCTGGGAGAGGTGAGATTCCTATGGCGTTTGCTAACCGGCAAACCGTTTATGCTGCCGCCCTGAGAGCCGTAAGGCTTGTTCGCTTCGGGAAGTAGTGTCGAATAGAAGGGGCAATTCGTAATGAAGAACAAGCAGATTATTTTTTGATCTTGGAAACTATGCGGCAGGGCGGTCTTTTTCCGCTCTGCCGTATCCTTCTGAGATTGAATTCAAATTATCAAGGGAGGAAAACGGAATGGAAAAGGAAGCATTGTCTGGATTGCTGAAGAAGGATCTCATCGTCGAATACGTTTGCGGGCTTGATGGCGAGCGTATTAACCACTACCCGGATCAGAAGTTTCGGCAGGAAATCACGGAAGAACCGATACCCATGCAGTTGGGAGAAAAGGAGCCTGTCGGCATTCTGATAGAGAGTGTTGATGAGGTCCAAGGATTCCGGGGCCAGGAAAGCCGGAAACGAGCATGGATTTACTGCCGGATCGACGCTCCTGAGGATGCCCATGGTGCCTTGAAGGGGCAGAAAAAAGAGCTTATAGATTATGCAGAGCAGATGGGATTTGCGGTTGTTGGCGAATCTCAGGATATCGGAAGCGGTCTGAATCTCGTACGTGGTGGTCTTGCAAAGGTCATGACAGCTGCCGGAGATGGCGAAATGGATGTTTTGCTGGTAAAAAAACTTGACCGCCTGGGGCGGGATACGGCCAAATTACTGGAACTTCTTAGAGGATTGAATCAGCTGGGCATCGAGTTTTATTCACCCTTGGAAGGCCAAATTCAGATGGATTATCAGAGTCTTTCCTTTTCCTTGCGGTAAAAGGAGGGTTAGCGATATGTCAAAAAATCAGACAGCCAATGAAGTGAAATACAAGGTAGCGGTAAAACTGCTGGATATTATGCTCCGTAACGGCCTTATCTCCCTTGCTGAGTACAAAAAAATCGACGAATTGAACCGTCAGACTTTTACGCCGGAGCTATCTAAGGTATATGCGTAAAAACACCTGGATATCTCAAAGCTTGTGTGGTATTGTGTGTTGCTGACAGGAGGGAAAAAAGAAAGGAGAGAAAACCATGGCAAAAAAGATAACCAAAATTGATCCTGTCAAGCAGCAGGTCATTCAGCAATTACAGCCAAAAAAGCGGGTTTGCGCCTATTGCCGGGTTAGCACCGACTCCCGTGAGCAGCAACATTCTTTCACCGCACAGCTTGGATATTACACCGCTTTGATTGAAGCTCAAGAGAGCTGGCAGTTCACCGGAATATACGCCGATGAAGCAAGAAGTGGAACAAAGCTTGCAAAGAGAGATGACTTCTTGAGGATGATGAAGGACTGCGAGGACGGGAAGATTGATATGATCATCACGAAATCCTTGACCCGCTTCGCCCGAAACACTGTCGACAGCATCCAGGCGATCCGTCGTTTGAAAGAGCTTGGCGTCGCCGTCTATTTTGAAAAGGAGCATATCGACAGCCTGTCGGAGAAAAGCGAGCTGATGCTGACCATTTTAAGCTCGTTGGCGCAGGGCGAATCCGAAAGCATCTCCACGAATAACAAATGGGCCGCGATAAAACGCTTTCAGGACGGGACCTTCATCCTCGGCACTCCAGCTTACGGCTATACCAAGGATGAAAACGGCCAGCTGATCATTCAGGAGGAAGAAGCCGCAGTGGTTCGACGCATCTTCCGGGAGTACCTAAACGGCAAAGGCGCTTACGCAATAGCCAAGGATTTAACAGAGGAAGGGATCTCCACAATACGTTCAGCTGAAAAATGGAACGACTGCGTGATAAGGGAAATGCTGCTGAATCCCATTTACACCGGCAGCCTGCTTCATCAGAAAACCATGACTACAGAGGTGGTGCCTTTTAAGCGGCAGAGAAACAAGGGTCAGCTTCCGCAATACCTGATAAAGGACAACCATGAATCCATTATCTCACATGAACAGGCTGCGGCGGTCAAGGAAATCTTTGTGTACCGCAGAAAGCAGATAGGGATGGACGATGCGGATAAATACCAAAGCCGGTATACTTTCAGCAGTAAAATACTCTGCGGCGAATGCGGGGGTATATTCCGAAGGCAGAAAATCTATATCGGCAAGCCTTATGAGAAAATCCAATGGTGCTGCCGCCAGCATATTTTAAACAAGACCAAATGCAGCCAGAAGGCGATCCGCGAGGATGACGTCCAATGGGCTTTCGCCAATATGTGGAATAAGCTTGTAAGCAACTATGCCGAAATTCTCGTTCCCCTGCTGGATATGATAAAAAAGCTTCGAATAGATGAGCAGCAGGAACAGGAAATCGGGCAATGCAGCAATAGAATCATGGAGCTTACAGAGCAGGGCCATATACTCAGCAGATTGGTATCAAAGGGATATATCGACCCTGCGGTATTTATAGAGCGACAAAATGCCCTGACGATAGAGCTTGCCGCGGTAAGAAAGAAAAGAAGCCAGCTTCTGGACAGTAACGGCTTCGACCGGGAGATAGCTGGAACAGAGCATCTGTTGGAGCTGATCAGAAACAATCCTCACGTTATAGAAGAATACCGTGAGGATTTATTTTTGCAGGCAATAGATCAGGCAATTGTACAGAACGGACAAATCACCTTCCGGCTCACAAATAGGCTGGAGCTGTCAGAACCCTGCAGGAAGGAGGCAATAAAGGATGATGCAAAGGCATATGCCTATCGGGTATAAACTGGTGGACGGTAAAATACAGATTGATAAGGCCATGGCCGCTGTTGTGAAAAAGATATTTGCAGACTATCTGTCCGGTACTTCCACCTCAGCCCTTGCAAAACGGCTGACCGAAATGGGTTTTCCGAATGCCAACAACAAAGCCTCCTGGAACCACGGCTCAATTGGCAAGATACTGGAGAATGTCAAATACCTTGGGGATGAATTATACCCGCCGATGATTGGCGCCGAGCTGTTTGAGCAGGTACAGAAACGTCGCAAGGAGCGCTGTGAACAGTTAGGGCGAAGTATCCAGCCAAACAGCGCGAACCGTCAGTACCCGTTCACCGGTAAGCTCCGGTGCGGGGAATGCGGTGAGATTTACCGCAAATATATCGAGCATAGCGGCAGAGCCTCAGAGAAGTCTATTTGGAAATGCAAGAGGTATATTTACAAGAACCGAGTATTCTGCCGGTGCGGTTTCCTCTCGGACGAGCAAATAAAAGGAGCCTTTATCAAGGTAATCAACCGGCTTCTAGCAAGACCGCAAATCTTCGGACGGATGCCAAGGAAGGAACCAACTCCCAATAACCCTGAATTTAATAGATTGGATCAGCAGATTAAAGAGCTGGAAGCAGAAGGACGGTATTCGTCCAATGAACTTCCGGCTCTTATTTTTAAGCGGGCACAGGCCCTTTACAAAATCGCAAGGATCGATGACGCCGAATATAACACCGAAAAGATGAAGCAGGCGTTTTCTGACAGACAGACTCTCACGGAATTCGATGAAAAACTGTTTGATACGGTGATAAAGAAAATCACAGTCTGTGCCGATCATCGGCTGGTGTTTGAATTTATTAATGGACTGACCATGGAAGCCGGATATTAGGCAGGAAGGAGAAAAGCCATAATGCACACATCGACAGCTAAAAAGAAAAGCATATCCATGATACCCTCCAAGCCGGAATATGACAGGAGTATAAAGCCTCAGTTTAAAGCCCTGCGGGTGGCGGCTTACTGCCGTGTCAGCACCACGCTGGAGCAGCAGGAAACCAGCTACGAAGCCCAGGTTTCCTACTATACCGAAAAAATAAAGAACAATTCCAACTGGAAACTTGCCGGAATCTACGCCGATGACGGCAAAAGCGCCACCAACACCAAAAAGCGCGATGATTTCAATTCTATGATCGAGGACTGTATGGCTGGAAAAATCGACATGGTTATAACCAAGTCGGTCAGCCGCTTCGCGCGAAACACGGTAGACAGCCTCCAGAACATCCGCAAGCTCAAAGAAAAGAATGTTGCCGTGTTTTTCGAAAAAGAAGGTGTGAATACGCTGGAGGGAACCGGCGAACTTTTAATTACTATCCTGAGCAGCCAAGCGCAGGAAGAAAGCCGAAACTTGAGCGAGAACACCCGGTGGGGTCTTATCAGACGGTTTGAAAACGGTGTCGTCTCGGTCAACCACAACAAGTTCTTAGGCTATACCAAGGATAAGAACGGCGAGCTGGTCATCGTACCGGAGGAAGCAGAGCTGGTCAGACGGATTTTCCGGCTTTACCTCGAAGGAAGCAGTATTGTGCAGATCACCAAGCTATTAGAGTCGGAAGGCATCATCACCGTCACAGGCCTTACTAAGTGGTGCCCCGGTGTCATTGACAAGATGCTGAGCAATGAAAAATATATGGGAGACGTACTTCAGCAAAAAACCTATACGATAGATTTTCTCACTAAAAAACGGGTGAAAAACAACGGCATCGTCCCCCAGTATTACATAGAGGATGACCATGAAGCCATTATTCCCAAGGAACTTTATTATCAGGTGCAGGAGGAAAAAGCGAGGAGGGCAAGCCTTAGCAAAACTGCCGCAGCCAGAAGGGCGAAGCAAGAAAAAGAGAAAAGCAAATACAGCTCCAAATTTGCTCTAACGGACATCATGGTCTGCAAAGAATGCGGTCAGCCTTACCGAAGGCAGGTATGGTCGAAGTACGGTCAGAAAAGCGCTGTATGGCGGTGTGAGAATCGTCTGAAGAACGGAACCAAAAACTGCAAGCGCTCCCCAACGTTCAAGGAGGATATCCTGCATGAAGCAGTAATGACCGCCATTAACAACGTCGTGGAAAATCGCGGTGAGTTTGTCGGCGCCTTTCGCGAGAACGTCATACGAGTCATCGGCAGCTACTCCACCAAGAATCTACCAACCGAATATGACGGGCAGATTGAAAAGCTGCAGAGTGAAATGCTGGCCTTGATAGAGGAAAACGCCAGGCTAGGCTCCATCACAGAGGATTTTGATGAGCAGTACCGTAGGATAGCGGAGCAGATTAATAACCTGAAGGAGAAAAAGCTGGAGCTTGCACGGGAGCAGAAAATGGCGGCGAATTTTCAGCAGAGGCTTGATGATATGGACGCCTGCCTGATGAAAACCACCTGCGAGGTCAGGGCGTTTGACAACGATCTGGTCAGGAGGCTCCTGCAGAGTATAAAGGCCGTTAAAGAAGATCAGATAGAGATCCAGTTCAAATCCGGAATCGTGATGAATCAGCGGGTTTCATATTTTGATTAATGCATAATGGTAAGAACAACCGTTATTCCGACTGTTCATGCCGAAAATTGCATGGGAAAAATACGCTCAGAATACCGAGGGCTTTTACAATGACAGTTTTTTAAGTAGATTGAAGATTAACTAATTTCCTAATCTAACAATTAAATTCACTTTTTAAATATTTGCTTGCATGTTTTTCTTCGTGTATCGATACAAATTATACGTAATAATTTAGAACAATATCTAAGTTGATTATGTATATTCCCTTGAACCCACTTCTTAATGGTATTGTGATTGTGTGATAAAAATATATTGACTTAAGAAAAAGGCTGTGGTAAATTTTATAATGTGAATGTGAGTATGTGACAAGGAGATTATATGAAGGCTCAAGAATATTTAAAGGCAAGAGGTGTGGAAGTCACTCGGCTGGAAAACGTCAGTGTGGGTCGCTTGTCTGTTGATGCGGAATTTAGGTTCGCTGGAAAGCGTGGCATTGTAGCGTCTCCGAGGCGTGGCTCTGTGTCTGATAGATATCTTTCCTTGCTTTCTGCAGAAAATGTGTCCTTTGTTGTGGCCGAGGGCGATTCGTCACTTTTCTTTTATGAGTTACCGCAGAAAGGAAAAGAGTTTTTTTCGGTTCGGGCATTGAGGCCAAGCCAATCTAAGTTGTTTCCATCACAGGAGTTATTTGCATATCTGTCCGCGCTGTTGCGGCAAAGCGTAAAGCGGAAAGAGTTAACTAATGCTGCAGTATCAAATCTTCTCGTGGCTCGAATCGCAGATGAAAAATTCAGTAAAGATGATGAATGGATATGCTCTGTTTCTGGAACTGCAGAAGAGTGCTCTACTTTGATATCCAGAGTTGCAGGAAAACTTAAAGGCGCAGATATTAATACAGAAGGCATTTTGAGACTGTGTGCTGTTCTTGCAGGTTTCCGAATTACGCCATCGAACCCTGACGAGTCAGCCCGGTTGATTGATTGGATTGCACGAGTCAGTGATGACAAAAAATACATACATGGGTTGCCTTTGGCTTTGTCTCCTGTGTTTAAAGCTATCGGCGAAAGCTCAGGTGCAACAATCCTTGTTACATCTGCGGTAGGAGCTCAATTTTCTGTTCTATCCGGTGCGAAGAGCGAAGAGATGGTTTTGGAAAATGGAAGCCAGGAGATTCTTGCCTTGTTACAGACGCTGTACCCGGCAATCACTGTATATGACGATGGTTACCTCGAAGACAAGACCGTCAGGCAAAAGGATGTAGTAATTTTAGTTCCACCATTAGGCAGATTGATGCAGCTGAAAAAGAATAGTTCGATAGTCAGCTCGTTTTGTAAAGGCAATTCAGACTCAAAGAAATATCCAGCCGAATACCTGTATGCTTTTAAGGCAATCGAGCAATGCCAAGCCAACGGCATTATTACGATTGTATTGCCGGAAGGAATCTTGTCCGGGGCAAGCCATAAAGCTTTTCGTGACTGGTTATTGGACGCTGTGCAGATTCTCGGTGTTGTTAGTTTGCCTGCTGGTTTCTGTTTTACGGGCACATCCATTCGGTGCTCTGTTTTATTCATTAAAAAAACTGAGCCACTCCCGTCTGACTATCCGATTTCAATGATTGAACTACGACCAGAGGATTTTGAAAGTGATGTTATTGCTGAAACTGTCGAAACGATAAAGGCTGTCTTCAAACCGGAGGATCACGTATGAGAAGTACCGTGATCCAGTTGAAAAAGTTTCGTGAAAAAGGCGATCGCCTTGACCCCCGGTTCTATCTTGGTGAAAAGACTGTAAAAACGATAACTACCGGAAAATACGACAACTTTGTTAAGCTGGGAGATCTGCTTGACTATTTTACCGATGGCTCACGGCTGACATCATGTGAAACAGGCATTCCAATGCTTCGTCTCAGCAATCTTGATGCATGTGATATCCATTTTGGGGGATTGAAATACGCATCAGTTGATAAGGCTACCAAATGGACTAAAGTAAAATCTCAGGATGTATTGTTTACTCAGGCTGCCGAGCCCTTCAGAGCAGCCGTTATGCCCGAGGGCTTCGATGATATTACCGTGTCCTCTGAGATTACGGTAATGCGACCAAAACCCGCCATTGTACCAGAATATCTAGCGGCAATATTGTCCACTCGGAGTATGGGCAAGATTCTGAAAGATCTCGCCTACAGGCGTTCAGCAACAGCCTTGAGAAGGTTGCGTCTCAAGGATATTTCCGAGATTCCCATTCCACTTCCGGGCAGAGATCTGCAGTACAAAATCAAGGCTGCTTATGAAGATGCGGCACGATTAAGCCTGGAATCGGAAACTGAGTTATCTCAGATCATTCAGGCAGTCTATGCGGAAATTGACCGGAAAACACAAGCACAGTCGACCACACGTCGATTCAAGATCCGGAAACAAGAATTGGGTGGAAGATGGGATGTTGCATTTTGTGCAAATGAGATGCTTAGAAGGCAGTTGTTGGAAAGCGGAAGTGTAACTCCGCTCCTTCAGGTCGCAAAACCGGTCCCATCTACCCTGAAGGGGATTGGTGAGGATGAAGAGGTTTGTGCCGTAAAAGCCGAGCATATCAATGAAAATACCATGATGGTTGAAAGCTTTGATCTCTGCCGGTTGTCCGATTTGTCACCACGAATGAGGCAGCCGTTGAGTCCTGGAGATGTGTTAATCTGCACAACCGGCAGCGGAGAACAGGTTGCCTATCTGGATGAAAAGACAGGAACCGAGGGATGCAGGATTCTTGGAAGCGCCACTTTTACGGCCCTGCGCTTCACAGAAACCCCAAGGTATTTCACTATTGCTATGACACACCCCATCGTTCGGGCGCAGTTGAACAGTCTCGCCACCGGTGCAGTGCAGCGTTTTATCAGCAAAAAGGATCTTGATGCCTTGCTGGTGCCAAACCTGTCGGTGATTTGGCGGGAAGATTTTGACAGCCGAGTATATCGAGCCTTCGAAAGAAGACGGGAGGCATTGACCGCAAAAGCCCATGTATTGGAGCTGGCCGAGAAGTTTTTAAGTGAGGAAATGAAGCAATGAGGATTGCATCCCAAATGACAGATTTTCTGAACCGCGAGGGAGCCGCTACGCCAGAAGCCATCGCGGCTTCCATACCTGAACTGAATCAATGCGGCGGTGCTGAACGCGCCTTGTTTCTGCTTCGGCTGAATCCACAGTTTGAACGTATAGATAAGGGAGCCTTTTCATCTGCTGAGCCCAGCGACGGCTATATGGTGAAGGAGGATAATGCTCCCTATCTGGTCAGTTCCAAATGGAGCACTCGCGGCAGTGGAAAGACCGATGAAGATGCGGTCCGAGAAGCGGCGGTGCAATACTTCAGATCCCTTGGTCGTTCGGGGACAACGATTGCCAACGTGGTAATAGAGGTGACCAAAACAACCGGATTGGACGCACCTAAAGTGAAACAGATTCTGTTGGAGCAGTTTACAACAATGAACACGAATATTTTTAATCGGCCCAAACGGCAGGAGGATAAATAATTATGGTTAAGAAGAAAGAAAATGCACCTGACAAGCTCCGGGATCAGGCCCGGGCGCAATTTGGTAAATTGGGCTATGAAAAACTAATCGAAGACTTTCAGCTTTTTGATCCGTTTGGCGATGGCAGTATGGATGCCACAGCGGATTTGGTGGCAATGGATGGCGACGAGCCGGTAGTGCTCTTTGCTGCAGCCGATCCCGGCGATGCCGCACGACCTTCTATTCAGGATGACGCCAAGTTCAAGGCCGGGTTGGGAGCTGATGAAGGCAAGCCTTTCCGTTTTGTCTGGGTATGGGATGGCGACAACAACTTTGTTTTTGATCTGGAAAAAGACGCCCAGATTTCCGAACTGCCGCGTAAAGATTTGTGGCGGGAGATTGCCAAGCCAATTTCCGATTCCCGTTCCCGTTTGCTTCAGGACCTTTCTGCTGAATATCATCGCGGAGACTTTCGGGCTATCCAGCGCAAATTCGACCAGCTGCATGATGCCATTTATTCCCGGGGCGGTGTTAAGCCAACCAATGCAGCAATTGACGAACTGGGTAAATTGCTGTTCCTTCGAATTCATCTTGAAAAATCCCCCCGTTACAAGATTAAGGAAGGTGCCGGAAAAGGTAAGCTTTTCTCCGATATTTATTCTTCCGAGTATGTGAAAAAGAACGGAAAGACAGCAGTTACCGAGTTAAAAGATGCATTCCGAGAAATCAACAACTTGCCCCAATACAAGGCCAAAGACATAACCGGCGAAGAACACACAATCTTTGCCTATGATGAGCCGTTAAAACTCGAGAACCCTGAGGTTCTGGCCATGGCCATTGACTCCATGGACCTGCGTGACCTCGACGGTCAACCTATCCGCCTATCGGTGCCTGACAAGGAGCTTGTGGGTAATGGCGAGCAGGCCCGGATGATGAGAGTGCATCTGATCCATGAAGACCTCCTCGGATGGGCTTTTGATGTGTTCCTTCGAGGCGGCAAATATGCAAGCAACGAAGGGTTGGCCACGTACCTAACCCCTTCTCAGGTGGTGGAGTGTATGACCCACATGGTTTTTTATGACATCACCGATGCGGAGCTTTGGGCTCGCAGGGGAGATAAAGACCAGCAGGAACGATGGAGCCCCGGAAAAGATGAAAAAGAACTACCTGCCTTCCTCTGTGGTGACATCTGTTGTGGTACCGGCCGTTTTCTGGTTGGAGCATTACGCGAGATCAAGAAGCGAATTCTCGATGATAAACATGTTGGCCACAGTGATGATGACAAGCTGGCATGGCTCAGTCAGATGAAGCGGCACAGTTTCTTTGGTGCAGACCAGGCTGAGGGCAGTATTCAGAAAGCCCGCATCAATATGCTGCTCTATGGTGAAGATCATAGCCAGTTGCTCAAAGTGGATGATTCTATTACTGACACCCGGGTCGATAAACTTGTGGGCAAATTCGATCTGATTCTTACAAATCCACCCTTTGGTTCAGGTAAATATGACGACCCAAAAGGGCTCGCTAAAATGCGTAAAGAAGAACTAGAACTTGAACTTGGCTGGAAATGGAAAGCCGGTGATCGAAGCAAGAAGAAGGCTATTGATAAAGCTGATCCGGCGGCCCTCTTTGTGGATCGCAATCTGCAATTGCTAAAGCCCGGCGGACGTTTATTGATCGTTGTTCCTGACGGCATTCTTTGCAATGCAGGTGATGCCTACATCCGTGAATATATCATGGGCTCAAAAGATGAAGAAACTGGAGAATTTTTGGGCGGCAAGGCCATTCTGAAAGCTGTCGTCAGTCTACCGACTGAGACTTTTGCCATATCAGGTACCGGCGCAAAAACCAGCTTTATCTATCTGCAGAAGAAAAAACATGTATCAGAGAAACAGGGGCCAGTCTTTATGGCTGTGGCTGAGCATGTGGGTTACTTGAAAAAAGGGAAAATTGAAATTCCAGATCCTGAAGGAAATGACTTGGTAGAAATTACTAGAAGTTATATTAATGGGGGTCTAAAATGAATACAGAACCATCTTGTGCTTGGATTGAATCAAAAAACTTTAGACCGTCTAGATGGAATGCTGAATTCTATAAGAACGAATTTATTCTATTGGAACATACAATTGAAAACTCAAAAATCACAACAAATAAACTAAAAAAACTCTCAAAGCTATTTACAGGTCCATTCGGATCTAAACTGCCAGCCTCTCTCTATAATACGGATGGGGGAGTTCCATTGCTGAGAGTTCAGAATATTGGTGAGCTTTTTCTTAATGAAAATGACATGGCTTTAATTCCACATGAAGTCCATCAAGATATTGTTCGTTCGAAACTTGAACCAGGTGATATTGCACTGGCAAAAGCTGGAAGATTAGGAGCCTTAAGCCGTATCCCAGAAAAAATCAAGGAGTGCAATATTACACAACATATTGTCGGCATAAAGGTTAACAAGAAAAAAGTAATTCCAGAATACCTTACTGCATACTTAATATCAAAATATGGAGAGTTTCAACTTAAGCGACAAGCAGTTGGAACAATTATTAAGTATCTAGGCATTGAAGAAACAAGAGACGCATTGATAGCTGTTCCAGATGAAATAGTTCAGAAGCATATTGGTAGTTATATTTCACTTGCCGAAAAATGCAAAGATAAAGCAGAGGCCATTCTCCTTGCTGCAAAGCGGCTAATAAATGAGCTATATGATGACTCAGATAATGACAAACTCGAAAAAAAGCAGAACATAATATCTTCCGCCGATTTAACAACTGAGCGTATGGATGCTTGGTTTTATCAGAAAAAATTCATTGACCTCCAGAAAAAGCTATCGTTGGATAAAAACTTTATTCCATTAGATAATTTTGCAACTCTTGCTAATCGCAGAATTAGGAATTTAGATAGCTATGATTCAGATCCCATTGAATATATCGAAATATCAAGCATTGATATTGAATCATCATTAATAAAACCTAATTTGAAAACATACTCAGAATTGCCTGCAAGTGCCAAAAAGGAATTGCGCTATGGAGATGTTTTAGCCTCTACCGTCCGAGTTAACAGAAAGTGCATTTCTGTTATACCTTATCATTTGGACAACTCAATAGGAAGCACAGCATTAGCTGTTTTAAAAACACCATCTATCGAAGAAGCCTATTTCCTGGAACTTATTTTAAAACATGACGTTTCTACTTCTCAAATAATGAGGTGGAATACTGGGTCGGTCTATCCAACTGTTACAGAAGATGTTTTTGAAAAAATTCTTATTCCAAATATCCAACAGGATGAAAGAAAGAAAATTGGAAAATTGGTAAAACTTGGTGTTGAATATCGTTATAAATCCATAGCATTTCTGTCAACAGCCAAGTCTGATGTCGAGTCTCTGATCGAAGGAAGGCTGGATACCGACGCCATCATGTCAGGAAAACTCAAAGCCCCGACATGGGAGGATATCGAAAAAGAACTGGAGGGCATCTAATCATGCAGATACTCGGGATACGTACCGCCTCTACCTGCGTCCGATACGCCATTGTTGAATGGGATGGCCAAACCGCCGCATTGGTTAATGCTGCCACGGAAAATAAGCTGGATTTCCCTGCAGATCGTCAGGAGATAGCACAAAAACTCCAGTGGCTTCATACGGAGCTTGAACGTATTTACCGTATGTATCCCGATATTTCCAAAGTTGCCATCAAGATGAATCAATTCGGTACAGAAAAGATGGCGAACCGTTTTTCAACGAATATGGATGGCGTGGTCATGTTGTCCGCCATGCAGAGCGGGAAGTCAGTAAACATATTCCTTTATGCAAATATTCAGCAAGGAATGAGTTCTCAAAAAGTTCAGGCGTTTGCTGAAGCAAATGTTGGCCGCACTGATAAATACTGGAATGCGCAAATGGCGGATGCCGTGGCTGCTGCATGGACCGGGAGGGATAACTGATGCAGCAGCGAGTGCAGATAAATCCAGGGCAAACCATTTACAAATATGTCCTCCAACAGTCTATCGGCGGTGGCAGCTTTGGTGATGTATGGCTTGCTCATGACCGAACCATTTCCCGGGATGTTGCGGTTAAGGTGCTGGCCCAAGGCGTGACGATTGACGAGCGTCTTCAGGAAGCACGAATAGGAAACCATTTGGATCACGCCAATCTGGTGAAAATGCACTACGCGGATGTGGTTCAACACAACGGAATTGATCTTGTCATTATTGCCATGGATTATCACGCGAACGGTTCCATTCTCTCCAGAGTCAACGCAGGCAATTTTTTGTCCATTCCTGATGTGATTCGTTTCATGGCCGATGTCCTGCGAGGCTTGGAATATTTGCACGAGCTGAACCTTTACCATAACGATATAAAGCCTAAGAACATTCTTATCGGGGATGCCAACCAAGGCGTGTTGACCGATTATGGAATTACTTGTCACTCACCGAATGGGCAGCCGGTTCAGCCAAGAAATGCGTATAAACTCCACATTGCTCCGGAAGTCCTCAATTCTAATCAGATCAATGTTCAAACGGATATTTATCAAGTGGGCTTAACCGCATTCCGCCTGCTGAATGGTATTGGCCACATTCGCGACAAATTTAATGCTTTGGGAGAGAATGACTACTACCAACTGGTGAAAGACGGAAAAGTTGTTCAGACCAATGATTACCAGCCTTTTGTCCCCCGTAACCTGAAAAGTGTCATCAACAAGGCTGTGCATGTAGATCCTGCCAGCAGGTATCAGTCAGCGATTGAAATGCGCCGTGCTTTGGAGAGATTGAGCTATCCGGGACATTGGACAACCGATTCATGTGGAAGCTTTATCGGGCATAACGAGCGATATGAGTACCGTTTCGAAGAGCGAGCTCAGACAACCAAATCCTTTGAGTTTTCAGCTTACAAAAAGTCCAAGGACTCAGGCAGAGAGACCAAGGTATCAGCTCACTCCGGAAAAAACCTTACCCGTAAACAGGCGGACGATTTTCAACGGAATTTTATGCAATGGGTGGTGACGGGATGAAGCACGATATGACCCATTTCAAAACTTTCAAAATGCTTCAGAGTGCTCAAGCCCTGATTAACCACCTCATCACATGGGGCGAAGTGACCCGCTTTGAACTGGGAGGGATTGCCGGTGCTCGGGACTGGATCGCAATATTTAAGGATGCGGGGATTTTGTGTCCGGTGACAGTAGGTGAAAATTCTGATGTATGGACTCTTTCACCAGAATTCTGGAGCCTGCTCCAGGAGGATTCAGAAAAAGCGGTTCGCTCCATATTATTCAATGTTCCCGACTATCATGAGTATCTGGTTTCCATTCTTGCTGAAGGTGCCGTTTCCGCTGCCAAACAGGGGCTGCATAATGAGGTCGAGAATTGGTCCGGTAATGAGCTGCTGCCGTTTCTGACATTCATTAATAGGATGCTGAACCGAATCGAAGTGGATGGGAAACGGATAATTGATCAAAAAGCGGATCAGATATCATTGCTATTTGCTTCTCTCCCGGAAAGACAGACCAACTGGGACAACTGGAATCAATTGTTGCTGGGCAGGACCGCCCGTCCACAGGACCTTTTCGATTTTGTGCTTAAGCGCTTTATACCTTACGCCACCACCGAGCGGTATGACGCTCATGGGTGTACCCCGGCACTTCTGCCTGTAATTCCATTAATCGATGCTGACGGCAACGCTCAGTTCATGAACCTTGCACCGGCACCGTGGAATATTAGTCGGGCCGTTATTCAAAGTGGTATCGAACTCTTCGACGAACATGGAAAACCAATGGGTGATAATGGAACTGCGGAAAATTTTCGGAATGTTCTGCAGGATTCCCTGATCGAACAACCCTTTTACAAAGCGGTGACGCAGCTGGCGATTAATCATTACCGGGCGAAGACAGTATCCTCGCCGAACTTTGAACTGTATCTGCAATCCGGTGTTGGTTTGTCTGAGGTGGAACTTTTTTATGAAGCTAGAGAGATTGGTCTGCTCAAAGATTGGCTGCCGGTTCTGGTTCAATGCCAGGAGTGTTTTGCAGCCAGATCGCTGAATGATGAACAGGTCGAAAATATGTTGGAGAACCTACTGGCTTTGGAAATTCTGGATTGGTCAGATGACAACCTCGTTCTTCACGATGAATTCCAGTCAACTTTAATGGCAAGCAGACTCCGCTCGGTTTTCCGTCCCGGTAAGTCCCTGCAGGACAGAATGATTGAAACGGTTAGAAAGAATTTACATAAAAGCGAACAGCAGGAGGCTATTACATGAATCAAATAAAAGACACCTCCACGAAGGTTGCATTACCAAAACTATTTCTGTGGAATGACCCGACAAGGTATCAGGAATATCCCGAGGCCCTTTCCAGAGCGGAAGAAGGTCGTGTTTATACGCGACAGGAAATTGAGCAGGAGTTGTTCGATATCACTCCGACCCTGACTTATAAGAAAGATGGTAAACCTCGAGGACATGGAACGGATGGTATTGTCAACGCCATGGGCTTCGAGCGTTTCGGACAGAGGCTGTGCGTAAACGGTCTCGACTTGATTCGAAAAACGGATGAAGGCTTTGTGGTTTCAGAATCCGGGTTTGAACTGGGGGAAGCCTATCGGGATGCAGCAAATTCGGACAGATGGCTTTATTTATTGGCAAGAAATCTTCTCCTCCGGGAACCGAGAACACGCTTGTTTATAGGTTTGATGCTCAAGGGTTGGCTGCTTCAAGTGGATGTGTTTAACAAATTTCCCAAGAGCCAGATGTCTTTTGTCGAACCGGATAATACCAGACTGAATATCACATCCAAGGACTGTCAGCAGTTTAACAGCCTGCTTTCTGAATACACAGAAATGGCACTGGGGTCGTTATGGATCACTGAATTATCGAAGCACGGCTTGAGCCTGCCGATCGAATGGTGCGGCATACGCGTTGACCAGCCTTCAGTTAAGGATCTCTCATCAGCCATTAAGAAGAGCTTTGGACTGCTTTTCTATATCGGGATTTTCTATGAAGAAGACAATGGATGGTTTGTTGATACAGAGCAAGTTGGACGTTTGCTGGGGGGTGATGTTCTCGAATCTTTCGGGGTATCCGCAGTTAGTGATGGTCAAGACAAGTCAATTGATGACCTCTTTCTTGAAGCGTTACAGCGAACAACGGACAGCGAAGGTTATACCATTGCTAGTGCTCTTGCTGAAAAATTTGGTGAGCTTTCTCATATGTCCGTTGAAGAGCGAGATTCAGCTCTCGACCGTTTTACCCGTGAGGCCATGTATGACGACCGTCTGGTCATCCAATCCTATCATCCAGGACAACCACGCATGGGACGTGGCTTGTTTGGAGACAGCAACTGCCGTCGATTAAAAATTAAATTTACTCCGTCCGCAAAAGAGACGGCTACCGAAATTATAACGAATAACAACCTCACGGAGGAATAATAAAATGATTATGAAACCTTGGGCAGCAAAAGGAGTTGCGCTTTATCCACCCAACTTCTGCATGGTCGGACAAAATCAGGTCTTTAATGCATTGCACCAGTTTCGGCGTTCGTTCTGGGACGGTCAGACTCATGATATAGCAGGTTTTTTTGTAGCATTTGGTGATTGGGGACTTGGTAAGACCCGTCTTAGCTACGAACTTATTGGAGAAGCGACCGGACAAATTGATGAATGGCTGTTGAACGAACACGAATATGTGGTTGCACCATATAACCGGAAGGATAAGAAAACGCGGGTTCTTGAACCAGCTCTGACCGACGGTGTCCTGCCGATCTACATTCGCTACAGTTCTGTCTGTGATGATGAGCTTGATGCCCCGACATGGGTTGCTCGGCTTACCGTTGAATCACTTCGGCAAACTCTTGAATGCGATGTCAGGTCTGGCGGAGTCAAAGCCCTTTACAAGGATATAACCAATGCACTGCATGCCAAGGGTGTTCCGCTTGATCAGCTGACAGCCTGCGTGAAAAATGAGGAGCAGGATTATTCAGCGAGACTCGATGCTACAATGAAAATACTCAAACCCAAGGGGATTAAACACCTCTGGGTAATCGTTGACGAAGTGGAAACTCCCGGTGATCTTAAAAGGGGTCTTCGTGATGATACGCCGTCCAGCATTGATGACGAATACCTGTTGATGGTATCCGAGGTTATTAAGCATGAAAACTGGCGCAGTCAGCACCCGTATGTGAATTTCCTTCTGCTTTGTTCTCTTGGCATGAGAGACCAGATTCAGATCGGCCCGAATCTTCGTCGTGCCAGCAGTGTAACCATAGAGCCGAATCAGGTTACTGATGTGAGTCGTTATGTCAATCACATCAAAGAATCCCTGGCTGATCCTGCGTCGGTTGACTATCCGGCTGGAACTCTGGAGGCAGCCTTCCTATCCGCCAACAGGAACTTCGGCTGGCTGAACGTCATAATGTCATCGGTACATGAGACTTATGCTAGACATAAAGAAAGAGGCGAAGATATCAATTCATGGGCTTTGATTAGGGATTTTGCCAAAACAGATGCCCGGGCAGGTAATATTTTCAACGATAGCGCCGTCATGCCGTTGATCGGCAAAATTAAGGATGTACCTCAGGAAACAGTGGAGCGTATTGTTTACGGACAGCTTCCCGTTGGCGTGGGAGGCACCTCTCCAAGCAACATCTCTCCGGCCTTTGCCGAAACTCTACTTGAGCATGAAATCGCGGGACGTGGAAAGACATTTGCTGAATTGAGCATGGTTCACATTGATGCATCAACCCTTGCCAGTGAACTGATCCGCCCGGAATACGGTTTTAAGCCGGTCGAAGGCAAATCCGACACCTACTTCACTTCTACATGTCAATTGTCTGTGGTTGGCTTGCTCGAAGCTTTGAAAGCCTTTTCGATTACGGCCGCAGGCAATAATTCTTCGGAAATTGTCATTTATACTGATCTTGAACAATGGGGCGAACAGCTGACAGCCCTTTACCCGAGAGACGGTATTGAATTTGCCGCTGAAGCGCTGCACCGAATTTTCCTGAGTTTGGATTACAGAGTGGAAGACGGACGCTTTATCGGAATGGCATTCCGCTTATGGAAGGAATTCAACAAATTGCTGAATGCGAGTACTGAGAGTGTTCGCTTTTTCAAGGATGGACGTTTTGAACAGAAGCTAGAACAATATGTAAAAGAAGTATCCGCTTCAAAAAACAAAAGAACTGCTGCAGTATGTCTTGGATTGGCAAAGCTGTTGGACGAATCCCTTGAAAATGCTTCCACCGTCAAAGCTCTCTCAGTCATTTCTCATCAGGTGTTCAGCTCACGATTTATGTCTCCATCCGTCGATGGTTTCAGGGTTACACCAGACGGCAAACTGACAATTGCTTATTGTCTCGACTCGGATGATGCCATCAGAAAGCTGAGCACGTACCTTGGCACTGAACGTGTGCATCCTATCATCGTGTTGTTTCCCGCATCTGCTGACTATGCAACCTTTGAAGAACAACTCGAAAAATACCCGATTCTGAAGAGATGTGTTCTGACATCTCGCCTTGTCGTTCAGGAAGAGGATTTTCTTATTAAATACTCTGCCAGAGGGTCTGTATTTGAACCTCGGGAAGCAAGGCTCAGTAAAGTAGCCAACGGCTTACTTAAATCATATCAGGATGATTGGATTGCAAAGGCCCGAAACTGGGCGAACAAAATCAGGCAGGAGGGTTATCTGATCGCCCCAATTTGGAGTAGGGCGAAAGGCATTCCTGTTGCAGATTTTGCCAAGGGATACCGCTATATGCTTGCAACAAATAACTCTCTGGATGCTGCCCATGAAAATCACGGAGGCCCACTGGATGATGTGGAGTTTGAAAACTGCAAACAGGCTGCCAAAAAGAATACGAACCCTCCGACAGCTTGGAGCTATGGAGATCTGCTGGAAATTTTGACCACGGATAATAATCCGAAAGTGCCTCGTTGTTTCTTCTCAATTTTACGCGAGTTGAAAACCCAAACTTCGGCAAATAAACTGGCGAAAAACTTCTTCTTCATTGTGCCTGAAACGGAATTCAAGTCAATTCAACAAATAGAACAGATCCTTGAACTATTGATAGGACTTGGTGTTGTTCGCCAAACCAGCGGAGAACTTTTCCGTGCGATTGATCAGAATCAGATGGAAATCCGACGGGAAGCAGCTTCCAAATGGCTGAAAAACGAATGCAAAGAAGCTATTAAAAATTGTGAAGGTCTTTTTCCGACACAGGCTGGGATTCTGTTGAATGCTTCATATCCGGATGCGAGCTTGAAGCTGGAGGATGCCGAAAAGAAAATCGAAGCAGTAGACTTCAAGATTCTCATTGCTCCTTCTGTAAATTCATTACCGGAAGATGCGTTTGCAGGACTGGTGGCACAGGTCCTGCAAGTTGAAAACCTCATTATCAAAGTGTGCCCCTTGGATATTGGCAGTAAAAATGTGGGATTTGATTGTGTGGCGGCCCAGATTGGTCAGTTTGAAAGAAAATACAATTCTCTCTCTCTGTGGCGGAAGGTCTCTTTCCTGAGCTGGCTCAAAAAGCAGTTTCTATCTAAGCGGGAAATACTTTTATCCGAAATCAACCGGATCATCAAAGACAGCAACGACCTCAAACTCGTTTCGGGCAAACCATTTCCGATTGTTCCGCTGACATTACCTCTTAAGTCAATTCAGAACGAACTGGAAAATGCATTGAAAGGCGTTGGTTCTCCTTCAATGACCCGCAAGGCAACGATCAAGGCAGGGAACTATACGTTGTTAATTGATCAGTACCTTGTGGACTCGAAATACGAGTCAGCTTGGGAGCGCCTCTCTGCTTTGGGTGACCTTGTTTTCCCTGATATGTCAGACAGCTTCTATTCAAAGTATGTGGCCTTAAGAAACCGCTGGGAATCAGTTATTCAGACATTTGAATCCACAAACGGTGTCTGGAAGCAACTTTCAGATTTCACCAAGGATGCTCCTCAGGAAATCCTGTCCGACTTAAGCGGGATAAAATCAGAGATCCAGAAGTACAACGGAATGATTTCCGGCGGTTTAGAAAGTCAGATTCAATCGCAGTGTGATGACACCTCCGAGGATGAGCTTCTTACCATGTTGGATGATGAGGTAGATGCATGCGAGTCCAAGCTCCGACCAATACAGCAAAAGATCTTTGACAGACTGGATACAATCAAATCCGATCTGAGGAATATCATTCGTAGAACACAGCTTCAGGCATTGAACAAACTGCTTCAGTCCGAAGGCAAAAGTATCATGGAAGAACCGAAGGCGGAGGAAACTTATCAGAAAACCAAGATGGCCTATGAATCCTTCAATACAAGGGTAATAGCAGATGGTAACAATGTTTTTGAGAAGTCAGGGCATCCAGTGTCCTTTGAGTTATGGGTTGATATTTACAAAGGATTGAGTGCCGGAACTTATAGCGAGGAAGAGCACCCGGACCATGATGAGGCTATCAAGGCTCTGAAGAAGATGAAACTTATCAGAACAAGATTGGAGTTACGATGAAAACCTTAGTACTCGATATTCAGAAAGATCTGTTTGAATCATCAGTGTTGGAGCAATCGGTTGAAATACAATTTGTGTCGATTGATGAAATGCTTGCAATAAAAGGCATTCCGTGCATGTTGTTAGGCTCCAAGGGGATTGATGATTTTGCAGGTACAGTGCGCAAGCTGGCCCGGGCCAATTATCAATACGGGACGGGACTGATTATAATAAATCCTCCGACAGACACTGATATTGGCAATGCTGTCGATGCCCCGGTTTCTATCATCATGAAAAAACGTAAAGCATCTTCTTTCTGCAAACTCTCCGGCTTTGACGGAATGGGCGCAGAAAGCAAATATGAGATCTGGTCGGATGGTACGATAGCCTCGTCCCTGAGTTCAGGTGTTATGGGTATTGATGACAACAAGGAAACTGTCCTGCTCAAATATCAGCCTAAAAACACTTCAGGTGCAATTTTTATAACAACCTTGAAATTACTCTCCTACAGCGGGATGACCAATGAGACGGACAGAGAGTCACTTCTCAATCTACTTCTGACATGGGAGAACAAGCAATCGCTTGTTAAAGAGGACACAACTGAAGAAGCTGAAGCTCTCGATGGTACCGTAATGCATGCTGTGGCAATTCTGTCATTTTCATATAACAGCACTGCCCCAAACAAAATATCTGCCGCCATGTCCCGGTTTTTCACCCTTGATTGCGACATGGAAACTGTCCGGCAAGCATTAGACCGACTTTCTTTCGATCTGAATGCGACAAAGGAAAATTGGACGTCAAAGATCGAGGAATATATAGATCAGGCAGGACACTATTTCTATGCACGAGAAATAAAAGAAATACTTGAAGATGAGGAGGCTGATTAATGAAAAGCGTTGAGATGTCACGTGCATTGACAGCTGCCATGAGCCTACGCTTACCTGGCACTGCTGGCAAATTGGCAAATAAAATGCGCTATGTTGATTCAAAAGGGCCGCTATTTCATGACGGAGGCCTGATCAGGAATATAAACCAAGGCAAGTATGAGAAGGTTTATGCTGTAGGAATTTCCTCCAAAAGTAAAAGTATGCCTGCCTTGGGCGGTTTGCTCTATGGGTCAGCAGCGCTCCGGCACGATCTGGTCGTTGCCAACAATGAAGTCAGCGAGTGTCTTCAAGACAGCAGAGTCGATATCAATGATATGAACTTTCTCGGAGCATCCGAACGTCTCGTATGGAAAGAGTTCATCCTTGTTTATCGACTTCTTTCGGATTTAATGAGATCTGATACAATGCCTGACATTGTATTTGTCGATATCCCTCTGCTTGTTTCCCGTGCAGAGCAAAGTATTTTTCTTGAAGAAGAGGATGTTCAGGAAGACTGGCAAGCTTTACTGAATGTAATGGAGGAGTTTTGGCAGCGACACCTGAATGACTTTTACCCCAATAATCCAGATGGTCCATTCCTCGTATCTTTACAAACTAAGCGTGATCTGAACAGCGCTGTTCTAAATGCCATTCGAGAAGAGGGACAAGCGGGCAGCCCTGAAACTATCGATGAGAAAATCGTGAATTTGATTCGGGAGGATTGGGACCAGCTGCGAAGAGTTGGGATACTACGCTTCCTGAAAGGGACTTTAAAGGCTGGACGAAGAACCGCTGCTTTTTATTATGAATCTCTGAGTAAATACATAAAGCGTTTTGAACCTAAACTTGTCTCGGAGCATGGACTCGTTGGGTTCCATCTTCAGGTTGGGCTTCGCACGCCGATTTGGAAGGTTGAAACAATTGGCAAGCGTGACAGTTGGACCACAGAGAGTCTCGACAAGCTCGCCGGTCTGATCTCGTATTTAACCATACATGATAATCCCAATATGAAACCGCTTCCTCTGTGGTTTGCTGAACAGCTCGTTCGTATGCCCAAGGAAGTTCTAATCAGCTATTTAAAGTCAACTCTTGCAATGCTCAAAGACAAAGAGGTTGATCAGACATGGCTTGAAGGTATCGATACAATTCAGGAAGAGGTAGAACAATGAAAAATAACCAAGAAAACTTCATCGGAAAGCTGGTTGGAAACACGGGCCAACCGGACAAATTGACTATTGCTCTGAGAAACAGCTTCTCTGCGCGGCGTGGTGAGTTCGTTAGAATCGCTCATCAGGAACGAGAAAATGACCAGAACATGGACGTGTTGGGACGAATTGTATCCTTGTCCAGAAACAGTATTCTTTTCAATCCTGCTCTTGGCGAAGGGATTAGTGAAGTTGAGCTTCTGCCACATTCAAAAGTATCCGGAGAAACTGTGTATGGGACAATCGAGCTTATTGGCTACAAAGATCCCTATACAGGTGAAATTAGAATTCCTCGCAGACCGCTTAATCCGGGCACAAAAGTTTACGGTGTCGATTATGACTTTTTAACCAAGTTTTACGATTTTTCAGAGGATACGAGTATTCACCTTGGTAATCTCGTAGGTTATGAAAAAGGTTCAAATGTTGTCCCTGTCTATCTTGATGCCAATACGTTGGTAACTGAACATTTGGCCGTACTGGCCATGACGGGTTCAGGTAAAAGTTATACTGTAGGTCGAATTATTGAACGCCTCGTCGCCCAGCTCAATGCATCTGTCGTGGTTTTTGATCCACACGGTGAATATGGAAAAGCATTACGGGGCGGAACCCTAAACTTCAATGATCGGCTTGATTCCGTAGAGGATGTAAGAGACCGGGAGAAGCTCGTTGAAATTCAAAAAAGGCTCCAAGCTCTTCAAGACAAAGGTGCTGGAATAACCGCTTTCACCCCCCAAATCAGAAGCTTTGCTGAAAAGTATGCGGGAAAGAACCAGAACTTAGCCCTCCAATTGGATCATTTTGATGTGGATGAATTCTCAGGTGTACTGCCGGGACTAACAGAACCTCAACAACGTGTACTTGATGTTGCGCTGAGATACTGGAAGGAAAATTTCGAAGAACCTCGAGATATTCAGGAGCTGTTTTCAGTTTTGGATGATCTTGACCGCTTGAAGAATTGGGTTACTGAATCAGGTAGCCAGGGAGAAGCCAGCGCTCTCAAGGGCGGAAGCGCCAACATTGCTGCCATTCGTCTGCGACGTATGATTAATGAAGCACAAAGCTTTTATACGCGTGCGGCTGGCGATCCCTTCGATGTATACAAAATGGTTGGAGATGATAATGAATCATACGGTCGTCTTTGTATAGTAGACCTTCAAGGACTTTCAAACACCGCAAGGCAGGTGATTGTCGCGCTTATATCCAGTGAATTGATGAAGGCCGCGGGAGACAAGAACCGCCCGATAAGACCTTCATTTATCATCTATGAAGAAGGCCACAATTTCGCTCCGAATGGGGAGCCTTGTATATCAAAGAATATTATCAAGCGTATCGCTGCAGAAGGTCGAAAGTTTGGAGTTGGATTTGCCATCGTAAGCCAGCGTCCCAGCAAACTGGATTCGGATGTTACCAGTCAATGTAACACGATTGTGGCCATGCGTATTAAGAACCCTGATGACCAACGGTTCATTCAGAAAACATCTGATTACTTCTCAGCTGACGACCTTGCGGAATTGCCGACACTTTCAACTGGTGAGGCATTAATTTGCGGCCGGGCAATTATTGCGCCACTTGTTGTTAAGGTGGGAACGAAGGCCCTAGTACATGGAGGAGAGTCACCGAAGGTATGTGAACGCTGGGGTAAACCGGAGATATTATGAATAGAAGTGTAAACATTAGTGAAACGGTTTTTTCCGCAGTTAGTAACAAGTCTCACATGGCAGAAAACTTTCCTATGCTTTTGCAGACAGGAATCCCTGATCGAGGCCTGACAATTCACTCGCACTTTCTGACGTATCTATCTAGCTGCGGACAAAAGGCCGGGTATTCGGCGATTTCAGAATACCCTATGAGTATTAATGAATTGTTTAATGGTATCGGAGAAATTCGGGCTGACTCAGTGTGGTTTGATAAAACGGATTTGTCACCGAGAATTGCTTTCGAATTTGAACGATTTGAAAAAGGGGATGAAAAGAAACTCAAGCAGAAGGTCGAGAACCTGGCAATTACAGCGGCTCTTGGTGAGTCTCTTGAATTAGCTGTTCTTGTTTACTGGGTCAGGTCCGGTTCGATGCCCAGAAGTATGGACGGTGTTGTTGCCCCATACGGCTCCAGTTTTAGGAGAAACGGAATTGTGATTCCCAAGGCTGTGACTCCGTTAATGGTAATAAAATGCGTCATGAAGAGCTCTGGAGATACGCAGGATCTTGTGTTTGGAGAATTCCTTCGGGATATGCGTAATGAACGGTACTTATCTGGAGGAAAACATTAATGGGCATTTTTTTTAGAACTAAGAAAAACGAACTCATTGGAGATCGGTTTCGGCTTATTGAGGAAGTTGGTAAAGGAAGTTTCGGAGAGGTCTGGAGGGCTGAACGTTTATCGGATGGGAAACATGTTGCTATTAAGATTCCAAAGGACCAAGAAAAAGGCGAAGAGGTATTAAGGAAAGAAGCTGATATTGTTCGAGGAATCATCCATCCGAACATTGTACAGGTTTATGCATTTCATAACATCAGCGATCTGTTTTTTATAGAAATGGAGTTCATTGATGGTTTTAGCCTCTCAGCCATTCTGCAAGGATCAAATAATGCGATCAATCTATCTTTCAAGCAAATGCTGGAGTGGCTTGTAAACATACTTGATGGACTTGAAGCCGTACATCAGAGAAACATCTCCCACAATGATCTTAAGCCGGAAAATATTCTAATCGCCAAGGATGGTAACAAAGCAAAGATAACAGACTTTGGTGTTAGCAGAAGATTTGAGGATGCATGGGTTTGGACCAAACGGCATGGAACTGAAGCGTATATGGCTCCAGAAGTGGCTCTTGAGGGGAAGCGAAGCAAGGTTTCAGATATTTATTCGCTCGGTGTCTTGTTATACGAGATGACCACAGGCTCCCTTCCTTATACAAGTCCACACCAATTGTTGACAGGTCTAAACATCGCAAAGCCTCGGGAAATCAATACAGATATTCCTGCCGATCTCGAAAAAGTAATTCTGAAAGCAATGGATCGAAGGCCTGAAAAAAGATACCAAAGTGTTGGCAACTTGAGGTCCGATGTCAACCGGTGTATGGATTCTTTATCTGCCGGCAATGTTATGACAGAACTTCCTTCAAGGGTTACACGTAAACAGGAGTTCCAGCCTCCTTCATCAAGCCCGCTGTATTACCTTGAACTTGCCAAGAAGAAGCTTTCAGACGGTGATAATCAAGGTGCCTTGGAAGCTGCCGAAGCAGCGGTTGATCGCAGTGATGAACACCCTCAGTATCTGAGGATGCTGGGTGGCATTTGTATTCGCGTGGGTTACAAAAAGAAAGCAATTGTTGCATACGAAAAATTGATGGGAATTTACGAACGCGGATACCCTGTTGAAGACCGACAGAAAATTGAAACTATCGAACGTTTAGGCACTCTCTACATTGATGATCAGCGATATGAGAAGGCTATAGGAATTTACACTTCGCTGGTAAAAATAAATTCAAGCTCACATGCAAAATTTAAACTCGCCATTGCATATGGATTAAACGGTGATTATAGGCAGGCAATTCAACTCCTTGAAGAAGTGAGAAATGAAAAACCTGAGGCTTTGGTCGTATATAACAAATTAGCTTGGGCGCATGCATTAAATGGGAACGACCATCTTGCTCTCAGTTTTTATAACCAAGCATTGGCATTAGATGCGTTCGATTTATTCAGTCTTTTCCAGCTTGGGCAGTACTATCACATCATCGGAGATCGCCGCAGGGCAAACGAATATTTCCAACGGCTTTATAGCGCTGACAAAGTTGGAGATTATTCCACCAGAGCGAAGAAATTAATAGGTGATGATGTTTAAAGGAACGTAAACCTTATGGGGCTTTCTTCTTGGAACAACTGAAGAAGTTGATCCTTAGGTCTTACAGGTGGGAAGGGGTTTGGTTTTATAAAGATCAACACGTTTAAGGTTATTGACTCGTATAAAAAGTGACTGACTTGTAACTAGAAACTGTCCGGTGAGACCAGTTATAAAGTTATATTGTATATTGAACGTACTTCAGGGATATAGAAAATAACAAAGCTATCAAAATGAAAAACTTTGAATTATGCGCTCTTTATGACATAGGAAGATTGTTAGCAAAAAGTGGTATAACATTTCTTAGGTTAAGCCGCTGTTTCTTAACATGGATATCCATTCATAGCTGTCAATTACATGAAACATTTTGATAATAAAAAATTGTAACGAATAATGCCTTCAAGAAGAAGTCAATACGCTTTTGAAGGTTTTATTGCTTACAGTTATTTAGGTTGTAAAGCAAAATATTGCCATAAAGTCGGAGAAAAAAGTCCGCAACAGGCTATGGTTTTAGAACTATACCGGACCGCCAAGGGGATACCAGATTGATACGACATCTTTTTTGTATCCTCAAGGCATACAGAATGTTGCTGCTTGCTTGAACGTATGTCAAGCGTTGAAAATAAAGGGGTTTAAGCACATTGTCAATAGCCATAAGTATTGAGACCCTTGAGGATATAAAAAAGATGACATCTAAGTGAAATGTGGATATTTTAAGGCTTCTTCGAATTCAATACATTTAATCGAATAAATAGTTGCATTATCCCACAACAAAATAGGACCTCCTGGCATAGTTACTATTCTATGATAGGAGGTCTTTTCGTCATTGTTCTTTTTTCTTGGATCTGTTCATTGTTCCGTAATTAAGCTTTCAACATCGTAAAGACGTGGTGCCTTTATTCCGTACTTCCTGGCATCGGTAATAACTTCCTGTACGGCATAGCCAACTTTATAGTGGTTATGCGCCACAAGCGCATAAGACATGCTTTTCGGAGAAAAAACAACGTGACTCATAAGAAATCCGACAACTCTCGGCGGCAGGTCGCTCAACACTTTTGTCAAAAAATCAAGTTTTGAGTCCTTTGCTTTCAAAACAGGGATCATTTCTTTCAAGTTCCGGCCTAATCCATCAAGAGCTTCGCGTGAGGAAATTACTTTTTCAAAACTGCCGCTTTTTAAGACTTCGACTTCCATTGCAGCGTTTAATGCGAAGTGATTCCAAAGCCAACTTTGAAGGTCCTTTTGAACCATTATCTTGAAGCCTGCCTCAACAAATAGCTTGCGAACCTCTAAATCCCTTTTGGTAGGCTCGGGTTCAAATGTTCCAAACTGAACCGTCTTGTAAAGCCCGCCGTAAAGCGTGTTTCCTTCAAACCCGCCGCCGGCACCTGGGAAGCCATAAACAATTTGACTGAGCGGAATCGGCTGAACAGCTGATCGAGGGTCTTGCCAGAAGTTACTGAAAAAAAGGACGGTTGCATTTCCAACGCGCGGTGCCAGGTACTTTACCGTACTTGATACCTGTTCGGGGTTGACGCTCATAAAAATAAGGTCATAATCATGATTTTCTTTTATTTCTTCATGCGTTACAATAGGCCATTTTTCTTTAACTAACCGGTCTTTTTTGCTTCGCCTTGCATCCCATAGTTCCAAGTTTACATAGGAGCCGTATTGTGCCTTCCTGCCTTCACGAACATAAAACTCAACCGTATGGCCTGCATTTTCAAACGCCCAAGCATATTGCGTTCCAATGACACCGCGCCCAAAGAAAAGTATTTTCATAAAGATTCCCCCCATAATGATCGCGTGTTGATTTTTCAACACATGTTTGATATTCTGAGCATACTGATTTGTGTTGAGAATTTCAATAGTTACAATTGTTCCAATTGTTGAGAACTCAACACATTGCTCTATTTTGTTGAATATCCGGAGGGAAACTTTGTGGATAGAAGAATACAAAAAACAAGGCAGCTGATTATGAATACCTTCATCGACCTTTTGGCTGAAAAAGGATTTGAGAAAATAACCATCAATGGCATAGCCGAACGCGCAGACATAAACCGTGGGACTGTTTATCTGCATTACGTGGATAAATTCGACTTGCTTGACAAGTGTATTGAAAGATATGTTGAGCTGCTGCTAAATCACTGTGCCAATAGTACTGATACCACTCTAAACGCAGGCGCACTTCAAAGTATATTTGAATATTTGGAGGAAAATTTTACAATATATAAGTTGCTTCTTAGCAATGAGGGATTTGGATTTTTCCGCAGCCGCTTATATGCCATTGTTTCGCAAACAGTAACCGAGGTTATCGGTATAAAGTCAGAAAACAGTGCATTTTCAAATGGTGTAACCACTCATTTTTTGACTTCAGGGTTTATTGGAGTATTGGAATGGTGGATCAATAATTCTATGCCCTGCAATGTGCAGGAAATTACTGAGCAACTTATGTTTTTGCTAGAACCATACACCAAGCACCTTGTATCACGTTAAACTATTTTGCTGATAAAATTTTTACTATTAACTTGAATTGTAATGCCAAAGCAGGCACCAAATCGAATAAAAAAGGCCTATCCAGGCGACTTCATCTGAAATATAGGCATCCGCCAAGGGGGATACCAGACGTGTATGGCATCTTTTTTACCCACTCAAGGCATGTTGAGTGCGTGGTATTGATGTCAAGGGTGGATAAATAGTAGGGCTGAAAAAGCCTATAAATATAGGGTTTCCAGACATTGAGTTTTTCTCTAGACTTCTATGCCGGAGGTTCTCATATCAGGAAACCCTTATTTTTATTGTTTGCGGTAACATATCAACTGCCCTGAAAGTGATAGGGTTGAGTTGACAGGTTAGATAATGTCTATTTTTATAGGGATTGAGGAGACAACATAGATGTATATTCTAGTCTTCTCGCAATGCTCACAACCACTAAATCTGGGAACATAGAAGTAGTCACACCACTCACTTCATATGGGATTTCAAGTGACCACTTTTTACGATCGAGATTGCGCAACCAACAGATAGCACCGTTTTGAAGTTCTTCTGCAATAACCCCGCTTTCCCATGGGTTCAATGATGTTTGAAATGTGCCACCCTCAGAACAATAAAGATGCTGTTCAAGTTTCATGCTATTATCTGGTACAGAACAATAAAGGACCAAAATTAATTAGTAAGGTAGAGGCTACATCAATAGCTTTAGCAAAAGAAAATAGAGGTATTGTTGCCAGTAATAATTTGAGTGATATTGGTGATTATGTCAAGGAGTTTTCAATTGAAGCATATTACTACAGGAAATATTCTTGTTGAAGCCTATAATAAGGGATTGATAACTGAGAATGAAGGAAATACCATTTGGGCTTCCATGTTAGCAAAGCAAAGAAAATTGAGAACTGCTAGTTTTTAAGATTTTCTTAAAAGTGAATAAAGTTATAAAGCCTGAATTGAACTAAAAGCCGATTTTTTTCGGTCCGTTTTTTTAGGGGTTTTTATTGATGACATTGGATATTTTTCAGGATGACGCTCAAGATATTTTTTTGTTAAGCGAAGCGGTAACACATCTGCAGACTAAAAGACAGGCAGTGATGGCCAGCAAAAATGCCTGGAGAACAAATACGCGCTGGATCATACCCCTACAGGGGGTACAGTCCTTATCAGAATATTTAACAATTGAAGAGATTCACAGAATAGAATAAGGTAGTGATTTATAAGAGCATCAATATGATGCCAAAATGGTAATTGCTCACGCAACCAGTGAGTACGATTTCATGCCGAGGGAATGGCCTGCAGGCGGCAACCTGGCGTATGATAAATATTATCATAACGGCCAGCCCAAAGAAAGGCTGAGCTATTCACTTGTCGTGCAGGGTTTGCCTGCAGGGAAGGACTCGGTTTCGGTTCTGCCGGCTTCCGGTCCGGCGATGCCGGTGTATTTTGGGACCTGGGATCAAAAAACATATTCCAACCCCTAATGTCAGCGCCTTAAGCCTGGAGCAAATCAACGGATATCTCGGTCAGGAGATTACCGTGAATGAAAAGCAGATCGTCACCAGCCAAGGAACGATCGAAAACCCGGTTTATGAGGAAAGCACCTTGACCAATAACGATCTTTTAATTATTTGGCGGATACAACTCAACAACCTGGGCATCATGGACAATACAGTCACCGAAATTAACCTCGCCAATTATCAGCATGAAACGGAAAACGGACTCGGTTCAGGCTTTATGCTTACCAACGGTAACCCAGCTTAATGTCACCCGCCTCAGCGGAGAAGACAGGTACTTGACCAGCCTGGAGATAGTGAAGTACTTTGAGAATTATTCGGAAGGAATGTCAGGTACAGAGAAGAATACAGGGAAGTATAAAAAAGCTGCTTTAGCTACCGGAGAAGACTTCCCCGATGCCCTGGCCGGCGCAGGACACGCAGTCAGGCTGAACCTGCCTGTGATCCTGACCGGAAAAGACCAGCTAAGCCATGAAATTAAAGAATACCTCCACCAGCTTGACCTGGAAAAAATCTACCTCTATGGAGGAGAAGGTGCAATAGCTGAGAAGGGTTAAAGAGGAGACAGCACTATGGAATGAGTAAGGGAAAAGTATCTACCTCACAGATCTATGCATAAAAACTTAACCGGATAGTTAGTCGGGTTGATCGTCACAGTTTGCAATCAGGTGCTCCAAAAAATCTCTGGTCTCAGATTCTGGCCAGGTATGATTTGGAATAAGTTCATTTTTGATAAAGTCGTCGAAAACCTCAAGGATAGGGGCAGAATCGATGAATCCTTCAAAATAGTTTTCATTATAACCGGAAGAAGCATCGAACAGCCAGAGAGCTTTATCTTCATAATAGAGGAATTGAATGTTTCCGAGGGCATAATCATTTTTTAGTAGAAGAATTTTTAAAAAGCCCTTCTCCGTTAATTGCTTGAAAATAAACTCCAGGGTGGCCTTAATTTCTTCAAGCGTGAAGGGTCTGAAATAGCAAAAATGATCCGACAGTACACCGTTTTTCACAAAATCGAGTAACCCCCGTTTGGTAAGAATATGTACTTTCCTGGTGTCAATATTGAAGCAGCTATAGAATCGCTCGTACCAGACTTGCTTTAAATTCTGAAAGATCGGATTGTTTTCGCCAAGGCCGAAATAATTCGTTTCAGCCGCCATATTCAGCAAGATATCGTACGGGATCATGAGATAACTCAGGCCATGTTGGATGCGATATACGTTGGTATTCTCTCCTAACTGTACAGACAAATTAGAAATATTCAAAACGGTGGCCACAGGATTTTTCTTCTTATAGGTTCTTCTGATGATTTGGCTGTTCATTTTCAGACTGTCAAAATGATGCAGATAAAAATGATACAGGCTATTACCGGGCATATCCTGAATAAAGGAAAAAGAACCGCCGTGATCCATCCTGATCAGGTCGGTAGAGTGGCCGCCTTCCGCAGTTTCCTTATTAATAATAATGAAACCGGACGGGACTGCTGTCTTATCTAAAGCTGGTTCGCTGGGCGTGCTATACAGATTGTAATGTTCATAATTAAACAGTTTAAAAATGGAAGCAAAGGTTTCCGCATTATGGATACTGCTGTCTCTCAAGTATAAGAGCTGGGATACGGAAATGTATGTTGAAGCGTAATTCAGGATCATATCAACCAGTTCATCGGTAAATTCAGCAGAAACAGCATCAAATATGAGCAGGTTTAACTTGGAATAAGCTTTGTAAGTGGCAAACAATTCCCGCAAGGGAATTGTTTCTTTTGTAGCGGGATTCAGTGCCAGGGGACTCTCGTTTTTTCTTATTTGGCCGTTATTATCAAATAACTGCAGAAGAATTTTTCTGGCCTGGTATGTATCCTTGCCGACTTTGCTTACCTCGAGCGCTTGTTCCAATTGACTCCGTTCAGCTTCGGATAATGCCAGCGGATCAGATTCCATAAGCTTGGAATTAAACGCTTCCATCACACTTATACCGCATTCATCTTTTAAGAGGCGCCGGATGGAATTTCTGCTTTTCGTGCCCGTGGCTTCAGCCAAGCCGGAAACGGACATTTTTTTGCTTTTCAGTAAGCTATCTAAACATTCGCCAAAAGTCATATATTCCATATGCAAAAGATCACATCCTTACTGTACTGTTCTAGTGAACTACTCTTATCTTGTCTTTTATTTCTTATAATATAGTATAAACTGACACACATTGCTTGTGCCAGGGGGCAGGTGAATATTATTGATAATAATAGCGAGCAATGCAATAATTAAGATATATTTTGAAGTATTATCAGTGTGGGAAAAAAATGCCGGCGGAAGGGGAACTGCGAAGAGTGAAAAAAATAATAAAGCTGACGGGTTTTGTACTTGCTCTGATCTTAGTATTGATCCTTATAAATACAGGTACGATCCTGGCGGAAGATGATGAATTCGCCGGCGGTGACGGGTCTTTAGATAATCCCTATCAAATCACTTCGGCGGTTCAGCTTAACAACATCCGCAACCATCTCAGTGCCAGCTACATTTTAATGAATGATATCGACCTTTCTGCTTACGGTGCCGATTATGACGAGGGAAAGGGATGGCAGCCTATAATAGGTAATGAGGGAACTAGGTTCCAGGGAAGCTTTGATGGGAAAGGGTATACCATCAGCAATCTTTATATCAATCGGCCCGAAATTTATTATGTTGGGTTATTCGGTAATGTAGCTTCAGCCGCTATCCAAAACGTCAAGCTGGTTGATATTAATGTAGAAGGATATAACCTTACAGGCGGCCTCACAGGAGGATGCAGCGGTGATACTTTCATCGCCGATGTTTCTGTCACGGGTAGGGTAAAAGGCTATAATCATGTCGGCGGACTTGTAGGATTTCTTGAATCTAGTTCTTCCACCATCACCGATTCTGATACTGCAGTTGACGTGACCGGCAGTAGTATGCTTGGCGGCCTGGTCGGGGATGGTAGATTTTTATCCATCGAAAACTGTTACACGACGGGTCCGGTAACGGGTGCCGAAAACGGCAGTGGTGTGGGTGGCCTTATGGGGTCATCTATGCATGGCGGTTCCGTTACCAACTGCTATGCCACGGGCGTAGTGACTGGGGGTTCAACTACCGGCGGTCTGATGGGATATAATAACAACAGTTCCGTTACCAACTGCTATGCCACGGGCGTGGTGACTGGGGGTTCACTTACCGGCGGTCTGGTGGGAAGTAATGGCGGTACAGTTACTAATTGCTATGCCACAGGCGTGGTGACGGGTGATGATTATGTCGCTGGCTTGATCGGGGTAAATACCTATCCCATTGACAACTGCTATGCTACGGGCATGGTGACGGGTGATGATTATGTCGGAGGTCTGGTGGGGCTCAATGACAGTTCCATCGCCAATTCCTACTACTGCGAAACCACTGGACAAACTGATGGGGGTAAAGGCGAACTGAAAACCACCATCGAGATGAAACAACAGGACACTTTCAGCGACTGGGATTTCACGGCGGGAACAGG
>LOEZ01000060.1 GCA_001516055.1 Gracilibacter sp. BRH_c7a
TCTGATTCGCTCCCCAGAAAACCAATCAGGATGCAGACTAAAGACAAGGCATATGGGGACCGAATTTCATCAATTATTTCAATCATTTTTTCACAATAATTAGTTTTTGCTTTTTTAATCAATTTAATCGAATGTTCAATGAAAACATCATTCCCGGATTTTTTAAGCTTTTCTATGATCACAGGTAATAACGTCTCTTCTTGTTCCAATATTTTCGTATGTAGTAAAACATAATTTAAAGGATCGCATTTACCCCTCATTAGTTTTAACAGAATTTCTGGAGAAGACTCGTTTTTTATAGCCTCAGCCTCTTCTTCAGCTCTTTTTATCTGGGTTTTTGAAAATTCAACTGCAAGTTCTTCCAATCCGTCATACAGCAGAATACTGTATACGAGCTGTTGTGCTGTATTTTCTTTTACGGGATTATCTTTGAAAAACTTTTTGGTCAACATCTTATTTAATCCTCTCTATGTCTTTAGTAATTCTAATATTCGTAGAATCAAAGCTTTATGTCGTATTTTACATCCGTTTACCTTCCAAAAGCAGTAGATCTTTTAATGATAAAAATATTACCCTTTTCCCTCTAACTTTTTCTGAGTCAGTTTAATATTTTCTAAATAATCATTCTCCACTTTTGATAATTCATCCTTGGTCTTCTCTCTATATTTTTCATATTCCTGCTCTGCCTTTTCGAGAGCTTCCTTATAGCTGATCGTTCCAGCATTTTGCAGAACACCTTTCCCATATCGCTTGGAAAAATCGTCTAGTTCCCGTACCCAATCTTTCATGTACATGGGTTTATGCTCCATAGCCTGCAGTTCAGCGAGGTCAAAAAACGCAGATACCATACGGTTCAATCTGGCGAGTTCTTCCCCTGTCAAATAGTTTTTCGCGATCCCGACTTCATTTTTGCGCGGCTTTTCACCTTCAAATGTTGTTAGCCCCATAAACGGCAATTCAGCATTGGCACGCACTGCAATAATTTCCGATGCGGTATGACCATGGGCAGCGTAGTGAATTTTATTCTGTACCATTTTGAAAAATTCCAGTGATTCCTGTGCCCGCGGGTCATAATCCATACTAGTGGCATAGAGATCAAGAACTTGCCTGTAAACTACTTTTTCGCTGGAACGAATATCGCGGATACGTTCCAACAGTTCCCGCCAGTAGTTGCCGCCGCCCGAACGCTTGAGCAAGTCGTCATTCATGGTAAAGCCTTTAATTAAGTACTCTTTAAGCCTTTGTGTTGCCCAAATTCTGAATTGTGTGCCTCGGTGAGATTTGACACGATAGCCTACTGAAATAATAACGTCTAGGTTATAATAATCCACTTGATAAGTTTTGCCATCAGCTGCAGTTGTTGCAAAATTTGCAACAACTGATTTTCGTTGCAACTCACCTTCTGCAAAAATATTTTTAATGTGTTTCGAAATCGTCGATTTATCGCGTTGGAAAAGCTCACTCATTTGGTCTAAAGACAGCCAAACAGTCTCGTCCTTGATCTTTACGTCAATTTTTGTGGTACCATCTTCGGTCTGATAGATCAAGATTTCAGAATTATTAATGGAACTCAAATTGATTCCCCCATGTTTATATGTTAATTTCATTATAAGCGAACATACGTTCCAGGACAAGAATATTTTCCCATTTATTATATCCTCCTGCTTGCTAAATTCGTTAATTCGTTTGCCGATTTTGTAGATCTGAGATGTATATTAAGCATAAACCATTTGCATCAATATCCCCTTTGCATCCATCATAGGATTTTGAGGTATACTCTTCAAGCTCTCTTGTTTTTTACTAATCATAGTTCAAAGCATCGATATCACCAATAATCATCGGTTGACTTGGGACGCATATAAAAACCTCGAAAAGAATCCCAATTTACAGATCCCACCTTCCAAACATGGGATGAACTGGGCAAATGTTCATAAACGATTGATTCCCCAGATCATAAGAAAAGGACAAATATATGCTGACCCGGAACTCGCTTCCAAAGGAATGTACTTCGTCGTCCCCGATTCAGTATCCAGAGATTCGAAACAATTATTGGAGATACACCTTCCCTTTCTGATCCTGCTAACGGTGTACTCAGCGTGTTTACCTACTCTCTGTCCGCTCCGGTTGAACAGAGTAATTAGACTTGCTGGCAGGAGGACCACCTTGTCAAGGCTTCTCCATTAATGCTCCTGTTCGATCTATGAAAGATTCCAGAAATCATTTATTCCTGGAATTCTTGAGAATAGCTAATTCACTGCGGCCAAAATATATTCTGATAGAAAATGTTCCCGGACTGGTTTCCTTAGAAAAAAGGTGCTGTAGTCAAGGCCATTTATCATTCTTTAAATAACTTGGGTTACAAAGTGGATCATAAGATTTTATTTGCCGCTCACTACGGTGTACCACAAATGAGATGGAGAACGTTTTTTATCGCGACAAGATTACAGGAAGGTGATTCTCTCTTTCCCTATCCTACCCACTTTGCTACCGGAGTCGCCAACATGAACAGGTTGGAAACGAGGTCCCTCCATTGCTAGCAAAAGCAATAGGAAAAGAAATTGCTTTGCAGATTAATAAGTGTAAGTCTGAGGCTGTTTAAGGGATGATTAATCGAATATCTCGACGGCGTAATTAAAAAAGATTGCAGTTTTTTCAGCTGTCCAATTAAATAGTTGCAACGCGCATTACACTTTTATATAACGTTTTAGTATATCAAGTACCGCCCCCTGCAGAAACGAAGCCGTATTTTTGAGCATCACTCCATTTTCTTTCCGGTCCTTCTCCAAATATTTCCTTCTTGTGGCCATTAATAAACCTCCATGTGATGCTGTTTTCTTACATCACTCTGGAGGTTCACACAAAATCTAAAACGAGGTCTAATCGATATGTGTTAGCATAAACGTAGTTATTCCAACTGCAACATGATCCCCTTTACTATCAAATACCTCAACTGTACAGGTTATAATTCTTTTCCCCGCTTTAACTACTTGTGCATAGGCATAAATATCTGAGTCACTAACTGGTTTAAGATAATTTACTTTTAGCTCCACTGTTACTGCACCACGATGTTGACCTATCAAATTGTTTATAGCAACACCCGATGCTGCATCTACAGCCATAGCAATGAATCCACCGTGAATACTACCATACACCTGCATTAAATTCTCGGAAGCATTTATTTTAACCCCGATTTTGTTATCATCATTTGTTATGACTTCCATACCAATATGCTTAAAAGCATTGCTAGACTGAAGTAAATTCAAATCAACCATTTGTTTCCTCTTTTTCAATAATAATTCAAGAACTCCTGTAATTCAAGGCGTTCCTCTATAACTTACGGTGTATTACTATAATAACTGGCATTTTATAATCTCCTTATCCATTAAACACTTCAGCCGCTTGACTTCCTGTCCTCTATCCAAGACCACAACAGAAGGCGCACTTTCAATCCGATATTTCTTAGCCAAATTTTTCTTAGTGGCCATATCGATTTTAATAACCCTATAATATTCATCCATTTCTCGATTTATTTCTTCTAATAAAGTACTAAATTTCAGGCTCTCATCCTCTGTTGCATTGAAGAAAAGGAGGAGTACTTTCTTATCACTTTGTATAACTTTCATGTTAAACTCATTCTGTTCCTCGATATAACGTTCGGCTGCGACTGCAGCAATTGCTCCATCCCCCGCTGCTGTTACGACTTGTCTTAAATATTTAGTCCGATTGTCTCCGACTGCATAAACTCCTTCGAGGTTCGTTTCCATTAACTCATTGACTAGAATATAACCTCTCTCATCCATTGCGATACCACCATCTTTAAGAAAATGAGTCGATGGAACCATTCCCACAAAGAAAAAGACGCCCTGACAAATTAACTCAGTTGAACAACCTGTTTTTAAGTTCATAATTTTAACTCCTTCAACTTTTTCCTCGCCTAGGACTTCTTCAATCGTAGAGTTCCAAATAAACTCCATCTTTTCATTTTGAAAGGCTCTTTCAGCACTGACTTTATTACAATCAAGAATGCCTTCCTCATGGAGCACAGTCACAGTTACTTTACGAGCAAATTTCGTGATGTATATGCCTTCTTCAATGGCTTGATCCCCACTCCCTATAACCACCACGTCTTCCCCTTCGAAGAATTCCGCATCACACGTAGCACAATAGGCGACACCGCTGCCTTGAAGCCGTTTTTCACCAGGGATATTTAAAAGTCTTGGTTGACTACCGCAAGCATTAATCACTGCCTTGGCTTTATATACATTCCCTTTTTTCGTGCGGATGATCTTATTTTCCTTTAAATAATTGGTACTAACAACCTCATCACTTATAAATTCCACACCAAAGGATTCTGCGTGTTTTTTAAAGTCCTTCATGAGACCTTCACCATTGATTTGTCTATAACCTGGATAATTAACAATTTCACGAGTGGTATTGACTAAGCCACCAACCCTTCCTTTGTTAATCACCAATGTGCTTAACTTTGCTCTTCCTCCATAAATTGCAGCCGAAAGTCCAGCAGGACCAGCTCCTATAATAACTAAATCGTATAAATTTACCATATCTTCATGCTCCTCTTAATTCTTCAAAATAACCCACATAAAACAATTATACGTTAAAGAATGTCGGCAATTTTATTAGCCACTTTTTCTTCGTCAACAACGCCCGCAAGTTTTCCCTGATACTCACCATCTTTAAAGAAGAGGATTTGGGGAACGCCTTTAAGCGTAAACCTATTGAATATAGATTTTTGATCTTCGACATCAACATAATAAAAACCAAATTTGCCCTCGTATTTGGGTTTCATATCTTCTAGAACAGGTATAATATCTTGACAGACGTGACAAGATTGTCTCGAAAAGATAACTAAACAGGATTCACCGCTATCATAAATTACATTTTCAAAATCTGCATTATTTAATTTACACAAACACATTTATCCATCACTCCAAATTTCTAATAGATTTGAGGCTAATAATTACACATTCCAAATTCACCGATAAATATTTTGCATTTTTAACCCCCTTTAACGCCTTATGCACTCTCGTAAAAGGTTCAGAGGTATAAACCTACTACCCATCATAGTACGATACGCTTATTGGAAGGATCTTCAATTCTAATCGAGATTACACAGTAATAGTTCTTTACATATATTATATTTATCTTTTAATAATAAGATGGTAGCATTAACTACCTTCTCCTCCTTAGAAATAGTGTAAAATTCTTCTGTATAAATGGTGTTAATATTACATATTACCTAATTTTTAACTTGTTAAAAAGTCTAAGCAGAAATAAAATAGTTATATAAAGTATTTTACTTGCAAAATACTTGTAGATTTGGAGGGAAAGTATGGAAAGTGAATCAAGGAACAATCCATTCCTTGGCAAAGAGAACAGAAAAGCATTCCTGCCAATATTTACGGAGTATTCTGAAAAACTAATAAATCTTCAAAAAGGCGAAAAATTTTTCCCCTATTTTTGTAATAATATGATTGGTTTTATCTCCAAAGGATTACTTAAAGTTTCTATGTCTAATGAAGATGGGGAAGAAAGGTTAATGTGGTTTTTAGAAAAAAGCTGTATTTTAAATTGTAGTTCAAATTTTCTTCAAACGACTACCGCTCTAGAGCCTACAGAAATTTTACTATTAAATAAGGAAATTCTTTTTGATAAAATAATAGGTAATAGAGAACTTTTTTACCTTTATTTAGATCAGTTATATCAAAAATTTGAATACTCTCTACAACAAATATTAACTGAAAATAAAAAAAGTAGTAAAGTCAAAGTATATACTCTTATACAACAATTAGCTAAAATACATGGAACAGTTCAACCTGATAAAAGTATATTCTGTAAAACTGTCATAACTAGACGCGACATGGCTTCAATAACTGGTGTACATCGGTCAAATATAATTAAATACATTACTGAATTAGAACGAATGGGCATTATCAGCAAACAAAAAAATGCTGTTATTATTAAAGAGCCGCTATTATTAGATAAACTTATCGAATTAGAGGATGATTATATATAACTATTTGATAGTCTTCATGAGACTTACTGATTTTTAATGATCGTAATGACAAAAATAGTAGCATTAGAGTACAAAACTTTTTAAGTTGTCATAGCAGAAAAATACAAGCCTTAAGACTTGTATTTTTCTGTGTTTAGTAGTATTTAACAATTCTACTATGATTAACTTTCATTTACAGCTTTATCTACTTTATCGATTAAATCCTTACCTATTTTTTCCTCAAATTGTTGCCAGACCGGCATCATTTTTCCCTTAAACGGTTTAGTTTGTTCCGGCGTAAGTTCAATAACTTCAACACCGGCTTCTTTACATGTTTCTATATAACCTATATCCATCTCTGCTGCCGCTTTTCTCTCTGCATCTACAGCATTTTTTTCTGCCTCAATAATTATGTTCTGGTAATCAGCAGGAATTTTATTCCAAGCATTTTCATTTATTATCACCATTTGTCCGTTCCATTGATGATTTGATAAAGTAACATATTTCTGCACTTTATGCCATCCATAGCTTATAAGATTTACAAGCGGGGAATCTTGCCCATCCACAGTTTTTTGCTGCAGCCCCGTGAATACATCGGTCATCGGCATAGGGGAACAAATTGCACCTAATTCTTTAAAAGTAGATATACTGAGAGGAGTTTCCATCACCCTCATCTTAATACCTTTCATGTCATCAGGAGTAAGAACGGGTCTTACATTATTAGAAATTAATCTGAAACCAGTTGTCATCATGTTGCCTATATTTACAATACCGGTTTTTTCCTGTAATAATTTATATTGTTCCTGCATTATGGGGCCATCAACTACTTTATAGGCATGCTCCGAATCAGGAAACATAAAGGGTAAGCTGGTGATATAAAGCTCTGGATAAAGGTCCACTAAATTTAAAGCGGGGACAAGTGACATGTCAATCGTTCCTAACTGTACTCCTTGAACGTTATCCTTTGCCCCCCCCAGTACACCATCAGGATAAACCGTTATCTCAATATTGCCATTGGTTTTTTCAGATACTTCTTTTACAAACTGTTCTAATCCTTTGTGTAATGGAGTTTTTGTATCATACATAGAAGCTAATCTCAGTGATATTTTTTCCACGCTTTGCGCTTTCTCCCCATTATCAGCCGGCGTTTTAGCTGCTGGCACTGCTGTTTGAGAACTACAGCCAACCAATCCCAAAGATAAAGTTAAAAGCAAAACCAAACAAAAAACCAATACTTTACTTACTAATCTTTTTTTCATAATTAACCCCCGTTTATTTTTTTTGTTTTTCTCAGGCAATTACCGGACCTCCTTTAGCAAAGCTTTCTATTCCTCAAAATCTCCTCCTTTCAAATTTGCGAAAATAGTGAATAGTCAGAAAATGTGGAATAAAAAAAATGATTACAGTAAATCACTACAGTATCTTCAGCATGATCATAGATAAAGGCGGGTAATATGTGATTATTAGTAAGTCAACAATTGCAATCAAAATATATGGCCAAATTTTAAAAGCTATCCGTTCTATAGGAAGTTTAGTTAATGCAGATGCTACAAAAAGATCTGAGCCTAGAGGCGGGGTAATTGTCCCTATACATAAATTAACTACCATAATTACTCCAAATAATAATGGGTCAACGCCAAAATTAATAGCTGCTGGGAGCAAAATCGCTGCAAAAATTGGAATAGCAGCTGCAGCACTCATAATGCTTCCGACTAATAATAACATTATGTTGACTAATATTAGGAAAATTGCTTGACTACTCGAAACTGTCGCCATTGCTTGAGCTAAATTTTGAGGTATATTATTAGCTGTTATCACCCAGCCAAATAATCCAGCATTATTCAGGACGAACATAATAATACCGGATGCAACTGCGGATTTTAAAATAATTTTTGGCAACATCTTTACTTTTAATTCTCTATAGACAAAAAATCCTACAAACAAGGCGTAAAAAACGGCAATTGCGGCAGATTCAGTAGGTGTACAAACACCGGTATAAATGCCGCCCATGATAATTAGAGGCATTAGAAGTGCCCAAAAAGCACTTATAAATGTTTTTCCAACTTCTTTCCAGCCTCTCCATTTTGCAAGCTCTATATTTTTATTTCCTTTACATATGAACCAATTGTATATAGAAAAAGTTATACAAATTAAGACTCCTGGAATAAATCCCGCGATGAACAAATCCCCAATAGATACTCCGGCAATAATAGCATAAAGCACCATCAACACACTGGGCGGGATAATCGCCCCCATTATACCAGCTGCCGCTACCGTCGCAGCAGTATACTCCCTATCATATCCTTTCTTTTCCATTTCAGGAATCATAACACTGCCAATAGCGGCTACAGTAGCGGCATTAGAGCCAGAAAGAGAAGCGAAAAAGGCTGAGGATACAATTGATATAGTTCCTAAACCGCCGCGAAAATGTCCGATAATAGAAGATGCAAATAAGACTATCCTTTTAGAAACACCGCCAGCAGTCATTAATTCTCCGGCCAGCATAAAGAAGGGAAGAGCCATAAGCGGGAAAGAATCATTAGTGGTAAACAACCGCTGAACAACAACGACTAAAGGGATATGCCCCATTACTGTTAACGCGAAAACACTTGCTATACCTAACGCAAAGGCAATAGGGATACTGATCAATATACAAATAATCAAAGTGGCAAAGATTAAAAAACTCATCATTCACACCAACCTTTACTCTGCAGTGTTATAGAGACTTCCATCGTCAGGCGGGGCGGAAGCACCCTTTAAATCCAGATAAATTCTTTCAATAGTGAAAATCAACATTAATAAACCGCTTATGGGTATTGAGACATATATATACCACATAGGTATTTCCATTGAAGCAGAGAGTGTGTTTATGGACTGAATAGTAATTCTTATTCCTTCCACAACCATTAAAACTAAAAAACTTATAACTGCAAGTGTACTAATAGTCAGTAAACCATTTTTTACTTTTTTGGGCACCATATTTACTAAAAGGTCAACTGCGGCATGACTATTATGTCGAGAACATAGGGGAGCTGCCAAGAAAACCGCCCAAATAAATGAATATCTGCATAATTCATCAGAAAACGACAGAGCACTGCTTTCTAATACATATCTAAAAAAAACTCCTCCTACCGCGAAAACTACCATAGTGGAAAATGCTAATATACATAATATACTTGTGGCTTTTTCTATCCGATTTAATATTTTGCTGGCCACCATAGGCTCACCTCTCTCAAGTTAATTTTAAAAGGATTTATAATTGAACTCTTATAAATATTTTCACAAATACACGTATTCATTTGCACCCTCATAAATGGAGATTAATCTTCTTTTAAAAACATTTCGTCCAATTTCTGAACCATACTAAGGTATTCATCATCCAGAACTGTCCCCAAATATTCTTGAAACTCCACTTTAAGCTCATAAGCAGGTTTACTATTCAAATTATATTCTTTGCTTACAATACCACTAGTGAGATAGCCATCTTTTTGCAATTGAACTAATTTCTCTACTACTGTTGGTAGAAAGGCATTCGTATAATATTTCCATCTATTATCCGTGTACCAGGCAAACCCAGATAATTGCTTGATGTATTCACCTAAGTCAGATTCCGTTTTAGGCAACAGTCCAAGCAAACAATTATAATTTTTCTGAGAAATTAGTCCTCTCTTTTTGCAATGACCAGCCAGCCACTTTAGGGCTTGCACTTTTACTCTCATAGCAGAGGCTGCTTCAATGGACAAATAATAATCTCTTAAGATATTAGACGCAGTACTATTGATTACCTTTTGTTTATACTTTGTTATATTGTCTTCCAGTTCTTTACCATACTTTTCATCCAGACTGTCATAGATTTTTTCTTTTAAAGCGATCATTGTTTTTTCTTTCTTTTCAGGTTTATTCACTCTTTCGCCATAATTTATGTATGGTGTAACCAGAGCACCCTGTTCAATTAAATCCACATAGATTTTGGCACATTCTTCTATCTTTTCAGCAGTAATTAGTTTTTTTTCATTATTAAGCCAGCACAAAAATCCATACAGCCTGTATTCTTCGCCAAAATATCCATTTTTGGCCAATTCTGTGGCTACCATACCGGAAAATATATCCCGGTGATATCCCCCTGCATTTTCCATATTACGCCCCCACAGCTGAAGATGTAGAGGGCATAAAGTCGCTGGTACCAGTAACTTTATGCCCAGCAGATAAACTATTCAATAAAATCCTTTGTAATATCGTCAGAGATAATCTGATACAAAGGAGCACCTTCACAATGTTTTGGCATACGCACTTTCATCATTGCCGCAATTGTAGGAGCTAGGTCAACTTGTCGAACTGTACGCTTCAAATCCGGATTATTCACAATACCTTTACCAACTGCAATAAAGATTGGGGCTACGGATGTTCCATAGTATCCAGTGTAAGTAGATAATCCAGACCCGTGTTCACCTACCATACCTTCTCTGTTCATGATAATGATATCACCGGTTTCAGGGCCGTCCAGACCAAGAAGTATAGCATCTCTGTTTTTGAGAGCCAGTGTAATAATGCGTTCTCCTATTCTAGGATCCTTATAAGTGTATAGAGAGTCAATAATTGCGTCTTCAACAGCATCCTTATCTTTAGGGTCCACAATTCCATTAGGATTTCTGCCTTTTAAGTTAATCCAAATGAAACTGGTTCTGATACAAACAGCTTTTGTTTTTTCCCAATCGATTTCTGGTAATTCGTTTCCTTTTTCATCTTTCTTTAATACAGTCCAGCCTAAATCTTTCATGACACCGAGACTGACACCTGAACCTGAACCTAATTTCGCTATAGGTTTGTAATGTATCTGTTCACCATGGTCTGATGTAATAAAGATTGTCCATCCTTTGTCCAGCAAATGCATAAATTGACCTATATATTCATCGGCATCCTCGTAAGTTCTGTCAATTAAAGCTTGGAATTCAGTTTCCGGTGGGGTTCCTTCTTTCTGCATTGCATAGTTCCAATATTGATGAGCCTGATGGTCAATAGAATGAGTATGCGAGAATACCACATCAATGCCTTGCTCTTCAATCATATAATTGATTGCTCTTGCCTGCCATAATTTGTTCAATCTCCAAACAGGGTTTAATATCTCTCGGGAGAACTCAATGTTACTACCACCAATCTGGGTGAAAGGAGGAACATAGCCGCAATTTTCAATTATGTCTTTATAGATAGGTTTTGGCGACCATCTGTTATCACAATCTACTTTATACGCCGTACTTTTCCACATTCTTACTTTAGATCCATCTGGAGCAAGCTCAAGTATCTTATAAAAGGAAGTGGTTAACACTTTTTCGCCATTTTCTATAACTTCATCAAGAATATCTGTTGCAATTGTGTCACCGGTTAGAGTTACTAGTGGCTGATCATCATTTTTACTCTTATATACACTAACTGTATCATAAATGCCTTGAGCATTTTTCAAGATTAAACAAGGTCTTCTGAGTTTTCCACCAGAAACAAAGATAGAGAATTCTAACGCATCTGTAGGAATATCAATCTTCCACGAAGAAGGTTCAGAGATTACACTCTGAATTTTGTCGTATGGGATTTTATCTAAATCCATACCTAAACCAGTGCCTTCACCCAAATGAAAATCAAAATTCTTGATTTTTGCCATTTTATAACGATTCAGCTGTAATTCCTTATTATCTGAAATTTCATTGAGCCTATCAAATTCGTTTTTTTCTCCTTCGCCTTCAAGTTCTAGCTTGTCAATAACACAATCAGTAGCTGAGTCACCAAGATTATCAGCTTCGATATGACTAATGAATTTAGTTTCTTTAAAACCTTTTGATGCCTCAATGTATTTTTCAATATCAATATTTGCAATACTGTAGTTAGGTGATGCGGGCTGCGTACCATCCACTACATATAAATTCTCGCTACCGGAAGTTGGAGGCCAAGAACTCCCAGGCCAATGCCATACCAGTGTTTTCTTTCCAGCTTCTGCTGTAACATTCCACAACAGTTCACTCTGGCATAAACGGGAATCCAAACCATAAATAATCGTATCAAGGCTATCTGGATCTTGGTTCCAAAAGTCTGTAACGCCGTGAGTACCTGGATAAGCACCTGTTGCTAAGGTAGTCCATTGTGCAGGAGTAATGGTTGGCATTGCACCCAACATCTCCAAACCTTTTTTGGCTGCACCCATTTCAATTAATTTTTTTGTATTAGGCATCTTACCTGCGTCAACTAATCTCCTAGTTGTTAGTGGTTCCATACCATCCAAGCCCAATACCAATACTTTGTCAGCTTTAGCCATTTAGACGTCCTCCTTAAAAATTATTATTAACATTTATAGCTACCTAAAAGTAGACCTTAATGTAATCGGTTAAAACTTGGCGAGCAATTTAACTTATTTTTTTTCGACCCTACGCCCTAATGAATTGTAATATCTTTAACTGACAAGCACATTATAATTGTTATTCTGAGCCAGAGAGGTTGTAATGGCTACCTATATTTTAAAAAAATTTTGCAGTAAGCAAAACTTCAGATAAAAAGTATATTGAGCCATAATTTTCTTTTTTAGATTCGTTGCCTCATGCTTCTTTTAAACCGTTTTAAAATCTGGTCGTACCTATGATTTGTTCTTTGACTTCTTTTTTCGCACAAAAAAATAACCGTTCACCTTTGTTGGAACGGTCAAATAATTCTTAAGATAATTAATTTTTACAACCATTTTTTTCGCAATTAATTCTAGAACTAGTATTTTCCCAGTGACTCGAATTCTCATTAGTATTAGTCCCACAACCAGTTGTTCCGCCTTTTGTCCCACTATGCACTATTCCTGTTGGAATATGTTTAACTGCCATTGATTTCACCTCCCTTTAAAAACTTAATTAAGACTAGCTTAATTATATTGAAGGTTGGTGGCAGGTGATTGACAGTTAATTAATTTGTTAAGTTGGGTTCATATATACAAAAGACTGAGGTGCAGATTTGATTCCAAAATCAGTAAGCTTGAGGGGTTCTTTATATTTTTTTACTTTCCCGAGCTTATAGGCTACTGCCTTTTCTTTATCCTCATAATACTTATAATAGAATCCTTTGGTAATCCCGGCAAATTGAGAAGTACGCTCCCAAATTTCATCAGGAGTATCTACGATTACTTCCAAAACTTCAGCTTCTCCAACAACACGTTTTACTGGAGATGTACAATATATAACTATTTTATCGACATCAGATCTGCATCTGATTTTTCTAAATTCATATCGCTTATTGCCATTCATAGTGTTTTCTACATGGTCGGGATTAATCGATAATAACATTTTGCACATCTATATCACCCATCTCTAATATATTGATTTCTTTCAAAGTAGAATTAAAAGAGATATTTTGAAGAATAGCCCAAAAGTATGTAGAGTAATGAAGTATTTGGACCGGAGGGAACCAGAAATTTTTATATCCTAGAACATTTTGTCCCCTCTTATTTCATTAAGCTTTATTTCATCTCTTATTCTTTCTTTGATATCCCGACACATTTGCTCAGTTCCTATTCTTTCCCATTCATTTGTTATTTTCTCCGTAACCATTTTTGAAATGGCTTCATTTATGATGAGATCGTGACTATTCTTAATCAATAGAATAAATATCATATCATAGAATGAATTCTTTTCCAGCATTTCGATCATTTCTATACATTCTTCAGGTGTTGATTCGAATTCACTTTCACACAGCCTTCTTTGAATTTTTGGATGTTCTGATAACCACCTTACAAGCCTGACCGTGTCATCCTTTTGATTAATTCCGGCTTCTTGCATCTTCTATCTCTCCTTCATAAATCTTTTTCCGATACTACCTGGTATCTATTTTACTTTTTCTTCCTGATAAAATCAAGAAAAAAGGATACTATATAGTATCATAGACGGAGGTTTGTTCGATGCAAAAATTGTTACAGGATGTTCACATTGGTGATAATATACAACGCTTGAGAAAGAATCGTAACTTTTCTCAAACTGATATGGTTACTAAGCTGCAATTACTAGGTCGTTCCATGTCAAGGGCAAATTATGCTCATATAGAGCAAGGTATCAGGAACATTTATATCAGTGATCTGATTTTATTGAAAAAGATTCTAAATGTTGATTACGAAGATTTTTTCAAGGGCTTAACTCCAAGAAGGAGTTAGGTCCTTCTTGGAGTTTGGTATATTATAGCCGAACATTTGTTCTAACTCAACAGATAATCTATATTTTACTCTTTCCTGGGGTAGGTCACAGCTAAACAGAACAATAAAAAAGTAACCGTTCGCCTTTTGTAGTTACAATCATTTTTTTCGCAAGTTATAAACAAGTGTCAATTCCACCTATAACCATTCTCCCTTAACAGTGATATTGCGTCGAATATTTTCTCAGAGGAAAACTTTCCCCCTTTTATAACTTTAACACCATCAACAATCTCTTGATCAGAATACTGACTCCCTCTTAAGGAAAGGTCCCTAGCAACATAATCAGTGGTGGTGATCCCCTGCATCTCAAGGCTGTGAACAGCATAATCAAGCTCAGAGCTGTAAGGTCCATAATAGTGAATAGAGTAATCGTAACCGAGGTCTAAACCTTTTCTCTCAACCAGATAAACCAATTTTTGCAGTGCCTTTTTGCCAGGACTTTGATATTCTGAAATCATTTTAATTATGGGAACTAAAAGACTTAAGTCCGGCATTTTTTATTCCTCCCATCCGTTCCTTTGAAAAGGCTTAGAGTCGATAATCTTCCTTTCCCAAGGCCTGACATCAATAAACCCATGAACTGGATCCCTGAAGTGGGATATCTTCACAGAAGTTCACCTCCACCTTCACTATAAGCGAACACATGTTCCGTAGCAGCCAAGATTCATTACATTACCTCGCTTCTCTAAATCGCATCTTTCACACGTTGAAAAGAAATCCGCTCCTGTTCCAACCTCACACCCTTGCCCCATGTATTATTCTGAAGCGAACAGAACAATTGATGTTCATCTGCCGTTAAGTGGATAAGCTGTCCGGGAAAAGGTTTTTCTTCCACACTCCACAGGTCACGATGATCAAGCAGCGTACTCTCATCCATAAGCATTGACCTGGTTCGAGGAAGAAAACTACGGACTTGATCCAATATGGCGAATCCGTGAGTATCGATATCACCCCAATAATAGATTTCCTTCTCCCTTAACCAGGTGACGCTCTTCAGCACATCCACGCCGTACCCCAAACCGAAGATCACCAAACTGTTTTTGGCGTCGGGAAAACATAAGCCGTTGATTTCGTTCTCAGTAATAAATACCCTAGAAACCTCAGGTTTTAATGCCGCCAACTGCTCCACCGGAATAGTCAGATCGGATAGATTCTGAATATAGCACTCTTGGTCAAGCAGTCTCAACCTGACTGGCAACGGCTTAACCCGTAATCCGTAACGCAGTTCGAAAGACGGAGCATTGAGGTCAATCGCATCTTTCGGCAAAATAATATTCAAAAGTTCTGCCAGCACCCCTTTTCGCTGTTCAATAAACTTGGTATCAATCCCCCCAATATCCAATTGCCGCAGATATAAGCCGCAACGAGGATGAAGAAAAAACCACTTTAACACAGCCAGAATACCGATCCAGTCATCACCGGCGGCTAGAACTTTATGGGGGTATTTGCCAATCCATTCCACTAAAACAGGCCATTCGGTTTGAATCATCCGAACAATCTCCAGGAACTTTTCCGCTTCGCGTTCCTTTTTTAACAAACGTAAAGAATCTTGTACTGTCGGAATTACAGCGTGGGTAGGCAGGAGATTCCGTCCGGATTGGCGGTGAACCATTTCTTTTTCGATCAGCTCATAGCCATAACCAATTTGTTGCTTGCTGTGCTCTTTGAGCCGTTTAATCCAGTGAGAGATTTCGGCGAAATTCTCGTTTACTTCGCTACTTTTCGGTCTTTTTAGCGGCATACGGAACGGGAATAAATCATCCTTATCCAACATAGTACGCAAAATACGGCCGGAGTCCCATTTCTTCCTTAACTCTTCCCTGATCCATTGCGGGTCAGACCACTTGGTGGACATAACGCGCCACCTCCCTAGCCTTCCGCTCCAGCTCATACTCTTCAATGGAAATATTGCGCAGCATGGATTGATGCTTCACATCATCATGATGGACAAAACCGACGTGAGAAATGAACTTGGCGATTGTCGGTATCTTCAGCAAAGGCGTGACAATGACGAGCTGCAAATCAAGCTTTTTAAACAGTTCCAGCCCAAAACGCGCCGATTCGTCCGAACTTTTCAAAAAGGCCTCATCGATGACCACGAAGCGAAAGGACTGCGGCCGGGTATCCTGCCCTTCTAAGCCGAAATGATAGACCAGGCTTGCCGCCAAAATGGTATACGCCAATTTTTCTTTTTGGCCGCCTGATTTTCCGCCCGAATCCCTATAATGTTCATATTCCTCATCAGTTTCACGCCATCTTTCCGAAGCGGCGAATAAAAACCAGTTGCGTACGTCAATGACTTTTTTGGTCCAGCGCGCATCGCTTTCAGTCTGATTGGGCCTTCCTCGAAAACGCTCAATGATAGCTTTCACCTGCAAAAACTTAGCTTCAGCGTATTGCTCATCGTCAGAGCCGGTTAACGCCCCTTCGGTACAGGCTTTTAACTGCATCCGGAAATCCTTGATATCAGTATCATAGGTTTCCTCATACTCCAAGCGAATATAGCGTCCCTCATTATAGTCAATCGTACTGAGACAGCCGTTAATCTGTTCAATCCGGGTCTTAATGGTCTCCTGCTCTTGTTTTAATTTGGCCTGGAATAAAGCAATCTGATTGATGGCATTCTCATGCAATAGTTGCTTGAACCGCTTTTCAAACTTCGGCAGCCCGTCGTTTTCCAGTTGCGCCAGCATACGTTCATATTCCGGGAGGCTTTCAATGCTGGAATCAACTTCTTTGGTTTCCTCGGAATATTGATTATTATAATCCGACATTGATCTTATGATCTTGCTTCTTAACTTATTGATTTCCTCTGTCAGTATATTGCGTTCTCTTTCGATCCAGTCTTGATAGTCCCGTTCTAGAGTTTTAACATTATCTAAAGTCAATCTGATATTCTTCAAGGCAGTTCCCTTGCACTTGTCTAAAAAGGGGTATTCCTGTTCCTTCATAGTTGAAGATGCTTCACCGGCTATTTTGGCGGATTCCTCTTTATCCTGAATAAGACCCTCCAGTTTTGTTTCCAGGGTTGTTTCATCTTTTCGCGCCTTGTTTAAAACATTTTCCTGAGCTTTTTTCTTATCTTCCAGTTCATTCAACTGGTGCTGAAGTCCTTGCAACACATCGCTTTCCTGCTCCAGCTTCCTTCTTCTCTCTTCTTTTTCCGTAATTTCCTTTTCTTTTGAGTTAATGTCAATACCGGCAAAATCATCGATACCTTCCAAAACAGCAACTGCATTTATTCGTTCCTGGCTTATCTGCTGCTTCTTACGAATATCTGTCATCTCTTCTTGATAAAATCTAGCTTCCTCTAATAGGCCCCGTTTATTTTCTTCCAGCGCAGCAATTTTTTTCTGGTTGGAAAAACCCAGAATATAACGGCGGCGGTCGTTTATTTTGTAGCGGTCGTCTTTCTCATGACGCCTGCCACCGGTTTTAATCTGACCAGCTTTGGTAATGGCCTGCATTTCGCGGTGAAATTGTTCCATTCTTTCGCAGCAGATATGGGCAAAGCGTTGTCGGAGTTCCCTAACTATCCATACGCCAAAAGGTGTATTGGGCTTAATGTTTAGTTTTTCCGACACCGCTAAAGGATTGGGCTGCCCGGAAACAGGCTGCAATGCTTCATGTTGAACGCGGTAATAGACTAACCGCATCCCCAGGGAAGTCTGGTTCACCCATTGCATAACGGATTGATAATGATTTTCCGGTACAAGCAGCGACAGGCCGAAATTATGCATCAGCCTTTCGATCGCACCTTCCCAGCTCTCTTCGTCAGCTCTGACTTCCAACAATTCACCTACAAAAGGCAGTTCATCTTCCGCGATATCAAGGCTTTGACAAAGCTGTTTCCGTTTCTCAATGTAGTTTCGGGGAATACTCGATTTACGAGAACGAAGAGACTCCAGTTCGGCAGCTATTTTATTGGCTTCTTTTTCCGCGCTGTCACCTTCCGTGGCAGCAGTTACGAAATCTTCCTGTAACAGTCCCTGCAATTGTTCTTCAGCATTCTTTAATTCCGGTAGCTTCCTCCGGTTATCGATAAAAATATTTAAGGAATCCGGCAAGGGAAGTTCCAACTTTTTGGCTTGATTGTCATAATTTAAAAAATCTTTTCGGATACGCTCGAGCGTTTGCTTGCTGTTTATAATATCTATTTTTAGTGCTTCAATTGCATCGCCGCCATTGGCATAAATAGCTCTTTCTGTTTCTTTTATATTTTTCTCGATTTGACCTTTGACCGTTTCTGCCTGTTCCCGTGCTGCCGTGGCAAGAATTAGGTTTTGTTCAAACCGGGTGATTTTCACAGTCAACAATTCTATCTTTTGCTCTGCAAACCAGGGATTCAAAGCCAGACGCGCTTTTCCTAATATTTTTTCTTTATTTTCCAATTCCCTGCAGCGGTTTCCTTGTTCAACGATCGGATTTAACAGTTGAATCTGTTTTTTTGCTTTAAGCACAGCCTCATGAGCAGAGTTCAAGTCATGAAAATGCTTGATCAACTTCTCGACATCATCGGCCGTATTCGGATTTTCCAGCATATTAGCCCGTACGAAATCGGTTAAAGCCTCAACCTTTTTCATGGAAATCGTTTGCTGGAATAGATCCAACGCTTGTTCCTGTTCAATACCCAGCTTGCGCCGGAAAAATTCTGCATAACGGGTATAGTCCTCAAACACCTGTACCCCGCTGCTATTCTTCAGGCGTTTTTTCAGCAACCGGACATCCTTGTCAAACTTGGAAAAGTCCTGGGAAATCCGCATTTCCCTGTCGGCCACAATATAAAAACGGGCGGGAAGTTTCTGGGGATCCTGAAACCAGAAGAATTGAGCCAACGTGATACACTGGGATAGCCCTTGATCCTGAAACGTAGCCAATAAAACGGAATAATGATTAATATCCCGCAAGGAATCAGGCTGTCCTGCTCCAGCTTCACTTCTTTTCTGCCCGAAATATCCTCGGACATACGAGTTGATAGAACGCTCTTTAGCACTGGAATCGGCTGCTTTATTGTAAGCCACTTTCCTGGGCGAGACCAACAGCGTCGTCAAAGCATCGACAAGGGTCGATTTCCCTGAACCTACATCGCCGGTTAATAGTGCCGTTTCCCCGCTAGGAGAAAAAGTCCAGACTTTGCCGTCAAAGGTCCCCCAGTTATATACTTCAAGCTTGTGTAAACGAAACCCTGGTGTCTTCCCGAAGAGCATACCGGGATCATCCTGCTCCAGGTTAAACAAACTCATAGTCATAGCAAGCTACTCCCCTTCTTTCAATTTACCACCGTTAGCATAATGCTGGTACATTTCAAGCCGCTCGTTAAAATTATTTAGCCACTCTCCATTAACAAAACTACGGAGGATACGCTGCACCTCGAACCTGTCCTCGCTACCTCGCAGGCGGCGCAAGAATCCCATTTTTTCAACGCGTTCAATGTGTTTATCAATATCAGCGACCAGTTTGGCTTCATTCGTGGTATCCTTCAAGAATATACTCATCCTCTCTGCAATCTGCTGTTTGGTTACAATAAGGCGCTGGTCTCCCGTTGTTGAATCGAACTCCAACAATTGCTTCCGGAGGAGTACAAGCAGTAGACTCACCGGGTAACTCAAGGCATGACGGGGCACCAAGCGTGGAATTGCCTCCTCCCCTTCTCCATAAGAACGCTGCTTTAAATAGCAATAACCGTCCATTTCATCAACGATCAGCGTCAGGCCTATTTTGCTTACATAGTCTTCTATATCATTTTTCTTTTTCGTAATAATTTCCCAGTGTTCCTGCTCCTCTTCTTTAAAGACAACATTCTTGAAGAGTGCCACCAAAGCACGCGAAAATGCTAAATCATCTAAATTATTCATAGTCGTCCTCCCCAAACCGGCATTTAAGACCGTTGAAAAATAACCTTAGCTATGCTTGCCACCCGTTTCTTTCCCGTTTCATCTTCCCAGAACACTTTTTCCAAATCTTCAGGATGGAAAGCGGCCTGCGGATTTTCACCGGCAATGACCAGATAGGTAATCAGCTCGCTCAGTCCTAACTCCAAAGGATAGTATTCAATAATTTGCGCCAAGGTAATTCTATCCTGGGTCTGCAGCATGTAGCCGATCCGGTCTGTCAATTTTTCTTTATCCACATAAACCTGGGAAAAAAGTGCTTCCGCCGATATATCCTCATCGCCTGCATCAACTGTATCATCTTTAATCTCAGGCCGCTGAGGAGGTGAGAATAAAGGCCTGTCCAAAGGTAATAGAATTTCCGGCTTTACACCGTCGATTTCCATTTCCCATGCTTTAGGCTGGTTATTGCGTACGGATACAGCTTTTCCTTCAATTTCCCGCACGATCTGATTGATCCGACGTTCTTCTTCCAGAAAATTCTCATCCACATATCGTCTTAATTGTTGCGATAAAGCCGCAACCGTCTCTTGAACATGGGCACTAGCATTTACCCAGTCATAATGAATATGATTGATATTTCGGCTAATACCCATTTCCTGCACGGGTCTTAATTGTAAAACTTTATCTAGCGTATCCTGAAAGTCATCCTGATAGGATGACGACATCAAAAATTTCCAGAATGCTGCGAAACTTTTCCCTTGTTCCGACTGGGCGATTCCGTCATGTTCCTCAAAGATTGATTCCAATAACTCTCCTTTTCCCCGATCCCAGGTGGCAATTCGCTCCCGCATACCGCGATCCAATTCCCTGAAATTCTGTTCTACAGCTCGGAAATCGGCAAGGATCTCCCGGGCTGTGGTCATGGCTTGCCAAAACCGTTCTTTAATCTGTGTTTCATCGAACAACTCCACTTGTCCGTTTTGCACTCGGATGATTTCCTGTTCAATTTCAGCTTTGCGCCGTTCAAGCTCCGCCAGGCGCAATTCGGGATCCGTTTCCGAACGCTCCACAATCTGGTGCAGGAGTTCAAATACGGTTATCAGGCGCGACTCCGTGCCGATGAAAGCTTGCTGCCTTAGGCTCAGAAGCCACTCAATGGCTTTTTGGGCCAGGGAGGTTATATCAAAGTGAGGCTCGTCCTGTCCCTGGGGATAAAATTTCCGGAGCCACCCATGCTCATCATTGGCCCAGGCATCCAGGTATTCCCGTCCTGTACGGGGAAAAAGCGTATCACTCCGCCCTTGACTTAGAAAATCGATATAGCTTTCCAAACGGCTAATCAGCTCTTGTTCCGCAATCTGCCGCCTGTTTTGCGCAATAAATTCTTTATAAAGAAAGGCCGCAACGAAAGGCGCCTGAGGTGAGGCTAACAAACGCCAAGCTGGATTTTTCTTTCGTAATAACTCTAGGAATTCAAAAGACATATGATCTAAGAGCTCAGTTTTTTGCTGTGCCATCTAAATACCTTCATTCGTTTAGATTCTGACTTGTTATAACTAGTCAGAATACTTTCTATCATTTTTATCCAGACAATTCTTAAATTAAATATAGTTTTCGACAGGTTACATCTTTTTCCTTTACAAAAGTTGTAACCTTTTTTTATCAGGATGAGTTCTACAAAGAGATAATTTTCTTAGTATATTGTCAATATTTCTCAAATTGTTTCAAAGGGTATGGTAAAATATAGAAGTATGGGATGAAGTTAACGAACTTTAAGGAGAAATAAAACGAAGTGCTTCAACTGTAAATATCGCCCGTGGAACGCAGATGCAACAATTACTAGATCAAAGTAGACCAACAATCGCAGCTAGAGGTGGAGAGGTTTCTCAAATGATCTCAAAATTCTTTCTGATATCTTAAATGGCAAGGTATAAGATATGAGTTTCTTCACAGAAAAAAAACTCCTGAGCTTTTTGCTCGGGAATTTTTACATACAATTCGAAACCATCTGCAATTTCCACGCACATTCTCCAAAGCAATTTAAAATCATGTGTTTTCGGCGGGTCAATGTTCTTATCAATAAGAAATCCTTTTAGTATCTTTTCAGCTGATTGCTGGCAATGATAACATATAATTTCCAGTTTAAGTGGATGTAGTCCCAATAGATATTTTGCGGCTGTCAAATCATTATTGGCAAAATCATACCATGCTTTGACTACGCTGTTCTTGTCCATAGAGTCTCACACCATCTCTGAAAATTGTCCTTTCAATGGTAGGAAGTTGCTTACGCTGGTTAAATACGCTTTCCTTCCCGACAATAATGTCTACTGCCCGAATATCTTTTCGGCTAATCGCTCCACCAATTTTTTGCATCGCTTCAATCGGGCGCATACTATCATCAGGGATAACCACATAGATGTCAAAGTCGCTGTCACTATGAGACGTTCCATTGGCATAGGAGCCAAACAAATATATTTCATTGGCATTCACGGTTTTTAAGATGGCTTGCTTAATCGTTTCAAGCTCTTTTCTGGCTGCTATATCCATATGTCCCCTCTTTTCATAATATGGTTAACCGTTAATTTTACGCTCTGGCACGATGCTTTTTATAGACATAACAATTATATCATCAATATGGCATAAAAAGGAAATGTGGTTTAATCTTCGATAAATATTATCTAGATTTCTGTCCTGTGTTAGCTTACTGCCACAGTCTTAAATCCTGGATACGAACTTTGCCATTCGTACAGATTTAAAACCTCAAATTTTTGGAGTAGTTTTCTCTTAATTGCCTCCTCCTGCTGTAACTCTACCGGCAATTGTCTATATATCCTGCTTCTTAGCATTTTTCTGACTCTAGCATCCACTTCCGGGTGCTCGATCAGCAGGATGTAGACAATAGGAAGATCTGTTTCATTTTCCCGGCAAGCCCAATGTAAGAATAAGCTGCTATAGAATTTCTTTGCTGTTTTACGGTAAAACTCTTCTGTATTAAGCTTGCGTTGAAAAGCATCCGGATTAACGGCACCGTCAACAGCGGCATTCTTATATTCAAAAAAAATTACTTCATCTTGAGCGGTAATTACAAAATCCACGTCAGACAAGACAGTTGTTTTTCGGGCCAAAGAATGGTATTGGCACACAGAACAGGAGGAAAAATCAAATTCATATTGACCGTTTTCGTCACGATAAGTCGTACTGCTCATCATCCTAATCTCCCAGGTTTTTATCAAATACTTCATCCAGCAGTAATTCATCAGCTGCTATAATCGGATTATATTCAAGCGTGCCGAAATATTCGCCGGATTCGTTTCGTACACCATCCTCAGTCTTATAGAGACTATGAAATAAAACCTTATCACCTATTCGGCGCTTTACTTCAAAGTATTTTGCTAAGTTGTAATCATGAGTTGCTATAAACACCTGTACACCGTGCCGTTGAAGTTCAAAGATAATATCCACTAGCTTAGGGATAAGTTGCGGATTAATATTTGCTTCCGGTTCATCCCAGAATAAAACAGTATCTTTGTCTAAAAGTCCGTTACGTATCAGTTTCCAAAGTAAACCGAATTTTCGAAGTCCCTCGGCCTCCATAGAATATTCTATCTTTAGACCGTTTGTCTTCTTAATATAAAAAACATCCTGTTCAAAGATTACTTTGCCTTCAATAATTTGAGAAATAGAGGATAGTAAGGATTGTTGAAATGAGGTTATTTCTTTCGATTCCCCCAGTTCTGCTTTGGCAACGATATCGATCAGGGTTTTGTCAAATGGGATATCCCGCTCCCGTTCCAGAGCTAGCAATCCTTGCGAGTGTGAAAGCATTTCTTTTGCCGGTATGAAGACAGATTTAGTTTTAATCGAATAGTATTTCTGAATGCCGTTATAACCGTTAACAAATGCCATTTCGTTATTATTTTCATCAAATAAACGAATCACTACGCCATTCTTTTTATTGTCATTTCTGATTAAAGAAGCCCAGCCACTACTGCTAAAGTAAGATGCAAAAGCTTTACTGTCGTTTGCTTCCTTATTACAGCAGGCATAAAGGATTTTTAGCAGATGCGTTTTCCCCGTTCCATTTTCACCGATAAAAACATCGATGCCTCCGCCAAATTCCATGATCATATTATCAAAGACTGTAAAGTTATTGACTTCAAGTTTCTTTATCATTACTGTTCTCCCTCCGTTTTTCACTATCAGGAGTGGTTACTGATATTTATTATAACCTGTCAATGGATTAAGTTAAATCCTTTAGAGGAAGATTATGGAGCCTTTCCTTTTATATGACGAGGTGTCATCTGTCTATTTCAAGCGTTATTTCTAAGTCCTCCAGGTATTGAAGGGAGTT